>JAZPYF010000023.1:0-44074 GCA_045544055.1 Acutalibacteraceae bacterium | reverse complement strand
GGGAAAAGGTAAGCAAACAAATCAACAAAATAATCGTCCGTCATACTTGCGATGTAATCTGCAACAATCTGCTCGGGAGCGGTGGAGATATATTCCGATTCTCTTTTATAATGCGATTTTTCAAGGAACTCTATGTGGTGGACAAACACAGGCGAAGCCTTATTGCCGCTGAGCACATCATCGACAAGCCGCTCAAAAATCATATTCATCATCGGTCTGACCGTGTTTTCAAGCTTTTCTCTGACGGATTCATCCTTATAGATATATGTATAATTCTCAGTCTTGGCTTTTTTCAGCTCAGCAAAGATATCTTCATCCATTTTGATATACGGTTTGCCGTAGCTGTTTTCTATTATATTAACGCACAGGTTATTGATTATCTGTGCATTTGTGCTGCCGAGCTTACCTTCAAAGAATATGCTTTCGTCGGCGACCTCGGCACGCGTAGCATCCTGCCTGTCCTTGCCGAGATATGCTATTATATCGGAAATGCGCATAACACAGCCCTCAAGAGTATTGGGCACAAGCAGTCGCACATTCTTCCTGTCTTTATAACATTCTTCAATCTGCTCGTCAAACTGTGAAAAGCTCTCAAGGCTGCGCGGTCTGTACTCGCAAAGCTCCATTTCACCGTCGTGTGCGGCAATTCCGCCGAGAGTCTGCAGGCTGATATTGTAGTTAAAAACAGAATCCAGCACACGCACGGAATGAATATTGTGGCTGAAATGCCTGCCCGTTGATTTGCTGAGCAGCTCATCAAGATATTCTTCGCCGGCATGGCCGAACGGCGTATGGCCGATATCGTGGCCGAGAGCAATAGCCTCTATAAGATCGAGGTTGAGACCCAGCACCTTACCGATTGTTCTTGCAATTCGTGAAACGAGCTGAACGTGCAGCGCTCTTCGGGTTATATCGTCATTTTTATAGAAAGAAAAAACCTGCGTTTTATCCGTATATCGGTTGTAATACGGACAGTGCATTATCTTATCGATATCACGCACAAAGGCCGTTCGAATTACGTTGGCCTTATCGTGTGCAGGATTGCGGCGGATTACCGCAGCTTCATTAAAAGCAAACTGCGGCACTGTACCGTTTTTTCTGTCTGAAGCAATTTTTCCGGCAACCTGTTCCGAAAGGCTGTTATACTTGAGTTTTGGCATAAAAACACCTCGCTTCTGATTATATCACAAAATGTTCACAATGCAAACCTTGACAGATATAAACAGGATATATATAATGTATCCATAATTACAGAAGGGAATTTTAATTATGAAAAAACTTATTTCTCTTTTCGCCGTAATAATTCTGCTGCTTTCGTTATCGGTATCTGCTATGGCGGCTGACACTCAGGCACCCGAAAACAAAGGCTCACTCTACGACTATCAGTTCAGATTTTTCAGCAGAGAAGATGCTCAGGCGCTGGCACTTGAAATCGCCCAATCAAGCTGGTTCGAAGCAGCTTTTACCGAAAGCGGAATAAGCACTGTATTCGTCAGCGTTAATCTTCGCTCCTACCCCGAGCTGAGCAACCCTGCAATATTCGTGCCTGCAGTACGCAACCTTGTAAGACGAATGCCGGAATTTGTTCCGGAGGGCAGTGAACAGGTTGAGCTGCTTAACGAAACCCGCTTTGCAGGTGAGCTTGCACTGCATATTTTCGGGCTGATGATTGCTGACAGCCTCAAACAATTAGGCTTTATTACCGCCGACGATCCGATATTCATTTTACTCGATTCAGCGGATATGAACATTGACGAAACAAGAGTACCCGAATGGATAATGGACCTTACGGGAACAATCATTATGAACATTATGGGCTTTATGTTCTGATAGGCCGTAATAAAAAAGGCAGGGAAAACCCTGCCTTTTTATTATTTACTTTGCTTTTCTTTTTTCTCTTTGTTGCGGGGAGCGGTACACTTGTTGAGAATAACGGTTACGCCGACAATGATTGAAGTAACAACAAATATGCCGAGCATACCCTTGCCCATAATCGGAAGTGACCACTCAAGGTTTTCGGGAGCAAATCTGATATCGCCGCGTTCAACCTGAGCAGTTGATTCTTCAGTTTCAAGAGCGCCGATTGTTTCTACACCTGAAAGGAGTTCTGCTTCTGTATAAAGTTCTTTATTTTCCATTTTTCAGTTCCTCCTTTACTGCTGTACGAATGTGAGAATCAGACCGCCTGCGATAACGGAAGCAACCTGACCGGAAACGTTAACACCGATTGAGTGCATAAGAAGGAAGTTCTGCGGATCTTCTGCAAGACCCATCTTATGAACAACACGTGCTGACATCGGGAAAGCAGAGATACCTGCTGCACCGATCATCGGGTTTATCTTGTTCTTCTTTGAGAAGATGTTCATAACCTTTGCAAGCATAATGCCGCCGAATGTGTCGAACACGAAAGCAACAAGGCCGAGCGCCATGATGAAAAGTGTTTCGATGCGAAGGAAATCTTCAGCAACCATTCTGGAAGCAATTGTGATGCCGAGGAAGATTGTGATAAGGTTTGCAAGAACATTCTGTGCAGTTTCGGAAAGTGAATTGAGAACACCGCACTCACGGATAAGGTTACCAAACATAAGGAAGCCGATAAGAGCAACAGCATCGGGTGCAAAGAGACCGACGATAATAGTAACCACGATCGGGAACAGAATCTTTGTGATCTTGGAAACCTTCTTACCTGCATACTTCATGCGGATTTTACGCTCTTTCTTGCTTGTGCAGAGCTTGATGATAGGCGGCTGAACAAGGGGAACAAGAGCCATATAAGAATAAGCCGCAACCATAATTGCCGCAGTATAGCTTGAACCGAGCATCTGAGCAACGAAGATTGAAGTAGGACCGTCTGCAGCACCGATGATAGCAACCGAAGCGGCATCAAAAATATTGAAGCCTGCAAGAGAAGCTGCAGTAAGAGTGAAGAAAATACCGAACTGAGCAGCAGCACCGAAGAACATCAGCTTCGGATTAGTAAGCAGCGGCTCAAAATCGATCATAGCGCCGATACCAATGAAAAGAATAAGCGGCATAAGCTCATGCGCCTCATTACTGATACCGATATCGAACAGATGGTCAATAACAGCCTTTGCGCCCGAATTGGGAAGGTTGACAAGAATTGCACCAAAACCCATGGGCAGGAGGAGCGTAGGCTCCATTTCTTTTTTGATTGCGAGGAAAATCAGCACACCGCCGATAATCCACATGACGAACATTTTCCAATCTGTAGCAATATTGATGCCGAGGAGATTGCTGAAAATGTCGGAAAAAACACCGAGTATTGCGTCCACTAATAACATCCTTTCTCAAAACAATATTCCGTTACATTATATCACTTCCGCTTTGCATTTTCAACCTTACAACGCAAAAAAATAATAATTAGCATAAATAAACAGACAATATGTAGAAAACGAATATAATTTGTGATATAGTATCAATATTACAAAATAAGGAGAAGAAAAATGCTTACACTTGAAAAAGCCAAAGAGCTGCTCAGCACAACTACAACCGAGCATCACCTGATTCTTCACGCAAAAAATGTTATGGCCGCTATGGGCGGTCTCGCCCGACACTTCGGAGAGGATGAAGCCCACTGGCAGGCAATCGGCTATCTGCACGATTACGACTATGAGCAGCACCCTGATGAGCACCTTGATCACACCGCCGAGCCGCTCAAGGCCGCAGGCGTAACAGATGAAGAAATACGCGCAATTCTTTCGCACGGCTACGGACTGAGGAACGAAGTCCGCCCCGAAACCAACCTCGAAAAATCGCTCTATACGGTTGATGAGCTGACTGGCATTATTCAAGCTGCGGCAAGAATGCGCCCCGCAGGAATAACCGATATGGAAATTTCCAGCTTTATGAAAAAATTCAAGGACAAAAAATTTGCCGCCAAATGTAACAGAGAGCTTATAAAGGGCGGCTGTGAAATGCTCGGCATGGAGGTCAGAGATGTTGCCGCAATCTGTATTGAAGCAATGAAAGCAATGGCAGATGAGCTTGAAATAGGCGCAAAATGATAAAAAGCACAGCGACAAAAATCGCTGTGCTTTGATTTTTATAACGCTATTCTTACTGTCTTGATTTCCCACGAAGTAAAATTCAGCTTGCCGTCTGTTATTTCAGCCATAACATTGCCGAGCAAATCCGTTTGCGCATCTGCTTTTCCGAATGCAGGAGTAAACACAGCCGAAGCTGATTCATCGGAATAATTACAGAATCGGGCATAAATACAACCGTTTTCGGGATAAAGCGAAGTCAGTACAACTGCGCCGCTCTCACTCTCAAACTTTGCGGCAGTGAGCAAATCAAGGTCACCGTCACCCTTTTCGGCAAAAGCCGTCTCGGGCTGATATGCATAGGAGAGTGCCTTCGTGTGAAGCGCTGAATCATCAAGCTCGGCACCGAAGGGATAAAGTGCAAACTCATCGTCAAACACACCGTCAAGAATACGTGTGCCGCACATATACTCATTGGAATAAAGCAGCGGTATAAGCATACGGTTGCCCTGAATTGCCGCACCCATGCAGCCGCGGTTAAAAACGGCAAGACCGTTTTGCTTATCACGCAGGCAAAGCCAATAAATGCCGTGCATGTATGTAGTTGAATTGAACGATTCTTCGGCCGAAACCTCGGTATCAATCAGAATAAGATCATTGGGATACCAATATTCCTCAGTTTTGAGAACGGCACCGTTCCAATCAGATATTGAATACGGCAGGTCACGAACCATGCGTCTGTCGCTGTCAAGGCAAGCGTTCATGACAAAACAGAGCTTATCCTCATGGTGGTGTCCGTTTCTGGTGAGCGGAACAGGTCTGCCCTGTGTAACATCGGTACGTCCTACTAGCTGACCGCTCATTTCAAACTTGGTTCTGCAGTCAATACGCTCACTCGCACCGTTGAAGCGCATTTCAAATCGGTAAGGTATGCTGCCGATTTTACCTGTCTGCACAGCAACAGCACTGTGAGAGCCCACAGTAACGCTCCATTCACCGCAGGATACACAGTCAGCACCGTCAACCCACGCCGTAAAGAGTGCGCCATCACCGTTGTCAAAAATTCTTCTGCCTTTTTTATCGGAAATATATGCTATTCCTTTTTCGTTAAGGCGTGCGGTATAAACCGGAGTAATGAGTTCGCCGTTTTCTGCACACCAGGAAAACTCTGTTTTGTCAGCCTTTGCACCGTCGCAAAGTATATAGCGCTTTGTTTCAAATGCACCGAGCTTTATATGAACAGAAAGTCTGCCGCAGTTGTACTCACTTTCGGTGCCGTCAATACAGCACTCATTTTCACAGGCAACATCAATCCACTCATCAATCGGGAATGAGTGAAGGTTCGTGACAACGAGCGATCTTGAATCCTTATCGGCAAAGCGTGACGCAATCACTCCGAGTGACTGCTTTTTAACTTTGCTGCTGCAAGCGAGAGAAGTAGGTATAAAGCGGCGTGAAAGATCAAGCAGACCGCAAATCGTTACGTCGTGATGCTGAGCGGCAAGGGCGTACTGCCAACCCTCTTCGCTTATCTTCTCAAGAGATTCACCGCCGAGCATAATGCTCAGCGCATTGAGCTTTTCACCCTGAACGGCAGCAACCTCACTTTCGCGAACGCCGTTGAAAATCTCGTTGCCGCAATAGCCCCACGGCATCTGCACGTGGAAATCGTTGTCGGTGGTGGGCATCTCCTCAGTGGCTTCGCCGTAGATTGCAGGAATATCCTCCAGCAGAGCATATTCGTAATTATCCTTTGATTCTATGTATTCGGTGAGCTTTTCAATCGGCTGACATACATCGTCATAGCGTGAAGCAAGAAGCGGCTTATACTTTTTGAATATCTCCTCAAAATCCTCAAGCTCATAGCCTGCCTCACCCTCTGACCACCGGGAAAGAATCCAGTTGTCAAGCGTTGTGCAGTTGTATCCCCTGCCCTGTTTCGGATAGGTAGGTACAGCGGGAACGCAAGTGCCGTCTTTGCCGCGCCAAAGCCCCCACGCACAGTCAAAATTCTTCGGATAGCCGTAGCCCATAACGTGAGAGCGGAGCAAGGCTGCCTTGTATCCGCTGAGGCTGATAAGCTGCGGAGTCTGGTTGTGCAGAGCAAACTCGGAAATGCTGTAAACATTCGGTGTGATGCCGAAAAATTTCATATTTGTTCTTACAGCATAAGAAAGCTGACGTGCATTGGATTCCTCCGAAATTGTAAGCGCAAGCGGCTGACCGTAGGTTGTAGAGCCTAAGCCGACCCTGTCGGGATACTTTTTCAGCAACTCAGCAACCGTATGAACAATCTCGGGATCCTCTTTAGAATATTCGTCGAATGTAAAGGATTCATAATCAAGGCCTATTCTCAGTTTGGGGTATTTCTCCAGCCACTCAAAAATGTTTTTAAGTCTCGGCTTGAGCCACTCTCCCCAAAGGACATAGCCGCCGTGTTCATAGGTCAGAATGTAAAGCTTATCTTGCATTTTTCACCCTCGCAATCTTAAATCATGATTGATAGCAAGCAAATTATAACACCACCCGTCTTTTATTGTCAATGAAAGTATATTGACTAAAAATAATAATTATTGTAAAATTACAATATCTCATTAACGGAGGTAAACAAAATATGAAAAAAACTTTTATAGGTATTGTTTCTCTTCTGCTTTGTGCAGCAATGCTGATTTCCGGCTCGGCGATCGGCTCATTTGCCGCTCAGCCCCAATCGGAGGTTCAGCTTGAGGAAGATTCATTCGGCGACAAGGCTCTCAAGGGACTTTATAACGCTCTTAACGGAATTGTTGAAGGGCTTGTAAAATCAATCTGTACAATTTATGCGGACCCCAAGAGCTGGGAAAACATTGACAATTACAATTCGGAAGAAATCGGTTTTCTGCCCGGCAGAGATACATATCAGACCGAAGCCGCTGACGGCAATGTCTGGAGGCTCGGCTATGCAAAAAAGAGCATTGTCCCCAAAGATATTGACAGTGGCAAGTACAACCTCGGCCGTGACCTACTCAACAAGTATGCTGAAGGTGTTTACGATGACCAGTGCATACGCGTTGCCGTAATTGACGACAACAGCGGCAAGGGTGCAGTTGTGCTCGGTGCAATTGATGCGCTCGGCGTAACCTCAACTGACGTACGCTCAATCCGCAAGCAAGTACTTGAATACTGCAAGGCACAGAACATAAAGGTTGCCAGCATCAACATCAGCGCAACACACGCTCACTCCGCACTTGACACTCAGGGTGTAAGCACAGAATTTTTCAAAAAGCTCGCCGGTGCATTCTGGCAGAATCTGCTCGGAATAGAAAGTGCTCTGCCCGGACTTGAAACTGCAGAGTTTTTTAAGCAGCACTTTATCTCCGTTTCCGTCGAAGCTGTCAAAGAGGCTCTGGGCAAAATGGAAAACGGTAAATTTGCATTCGCGGCGGTTGACTGCAGCGACTATATAAAGGATAAGCGTGACCTCATTAAGAAAGAGGACATCCCCGCTACCGCAAGCTTCTGCTTCACGCCCGATTCCGGCAGCGCACCCACATATATCTCCGATATCACCTGCCACGCAACATCTTTCAGCGCAAGTAACGGTCTTGTCGGCTCGGACTACATCTACTACCTTGATGAATACATAAAAAACACCAACAACGGCAACTTCATTATGCTGCCCGGCGCTGTCGGTCAGGTTTCAAGAGAAATTGAGGTTGACACCACAGGTATGACAGAGCATGAAGAAAAAGGTGCTTCAGCAAGAGCACTCGGTCAGGCATTCGGCAAGCTGATAGTCGAAGCAGACTATGCAACAGATCTTGAGCCGGTTATCAATGTCAAGCACAGAGAGCTTTTCATCACGCCCGAAAACAGCATACTTACACTCGCCTGCGAAATCGGCCTTGTAAACAACAGGATTTTCTATGACGGCTTCATCTTCAAAAAATATTGTATGGCAACCGAGATGGGCTACCTTGAATTCGGCAACGAAATCGGTCTTGCACTCTTCCCTGCTGAGCTTTATCCCGAGGTCTTCTGGGACGATGAAATCACAGGCGGCACAACATGGGAGGACAAGGAATGGCCCTATGACAGCCTTACAGATGCCGTTGAGGGAGTTACAACCTACCCCGTCAGCCTTACAAACGACGCTATCGGCTATGTGCTGACAGATAACAACTTCGCATTTATGGGCCACATTATCGGTGACGGTATTGCAGACGAGCTTCTCTCCGTAGGCAAGCACACAGGCTCATACCTCGTAACCGAATATCTTGCACTTGTTGATTCGCTCAAATAAAATAATTGCACACAAAAAGGCAGCAGAAGTTTTCTGCTGCCTTTTATTTTTGCACTAAACCGATAATTAAATTTGCTGCGCCGCAAAGGCACATTGCAAGAATGGGATTGAGCTTAAACTTTCTTATCATAACAAAAGCCAGTACAAAAAGCACCAAGCCCACAATATTGAACGAAGAAAAATCAATCCTCTCGCCGCCGAAAAGCACAAGCATAAGAATTGAAAGACCGGCGCCTGCAATCAGTGCAACAACAGCAGGACGAAGCGTTGAAAGCACACTTTCAAGCAAGGATGCACCTTTGAATTTTTTATAGGCGAGTGCCAACAGCGAAACAATCACGATTGACGGCAGAATACAGCTCACGGTGGCCACAATTGCACCCGTCAGACCCGCAACACGCGTACCCACAAAGGTTGCCGCATTTACAGCAATCGGTCCCGGAGTCATTTCTGCAATTGTGACAAGGTCGGTGAATTCACTCAGATTCATCCAGCCATATTTATCCACAACCTGGCTTTCAATCAGCGGCATTGCAGCATATCCGCCGCCGATGCTGAAAAGACCGATTTGCAAAAAGCTGAGGAAAAGCTCAAAATAAATCATTTATTCGGCCCTCCTTTTTTGCGGATAATCAGCACTTTTATCACGCCGATCAAGGCAGCCGCAACAATGACATAAATCACATTAACGTCAAAGAAAAACGTTGCGACAAAAGCAGCAAGCATTACTGCATAGTTGATCCACTGTTTGGTACGGATAACCTTAATGCCGAGCGAACAGACAACATCAAGAATCACAGCCGCAACGCCCGACTGCATACCCTTGAGCACGAGGGCAACATATTTGTTGCTTGCAAAGGCGGCATAGAAAAAGGACACAACGCTGATTATTATAACAGGCGGCAAAACAGTGCCCAGAACGGCAACAAGCATACCCCAAAAGCCTGCCACATTCCAGCCAACAAGGATAGCGGCATTTACAGCGATTGCACCCGGTGACGATTGGGCAAGAGCCGTCATATCGAGCATTTCTTTCTCATCTATCCAATGAAGCTCATCGACGAATTTACGCTTCATAAAGGTTACAATTACAAATCCGCCACCGAAAGTAAAGGCGCTGATATATAGCATTGATAAAAAGAGCTTGAGCAAGGTGCGAGCCTTGCTTTCTTTTTCGGGTTTCATCAGCTACCTCCTTTCGTTTTGTAAAGTTTCGCATCTTTACACAGTTGACTTGTTTTGATTATTTCATCTGTTTTTCCTTGATTTCAAGGGATTTTTGTGTTTTTTATTCATTTTGTGTTTTTAGAAAGTCTGTAAAGATAGATCACTTTACGCGATTAGTTTTAATTATACGTAAAACTTGAGCAAGAAGCGGCTCGTTCGCCTCAAAAAACAGCTTATATGCAGCACAGCGGCGTGTTTTTCCGTAAGCACCGTCAGTTAAAACCTCACGCTCACGGCGGCAACCGTTGCGGCACAGAGGATACCAGCGGCATTGCCGACATTCCTCAGGCACGTTCAGGCTTACCTCAACAAACCTCTGAGCAACAGGTGAAGCGAGCATTTCCTCAAAGCTACTCTCCCCCACCGTACCGATTTTATATTCATCCAACGCATAAAAATCGCAAGGATAAACACTTCCGTCACCCTCAACAACAAACTGGATACCGCAACATCCGCACATATCACAGGCTTCGGGAGTGCCGCCGAGCAATATACTCAACCAATTGTCAAAGGTACGTATGCTCACTGCTCTGCCGCCGATAAAATCAGCATACCATAGTCTGAAGGTTTTTGTCAGGAAGGAAGCATATTCCTCCGCCGACGGGCTGAAGCCCGACGATTCGCCTATCGGGTCAAGGCAAGGAATAAACTGCAGATTATCAAGGCCCTGTTTTTTGAAAAAGTTATAGTTCTTTTCCGCTGACCTTGCCGCACGTGAGGTCACAACGCTCAGCACGTTGAAACGCACACCGTATTTTTTGAGCAAAGCTATGCTGCGCATTACCCTGTTAAACGATCCGCCGGTATTTTTGCCGTTTCTGTTAAGATCGTGCAGGTCAGCATAACCGTCGAGTGAAATCCCGACAAAAAAATCGTTTTCCTTGAAAAAATTTATCCATTCATCATCGAGAGCATAGCCGTTTGTCTGAATTGAATGTAAAAAGGTGAGATCATCACGCAGATATTTCTTTTCCGTTTCGAGGAAACTGCGATAAAAATCAAGTCCTGCAAGAGTAGGTTCGCCGCCCTGAAACATAAACGAACAAGTGCCGCTCGCAAAACGTGCGGCAGATTCAATCATATTCTCAGCAGTTTCATTACTCATCATACCCGCAAAGCCTTTTGTGCGGTTTACCGCCTCATCTTCATAAAAGCAGTATTTGCAGTGCATGTTACACGCCGACGACGCAGGTTTGACAAGGATATTAATTGGCGGCATATTTTCACCTTTATTCGTTTTTAGGTTTCATCTTAATAGTTGCGGCGTAGGCGCTGTTGCACAGGCCGAGGATTGCAGAGAGAATAAACAACAGCTCAATTCCAAGTGTCTGCCAGATCCAGCCGCCGAAAAGGGCGATGAAAACCGTAATTACATGGTTGATTGAAACGCCTGTTGAAATTGTTGCCTTAACCTCATTCTGATTATCCGACAAATCCTGAACATAGATATTTGAAGCCATTGAAGCGAGCGAAATAACCGAATCGAGAATATAGTTGACACAGCACACTATAAATGCAATATCCTTTGGGAAGATGTGGTGAGCAAAGCCGTAGAAGAAACAGACAACGACAAGAATTATCGTATCAGCAACCATTACGGTTTTATAGCCGATTCTGTCTATCAGCTTACCTACCAGCGGCGAAGCAAAAAAGCAGGTTATTGCAGAAATTGCAAAAAGCAGGCTGATTGTTGCGGCATTTGCACCGTAACCCAGAATCAACACATACGGACCGAAGGTAAAGAAAACCTGCTTGCGCGCACCGTAAAACATTTCCAGCATATAATACTTGGTATATTTTTTGTGGAAATAGAATCTGCGCTTGTTGGAATCCGTTTCACTTTTGCCGGTTATGCCCATTGAAAGCGCAGCACTTATCGCTGCAAGCACAGCCGCAACCGCAAAGAACACCTTATACATCTGTGCGCTTGCAAACATTGAAAATGCAATAACAACGACTATGTAACCCGCCAATGTACCAATCTGGCTTGCAGAATTCTGCGCACCGAGTGCGGCACCGCCGTGACCCGGTCGTGCGTACTTGAGCGAAAGCGTGTTTTTCATACCGATTTGTATATGCTCACCCAGAGAGTACATGCAAATTGAAAGCGTTACAAAAACCTTGCCCGGCGGCAGAAGCGACATCATTCCCATACCCGCAAGCATAAATATTGCGCCTGCCTTGTACAGAGTTTCCGCCGAAAGCATATAAAACAGAGCCAGAATAAGCACGAGCATAACGCCCGGTATTTCTCTGAAAAACTCTGTAACACCTCTGTCCATTTCACCCATACCGACAATTTCTGCAAGAAAATTGTCCAGCATACCCTTGTAAAGTCCGTAAGACAAACCCGTTACAAGAATTGACAGTAACAGCATTTTATAGTTTTTGCCGTCAAAAAAGGTTTCTTTTAAGCGTGGAATAAATTTCATATTGCTTTTCCCATTCTTTCTTCATCTGCATTTAGTATAAATCGTGCTCACTTTTTCCCAGTGACCACACATCCGCCTCATACGGTCGAGGGGCTAACCCAACATAATACGCATCAAGCGGTGAAAAATCGTTAGTTATATCATAAGCCGATACCGTATACATTATATCGTTTGAAGCTATACTCGCCATATAATCAACATAATCCTGCGTGATGATATTATTCGGTGAATACAGATCCTGTGCTCCGAAGGTATGCAGTATTTCGTGGGCATAGCTTGCAGCCGGCATTTTAATATTATCAAACTTCATATAAAAGTTTGCAATTTCAAACATAACATACTGCTGATCAAACGGATCATAAGATATTGCCCATGAACGGATATTATTTGAATAATCTGTATTAAAGAAAAATATAAATAGTATATTTTCGGTATTATATTTTATCTGCAGACGCGAAACATCAATATTTTCCTTGATCCAATCGGTCTGTTTATAGTAAAAGTCGCCGCTAAGCGTCACCATATCCTCATCAAAAAAGGCAGTATAAACAAGGTCTCTGTTAACCGTCCAGTCATAAACAAAAGACACCTGTTTACCGTAATGTGATACATTCTCCGATATATACGCTGTTGCCGCGCCAAGTTTATCCAGCGATTCTCTGAGCAAAACTTTGTCCGTATCGGAGTTGTAATTCCACGATGTACTCGCATCATTCACAAAAACAGAAACCAACACAACTTTGCCATAAAGCTTTGCCGCTGAACCGTGATTGGAATTTATGAGCGGCAACTCGTTGTGTGAGGTAATCGGTTCGGTAGTTTCAGCCTGCGTATAATCGCTTTCAATAACCGTTGTCCGGGATTCTGATACAGTCTCCTGCGAAACATTATCAAACTTTTCTGTGTGTTCACCGCAGCCTAAACAGGAAAGCAGCATTACCAGAATGGCTGCCATCAGCGCTATACGCGAACCTTTCCGTTTCATGCAAAGCCTCCTTTTATTACAAGTTAAACAGTTATAATAACCGTTATATTGATTTAGTCAAAGAAACCACACATTCACAGTGCAAAGTAAAGGGAAACATATCTACGGGGCGCATTTTTCTGACCTCGTAGCCGTTATTCACAAGATAGCGCAGATCGCGCTCA
The DNA here is from genome assembly GCA_045544055.1 of Acutalibacteraceae bacterium. Lineage (GTDB taxonomy): Bacteria > Bacillota > Clostridia > Oscillospirales > Acutalibacteraceae > UBA8612. The sequence goes on along the minus strand of JAZPYF010000023.1, from coordinate 30,980 downwards.
AGAGTTTCGGGATTGCAGGAGATATATACTATTTTTTCAGGGCTGAGCGTAATTACGCTTGAGAGGAAGCGCTTATCACTACCTGCTCTTGGCGGATCCATAAAAACAACATCAGCCTTCTCACCTGCCGCCGCCATATCACGCATAAACTCACCTGCATCGGCACAGACAAAGCGGATATTTTCAGCTCCGTTTCTTGCTGCGTTTGACTTTGCATCACGCACGGCAGAGGCATTGAGCTCAGCGCCTATAACCTCACCTGCCTGCTTTGATGCAATTATTCCGATTGTTCCCGTACCGCAATAGGCATCAATTACTCTCTCCTTGCCTGTCAGCCCTGCATACTCAATCGCAAGTGAATAGAGCCGCTCAGTCTGTATGGGATTCACCTGATAAAACGACTGCGGTGAAATGCGGAAAGTGCAGCCGCAAAGGCTGTCCTCAATATAGCCATCACCGAAGATTGTTTTGTTCACATCACCAAGCACAAGATTTGTGTGCTTTGAATTTATATTCTGCACAACGGTTGTAATTTCGGGATGAGCCTTGAGAAGCGCACCGACGAAATTATTCTTGGATGGAAAAACAGAGCTTGCCGTAACAAGAACAACAAGTATCTGTCCGCTGTTGCAGCCCTTTCTTATCAGAACATGGCGCAGAAAGCCCACACCCGTATCCTCATTATAAGGACGCAGCTTGAATTTCGGCAGAAGATTGCGGATTGTAACGATAATCTCGTCAGCCTTTTCATCCTCAATCATACAGCTGTCAACATTTACAATACGGTGGCTGCTGCTCTGATAAACGCCCGAAATTATCTTGCCGCCCCTTGTTGTGCCGAAAGCCGCCTGCACCTTACAGCGGTAATGGTACGGATTTTCCATGCCGACAATTTTGCCGACTCTGCCGAATTTGCCGAGCAGCTTTTCAACCTTTGCCTGCTTGAATTTAAGCTGGCGCGGATAATCCATATTCTGCAGCTGGCATCCGCCGCATTTTTTTGCAAGAGTGCAACGTTTAGTTTCCTGCAAGGCTTATTCCTCCAGAATTTATATTCCGAGCAAACGTCGTGCGTTATGCTCAAGTATCATTTCTCTTTGTGAAGCATCCATATCAAGGCTGCGAATAACCGCAAGCTCACGCGAAGCATCGCTCCACGGGGAATCGGTTGCGAAAAGAATTTTATCCGCGCCGTGGTTTTTGACTATACGCAAAAACTGCTCTGATGGGAAACACTCAAAACCCATAGCGGTATCAAAATACACTTCTCTGCCGACGAGGTGATTCTCAACCTCATCCCACATTGACTGACCGCCGAGGTGAGCAAGCACTAATGTGCCGCCCTTCATTTCGTCAAGCACCTTTGCAAATCGCTCAGGCGTTGAACGGAATGGCGGAGGCATTCCCGGATCGTAGCCTGCGTGGTGCAAAACTATAAGACCTTTTGAAAAGGCATAATCGTATATACGAAGCATACGGATTTCATCAGGATAAAAGCCCTGATACTCTGCATGGAGCTTTATTCCCTTGAGTCCGAGCGAAGCGACGAGATCAATATCGCGCTTATAATCATCCGTATCGGGATGAACGCCGCCGAAAGCAACAATTCTCTCCCCTGCAGCTTCTGCCGCCCAGTTGTTCGTTGTAACAGTTTGCGACGGCTTTGTTATAACGGGCTGAATAACACTTATATCAACGCCCCACCTGTCCATATGCTCAAGCAAGCTGTCACGCGTCATATCAGTAAGTGCTGTATAGAAGTTGCCGAACTTTGCCGTGTTATCCATAAGAGCCTGACGCGCTCTTGGAGCGAGCGCATCAGGAAAAATATGCGTATGAAAATCTATAACCATAGTGACCTTCTTTACTTAACTGCTGTTATACGGAAACCGTATTTGTAGGTTTTGAACGGATAAAGGATATAAGGCTTACGCAGGCAGGCATAGCCGGGCATATCTCCGCCGACACCGCAGGAGCAAGCATCGATATTAACAGAAATATAATCATCGTTTTCAAGCTCGTAAAGATGCTTTGCCTTTTCAAGCTTCTCCTGGCTGTAATTGCGCAGGTTGAACTCAAAGCTGCCGCCGTCGAGAGCCTCATAGCAGAAGCCTCTGCCGTCAGCATCGGTAACCTTAAGGCTGCGCACATCAACTCTTGTACCATTTTCCTGCGGACGCATATAGCGATGTTCAAGACCCTCAACATCGGCTGAATGAATATCAATTCTTGCACCTGTCTTGCGGTCGCAATAGCACTCGTGCGGGCCTCTGCCGTACCACTCAGCATTGCACATATCGTTGGGACAGCCGAAGCGAAGACCGACCTTGAGCAGCTTAAGGAAGTAACCCTTTGCGCTGTGACGGACTTCTACATTACCTGACGAGCTGATTGTATATTCTGTTTTTACATTACCTGCAAGCGGAGCAAACCACTTGACAGTAACAACACATTTTGTCGGGCTGGGGCTTGTAACCTTTACACCTGTTACTCTGCAGAGCTTTGTTGCATTTCTCCAGAGATATTTGGGGTGAATGAACTTGATCTGCGGCACAAAGTTGAGATAAGCCGCATCGTTATCGGTCAAGGCACGGAAGAAATTGGGGCGAACGCCGTGCTCGGGTACAAGCATTTCCTTGCCGCCGATTACAAGTGAAGTGAGCACGCCTTTTACAAATGAGGCATTGACAAGCGGAGATTTGACCGTTAAGCTCTTGCCGCTGCGGATAACGTCAAGAGCAACATCTCCCTCAGGCATTTCCAAAGCTGTTGCTTCTTTGAGAATGAACTGCTCAAATGTCATTTCAAAGCCCTTCATCGCCCATGAATACTCGTCATTGAGCTTCCATGAGAATGTAAGGATACACTCACCCTCAGGCATTTCAACAAGATTATAAGGCACACAGACCTCAAGTGAGCTTTGCGGCTCAATTTCAACAGTACCGAATGTACCCTCACTGAACACAACACCGTTGCATGCAATCTGCCAATCAAGGATATAGCGGCTGTGATTTACAAAGCAGTGCTCATTGATAATCTCAAATCTGCCTGTCCGAATATCGATTGCCTTTGCAGTAACATCGGCATAGCATTTTTTAACCTCATAATATGAGGGATGCGGAATTCTGTCAGCACCGATAATACCGTTGGCACAGAAATAGTAGCTTGAAGCGCCCTCTTTGAAGTCACCGCCGTAGAGCCATTTTTCAACGCCGTCTTCTGTTACGTGGATTGCCTGGTCAACATAGTCCCAGATAAATCCGCCGCAGAGATGATCGTACTTCTTGAACGCATCAATATACTCCTTGAAGTTGCCGAGGCTGTTCTCCATAGCGTGAGCATACTCACAGAAGATTACGGGACGGTCCTCATAAAACTTCGGGTCAATGGGCTTGCTGTCTGCCGCAAGCATATTCAGAACGTTTTCGATAACGTTGACTTTGATTTCTTTCTTATTGGCAAGCTTTTCAACATAGCTTTCAACGGGATACATACGGCTGATAAAATCAGACTTATCAAAATTGAACTCACCCTCATAATGAATCAGCCTTGTATCGTCAAGAGCAAGTATCGCCTTGCGCATATATGCAAAGTTCTCACCGTCGCCTGCTTCGTTACCGAGCGACCAGAAGCATATACAGGCGTGATTACGGTCGCGCAGAACCATACGCTGAGCACGGTCAACACAAGCCGCAGTCCATCTCGGGTCATCACCCGGACAATTCTTGCGGCGCACGCCGTGGCTCTCAAGGTCAGCCTCGTCCATTACATAAAAGCCCATTTCATCGCACAAATCGTAGAGGAACGGATCATTGGGATAGTGGCTGGTACGGATTGAGTTGATGTTTGCCTGCTTCATAAGCGTGAGGTCTGCATAGTACCTCTGTCTGGGAACAGCCCAGCCGTTGTCGGGGTCATAATCGTGGCGGGTAACGCCCTTGATAAGCACCTTTTTGCCGTTTATATAAAGAACGTTGCCCTTTTTCTCAACACGCTTGAAGCCTATTCTGGCTGTTTTGACACAGAGAATATCATCCTTTGTTCTCAGCACAACGCTGACACGGTAAAGATTCGGGGTTTCTGCAGACCAGTGCTTGGGAGCGGTTACAACATGGGAATAGTTGAAATAGCTCTCACCGGGCTGGACAATAATCTGTTCGCTGCCTATAACTGTAGGATTCTCTGTATTTTCCATAAAGAGCACATCAGCATAAACCGCAACAGCCTCTTCAGAGAAATTGCGAAGCTGAAGCTCGATATCGAGCTTACCGTCTTTATATTCCTCATCAAGCTGAGCTCTGGCGTAAAAATCCCAGATTGTTGTTTCAGGCTCTGCGAAAAGATAAACCTCGCGGTAGATGCCGCTGAAGAACCACATATCCTGGTCCTCAAGATATGTACCGTCGCTGTAACGGTAAACCTCTGCGGTGACAAGGTTTTCACCCGGAACAAGATATTTTGTGATATTAAATTCGGCAGGAGTCATTGAGCCCTGTGAATAGCCGACACGCTGACCGTTGATATAGAGGAAGAACGCAGATTTAACCGCGCCGAAGTGAATAAAAATCTGCCTGCCCTCAAAATTATCCGGCACAGTAAAACGGCGGCGATATACACCAACCTCGTTTTTGGAGTGGCTGATTTTCGGAATCTGTCTTTTTGATGTTGAAAGCGCACCCGGAACAAAGGAGCAGAGATAGACATTTTTGCCGTAGCCTCTTAACTGCCATACGGAGGGTACGTCGATATTGTCCCACGAGCTGTCATCAAGCTCGGTACTGCTCAGCTCGCCCGGCAGCTTGTCAACACCCTTCTGCCAATAGAACTTCCATGTTCCGTTGAGTGTCTTTTTATAAGGAGGCTCTTCGCCGTAAACGGCAGCCTTGAAATCGCTGTAAGGATAAGAGAGAACGTGTGCATCCTCTTTATTCTCTTTGAATATTAACGGATTTTCCCAATAAAGTTTTTCTTTCATCGAACAAACCTCCGCAAGAAAATTACAACGCCCGAAAACGGACATATTTATTTTATTATACATAAAAATACACTTATATTCAAGTATTATAAAAACAAATAAGCGTAACGGGTAAAAAATCCGCTACGCTTGAATGGTTCGATTTTAATATTTTATTCTGTAACCTGCTCTGAGCTCAGCTCCGAAGACGGGACGGTAACAGTCGGCTCATTTGCAATGATTTCGTTAATATCTCTGAAATAAATGCTGTTGAAACCGGATGCAAAGCGTTCAGCCTCTGAGCCCTTGTCACCGTAAATCATAAGGTCCGTACAGTATTTGAAAGCGTCCGGTGCAATACTCTCGACACATTCCGGAATATAGGCGAGCTTAAGAGCCTGGCAGCCGAAGAAAGCAAGCGAACCGATGGATTTGATTCCGCCGTCGATCTGCACACGCTGAAGATTATAACAATCGGAAAAAGCGTTATCTGCTATTGACTGACAGTTTTTGCCGATGTAGATGCTTACGAGAGTAAGGCTGCCTTTGAAAACAGTACCGAAATCCGTAACAGGCTTGCCGTTGATATGATCGGGAACTCTGAGGTTTGCAACATTGGCGATATACTGCGTGATTACAACGTGATCGGAATACTCATCATACTTAAAGTAGCCGTTGACACCTGAAACAGGAAGCTCCTTGGGGACCTCAGTGGTAGGCTCAGTTGTAACCTCCGGCTCCGGAGTGGCAAGACAAGCTGTAAAGGAGAAAAGCATTACAGCAGACAGAATCAAAGCAAATATCTTTTTCAATTCTTTCACCTTTTTCAAAACAAATTACACTTAATATTAACACATATTGATACTATTTGCAACAATAAAAAAGCAGCTTATACGCCGTAGCGAAAAGCTGCCTAAGATACAATAGAATTAAAGCTCTGCGATTACCTCAACCTCAGCAAGAACGCCCTTGGGCAAATCTTTGACTGCAACGCAACTGCGTGCGGGTTTGGAGGTAAAATATTTGCCGTAAACCTCATTGAAAGCTGCAAAGTCAGCGATTTCTGCAAGGAAGCAGGTTGTCTTTACTGCATTGTCAAAGCCGGCTCCTGCAGCCTTGAGGACCTCACCGAGGTTTTTCATAATCTGCTCGGTCTGCTCGACAATGCCGCCCTCGACAACATTGCCTGTTGCAGGGTCAATTGCAATCTGACCTGAGGTGAAAAGAAGATTGCCCGTAACAACCGCCTGTGAATACGGACCGATTGCGGCAGGTGCTGAAGATGTTGAAACAGTTTTCATCGTTAATACTCCTTAAAAATAATCTTTTTACAGAATCTTGAAGCCAAAATCAGTAAGAGCCTTGCGGATTTCCTCCATATGCTCATAATTTCTGGTTTCAAGGTTGATACGAAGATAACAGCCGTTGACATCCGAGCCCTCATTAGCACGCTCGTGATGTACTGAAGTTACGTTTCCGCCAAGCTCAGCAATTATACGGGAAACATTCATAAGCTGACCGGGCTTGTCCATAAGCTCAAGGAGAAGCTGACAGCTTCTGCCAGACATAATAAGACCGCGCTTGATAACACGTGAAAGAATGGTAACATCGATATTACCGCCGGAAACAAGGCAGGCAACCTTTTTGCCCTTGATCGGAATTTTGTCAAACATTACAGCGGCAACAGCAACTGCGCCTGCACCCTCCGCAATGAGCTTGTGCTGCTCGATAAGTGCAAGGATAGCGGCGGAAATTTCATCGTCGCTAACGGTGACAATTTCATCAACATACTGTCTGCAAAGCTCATATGTAAGGTCGCCAGGCTCTTTTACGGCAATACCGTCAGCAATTGTGGAAACGCTGTCAAGCCGCTCAATAGTGCCGTCTTTAACAGACTTATACATACTCGGTGCACCTGCTGCCTGAACACCGTAAACCTTGATATTGGGGTTGAGATTTTTCATTGTAAAGGCAACGCCCGAAATAAGTCCGCCGCCGCCAATCGGAACAACGACTGCATCAAGGTCGGGTATCTGATCAAAAAGCTCAAGACCTATCGTGCCCTGACCTGCGATAACGCTCTCATCGTTAAAGGGGTGAATAAAGGTATAGCCCTTTTCATCACGAAGGCTGAGCGCTTTGTTATAAGCATCATCATAAACACCCTCTACAAGGCAGACCTCTGCACCGTAACGCTTTGTTGCCTCGACCTTGGAGATAGGTGCGCCGTCGGGCAGGCAGATAACAGACTTTATACCGCTTTTTGTAGCGGCAAGTGCAACACCTTGAGCGTGGTTACCGGCAGAACAGGCTACAACACCGTGTGACTTTTCTTCATCTGTAAGCTGTGAAATCTTGTAATACGAGCCTCTTACCTTAAATGAACCAGTAATCTGGAGATTTTCGGTTTTGAGGTAGACATCGGCATCGGGGTTGATGCGCTGTGACTTGATAACGTCGGTTTTACGGATTACGTTTTTGAGCACATATCCTGCATGGTAAACCTTATCTAATGTAAGCATTTGTAAGCACCTCTGTTTTATATATCGGTTGTCAGAAGACTGTCAACAAACTGGCCTGCCGTTCTTGCCGACCTGCCGCCCTTGTTAAGTGCAAAGGCTTCCGCACGGATATCAAGCTGTTCTTTATCGAGCGTAATGCCTTTTTCTTCTGCCAAAGAATGTACTATTTTAAGATACAGCTCCTTGTTCGGCTTTGCAAAAAGAACGGTAAGACCGAAGCGAGCTGAAAGCGAGAGCATTTCCTCCATACTGTCACGGCGGTGGATATCGTCACCTTCGCGTGAGGAAAAGGTTTCCTTTACCATATGGCGGCGGTTGCTGGTTGCATAAATAACAGCGTTCGGTGTTTTTGCCGCCGCTGAGCCTTCAAGCACAGCCTTGAGTGCGGCAAAGCCGTCATCATCGGTTGAAAAGGAAAGGTCATCAATAAACAAAATGAATTTCAGCGGATTGTCCGCAATTTCGCCCATTACCTCGGGCAGAAGTGAAAGCTGATCTTTTCTCAGCTCAACAAGCCTTATACCCTCACCGCAAAGTTCATTTGCAACAGCCTTTACGGTTGAGGATTTGCCTGTACCTGCGTCGCCACACAAGAGCACATTTGCCGCAGGCTTGCCCTCAAGCAGGGCGTGAGTATTGTCGAGCACCTTTTTGCGCTCAATTTCGTAGCCGACAAGTGATGAAACCGTAATCGGGTCCGGAGCGGGAACGGGAACAAGCTCACCGCCTGTGCCGACACGGAACATTCCGTAACGTGCATAAATTCCGTAGCCGAGCTTTGAGGAATTTTCAAGTATTGCAGGAACAATAACGGAAAAATCCTTTGCTGTATTATCAAAAGCAGGAAGCCCTAACGGAAGAAGAGCAAATTCAAGTAGATCTGCGCTGCTGATTTTTGTAAGAGAAGAGAAAATCTCAAGCTCACGCTCAAAGCACGCCTGCATTACATCGGGTATTGCTTTGCGTGAAGAAAACAGGCGGACATAAATATTATCGTCACACCTGAGAGCATCCTCAATATACTCGCCAAGGTCACAGCCGCTGTTATAGAGCGACGCAACAAAAGCACAGTATTTCTCAATCCTGAGATTTTTATCGGATGAAGCGGCAGAATGTAAAAACGAACTGAGGTTTGCTAGCACCTCACTACCCGTAACGTTGCGGAAAAGCACAACGGACGAGAGCTTATCAGACAGCGAGCCAATCATAAATTACTGTTCCTTTTCGGATAAAATATAAAGGTTAAACCCGACTGCCGCAAAAGCGGCAATCGGGAAGCGTTATTCAGATTCTCTTGAGAATTTCCTCTGTCATCTCTTTACAGCCGACAGCGTTTACGCCGTGAGCAATATCTGCTGTGCGGACACCTGCCTCGAGAACATCGTCAACAGCACGCTCAATGTTGCGTGCCTCTTCTTCAAGACCGAATGCATAACGCAGCATCATTGCGGCAGAGAGAACAGTTGCAATCGGGTTTGCCTTGTCCTGACCTGCGATATCGGGAGCCGAGCCGTGAATAGGCTCGTAAAGGCCGCGCTTTGTTGCACCGAGAGATGCAGAAGCGAGCATACCTATTGAGCCTGTAATCTGTGAAGCCTCATCGGAGAGGATATCGCCGAACATATTTGATGTTACGATAACGTCAAACTGTGAGGGATTCTTGACAAGCTGCATTGCGGCATTGTCAACAAGCATATCCGTGCAGGTAACTGTCGGATAATCTGCGGCAACCTCGTGAACAGTCTTTCTCCAAAGGCGTGAGCTTTCAAGGACGTTAGCCTTATCAATACTGATAACGTTGCAGCGGCGTACAAGTGCGGCTTCAAAAGCGGCTCTTGCAATACGCTCGATTTCCATACGGGAGTAGCACTCTGTATCGTAAGCCTCTTCGCCGTACTTACCCTCACGGTAGCCTCTGTCACCAAAGTAGATACCGCCTGTAAGCTCACGGACAATAAGGATATCAAAGCCGTTGGCAACAATATCGGGGCGGAGCGGACAATCGTCCTTAAGTGCGGGATAGAGCTTTGCAGGGCGGAGATTTGTATAAAGCTCCATAGCTGCTCTGATACCGAGAAGTGCCTTTTCGGGGCGCATATTGCCGGGAAGAGTATCCCACTTGGGACCGCCGACAGCACCGAGAAGCACGCTGTCTGCTGCAAGACAGCCTTCTACTGTTTCCTTCGGGAGCGGCTCGCCTGTTGCATCAATTGCACAGCCGCCGATAAGATAGGGTGTGAAGTTGAATGTGTGGCCGTATTTCTCGCCTGTTTTTTTGAGCACCTCAACGGCTGAATCGACTATTTCGGGACCGATTCCGTCGCCCTTGAGAAGAGCAATATTCATAACCATTTTATTTCACGCTGCCCTTTCTGATTGATTCGATAAGGCCGCCGTCAGCAATAATCTTGCCGATAAATTCGGGGAAGGGCTTCGTCTTGAACTCAGCGCCTGTTGTAAGATTTTTGATAACGCCGGTATCTGCATCTGCCGTAATTTCATCACCGTCAGAGATGCCCTCCGCTGCCTCGGGACACTCGAAAATAGCAAGACCGATATTGATAGCGTTGCGGTAGAAAATACGTGCAAATGACTTTGCGATTACAAGGCTGACACCGCTCTCTTTGATTGCGAGAGGAGCGTGCTCACGAGATGAGCCGCAGCCGAAATTGTTGCCTGCTACGATGATTTTGCAGGTCTTGACACGCTCCTGGAAAGTGCTGTCAAGGTCCTCCATACAGTGTGAAGCAAGCTCTTTTTTGTCGATTGTATTAAGGTAACGTGCAGGGATGATAACATCAGTGTCGACGTTATCCTGATATCTGATTACTTTACCGTCAAATTTCATTTTTCAATCTCCTCCGGTGAAGCGATTCTGCCGAGAATTGCACTTGCTGCCGCTACTGCGGGAGAAGCAAGGTAAACCTCAGAGGTGGGGTCGCCCATTCTGCCGACAAAGTTACGGTTTGTTGTTGCAACCGCTCTCTCGCCGGGAGCAAGGATACCCATATGGCCGCCAAGGCAGGGACCGCAGGTAGGTGTGGAAACTGCACAGCCTGCCTCAATAAAGTCTGCAAGCAGACCTTCTTTCATTGCGCGCATATAGATTTCCTGTGTTGCAGGAATGATAATTGCACGCACGCCCTTTGCAACCTTGTGACCCTTAATGATTTCTGCAGCCTCCTTGATATTCTCATAGAAGCCGTTCGTACATGAGCCGATAACAACCTGATCAATCTTGACCTCTTCCTCAAGCTCCTCAACAACTCTTGCATTTTCGGGAAGATGGGGGAAAGCAACCGTTGAACGGATTGTCGAAAGGTCAATTTCAATAACCTGATCATACTCAGCATCTTCATCAGCTTTGTATACAACGGGCTGACGGTCGGAATGCTCTGCGATGTAGGCAAGAGTCTGCTCATCAACCTCAAAAATACCGTTCTTTGCACCTGCTTCAATAGCCATGTTGCAGATTGTAAGACGGTCTGTTACGGAAAGGGAAGCAACACCCTCACCTGTAAATTCCATTGAACGATAGAGCGCACCGTCAACACCGATCATACCGATGATGTGAAGGATAACATCCTTACCCGTAATATGCTTATTGAGCTTGCCCTTGAGTACAAACTTGATAGCGGAGGGAACCTTGAACCATGCCTTGCCTATTGCCATACCGCAAGCCATATCGGTTGAGCCTACGCCTGTTGAGAATGCACCGAGAGCACCGTATGTACATGTATGAGAGTCTGCACCGATGACTACATCACCGGAAACAACAAGACCCTTTTCGGGGAGAAGAGCGTGCTCAACGCCCATCTGGCCGACATCGTAAAAATGAGTTACCTGCTTTTCGCCGCAGAAATCACGGCACATTTTACACTGGATAGCAGCCTTGATATCCTTATTGGGAGCGAAATGGTCCATAACCATTGTTACACGCTCTTTGTCATAAACATTATCAAAGCCGAGCTTATTAAACTCGCGGATAGCAACGGGAGAAGTAATATCGTTACCGAGCACACGGTCAAGACTGACAAGAATCAGCTCGCCTGCTTCGACCTTCTCAAGACCTGCATGAGCCGCAAGGATTTTTTGCGTCATTGTCATTGCCATTGGATTTACCTCCTTCAGGGAAAGTGCGGATCGCTCAGCTCTCCCTTATTTTTTATTGATAATTGCGCCCTTGTCTGCTGAGGATACCATTGAAGCATAGCGCTTGAGATAACCCGAAACTTCCTTCTTGAGGATAGGCATCTCAGCCCTACGCTTCTCGATTTCTTCATCGGAAACCTTGAGCTCAATCTTGTATTCGGGAATATTGATGGAAATAATGTCGCCGTCCTTAACGTAAGCAATCATACCGCCGTTTGCAGCCTCGGGTGAAACGTGGCCGATTGATGCGCCTCTTGTAGCACCGGAGAAGCGACCGTCTGTGATAAGAGCAACCTCTTTATCAAGGCCCATACCTGCAATTGCAGAGGTGGGAGAAAGCATCTCTCTCATACCGGGACCGCCTGCAGGACCTTCGTAGCGGATAACAACAACGTCACCTGGCTTGATACCGCCCTCGTAAATGACCTTGATTGTTTCCTCCTCGGAATTGAAAACTCTTGCCGGACCCTCGTGGACAAGCATTTCGGGCGCAACTGCCGCACGCTTGACAACGCAGCCGTCAGGAGCAAGGTTGCCGCGAAGCACTGCGATACCGCCTGTTGCGGTATAGGGATTGTCGATAGGACGGATTGTTTCGGGGTCAAGGTTGACAGCATCGGCAATATTCTCGCCGACAGTCTTACCTGTACAAGTGAGAGCCTCTGTTTTTATAAGGCCTTTCTTTGTAAGCTCTTTGAGCACTGCGTAAACGCCGCCTGCCTCGTTGAGGTCCTCCATATATGTACGGCCTGCAGGAGCAAGGTGGCAAAGGTTAGGTGTAACCTCGCTGATTTCGTTTGCCATATCGAGATTGAACTCGACACCGCACTCGTTTGCGATTGCGGGAAGGTGAAGCATACTGTTTGTGGAGCAGCCCAGAGCCATATCGGCTGTGAGTGCGTTGTGGAAAGCATCAGCCGTCATAATATCGAGCGGACGGATATTCTTTCTGACAAGCTCCATAATCTGCATACCTGCGTGCTTTGCAAGCTCAATTCTTGCAGAGTAAACAGCAGGAATTGTACCGTTGCCCTTGAGACCCATACCAAGTACCTCTGTAAGGCAGTTCATCGAGTTTGCGGTATACATACCTGAGCATGAGCCGCAGGTAGGGCAGGTCTTGAGCTCGTATTCGTAAAGCTTATCCTCACCGATTTTGCCTGCGGTATATGAGCCGACAGCTTCAAACATGCTCGAAAGGCTTGTTTTTTTTCCGTCAACACGGCCCGCAAGCATAGGACCGCCGCTGACAAAAATTGAGGGAATATTAAGTCTTGCCGCAGCCATAAGCAGACCGGGCACGTTCTTGTCACAGTTGGGAATCATAACAAGACCGTCAAAGCCGTGAGCAAGTACCATTGATTCGGTGGAATCAGCAATAAGGTCACGGGTTACAAGGGAGTATTTCATACCTGTGTGACCCATAGCAATACCGTCGCAAACTGCGATTGCAGGGAACACAATGGGTGTGCCGCCTGCCATTGCGACACCGAGCTTTACAGCCTCGGTAATTTTGTCGAGATTCATATGACCCGGTACAATTTCATTGTATGAGCTTACAATACCGATAAGCGGACGTGAAAGCTCCTCCTGAGTGAGACCGAGTGCATGGTAAAGTGAGCGGTGCGGTGCGTTACCGAAACCGTCAACAACAGTTTCTTTTATCATTTTGCCGAATCCTCCGTTTTTATTGAAAAGTGCACCGCCTCCCTCGTTAAGAGGGAGGCATTGTTTATGTTTTTTATTAGTTGTTAATGAGCTTATCCTCGTCGCTCCAGCTGTAGAGCTTACGGATATCCTTACCTACAACCTCTGAGGGATGCTCTGCAGCAATCTTTCTCATAGCGTTGAAGTGAACCTGTGAGCCTGCATCGGACATATCAAGAAGGAAGTCCTTGGCAAATGTGCCGTCCTGAATATCAGCAAGAACCTTCTTCATAGCCTTCTTGGTTTCCTCTGTGATGATCTTCGGACCTGTGATGTAATCGCCATACTCAGCTGTGTTGGAGATTGAGTATCTCATGCCCTCAAAGCCGCTCTGATAGATAAGGTCAACGATGAGCTTCATCTCGTGGATACACTCAAAGTAAGCGTTTCTGGGGTCATAGCCTGCCTCAACAAGAGTCTCGAAGCCTGCCTGCATAAGTGCACAGACACCGCCGCAAAGAACAGCCTGCTCACCGAAGAGGTCTGTCTCTGTCTCTGTACGGAATGTTGTTTCAAGAACGCCTGCACGTGCGCCGCCGATACCGAGAGCGTATGCGAGACCGATTTCAAGAGCATCGCCTGTTGCATCCTGCTCGATAGCGATAAGACAGGGAACACCCTTACCTGCCTGGTACTCACTGCGTACTGTGTGGCCGGGGCCCTTGGGAGCAACCATGATTACGTTGACGTTCTTCGGGGGCTTGATGCAGCCGAAGTGGATATTAAAGCCGTGTGCGAAAGCAAGTGTCTTACCCTCTGTAAGGTTGGGCTCGATGCTCTCTTTGTAGAGCTTTGCCTGCTTTTCATCATTGATAAGGATCATGATAAGGTCTGCAGCTGCAGCTGCATTTGCAGCTGTCATAACCTTGAGGCCTGCTGCCTCTGCTCTTGCCCAGCTCTTGGAGCCTTCGTAGAGACCGACGATAACGTCAACGCCGGATTCCTTAAGATTGAGAGCGTGTGCGTGGCCCTGTGAGCCGTAGCCGATGATAGCAACGGTCTTGCCGCTGAGTCTGTTAAGATCACAATCCTGCTGATAGTAAATTTTTGCCATTTTTATTATCTCCTTTTGATAAATTATCTTAATTGATTTTGTTGACTGTTTTGCAATTTATTTTTCAAGCATACTGCCGCTTCCACGCTCGAGAGCAACTATACCGGTACGGCACATTTCGATGATGTCAAACGGCTTCATAATTTCGATAAACGCTGTAATCTTTGAAGGCTCACCCGTAATTTCAATTGAAAGAGCCTCGAGCGAATAATCAATAATCTTGCAGCGGAAAACGCTTACGGCAGACATAATATCCTGCCTTGTTTCCGGATTGTTGCGAACCTTGATGAGCATAAGCTCACGGTTTATAGATTTGTCAGCCTCAAGCTCCTCTACCTTTTTAACATTGTGAAGCTTGCGAAGCTGATTTATCATCTGTCTTTTGGCGTAACCGTCGCCGCTCATTGTGAGAGTGATTCGTGAATATTCAGGGCTTTCGGTTTCGCCTACTGTCAGGGCGTCAATGTTGAAGCCGCGGCGGGTGAACATACTCGTTACACGGGTAAGAACACCGAATTTGTTTTCAACATAAACAGCAATTACAAATCTGTTCATTTGATCGCTCCTTTCTCAACAATCAGGTCATCCATACTGCCTCCGGGCGGAACCATGGGCAGAACAAACTCATCCTTGTCGATACGGCAATCAATAACTGTCGGACCGTCATAAGCAAATGCCTCAGCCATAACAGCCTCAAACTCCTCTGCAGTTTCTGCAAGGTAGCCCTTTGCACCGAATGCCTCTGCGAGCTTGACAAAATCCGTCTTGCGGTTGAGCACTGTGTTTGAATAGTGCTGATTGAAGAAGAGAGTCTGCCACTGGCGTACCATACCGAGAACGCCGTTATTGAAAATTACTACCGTTACGGGAGCATTGGTTGAAACCGCTGTTGCCAGCTCATTGAGGTTCATACCAAAGCTGCCGTCACCCGTGATAAGCACTGTACGCTCTCCGCTTCCTACTGCGGCACCGATTGCGGCACCCAGGCCGAAGCCCATCGTGCCCAGACCGCCGCTGGAAACGAACTTACGCGGTTTAACAAAGCTGCAATACTGAGCCGCCCACATCTGGTGCTGACCGACATCGGTTGCGATAACCGTATCGGGAGTGATAACAGAATTGATAATTTGAATTGCTCTTTTGGGAGTGAGCGTATCCGTCGGCATATCGACGGCTGCTTCCTTTTTCCTGAGCTTATCTACAAACGCCATCCAATCAGGGCGTTTCTTTTCCTCTACTTTTTTGACGATTCTGCGGAAAGCATCTGCAATATCGCCGTAGATACCAACCTGTACGGGAATGTTCTTATTGATTTCGGCAAAGTCGATATCGAGCTGAATAATCTGAGAATTAACTGCAAACTTTTTCTTGTTGCCTGTTGTTCTGTCGCTGAATCGGACACCGATTGCAAAAATTGCATCAGCATTGTTCTGCGCAACAGATGAAGCGTAGTGACCGTGCATACCCTGCATACCGAGGAAGCGCTCATTATCGGTCGGAATTGCAGAAAGACCCATAAGCGAGCAGCCGATAACCGCATCGATTTTTTCTGCGAACTCAGCAATTTCCTTTGTGATACCTGCGCCGAGTGAACCGCCGCCGATATAGATATAGGGACGCTTGCAGGAGGAAAGGATTTCCGCAGCATTTTCAATCTGCTCTTCCTTTGCAACCTTGTTTTTGAAAAGCTCAAGCGGAGGCTGAGCCTCATACTCGCAGAGCGCCTGCTGAACATCCTTGGGTACGTCGATAAGAACGGGACCCGGTCTGCCTGAACGGGCAATGCAGAACGCCTCACGGATCGTATCGGCAAGCTGGTTTATATCGTTTACGAAGAAATTGTGCTTTGTTATGGGGAGAGTGACACCTGTTATATCAATCTCCTGGAAGCTGTCCCTGCCGATAAGGTCGCAGGGAACGTTACCTGTGATAGCAACCATAGGTACGGAATCGAGCATTGCGGTTGCAATACCTGTGACGAGGTTTGTTGCACCGGGACCCGATGTGGCAATAACTACGCCGACCTTACCTGTTGCGCGAAAATAGCCGTCAGCTGCGTGAGCGGCACCCTGCTCGTGAGCGGTAAGCACGTGGCGGATTCTGTCGCTGTTTTCGTAAAGAGCATCGTAAACATTGAGAATCTGTCCGCCCGGATAGCCGAAAACAGTATCGACACCCTGCTCAACGAGAGTTTCTATAATAATCTGTGAACCTGTAATTTTCATAGTGTAAATTCCTTCTCTTGAATTATGCATTGAGCATACGGTTTACGGCACTTACAAGAGCCTTGACCGAAGAAATGATAATATCACTGTCGATACCTACACCCCAGAACATCTTGCCGCTTTCGTTGTTCTTTATTGCAACATAGGATGCGGCGCGTGAGGTTGAGCCGTCTTCAAGAGCGTGCTCTGTATATGACTCAAGTGAATAAGTATCGCCGACTATTGTTTTGATTGCGTTGGATACAGCGTCAAGTGAACCGTTACCCCTTGAAACAACGTACTGTTCGCCGCCGTCGATATGGAAGGTAACTGCAGCCTTGACACCCTCACCCTTGATGAAGTGCACATCCGGCACAGCGAGCTTATCCTCGATATTTACATAGTTATTCATAAATATGCTGTAAACCTCTGAGGGCTGAAGCTCCTTGTGAGCATGGTCAGATACGCTCTTGACGTGATAGCCGAACGCTTCACGCATTTTAGGCGGCAGGATGAGCGAATATGTGGTTTCCATAAGGTAACCGATTCCGCCCTTGCCCGACTGAGAGTTGATACGGATAACGTCCGCTTCGTACTCTCTGCCGACATCCTTGGGGTCGATGGGAAGATAGGGAACATTCCAGATTGTCTGATTCTTTTCTTCTCTGTAATGCATACCCTTTGCAATTGCATCCTGATGTGAACCGCTGAATGCGGCAAAAACGAGCGAACCGCTGTAAGGCTGGCGCTCATATACACGCATACGCGTAACCTTTTCGTAAAGTGCGCTGATTTCGGGAATGTTGGAGAAATCGAGCCCGGGATCAACACCCTGAGAGAACATATTCATTGCAAGAGTGATGATATCGACATTACCCGTACGCTCACCGTTGCCGAAAAGAGTACCCTCGATACGGTCACCGCCTGCAAGCAGACCCATTTCGCTGTCTGCAACGGCACAGCCGCGGTCGTTATGAGGATGAAGAGAAATGATGATGTTCTCACGGCAGTTGAGGTTTTTGTGCATATACTCAACCTGGTTTGCGTAGACGTGAGGCATTGAGTGAGAAACTGTTACGGGAAGGTTGATTATAACCTTATCATCAGCAGTCGGCTGCCATATGTCTATAACTCTGTTACAGATTTCAACCGCATACTCAGGCTCAGTGCCTGTAAAGCTCTCGGGCGAATACTCAAATGTAAAGTGACCCGGAGTTTTCTCACGGTATTCTTTACAGAGCTTTGCGCCGAAAACAGCGATATCGATAATCTCCTCCTTGCTCTTGCGGAATACCTGTTCGCGCTGAGCAACGGATGTGGAATTATAGAGGTGAACTACTGCGTGCTTGGCACCTCTGAGAGCCTCAAATGTTTTTGCGATGATGTGCTCTCTTGACTGAGTGAGAACCTGAATTGTTACATCATCGGGAATCATATCGTTCTCAATGAGAGTGCGGCAGAACTCGTATTCTGTTTCGCTCGCAGCCGGGAAGCCAATTTCAATTTCTTTGAAGCCGACCTTGACAAGGAGTTTGAAAAACTCAAGCTTTTCCTCAAGGCTCATAGGAATAATAAGTGCCTGGTTACCGTCGCGAAGATCGACGCTGCACCAGATGGGAGCCTTATCGATATAAGTTTTATTAACCCAGTCGGAGGAAGCGTTAGGTGCAGGAAAAAACTGCTTTTCGTATTTCTGGTAGCCTTTCATTTCTGTTCCTTTCCTGATTGCAGTTTAGAGCCTTTATAAACAAAAAAAGCTCTAATGCACAATCATCACATAATTGTAATTGTGCAAAAGAGACGAAGATAAAATATTCTCCGCGGTACCACTCTTTTTGGTGTAAAATCACCCGCTCTGACCGTGTCAAACAACACGCTTCTCTGTAACGGGAGAACCCGGTCTAACCTATGCAATGCAAATGCACCTTTGAGCCGACAGCTCTGGGGAGGAGCTATATCACTGAACGGTTGCTGTCTTGCACCAAACGACAGCTCTCTGAAAAAACCGAGGCAGGACTTTTTTCCCCGTCATAGCTTTTAGTTTTTTCATATTTTAACGCTTTTTATAACCGATGTCAAGCGAAAATCCGATAATAAATATGATATGTAAGAAATTACAAAAAGGAAGAAATGTTTAACGCTTTACTCTGTAAAATTGAACAAAAAATCCGGTAAATATATGCAGTTACCTAATTTAATTATAATACTTATAATTAACAAAGGCTCAAAAAATCCGAACGTTAATAATTTGTTTGCAAATTCCGCTTGACTATCGAACATTTGTTCGATAGAATTGTTATCAGAGCCTGTTTCTGCAACGGTCCTATGCATATAACGGCTCACAGAATTGAAACAAAACGGAGGGTAAAATTGCAAAGCATTAATTCTAATCCCGCAGTGCGTGAGGGCGACAGCATTGAAACAGAATGGTCTCAGGTATCGTACGCTCAATGGTGTGTCAGAAACGACGCCGAATATGTCAGCGTTCCGGGATTGAAGATTGTCAATCTCTATGACGTAATCAATTCGGTTATAGAATCCGACCTGACCGAAAACGAGCGTACTGCCGTAAGACTGTTCTATTTTGAGGGACTGAACAAGAATCGGGTTGCAGCGATTATGGGCACATCCTATTCCAACATCCACTCCGCTCTTAAGCGCGCGGAAAAGAAGCTGCAGCTCGTGCTAAAGCACCTTATTAACTGCGAGGAATACAAGAAGGAAGAAGAAGAGTTTTAACTATTTGAAAAGAAAGGAAGTAAAAATGGAACAAAACAATCTCGCGGCACTTGCAGATGAATATCTTATGAGCATACGACTGACTGACGAGCAAATTGCTCAGGTGCGTTCTTCGCTTGAAAGGGCAAAAAAGCAGCGACGCAATATGCTCATTTCTAAGCTCAACGCTAACCTCGCTACTCTTTACCGTCAAAAAAATGAGCTTATTGAAATCGAGAACCATCTTCGCAACTACTACTCCGAAACGGAGGTGAAGCAAGCTGTATGAGAGACTGTAAAATTACGCTGAACAACGACGGCACCGTAACCGTTGAACCGGTTCACAAATACATAAAAGAGCACTCAGCAACACAGCTTGTAATTACTTTGAGTGACGAAATGAAGAACGAGGCTATCAGCTACCATACGCTTTGCTTTAAGCCGGGTGCTGCACTCAAAAATCCGCCGAACATCAAAGTTACCACCGATATGATTGCCGATTCTTCAGAAATAGGAAGCATCGCCGACGGAGTCATATCCTATCCCTTGCCCGAAGCTCTTACCGCCTTTGGTTCGCTTGACGTTCAGGTTCAGGCACACATCACGGACGATAACGAAAAACTTATCGGACTGATAAAATCACCTGTTTTCAGACTTGAGTTCGAGCCGTCTGTCACCGGCGAAGATGACATACTTGTTGGCGATGCAAGCGGCTTTATTGCAAAAATTCACGAAGCACTCAACGAGCTGAACATGACAGTTGAAGCCGCAGAAAAGCTGTGTGAAAAAATCTCCGAAGCATTTGAGAACGGTGATCTTAACGGCCCTGTTGTAATGCCTCATGTTTCCGAGGACGGTACGCTCAGTTGGAGCAACTCTGCGGGACTTGAAAATCCCGAACCGGTTAATATAAAAGGTCCTCAGGGTGAACAAGGTGAAAAAGGCGACCCTGCCACAATCAACGGCTATAAAGCCATTACGATCGTTCCCGGTGAAAGTATCAGTCTGGTACAGCAGGACGATAACCTCATTATGGATTTCAAAGGGCTTCCCGTTCATCGCACTCTGCCCGAAACCGCAACAGACGGTGACGTTTGCCTTTATGCTCCTGCCAATACGATCACGCCCGAAATGAGCGGCCAGCGGATTTTGCTCAACCTTGAAGAACTGGCGAAGCCTACAGAACAGAGCGGCTCGGTTTATGCCGACCTTTATTCGCGGGACGGAGAACACGTTCTTTCCATGCAGTTCTCCAAAGAGTACAACGGTGAAGATACCGCGTCATATCATTTTGTGTCAATTGAAAACAAATTAACGAACACATCATTTTTTTGCTCTCTCTTCGACGGCGTTTTTGACGGTGCAAGTTTCGAGACATTTGATGCAGACGGCAACACGGTAGAATCAATTGAATATGAGAGCTTTGAAGATGTGCCGATGTATTACGAGCTGCCCGAATTTGCAAGCGCCGAAACATACATTGAGGGACTTGAATTTACTGCATTCTACTTCCCCTATCGCTTGGTTTGTTTTCAAGGCGGCAAATGGACAGAGCTTTCATCGGGCGGCAATACCGACCTTACCGATATAATCAGGCAGATTGAGCAGAACCGAGAGCTTATTGACGGCATAGCCGACGAATTGCCGTGTATTTCTACTGTACGCATATTGCCCACAGAAGCAACCGAGGGCGATATGTGCCTTTATTCCCCTGCCAATACAATCACACCCGAAATGAGCGGTAAGAGAATTTATTTCGATTGGGATGAATTTTCTCGGCCGAGTGAGAGTGACCCACCTTCACTCGATATACAGTGCTTCAGTAATGATGATTTGAATAGTTTCGTCATAAATGGTGAAAGGTCAAGCGAATCGGGTTATATAAGCATTGAATCTGCAAGTGATGATTACTATGACGCATTATATGTTTCTTATGAAAACGGAGCTTTAGTCGAAGCCGCACGCACAACCCATAAGCCGGGAGAAAATGAGGAAAGGACCGAATACACAAGCATTGAAGAATTGCCGAAATATTTTGACTTGCCCGAATTTGACGAGGTTAATATCAGCTTAACAACCGATGCCCCGCTTTTCTACGCTCCGTACAGACTTATGGCGTATCAGGGCGGTGAATGGCAAGAAGCAACAGAGCAAAACTGCAATAATTATGTTGCGATGAAAAGAATTGAAAGCACAGCAGCTGTAATAACCGTTTATCCGAACATATATTACAGTTTCGGTGAAACCGGAACGCTGACAGTCAATTTTGCCGAGGGTGAATCCGACAAACGCAACGAATACCTTTTCAGCTTCACAAGCGGAGAAACGGCAACGGTGCTGACACTTCCCTCATCCGTAAAGTGGATGAACGAGCTGACCGTCGAGCCGAACAAACGCTATGAGATCAGCGTGGTTGATAATATCGGTCTTTGGTGTGCGGTTGATACCGAGGCGGTGACGGAATGAGCAGACGCAGGCTTATGATGTTACAGCAGACAAGGCGAGTTAGAAAAGAACTCGAAGTGTACGAAGCCGGTACTCTTGTTTTCAATATAGCAGGAAGAATTTTCAAAAAAGCAAATAGCGGAATGGCAATCATAGGTTATTGTCACCGAGTTAATGACGCAGGAACAAAATATACTTCACCGATTATTGTGTCAACCGATTTTGATTCTGCAACATTGATAACAAATGGTGGCGTTATATGTGAAACTTACCGTAGTTTTGAATATGAGGGTCAGCTATACCATTGCGGACAGCTCGATTATGCTGTAGGTGGTCATCAGCTTGATGTATCGGGACTAAACCCTTGGCTTATAAACAACGGAGAAGTGTTTACAAATCAGCCTGAAAATGCCGCAATACAGGCAGGCAGAGCTTTACTGGACTACTATTTCTATAAAAATTGAGGAGGTGTAACAGATGAGATCCAATTACAGCTACGCACGCATTGACAGAGGTCGCTTTGAATACGCACCGAATATTCTTGTAATCGGTGACAAGCAGATAATAAACGCACCTGCCGAGGTTTACGCCGAGAGAGGCTGGCTGCCGCTTATCAAAACCGAAATGCCCGAAAGCGGCGAGGGCTATTACTACGCTCCGACCTATGCCGAAAAAGACGGTAACATCGTTCAGGAATGGGAAAAGGTGGAGTACAGCTTTGAAACCGCTATATAAAGGAGGAAAAATTTGAAGGAATTAAAAGTAATTGACATTTCCAAATATCAAGGCGCCGTTGACTTCAGAAAGGTCAAGGCAGACGGCATTGACGCAGTAATCATACGCTGCGGATACACAGGCTACGGCAAGCAGAAAAAGAAAAACATCGACAGCCGCTTTGAAAGCAACTATTCTGCCGCAAAAGCGGCAGGTCTTCCCGTCGGTGTTTACTATTATTCCTGTGCCGTAAACGAAAAAGAAGCAAAGGAAGAGGCAGAGTTTGTACTCGGTCTCCTTCAAAGCAAAACGCTCGAATACCCTGTCTACTGGGACACGGAGGATAACCACGATATCAAGGTCTATGCTCCCGAAAGTCAGCTTTCCGTCGGCAAAGCCCGACTGACACAGGCAGGACTTGCATTTCTCAGCGAAATCAGAAAGGCAGGTTTGCTCTGCGGTGTATATGCATCAACATCCTGGCTTAATAATCAGCTTGATATGAGCCGCTTTTCAGGCTATGAGGTATGGGTTGCGCAGTATGCCTCAAAAGTCACTTATAGCGGTGACTACGGAATGTGGCAGTACACAAGCAACGGCAAGGTGAACGGCATCAGCACGAGTGTTGACCTCAACCGATGCTACCGTGACTATTCAAAAAAGCCTGCAACAGATGAACTGAAAAAAGGCGACAAGGGCAATATGGTGCTTGCGCTGAATCTCCTGCTCAACTGCGCAAAGGAGCTTGCTATAATCAACAGCGCGGCAGACATAACCGACACCTTTACAGAGCGCACCGAAAAAGCTCTTAGAGAAATTCAGCAATCGGCAGGTTTGAAAATAACAGGAACGGCAGGAAGTGATGAATTTACCGCAATCGGCTCAGCGGTTATTAAAGCGGGTACCGCTCTTAAGACCAAAATCGCAAAAGCGGTGGAGGTGTTAAAATGACCGACCCGGAAAAACTCGAGCGAAGAATTGATATGCTTGAAGCAAAGATGCAGGACTTATCCGACAGAATAAACAGCCTTGCCGTTTCTCAGGCTGCAACAGGTGCAACGCTCGACAGTATGCTTATAACACTCGGTGAGCTTAAGGAGAGTGTAAACGGACTGAGCAGCCGTCCCCTGCGCTTCTGGGACAAATTTCTGCTCGGACTGCTCGGCTCAATCGCCGCCGCATTGGGTGCGGCATTGATTTCACTAAACTGAAAGAAAGGAGTAAATGAATGAACATAAGTGACTATCTTTTCAGCGAGGGACTGATTCTCATTCCCGTTCTGATTATCGTAGGTAAAATCATCAAGCAAATTAAGGTAATTGACAACAAATTTATTCCGCTCATTCTGCTCGTACTCGGTGTTGCCTGCGCACTTGCCATGATGGGACCCTCGGTCTCATCCGCAATACAGGGAGTGCTTATTGCGGGCACAGCGGTTTTCGGTAATCAGCTGGTAAAGCAGCTCTCCCCCGTAAATGAATAAAAAACAAAAAGACAGCGAAGCTCTTTTTGAGCTTTGCTGTCTCTATTTATGTAGATAACAGATTTACCAATTAATAAATACGGTATCTTCAACGCGCAGAATTTCAATACCGCGAACGCTTTCAGCCGACTCTGTAAATGCCTCGCACATTTCTTCGCTCGGGAACTGAATTGAGGTTTCAAGAGTAAGAGAATCGGGATCAACCGGATCAGTCATTACAAAACCTGTTGCCCACCATGTAGGATATGCCTCGCGGTCAAAATATTCACGCTCGTCGCTGTGAACATTAATTGAAATCGGCATCATCTCTTCATCCGCAACACAGTTGTAGTGCAGACCGAACGTACCGTCGGGACGGTTGTAAACACCGACCTCGCCACCAACAAAAAGATCAAAACCGTAGTTGCCCTTCCAGATCTGGATCATCCACTCTTTACCGTCGTACTCAAAGTAGATTCTCTTTGTCACATAATCAAAAGCTATCTTTGCCAGCAGATCAAAAAGAGGAGTAAAGCCGAACTGACGCTGCCAGCAATCCTTGGTTGCATAGAATGTTTTGCTGTGAGCGTTGTAAGAAAATCCGGTATCAAAAACACCTTTGTCATAGTTATAGCCGTAAACCTCACCGGTTACGGAATTGTAAAATGCTCCGAGACCGTTTTCTGCCTGTGAGCCGTCGTTGCGCTCATAGTATACGCAAAACTCCTCAACATCAGGGTTATCGGTAGGTCTCATATGCAGTGTTGAATTGTTAAAGCCTCGCTTAAAAAAGCCCAGACCGTCCGCAAGAAAGTTACCAATAGCGTTACCGCCGTCATCTGCAGTAACAGCTACGCTGACTGCAGAAAAAATCATAACCACACTCAGCAAAACAGAAATTACCCTTTTCATCCAATCTTCCTTTCGATATATGCATTTATTTTTCGGTAAAACCGAGAGTTAACAAAATAAGTTTCAGCCATTGAGTATATGTTCATAACATACTTTTCAACAAGCATTTTTCTGACATACTCAACAACTGAGCATACCGCAAAAACCGCAGCGGCGCAAGCTGCCATATGTAAAATCATCCACGGTGAATCCTTGAAGCTCTCCACTTTGAAAAGCGTATGCCACAGAAAACTGCGGATATATTCATTTTCGTGAATCAGATAAACGCCGAAGGTACATCCACCCACCGCATTGATCAAGCGACTGTTGATGTTAAGCTGTGAAAAAAGCGCAAGCAATGAGAGTGCCGTCAAAATCATAAACAGCGAATTTCTTGAGTACCAGTTCACTTCACAAATAAGCAACGGCACAGCATTACCGCCAAAAATCACCGCAGCCGACCAAAGCATAGCCGCCGCAAGAGAGCCTGCCGCCAGAACGGCACAGCGGGATTTCTTTGCAAAGAAAGAGTCCGGATAATTTCTTATATATGCGCCAAGCATATAGTACATCGCAAACGCCGTAAGCTCATTGCTGTAAAAAACGCGGTTGACAAACGTCGGGAAAACCGACCACATTATTACCATTATGCAGTTGACTGCAAAAAACTGACGCCTTGTAAGCACCGATATGAGCTTGTTGATAAACGGTACAAAAAGCATAAGTGCAATATAAGCACTGACAAACCAATACTGCCCGGTTGAAATCGGCAGAACTGCTTTCAACGCAGCTTTGAGAGAAAAAGTTTGAGCACCAAACAGCAAAGCCGCCACAAATAACAGTACCGAATAAAACCACGTTGCAAACGCCGTACGGAAAACCGATTTTATTTTCAGAGTACTGCGGCACATAAAGTAACCTGTTATCATCACAAAGATAATCACACCAAGGTTACCGAGCGTGCCCCAGCTGAGAATGAGACGATTAAAACCGAGGCTTATTTCGCTTCGGTCTATGCCGTTATGTACACAGTAATGTGATATTACGATAAAAAACATCGCCAATATGCGAAGAAGTTCAACTGAGGAGTTTCTGACTTTAACCTTTGCCGCCACAATATCACCTCAATTGTATACTATACCACAAAACAGCAAAATTAGCAATAACAAAAAGGTTGCATAAGCAACAAAAAAACGCCTCAAAAAGAGACGTTTTTTAGGATTATTAAGGGTTCAGAAAGTCTTCGCCGAACGGTTCAAGACTTCTTTTCAGAATACCGTTCATATGTGCAATTGCAATGCCGTAGTTTGTCATCGGCACACCGCTGTCGGCGGCGTGCTTTGCACGGTACTGCATTTCTCTTTCGTTGAGCATACAGCCGCCGCAATGAACAACAAGCGCATAGCCCGACAAATCCTCGGGAAATTCTCCGCCCGACGTAAACTCAAAGCTCAGCTCTTTTCCGGTATAGCCGCGAATCCAATTCGGCAGCTTTACCGTACCGATATCGTCGCACTGCCTGTGGTGGGTACAGCCCTCCGAAATAAGCACCGTATCGCCGTCATTCAATCGGTCAAGCTGAGCTGCTCCGCGCGCCGCACCGGCAAGATTGCCCTTATAGCGGGCAAAAAGAATTGAAAAGGATGTCAGCAAAACACCGGCAGGAATCCGCTCGGAAACATAGCCGAAAACCTGCGAATCAGTCACAACGAGTGCGGGCGGGTTTCTGAGCGAAGAGAGTGCCTGCTCAAGCTCGGTTTCTCTTGTGACAACCGCATTGGCACCGGACTCGATTATATCGCGTATAGTCTGCTGCTGCGGCAGAATAAGCCTGCCCTTAGGTGCGGCAGAATCAATAGGTGTGACAAGCACAACCGTATCGCCTTGCTTTATAAGGTCAGCCACGATATGCTTTTCTTCTTTTTCAACAGCGGCACAAGCGGCAATTTTTTCTTTAAGTCTGTTTATATTCAGCCCCGTTTCAGCACTGACATATATTTCATTCTCCGTTTCGGGCGGTACGGTTTCAAGCAAATCCGCCTTGTTAAAAGCGACTGCAAAGGGCAGCTTTTTACTTTTGAACAATGCAAGAAGCTCTGAATCAGCCTGACTCATCCCTTTTGATGCGTCAACAACCAGTACGGCTATATCGCAATAATTGAGTGCCTGTTTAGCTTTGCCTACCCTCATCAAGCCAAGCTCGCCCTCATCGTCAATACCGGGCGTATCAATAATCACAACCGGGCCGAGCGGTAAAAGCTCCATTGCTTTTTTCACGGGGTCAGTTGTTGTGCCTTTGACCTCGGAAACAAGCGAGAGCGCCTGACCCGTAACGGCATTTACAACGCTGGATTTACCTGCATTTCTCAGACCGAAAAAGCCTATATGAACTCTGTCAGCGGAAGCAACACTGTTAAGTCCCATAAAATTTCTCCTGTTATCAGAATCTGAAATCCCTGCGGTTGGAGTTTTTGATGTCAGCAATATTCTGCGTTGCGATATCCCTGACCTTATCCTTCGGGATTTTCTTAAGCTCGTCAATTATCATACTGTAACCAATATCCCTGGTTGCATCGCTTGCGTAGTCAACAAGATACTCAGTAAGCGTCATCAGTGCATTGGGATGACAGCAGTTGATAATCTGTCCGTTTTTGCAAAGGCTCATAAATCTGTCGCCCGTTCTGCCCTCACGGTAGCAGGCGGTACAGAACGACGGAATATGACCGTTTTCCATAAGCCAGCGTACAACCTCATCAAGAGTGCGCTGGTCAGATACATCAAACTGCTCGGAATCGTGCGGTCTCTCCTCTTCTGTATATCCGCCGACAGATGTACGGGATGCACCGCTTATCTGCGAAATACCGAGGTTAAGCACACGCTCACGCACAGCCTGTGACTCTCTTGTAGAAATAATCATGCCTGTATAGGGTACTGCAATACGGATGCAGGCGATAATTTTCTCAAACATTTCATCGGGAATTGAATTGTCAAAAACATCGGGGTCAATATCATCGGCACGCTTGATTCTCGGAACGCTGATTGTGTGCGGACCAACGCCGTGAACAGCTTCAAGGTGCTCAGCGTGCATCATAAGACCTGCAAACTCATACTGATAAAGCTCAAGACCGAAAAGTACGCCCAGACCTACATCGTCAATTCCGCCCTCCATAGCTCTGTCCATAGCCTCGGTATGGTAAGCATAATCGTGCTTTGGGCCTGTCGGGTGGAGCTTGAGATAGCTCTCCTTATGGTACGTTTCCTGGAAGAGGATATATGTACCGATTCCCGCATCCTTGAGCTTGCGGTAGTTTTCAACAGTTGTTGCGGCAATATTCACGTTGACTCTGCGAATTGCGCCGTTCTTGTGATTGATACTGTAAATTGTTTTAATGCTTTCAAGAATATACTCAATCGGGTTATGCACAGGGTCTTCGCCTGCTTCAATGGCAAGGCGCTTGTGTCCCATATCCTGAAGAGCAATAACCTCGTTCTTAATCTCTTCCTGAGTGAGCTTCTTACGGGCAATATGCTTGTTTTTGAGGTGATACGGACAGTAAACGCAGCCGTTAACACAGTAGTTTGAGAGGTAGAGCGGCGCAAACATTACGATACGGTTGCCGTAAAAAGCAAGCTTGATCTCCTTGGCGAGCGCATAAATCTGCTCAACCTTTTCAGGGATATCACACGCAAGAAGTACTGAAGCCTCACGGTGATTCAGACCTGCACAAACAGTACCGTCTGCAGTCTTTTTCGGGCGTGCTTTTTCAAGAATCGAATCAATAAGCTCAACGTTGCGCTTATTCTGCTCAGCGTATTCTATTGTTGCAAGTATTTCCTCGTGGCTGATAAATTCCTCTGCCTTGAGTGATTTCGGATTGTAGTTTGCCATAGTAGTTTCCTTCTTTCGCTATATATAAATACTATTGTTATCTTTTAACATCACCGCGTGAGCACACCACACGGTAACCTATATTTTCCATTCTCAGCCTGAGCTCTCTGAGATTCTCTGCAGCCTCTGCACCGGATGAAATTTTTCCGTTGTACAGCTCGTATTTCTCTCTGACATTCTCGGGAGAAAGATTCGGCATAACAACATTTGCACCCGACAGAACGCCCTTTTCCCTGCCTTGCGGATCAATCGTACCGAGTGCCGTTGTAGCAGGCAGTAACACCTTAGGGCATATAATACGGATAACAGAGAGCAGAAAGCAGGTCAGCTCAACCGTACCCTGCTCAAAATCGGCAAACGGGGTTGCACTGTGCGGCACAAACGGACCGATTCCGCACATATCGGGCTGAAAGCGCTCGATAAATTTCAGATCCTTTGCCAGCATCGCATCAGTCTGGTAGGGTGAGCCCACCATAAATCCGCAGCCGACCTGAAAACCGATTTCCTTGAGCTTTTCAAGACATTTTATTCGGCTTTCAAAGCTCATAGAAGACGGGTGCAGTTTTTCATAATGCGCCTTATCCGCGGTTTCGTGTCTGAGAAGATATCTGTCAGCACCCGAATCAAAAAGCCTCTGATAGCTTTCTGTACTGCGCTCACCAAGCGACAGCGTAACGGCACAATCGGGATAACGCTGTTTGATTTTTGCAATTAAGCTGCAAAGAAAATCATCGGAATAATACGGATCCTCTCCACCTTGAAGCACAAAGGTACGAAAGCCGACACTGTAGCCTGTTTCGCAGCAGCCTAGAATCTGCTCAGCGCTGAGTCTGTATCGCTCACAAGCCTTGTTTGCGGCTCTGATACCGCAGTAATAGCAATTGTTTTTGCAGTAGTTGCTGATTTCAATAAGCCCTCTTACAAAAACGCTGTCACCGTATCGCTCCTGACGAACAGAAACAGCAGCTTCTCTAAGCCTTTCGGTCACTTGTGCGTTGCGGTTTGCAATAAGGTATTCATATTCCTCAACACTCAGTGAGTGTGAAGAAATCAATTTGTCTGTAAGATTCAATAAATTATCATTCATGGTTAATCACATTTGAATAAGCGGTTTTTACGCTGATTCCGTCAAGCCTGCCTATTTTACCCGAAAGAGCAGAAATCACATCCTGAGGTGCATCAACTGCAATGCTCACAATGCTTATACCCTTTTCTTTATAAGGTATTCCCATTCTGCCGATAATAATATCAGCATATTCATGAAGAAGAGCGTTTAGCTGTTCAACGCTGTCCTTATTTTCAACGATAATGCCCATAACGGCAACTCTTGTTTCCATAAAATTCAGCTCCCGAATAAAATAAAAGCCACACCTGACAAGGTGCGGCTTCATTTTTAACACAAGGCACAGTACGCCTGTAAAATCTGCAAATGCTACGCACCTTTCAGTCGGAACGAATCCTCTTGTCAGGTCATATTTATTATACAGTAATTGTTAACCGTTGTCAATATACGTCCCTACAATGAGCAAATATCTAACAATCTCCCTTACGGATGCATTTTCAAACCTCCTTTTCAAAGGAGGTGGCAGTCGTAAGACGTGACGGAGGATTGCAAATGGTATTGGCTTTTTCAATCCTCAGTCTCGCTTACGCTCGACAGCTCTGACTGAGCCGTCCCCTTTGTCACTTCGTGACATTTCCCCACACTGTGGGGAATCACCTTTCAAAAGGAGCTTTTTGCTGTTTCAGCAGCAATACAGGCGAATGATATCCGCCCCTACAATGGATAGATTACCTATGAATGTTTTGTCGGGCGATTCGTGAATCGCCCCTACATATAAAACAACCACCGTTTATCGAAATGACAAACGGTGGTGGGAGTTATGATATTGCTGTCAGCTCGGTTGTTGTCCAGGTATAGCCGAGTTTGGTTTTGAGGGTATAGCGTGTGTTGGCAGGGATGTTGCGGTTGACTGTCCAATGGCGCAGACCGTCATCACCGATATAACTGATGCCCTGCGAATATGTAAGAGTGCAGCCGTTATCGAGCTGAAAACGGATTTTTATTATCTGCGGATCGGTTACAACCTCGAATGTGCCGATTCCGTTTTTGCGAGTAAGATCAAATGAATATGCCTTTGGAGTGGGCGGCACGGCGTATGTTACGGTAAACGGAGTATAGCGTTCATCCCACTTGTTACCGTACTTTGCGCGGATGTTGTGAGTTCCTGCTTCAACTCTCATATTTACAACCCAGGTTTCGGTATC
>JAZPYF010000022.1:0-5942 GCA_045544055.1 Acutalibacteraceae bacterium | reverse complement strand
GGTGATGAAAGCTCGAACAATCTCGGCTTTACTCTTGCTGAATTTGTCGAAAGATATAACGAAACCGTTGACACTCATCTTATTGACGACCAAAAGGGTACATATAAAGATGTTCAAGGTATGTTAAAGCTCGACGTTGATTATTTTTCGCCGGTAGAGGAAGACGGTGTAATTGCCTATTTTGCTTCCAACAATAATTTCCTGAATTATTATGTGCTTATGGATGATTCCGGCGAAAAGGTACAGGCGGTCAGTTTCGAATTTCCTGCAACTGTAACAGAGGCACAATTAGATCTTTTACTTTCCTTTTGCAAGTGGTTTGCAGAAGCCGTAGAGCCTGAAATGGGAAAAGATTATTATACAGATACATTAGTAGAAGCTATTGAAAACGGCGAAGCAAGAAGAGACGGAACTGCACATATTTGGAAGAAAACCAATGAGTTTTATTCTTACCAAATTTATTATGCGGCATAAAGCAAATTCCTGACAGAGATATTGAAAATCCCCCGAATTGATTATATAATTAATGTATAATCATTTTGGGGGATATTATTATGCTCTGTAAAAACTGTAAAAAAGAGCTTCCCGACGAAAGTCAGTTTTGTCCGTACTGTATGACAAAATTCAGCGAGGAAAAAGTACTTGAGCCTATTAATTCGGGCTTGAAAAAACCGACAAAAAAGATTGTTGCGGCGGTTACGGTTACAAGCGTTGTAATTGCTATAGCCGTACTTTTTGCAGTACCGTTTTTAACGCAGTCTGTGCAAGAAGATCAAACCGTACAAAGCACACAAGGTGAATCTGAAAACAGCGAGCAAACCTTGCCGCAGGAGGAAAATGGTTTTTCGGACAGTGCGTTTGGTTTTGCTTCGGGTAAACGCTCTGCACAGAATGCCGCTGCGAATTTATTAAGCAGTAATTTTGCAGATTTAAGCTATGAAACTCTTGCGATAAATAAGGAAAATCTTAACGGCGCCAGAATACAGTTTGAATGCGTTGTGCTGAAGGCGGAGGGAAATACCGTTTTTGTCGAACACGGTGCAAGCATAGGCTTTGACGGAATTTATCACCCAACGCAAGATTATGCCGCGCTGATTTTTTCTCAACCGGTCACAGATATTGCTCAAGGAGATTCGCTTGTCTGTTTCGGTACGTTCAGCGGTATAGATACATATACGGTAGGCGATGAAAGCTATAATATGCCAAGCATAAAAGTTCAAAGCTGTACCGATTTTGTATATTCATCCGTGCTGAGCCCCGTATTCACGCAGGAAGAAATCGTTGCGGCTGCACAAAGCCTTTTCGGCAAAAATACAACCGTAAGAAGCTCCGTGAAATCCGATTTTGCTAACAGCAGTGTTGCTGAAATTATAATGGACGGCGGATTGTTTTATACAGCAGAAGCGGGCACAAAAAAATACTGCTTTTATGCAGGAGAGAACAGCTTTATTTACGACTGTACAAGCGAGTTGCCGGAAGAAAGATACATATATCCTGCAGCAGATACCGATTATTTGCTTGCATATACATACGATAAAAACAGCAGAAAATTCACCTTGGAATGTCTTGATGCAAACTCGGCAGTTTTGTGGAGCAGAAGCTTTCCAAACTCCTATAACGCCGTATTTGACTGTACCGACGATTATATTTATATTGTCGCAAATACTAATCTTTATGTCATCAACATCAAAAACGGCAAGGATGCAATTAAACCGCGCTACGTTGGTAATAAATGCAACATATTAAAGCTTGAGGACAGCCTGCTGATGCTCTCTTCGTTGCGAAGCGGCGCTGTGATGAAAACCGACCTTGAGGGTAACGTTATCTGGACGGCAGACCTCTCATATGATATGCCGAATACGGATTCTGATGAACCACCGTGTGTTCAGAGGCTTGCTTCGGGCTATCTCATAAGCTATGAGGCACAGGAAAACGATTATTCACTCGGTACGTATACAGCGTTAATTACTACCGACGGTAAGATTATTTCGGATTCTCCCCAAATTTAATATTTCAGCGCAAAAGAGTGTAGCGTAAAACTGCACTCTTTCTTTTTTTGCAAAGGTTTTAACAAACCTTTGCAAAAGCACTGCTTCAGCAGATATTTAAGTTTTTTCTTGTGAAACAAATTTATTGTTAACCTGCAGTAAATTATTAAGATTTTTCTGTTCAAAGTTGATTTTTGCTATAATGGGTGGTAAAATGTTACAAAAGAGCGATTTCGCTTTTTTTGAAAGATATGTGGCAGAAAGGATCGATAAAAAATGGCAAAAAATCTTGTTTACGACATCCATGACAAACCGCGGTTTAACCAGCTTATTGTCTTCGCTTTTCAGCAGCTGCTGGCTATCATGGCGGCAACAATCGCTGTTCCCACAATCGTCGGAAACGGAATGTCAATTTCCGCTGCGCTTTTCGGTGCAGGCGTAGGCACAATCGTCTACCAGCTCTTCACTAAGTTCCGCAGCCCTGTTTTCCTCGGCTCATCCTTCGCATTCATCGGCTCAATGTGCGCTGCTTTTGCAGGTGCCGCTTCCATGAGTTTGGGCTATCTCGGTCTTCTCATCGGTGCTGCTTTTGCAGGCCTTGTTTACACAGTAATCGCAGTTGTCGTCAAGTTTGTCGGCGTCGGCTGGATTAACAAGCTCATGCCCGCAGCAGTTATCGGCCCGACAGTTGCACTTATCGGTCTTTCACTTGCTTCTGCCGCTGTCAATGACGTATTCTCTTACGGTCCTAAGGATGCAAACGGCGCATTCATTATGACAGCCAATATATGGGTTTCCATGATCTGCGCGCTTGCAACACTCTTTGTTGTTGTTCTCTGCGCAACCTACGGCAGCAAAAAAACCAAACTCATCCCCTTCATCATCGGCGTTCTCGGCGGCTATGCAGTTGCCCTTGTTTTCACCGTCATCGGCTACGCAACAGGCAACGATGCATTAAAGGTTATTGATTTTGCTCCTTTCACAAACCTTGTTGCTGACGGCGTTACTCTCAGCACCTTTGTTGCTGTTCCCGAATTCACATTTATCGAAGCATTCAAGGGCGTTAAGGATTTTGAACTCAACTACCTTGTAACAATCGCTGTTGCTTATATCCCCGTAGCATTCGTTGTTTTTGCAGAGCACATTGCTGACCACAAAAACCTCTCCAGCATTATTGATGAAGATCTTCTCAAGGATCCCGGTCTCCACCGCACACTTCTCGGCGACGGTATAGGCTCATTTGCAGGTGCTGTTTTCGGCGGATGCCCGAACACAACCTACGGTGAATCCGTCGGCTGTGTTGCAATTACAAGAAACGCATCAGTTGCTACAATCACAACAACAGCCGTTCTTGCAATCCTTATCTCATTCATCTCCCCGTTCATCGCTTTCCTTGATTCTATTCCCGGCTGCGTAATGGGCGGCGTCTGTATTACTCTTTACGGCTTTATCGCTGTTTCCGGTCTTAAAATGATCCAAAAGGTTGACCTTGAAGACAACGCCAACCTCTTCACCGTTTCCGTTATCCTTATCAGCGGTATCGGCGGTATGACAATCTCAATCGGCAAGGTTACAGTTACAGCAGTTGCCTGTGCACTTATCCTCGGTATTATCACAAACATTCTTCTCAACAAATTCAAAAAATCCAAGTCCAAGTAATACAGGTGAAAAATTATGAAGAATTACGAAAATGTAGTAATATTTGACCACCCGCTGATTCGCCACAAGATAGCAATTCTGCGTGACGAAAAAACAAGTATGAAAGAATTCCGTGAGCTGGTTGAAGAAATTACAACACTCATGACATACGAAAGCCTTAAGGACGGAGTTCTCACCACTGAGATTGAAGTAAAAACTCCGCTCGAAACCTGCACGCAGACAGTTGTATCGGACAATTCTATTGTTATTGTACCCATTCTCCGCGCAGGTCTCGGTATGGTCAACGGCGTGCACGTGCTCTTCCCCTCTGCAAGAGTAGGTCACATCGGTATGTACCGCAATGAGGAAACGCTCAAGCCCGAAACCTACTACTGCAAGCTTCCCCAGGGAATTGAGGAAAAGCTCGTTGTAGTTGTAGACCCCATGCTTGCAACAGGCGGCAGCGCTTGCGATGCAATTCAGCTGCTCAAGAGCAAGGGCTGCAAAAACATTAAATTCATGGCTATTATCGGTGCACCCGAAGGCGTTACAAAGGTTGCCGAAGCGCATCCCGATGTAAATATCTATGTCTCCACCCTCGACAGATGCCTTAACGAAAACGGCTATATTCTTCCCGGCCTCGGTGATGCTGGTGACAGACTCTTTGGCACAAAATAAACCAAATACAAAAGAAAGCACTCGCCTGACGGTGAGTGCTTTTTGTTTGTTAAGGCTTTTTTATATTGACAAATACCGCTCATTTTGTTAAAATACATAGGCAATATAAATAAGGAGAGTTGTCCGAGAGGTCGAAGGTGCAGCACTCGAAATGCTGTGTGGGGAAACTCACCTAGGGTTCGAATCCCTAACTCTCCGCCAGATAAAGAGGTAAGGTGACGTAAGTTGCCTTACCTCTTTATGTTTCAGAAATGAGTTAGGGATTCGAAAGGGCGTTAAAAAAACTCTCCTGTGGAGAGTTTTTAGCCCGTCGCGCTGATGTTGATTTACCAATAAATCAATGGTCAGGTTCGAGATGTCTGTCGTTTTCAGATTAAACTACCCTAACTCTCCGCCAGATAAAGAGGTAAGGTGACGTAAGTTGCCTTACCTCTTTATGTTTCAGAAATGAGTTAGGGATTCGAAAGGGCGTTAAAAAAACTCTCCGCCAGTGGGATAAGTCATTTATCATTTGATTTGCAATATATGATTATAAATCAGATTTATTCTTAGGGAAAATCTGAAGCCCGGTAGGGAACGTGTTGACACGTGTGACGTCTATAGATTTTCCCACCCTTGATTATTAAAGCAACGAAAGTTATCTTTTGATTGGTTATTTAATTGTCAATTTTCTATTCTGTATGAAAATGACTTTATATCATTATAAAGTCTTCTGTATTTTTCGTGATCAATAACATTTTTATCAAAAATCTCGTAAACTTTTTTCATATATTCTTTCAATTCATCCGGCAGTGTATCTGAATGCCGGATTATAACTTCATCTGCATCGCAATCACTTCTTAACAAATCCCACAAGGCATCAAGATTTGCACCATACCATTCCGGAAAACTGAATGCAATTCTGATTCTCTCATGGAGTTCTCCTAAATATTTACACCCCGATAAATCCAATATAATCGTTTTCTTCTCTTCCATTATCTTCTCCTATATAATTTCGTGAAAAGTCGTATAGTGGTCGTATGTAACAAAAATCAGACCGTCATTTGACCATAAAACTCTGTGCCCGTTTCTTTTGCCTTCGTAATAGTTTATATCTGCTTCGCGCCACACTCTGCCTATAGCATCCGGAAGGTGTAAGTTTCTGTTATCATATATTCCTGCGGTTATCATTTTCCCGGGAATGTATTTTGAGGGATATTTTCCCCAACGCCAACCTGCTGCCTGTGCACTGTCAAACGAAACATAATATTCCGGCAATTCTCCGAAAAATTTCAACCAATAGTCGGCTCCGTTGTCAGCGCTTTTTGTTGCATTACCTGCAACGATTGATTCTAACGGTATAATATCACATCTGCAGTTGGTATGCAATGGCGGCTCAGGCGTGATTGCTTCGCCGATTTTATAAATCTTGCCATGCTTTGAACGGCATTCAAAGCATGTTTTCAAATCAATTACAGCTTGCCAATTTTTGAATTTTGAACTTGGTACTGTTAATTGTGGTTGGTGTTTTGTCAAGAATAAAACTTATTTTTGTTTTGAACGAATTGTAAACAGTTGCTTTTATGTATCAACTAATATTAACTCTTTATATTTCAGAAAAAGTCAGACATTTGAAACGCCATACTGACTAAGTCGGAT
>JAZPYF010000021.1:0-87516 GCA_045544055.1 Acutalibacteraceae bacterium | reverse complement strand
TGCGGCTGGAAGCCTGAAGATCCCCACAATCCGCCGAAGTTCTGCCCCGAATGCGGCGACATCTTCGATGCGAATGACGCTCAGTAATTTCTTTTAATATAATCCCGTTGTGCTGTCAATTCGGTGCAACGGGTTTTCTTTTGCGTGCGGATAAAACAGATTGATTAATGTATTTATCAATGCTATAATTATTATTAATAATAAACAAAAAGGGGAGTTGGTTATGCTTTGCGGTGATAAGTTATCGTCTGCTGTTGAAACAGCCTGCAAGGGTAAGTGCCGCCAATCTCCTTTAATCATCCTGCCGGGTATCAATCATTCGCCGTCATATCTCTACGATAAAAACGATAATCCTGTTATGTATAACGGCAAGCATATTGGCAATACACTTATTATTCCGAATAAGGCGGCAGCTTCAGTCAAATCAATTCGTAGGGTTGTTGTGTCTGCACTCGGCTCATCTCTCTTACAGACCAATATTGGCGTAGATAAGGCTGTATACAGCCTTGTGTCTGATTTTCTCAAGTATCAGCGCTGTGACAATAACGGTAATCATATCGAAAATCTTAAAACAAAGCGTTGGAATCATTCACTTAAACATATGACTGAGGATGAGCTTAATTGGGCATACCGTATGGTGCCTATGAAGCCGCTTGTTGACGAAATCGGCGAAGACCATGTTTATTTTTTTACCTTTAATCTCGTTGGTGATCCTATGGATTCTGCCGACGAGCTTGCCACATATATTAATATGGTTAAAGAGCAGACGGGGCACAGCAAGGTTTCTCTGCTGCCTGTCAGTCTTGGCGGTACGATTCTTGCCGCTTATCTTGAAAAATACGGTCACGGTGAGATTGACCGGATTGTCAATGTTGTTGCCTGTCTCGACGGCACGGATATAGCCGCAGATATCATGGCGAGGGAATGGCGGCTTGATGACGAATACCTCTACCACAGATTTTTTGCAAATATTTTCACTGAATCAGACGGCAAGCCCACGCGCGGCTACCTTATAAACACATTGCTCCATATATTCCCACGCTCGGCAGTCAATGCTTTTCTCTCAGGTGCAATAAGCGCAGCGCTTGATACGCTTGTGCTTAACTGTCCGCAATTCTGGGCTATGCTGCCTTCATACAGATATGAGGCTCTTGCACAGCGTTACCTTGCAGATAAGCCTGTTCTTAAGGCGAGAACAGACAGCTTTCAGAAGGCAAGGCTGAATTTGAAACAGAATATTCTTTCTGCCGTTGCTAACGGTGTGCGAGTGAATTCAATTGCGTGCGCAAATCTTGAGCTCGGCGAAGAGAGATACACCTTTTTCAATATTGTTGCATCTGCAAAAAAAGTTAATTCCGACGGCATTGTAAACCTTTCCTCTGCTACTCTCGGTGCAAAGGGTATGTCTGACGGTAAGGTTGATGTATCTTCGGCAGTTCTTCCTGAAAACACTTGGGTTTTCCTCGATCAGCATCACGAGGTAGGCTATAACGATGTAGTTCTCAACCTTGCTAAGGCAATAATCCTTGGTGAAGTGAAAAATGTCAACGATATGCGCGAGAAATATCCGCAGTATAACGGTCCGTGCTATACGCAGGATATCCGCCGCCGGAAGTTACCTGATGCAAAAAGGGTAGACCAATCAGCTCTGAATGACGGTGACAGAATAGAGCTTAATGCCGCAATTGCAGAGTGTGAAGCTGTACTGAAAATGACTGTTTCCGATCAGCCGAGAGTTGAAGCAGCTCAGAAGAGAATAGTTGCAATTCTGAATAAAATCGGTGCTCACGGATATGAAAATATCGGGCAGAAAAAGTCACGGCTTGATCCTATTCGGCAGAGCTTTGCCTGTGCGATGAGCAAAGCATCACTCTTTATTTGCGGTGGCGGAAGCCTTGTTGACCGTGTTATTTCTCCGATCAAAAAACACAGGAGTAAGAAATAATAAAAGAACCCTCTTGCTGAGGGTTCTTTTTTGTTGGTTAATTTGAGTTGCCGACATTAATCTGTGCCTGTGCTGCTGCCGCGAGCTTTTCTTCGTCACCATCTGCAACCATACTGGACATTATGTTACGGCGTGCGAGAAGTTCTGCATACATACGCTCTTTCTTGTCATTGTTCAGGTCGTAGAAGAGCATAGGGATAATGCCGAGTGAACCGGTTACTGCCGGTATAATTGTGAACATTGCAAACAGGAAGAACTTGACCTTATCGGTCTGTTCCGCACCTGTTCTGAATGCATTTGCCTCGTAGCCAATCATCTTTTTGAGTGCGGTTGTTACAACGGCACTTGTGTTTGATGAAATCTTTGCGGCAATACCCTTTGCAACTGAAGCCATAGCCTCTGTACGGTAACCGTTCTTCCATTCACAGTAGTCCATGGCCTCATTATACATTTCAGTGCCGATAACGGACTTGAGACCGAAGAACAGTGTCCAGATAAGCTCCCAGAGAGCCATTGCAATGCCCATAGGAACAATTTTCTGGTACATACCTCCCGAGTAATCTTTCTTCATTCCGATACAGCCGAAGAGGAATACGGGAACATAAAGAATGTTACCTATGTCTTTTGCAACTATGTAGAGCAGACGGCTTGAGAAACGTTCTCTCATCCACGGTACCCATGAATAACTCAAGGGACTTATTGGTGCCGCAGGAATACCTGCAACGAGTGTCATTGATGAGAAGTGGAGAACATCCGTGTAATAGTCATCTTGGCTACCCTTGATAGCAAATCCGCTAAGGAAATCGGAAAGCGTTATAAGCAGCAGAGGTTTGTTTTTGATGACTGATTTGACAGACATAAGAACGCTTGGCGATTTAATAGACTGCATAACCCTTTCCTTTGAGTTGTAGAAGAACCAGAAGGAGGCAAGGCTTGATGCAACCGTTGTGAAAACACCCATACCGACAAAAAGGTGAGTATAAGCCTTAGACAGTTTTTGCGAATCATTAATAAATGCGTTGCGGAATACGTCTATAAGGATTGTAACCGCCTGCTCAGGCAGCTTTTCACCGAAGAAGCCCGATGCGAAGTTTGCAAGAGTAATAAGTCTTGTACGGTCAACAGGGTGCGGAGTAATTGTTGCCATAAGACCTGTTCGTGAAATTGTCTGAAAGGTTGTTACACCTTCGCGTGTGACCGTAAGCAAAAGATAAAAAATGAATTTTATTATATTTGTCTGTGATGTACCTGCAAAAAGATGTGGCATCAGCCAATAAAGTGAGGTCAGAATACATCCCGGAATTGCAAGGAAGAGAAGGTAGGGCCTGAATTTGCCCCAGCGTGTACGGGTTTTATCAACAACTGCGCCGAAAAAAATATCGTTGATAATATCCCATACGCTGTTAACTGAGTTAACAAGTGTTTGCAAGCCTAAATCAACACCAACGATACTGGTTATAAATCGTTGCGTGAAAATGTTAATGTTAAAGCTTTGAGCGGCATCCCATATTATAAAGCCGAGTGTTTCCTTTGTGCCGACATAGCGTCGGTTAGGCATCTGCTCAGCGGAAGATTCTTGCTCAGCCTTTTGCTGCTCTTTAAGCTGCTCAAAGGATTCTCTTGAGTCTGATTTCTTAGCCATAATACGTCACCTGCTTAACTTTTTTACAGTAGGATGTGTATGTGCTTTATTTAGCTTTTCTGCTGTTTATGAGCTTTTGAGCTTTCTTTTTTACGGTTGTGCTTTCGCTCAGTTTTCTGAGAATGTAGTACAGCTCTCCGAGTCCGACCTCGTTGTAGAATCCGCCCGTTTTAACCTTTATTACTGTTGTACGGGCAAAGAATTTATCGAGCAGACGCTCAAGCGGATTCGGATTCATCAGCTTTGTTGCGTACGGTGAAAACTCATAGTCAAAAGGACGCTTTTCAAGGCGGTCAAAGTGAGCATCTGCAGTTTTGAACATATAAGGTTCTTTAACTGCCGTTGCAGCAAAAATTACGATGTTTTCGTCTTTCGGCAGCTTGATTGTGCCTTTGCCGCTGAGAGGTATAACTGCGTGGAAAATACAGAACTGCTTTGCAACCATATTTCCTTCAGGATTATGTGTGTGCGTAAGAGTTATTGCCTGCGGCTCCGGCTTGATATAACCTGTCAGTTTTTCGCTCATGAGGTCCCAGCGTCCGA
The DNA here is from genome assembly GCA_045544055.1 of Acutalibacteraceae bacterium. Taxonomy (GTDB): domain Bacteria; phylum Bacillota; class Clostridia; order Oscillospirales; family Acutalibacteraceae; genus UBA8612. Next base: position 83,386 of record JAZPYF010000021.1, on the reverse strand, counting down.
GTGCTTCAAAGCAATCGGGAACATTAACCTCAACGGTTTTGCCGTTCTGTTCGAAAATGGCTTTTCTGTCACCGTCAAGCGAGGTGAGCAGCAGGTGGATTTCGGAGTAGTCGCCGCTTACGCTGATTTCTCCTCCGTCGCAAACAATGCAATTTTTGTCTTTCTGCGAGAATATGTATTCAATGCCTGCAAAGCTCAGCTTTTCGGGTGTGATTTCACGGGGAATTGATATTCCTCCCTTGAGAGTGGAGGCTTTGCGGTTAGTGTCAGTAGTAATGCCGGTTGCGTTGTAGGGCAGGGCAATAGCCTCAGCGCAGAGTGTTTCGTTTGGTGCCTGCTCAAATGCAACGGCGAAGCTCTTTATTGAGTTGTGTCCGATATCAAAACTCAGCCTACCGTTTTCAACGGGTATTTTTGCAAGCTCAACCTCATCGCCTCTGACTTCATAGGCTTCTATGATCGGTTTTGAGAAAACTGCTTCGACCGAGTTCTGAGTAATGCCTGAGCATTCCGCAACACGCAGAATAATTCTGTCTGAATTCTGAGCTTTTTTAACTGCGGTAATTCTTACTTTATCGTTATTAAGTTTTATAAATGAGAAATCCTTGTTGTCACCGCTGTGCACATCGGTAATAAATGTGTGCATAGGCTGGCAGAAGCCGTCTGCAAGAGCGGATATGCTTTCGGGTTTGCCGCTGTGACCTGCGATTGCAAAGGAGTAGCGGTTTATACCCATATCCATAATGTGCTGAGAGCATTCCCAGCGGTAGCCTGTCAACGGAGTGTGAACAAGTGTAAGCCTGAGCGTTGAACGGTTCGGCTTATCCCAGCCTGTTCGTGAATCGCTGAAAACCGCAACGCCGAAGCTGCTGTCTTCATTTGTGATGCCTGCCCATTTCTGCGCAGGTACCTCATACAGCTTTTCCGTACTTGTACCGCGCTGTGTACAGCCGATACCTATATCATAGCTGCCGTATTCGTTTTCAGCGGTTAATCCGAAATCGGCCTTGAGCAGAGACGCTTCTTCGCGCCAATCTGTTTCATTGAAAATACTTACATATTCACTTTCACTGTCAAGTGATATTACCTGTGTGAAAGTTGATTTGCCTGCTGTTCTGATAATCTCAAGCGAGCAGAGCACACTGCCGTTATCTTTGATTTTTATAATGGGCTTTGCAGGGTACATATAAGGCTCTTGGCAGAAATCCTCATATTTTACTTCCCATGCAGGCCAATCAAAGCTGTGAGTGTTATTAAGTATAGACAGACGTACAGGTCTGCTGAGAAGCTCTTTGCCGAGTCTTTTGTCAAAAACGGAGCAGATGTCACCGTTTTCATCAAGTCTGACTGTGAGGTGCTTGTTTTCAATGTAGGTTTCGTCAATTTTAAGACCTGTATCAAACACAGAGCTTGTTTGAGTCTCGCGCAGATCATAAACCGCAAGACCGCAGGACGGAACATCCGCCATAAATGTGATTTCTCTTTTATCTACGGATATAATCTTTGTCTGTGAGGGGACTTCAATTCCGTTACTGTCAAATACGCTGAAAAATTCAGCATTGCTGTTTAAGGTTGCGCTGACAGCCTCTTTTCTTGAAGTACAGCTTTGCAGAGGATTGGAAACAACAACGGGTGTGCCTTTTACAAATGATGTATCAAGGCGGCGAGCAAGTGCCTTACAAGCGGCGGTATATTCTGCCGAGAAGGTGTTCATTGCCTGCACATAGTCATTGTGGCTTCGTTTGTAGCATTCTTCAAATGATGTGCCTGTAATATCATCATGGAAGTGATGAGCAATCACTTTTTTCCATGCGCTGTCAAGCCCGTACTGAGGATAATCCGTAAGCCTGTAAGTGAATGCGGCGGCTGCAAATCTTTCTGCAGCGTCTGCAAGAAGCTCACTGCGTCTGTTCCAGCGCTTTGTAACTGTTCTTGAGGTGTAGCTGCCTGCACCGTGAGCCGTCAGCAAAAATTCGCCGTCATAAACGGGCATTTTCTGCTTTGTTTCCTCGGGCAGAGCCTCAAGCATATCGAAGTATTCGGTCGGTGATGCGGAATACACTTCAACATCTGCCGTTTCGTTGCGCCTTTGTGCAAGGGCAACGTTTTTGACCGATGATCTGTGCGGTGAGCCGCCTCTGTCACCGATTCCGTGATAAGCAAAAGTGAAATCGGGCAGATTCTTTTTCTTGTTATTTTCAATTTTTTCAAGCACTCTGCGAGCCTTTTCCATTTTCCCGAAAGATGTTGTATAGGAGAAGGGCATAAGTGCTGCCCAGAATCCCTTACCGTCCGGACCGACCCATCTGCCTGTATCGAACGGAATATCAACTGAGCTGCCCCAGAAGAGCTTTCCTGTTGAAAATCCCGTCAGACCTGAGTGAGCCGCAACCGTCGGAAGGGCTCTGCCGAACCCGAAGCAGTCCGGCAGAAAAATGTCGTTGGATTCAACGCCGAATTCCTTTTTGAAAAAACCGTTGCCGTAAATGATGTTGCGTATAAGTGCTTCGGGGGAAGGGATATTTACATCTCCGTTTTCGTAGCACGATCCGCAAGGGCTCCATTGACCGCTTTTGACATAGCTTCTGATTTTCTCATAGTCATCGGGGTAATATTCTTTGATAAGCTCATACCTGTAGCTGCCCTCGAAATTGAATTTGTATTCGGGGTAAGCTTCAAAAAGTCTGAAATTGCTTTTGATTGTGTCGGGTATGTATCGGTTTATCGTTTCCTCTAATGTCCACAACCATGAAGTGTCAAGGTGTGCGTTCGATATGGTGTATATTTTCGGTTTGTTTTTTTTCATAAAAAGCTCTCCAAAATAAGTTTTCGGCGATGCTGTTATATAAATTAAAGAACTGCTTTTCTTACGTTGTCAAAAATCTCATAGAAGTTGCCGATGAATGTGGGAGCAGCACTCTTACCGTAGGAGATAAGGCACCATGTGTCGCTGTCAAATTCACCTGAGATTTCATTGTACTGAAGACCTGCCATAACATAGTTTGCAGGGTTTGCAACATAGCCTGCGGCATCGTTCATAAGGTCCATAATGATGATGTTTTCGCCTGTGTGCTTTCTGATAGGATCATACTCAAAGCCCTTTGCACCGTTACCGCCGAGGAGAAGCTCGCCGAATGTTTCACCGGGGCTCATGTACACCTTCATATTGTCGCCGATTTCAAGGTAGCCTACTTCGGATACTGTGTAGTACTTGCCGCTGTCATCCTTGAGAACAAAGTTGTCAGCAACTGAAGTCTTACCGAGAAGAGCGATGATATTGTTGTCAATTCTTACTGTGAACTGGCGGAGCTTGATGTTGAGAACGGGCTTAACCTTTACGGATTCAACAGTTGCAAGACCCTCGTACCAGATTGTGTAGTTCTTATATTCTTCTGTGTCTTTATTCTCGTTGTACTTTGCAATGCCGAGCTTGTCGCCTGTTGCCTTGTTGAGGGCGATTCTTTCAGCCTCGTTCATTTCCATACCGAGAAGAATGTAGCCGATTTCGTAGCCGTAGCGTACTGCTGAAAGATGAGCTGTGTAGTCAATGCCGTCGCCTGTGTAATGTCTTGCGGATGTAACGGTTGAAACGTTGCCCTGAATGAAGATGAAGTTATAGCCTGCGGCATTCATAAGCTTTTCTGTGTACCAGATGAAGTCTGCAGAGAACTTCTCGTCAAATGAAATCGCCTTGTCGGGATCGCCTTTATCCCAGTCAAAGCTTGCTGATTCGGGGTGGCAGGCGAATGTAGCGATGATTGTGGGAGTCTTCTTAGCGTCTGTGGGTACAAACTCAAGCTTGTAGAGGTTTGTGTCAAGCTCAATGGGAGCTGTTCTGTCCCAAACATAATCCTTAATATCGGTCTGTGAGTAGTAAAGCTCGCCCTTTGTCATATCTGCAAGAGCATCCTCAACAGCCTTTTTGGAGCCTTTGCATACAGATTCGATGAATGAACGCTCAACACCGTAGCGTACGTTGGGGCTGATGATGTTGTTGATGATACAGCCGATGGGATCAGTCCATACACCCTGCGAGTCAATACCTGTGTGAATATGTGTGCAGGAAACGTTGATGCTTACGATGTTGTGCTCCTTAGCAACGTCCTTAAGAGCCTCACGGACCTTTCTTACGTCGGAGTTTGCAAAGCCCATAGCATCAAGAGCAATGAATACAACCTTACCTCTGCCTGAGCCGTCGTCCATAACGATTGCTCTTGCCATGAGATCTTCTTCCTGACCGTCTTCTTCGTCAGCATACATTGTGTTACCGAAAACATAGGGGAGGTATGCACCCTTTGCATACTTTTTCTCACCGAAATCTGCAGGGAGGACGGAAGCCTTGCCGTAGCCGAGGCTCCATGCTTTTTCACCCTGAGGCTCGTCGATAAACTCATCCATACCTGCGTAGAAGTTATCATATTTGTTGATGTCGAATTCCTCAAAATCTGCAACTGCGGCAGAATCGGGGATTATCATGTTGAGCGCGGTGCCGAGAACACCGTTGATAAAGAAGTTGCTTATGTAGTTAAGTGCTTTTGAGAGAACGATTTTTGTCTGTAATTCACGGTCAACACTTTCGTCACTTTGAGCCGAAGCAATGTATTCTTCGACAGAGTTGTAAGTTGTGCCGCTTCCCTGTGCAAATACTGCGGCTGAAAGAACTATGCTGCAGCACAGAACAAGGGAGATAATGATTTTGAATGCTTTTTTCATTGCTGTTACCTCTTTTTTTGAAAATTTTCCCAATTTGCTATGTTGGAAATTAGGTTGATTATATATTAGCATTAAATAATATAAAAGTAAACAAATTTTATATAAAGTTTATTGTGTGATGATAAACCAAATAGGGGTTAGCGAGAGTTCTGTGAGAGCGGAATGAGATACGTTTAACCGATGTGTTAAAATTAAGATAAGAGATAATGAATAATAGGTAATAGAGAATAAATAAAAACTCCGATGAAAAATCATCGGAGCTTTTGGCACCCCCAACAGGAATCGAACCTGTAACTAACCCTTAGGAGGGGTTTATTATATCCATTTAACTATGGGGGCATATATATCGGGCGGAATCAACCGCCCGAATATATTAACATATTTATCTTTTAATAGTCAAGAGATGTTTTTATTTTTTGCTCCAGAAAAGGTAGTCTGCAATCAGAACTGCCCTTGTTGGAGCTGCTTCAACACCACTGATTTTGAGCGGCGGTGCAAAGAGAAAATATTTGCCGGGAACGACATCGTCGAGATTCAGTCCTTCAAGGAGAGGTATGCCGTTGCCGAGGAAGGCTCTGTGCGGACCTGTCTGCGCGCCGCTTGTACCTACGGAGAGTGCGTCTGTGCCGACAAGCTTTAGTCCCAGCTCTGCTGCGGCAAAAGCGCCGCTGTCGGAAAAATACGCTTTTCCGCCGCTTTTGATAATCAACCTTTCGCAGTCGGCAGGTATATATCTGTCCACAAATTCGCCGTGAATCGGTCCTTCGGTAACTTCAATAACCGTGCACTCGCCTATAAAACGCTCTGTTTCAAGCGTTTCAACGGTTGCGCCGCCGTCAATAAAATGGTTAGGTGCATCAATATGTGTTGCGTTATGAAGTCCGAGGTAAAGTGCTGTAAGATTACAGTCGTCACCCTCCTCCATTTTCAGAAACCGCTGAGTGCGAGGCTCGGGGTCACCGGGATAAACCGCTGTTGTGATAATGTCGCGTGAAATGTCGATTATTTTCATTTTTCACACCTCTGGGCGGAATTAACCGTTAAGTGCGGTGAAGTTCTTTTTGTTTGCTGTGTAAAGCTGCTTGAATACCTCAAAGTTCTTGTCATAAACAGCCTTGTTTGCGCTGTTGGGCTTGTAGGTTGCCTTGGCGCTGACAAGTGATTTTGCCTGCTCCATATTGGCAATTACGCCAAGACCGACTGCTGCTGTGATAGCCGCACCGACAGAGCCTGCATTCTGCGGACTGTCTGTAACCTCAACTGTTTTGCCTGTACAATCGGCAAGAATTTGGCAGGTGAGAGCTGAAAGCGCACCGCCGCCGACAAAACGGATTGTATCGGATGTTTTGATTTTCTTATCCTGTGTTTCAATAAACCAGCGCAAGTGATAGCATACGCCCTCAAGCACAGCGCGTATAAGCTCTGTCTTGCCTGTTTCAAGGCTGATGTTGAAGAACATACCTCTTGCGTTCGGGTCTTCAAACGGGCAGCGGTTGCCGTGAAGCCACGGTGTGAAGATAACGCCGCCGCAGCCTGCAGGAACATCCTTTATTGCATCTGTCATATAGTCGTAAAGGCTTGTATATACGCTCTCCTGGCTTTCAGCAACGTTCTCTTTCTTGAGGTAGATACCGATTTCGTCAAGAGCGAGATGATCCTTTACCCATTCAAGGCATTTGCCGGCTGTTTCAAGCTCAGCAAAGTAGTTGAAATAACCGTCCTGCGCGCCGACAATAGCGGCAATCATTGCGGAGGTGTCAACAATGCTCTTGTCAACAACGGTTGAAACCCAGCCTGATGTGCCTGAGTAAACGTGAGTGTCACCAAGTGCGGTAGCACCTGCACCTACACCGATGAGTGAAGCGTCGCCGCCGCCGCCGAAAACAGCCGTGCCGGGGCAAAGACCGAGCTCAGCTGCAGCCTGCTGTGTAAGCTCACCGACCTTGTCGGAGGATTTCTTGATTTCGGGAAGATGCTCGGGATTGACACCGAGGAGCTGACATATCTTCTTGCTCCAGCCTCTTTTGCCGGCTCTTATGTCATAGAGCAGAGTGCCGAAAGCGGAATCCTGCGTCATAACAAATTCGCCTGTCATTTTGCAGATTATGTACTCTTTTACATCAAGCCACTTGTGAAGCTTCTTGAAGTTTTCGGGCTCGTGCTTTTCAACCCACTTGTATTTGTAAACGGGATCTTTTACGCTGGCGGAAACTGCTCCTGTAATGAGAAGTGAGGGGATGAGCTTGAATATGTTTGCACCTGCAATCTGGGGGCCGTAAGCCATATTCTCTTTAAGCTCCTGCTTTGCACGCTGGTCCATATAGCTGAATGCGTTGCGCAGGGGGTTGCCGTCTTTATCTACAATTACAAGACCCTGCATCTGTGAGCAGAATGATATGCCCGAAATGCTCTTGGGGTCAATGCCTGTATCTGTAATAACCTTTTTTGTGGTGTTGCAGATTGCGCTCCACCACTCGGCGGGAATCTGCTCTGCAGAGCCGTCAGGCTTGACGTGAAGAGAATAGCCTTCCATTGCCGCTCCGATAAGAACAACGGATTTCTCAACCTCAAAAAGACAGGTCTTAACACCTGTTGTACCGATATCGTATGCCATAATAAGAGTTTTGCTCATTTATATGCCCTCTCTTTCATACTTGCTATATAAACAAAATATATCATAGTTTTCAAATAATTGCAATAACTTCACATAGCTTGATTTGTATTATTGACCTGTGAGCGGATAATAATGTATAATCGGTTTATCAGTAATGATTAATCGGAGTGATAACAAATGAAAATTCATAAGGATATATGCTCGCTTGTCGGTGCTACGCCGCTTGTGAGACTTGAAAAATTCGAAAAAAGTCTTGGACTTAATGCCTGTGTTCTGGCAAAGATTGAGTTTATCAATCCGGGCGGAAGCGTAAAGGACAGAGTTGCCCTGCACATAATCGAGCAGGCGGAAAAGAACGGCTCGCTCGTGCCGGGCAGCGTAATTATTGAGCCTACGAGCGGCAATACGGGTATCGGTCTTGCAATGGTTGCCGCCGCAAAGGGATATAAGGTAATTCTTACAATGCCCGAAAGTATGTCGCTTGAGCGCAGACAGCTTCTTGCCGCATACGGTGCCGAGCTTGTGCTTACTCCTGCTGCTGAGGGAATGAGCGGTGCAGTAAAGGCTGCAGAAAAAATTGCCGCAGAAACAAAGAATGCTTTTATTGCAGGACAGTTCACAAACCCCGATAATCCGCAGGCACATTACCTGACCACAGGTCCCGAAATTTTTGCCGATACGGACGGCGAATTTGATGTCTTTGTCAGCGCAATCGGCACAGGAGGAACAATAAGCGGAACGGCAAAATATCTCAAGGAAAAGAAACCCGATATTAAAGTAATCGGTGTTGAGCCGCAAGGCTCACCTCTGCTCACAAAAGGGGTCAGCGGCTCACATAAAATTCAGGGCATCGGAGCAAACTTTGTGCCCGATACCCTGAACAGAGAAATCATTGATGAAATTGTTACCGTAAGTGATGATGAGGCTTACAAATATACAAGGCTTGTCGCCGCTGAGGAAGGCTGCCTTGTCGGCATATCTTCAGGTGCGGCTCTTGCGGCTGTATGTAAAATTGCCTCAAGAGAAGAATTTGCGGGAAAAAGAATAGTAGTTATTCTGCCTGACAGCGGAAGCCGCTACCTTTCCTCAGGCGTTTTTGAGTAATATGTCGATCGCTTCAAGATAACCGTCAAAGCCCTTGCCTTTGACAGTTGCGATGCAGGCAGCGCGTATATAAGAAATGCGCCTGAATTCCTCTCGTGTGTCAGGGTCGGAAATATGAACCTCGACCGTCGGAATACCTACGGTTTTTACAGCGTCGAGCAGAGCAACGCTCGTGTGAGTATATGCACCGGGATTAATCACAATTGCATCTGTATTGCCGTATGCCTGCTGAATCCTGTCAACAAGGTCACCCTCGTGGTTTGATTGATAAAATTCTGCCGTAACCTGCTTTTTGTCACAGTATCCGGCGATCATTTCAACAAGGTCATCGTAGGTCTGGTTGCCGTAAATCTGCGGCTCTCTTATGCCGAGCATATTTAGATTAGGTCCGTTTATGACAAGTATTTTCATATCAGCCCGAGTCCTTTCATTATTCGTGTTACGGTTTCCTGTGCATCATCGGCAACATCAACTGTAATATCGCAGACTGCTTCGTAATGAGGCAGTCTTTTTTTATACATTTCTTCAAGATTTGCAGTTTTGCTCAGCGGTCTGCCGACAGTGGCAAGCGATGAGATATCTCTTTTCAGAAAAACAACCTTTGAGTTTTGCCTGAGAGCGAGCTTATTTTTGTCGCTGAGTATTGCTCCGCCGCCCGTCGCAATTATTTTTCCGCTCTGCTTGCCTGCAAAGTCTACAGCCTTTTCTTCTGCTGTACGGAAATATTTTTCACCGTCAGCTTCGAATATTTCGGGTATATGTCTGCCCTCATTCTGCTCGATAAGAGCATCTGTATCAATAAGCTCTCTGCCGAGCTTTTCTGAAAGAAGCCTTGCCGCTGTGGATTTGCCGCAGCCCGGCATTCCTACAAGCACAATGTTCAGCATCTGCTTTTCAAGGCTCTGTACGGTGTTGAGCGCTGTTTCGTGCGCAAATTCTGAGCCGATAAAGTTCTCAGCCGCCTTTACTGCCTGAGCGCAAAGCATTGTAAGTCCGTTTACTGCAGGTATGGAAAGCTGTTGTGCATCAAGCAGAAGCTTGGTTTTTGACGGATTGTAAATGAGGTCGGCAACACCCTTGCACTGTGTGAAAATGCTCAGGTCAACAGGGCTTTCGCCGTTATTGGGGTACATGCCTACGGGTGTGGTGTTAATTATATAGTCTGCGTCGCTGTGCTTTTGAATGTTGGCGTAATTATCCGTTTCACTCCTGCGTGAAATTACGGTGACTTCCTTTGCACCTTTGTCACGGCAAACACAGACAACGGTTTTGCTTGCTCCGCCGTTACCGAGAACGATAACCTTTTTATTTTTTACATCAAAGCCTGCGCTGTCGAGCAAATATGAAAAGCCATAGTAGTCCGTATTGTCGCCGTAAAGCGAGCCGTCGGGCAGACGGGTTACAGTATTGACCGAGCCTATTTTTTTTGCCGAATCCGAAAGCTCAGCCATATAAGGCATAACCGTTTCCTTGTAAGGGATGGTGACATTCATTCCGTCAAAGCTGTCGGAAGTAATAAAGGCTTCAATTTCTTCAGGCTCTTTTTCATACAGGGGATATTCATAATCGCCGAGCAAGGCGTGAATCTGCGGTGAGTAGCTGTGGCCGAGCTTGCGGCCGAGAAGTCCGAATCGCATAGGGTTTCACTCTCTTTATATAATCTCAGAGTAACTGCCGAGGTAGGCAAAGCTCTCCATTTCGTGTTCAAGCTCGCATATAAGCTCCGCCAGAGCAGGGGAGTATACCGAGGCGTTAAGGTCAAAATAGAACATAAATTCGAAATCACTTCCGACAATGGGACGGCTTTCGAGCTTTGTAAGGTTGATGTTACGGGCATAAAAACGGGAAATTACCCTGTAAAGTGAACCGGGCTTGTGCGGAATTACCAGCATAAGGCTTGTTCGGTCAGCGCCGGGATAAATTTCGGGCTGTTTGGATATGCAGATAAAGCGTGTGTAATTATTGCCCACGTTCTGAACGGATTTACGGATTACGCTGAGTCCGTACAGCGATGCACATTCAAGTGATGAAAGCGCAGCAATATCATTGCGGTCGGAATCTGCAACAGCTTTGGCCGCAAGCGCAGTGTTGGGATAGGATGTGATCTTTACTCCCTTGAGAGTGCTGAGGAACTGACTGCTCTGGTTGATTGCCTGCTCGTGAGAAATTATCTCTTTTATATCCTCAAGCTTTGTGCCGGGTTTTGCAAGCAGGCAGTGGCAGATCTGAACTCTTGTGCTGCGCACAATATAAAAATTGTGCTTTGTCATAAGGTCATAAATATGGTTTACCGAGCCTGCAGTGCTGTTTTCAATCGGAAGAACGCCGTAGCGACAAAGTCCCTTGTCTATTGCGTTGAATACCGCCTCAAATGTGTTGCAGTAGGTTATGTTAGGTACGGAAAACAGCTTTTCGCAGGCAATCTGGGAGAAAGCACCCTCTGTACCCTGACAGGCAACGCTTGCTCTTGAGGGGAACAGCTTGTCTGTTTTTTCAATAGCGGTTGCTATTATGCTTTCGTATTTTGATTGGGGCAGCATCAGCTTGCTTTGGTGCGAGCGGGAAAGCTCCATTAAAAGCGAGAACATAACTCTTGCTGAGGCCTCATGCTCTTCTCCCGCAAGCTCCGAGATACGGTTGAGAAGTGCGCGCTCACGGTTGGGGTCATATATTCTCATACCGTTTTCGCTCTTGTATTTTGCAACTTCAGCCGCACAGTCCATTCGTTCCTTGAGTAACTCTACAAGCTGAGTGTCAATGCTGTCAATGCGTTTTCTGATATCACCGAGTTCCATTATTTGCTGCTCCTTAACATTAGATCTGTAATTGCAACCGCTGTTGCAGCTTCCACGCAGGGGACAGCACGCTGCACAATGCAGGGGTCGTGTCTGCCGCCGATTGATATGGTTGTGTTCTCTTTTCTTTCAAGAGAAATAGTATTTTGTGTCAATGCGATTGAGGGTGTAGGCTTGAACGCAACACGGAAAACAAGCGGCATTGCGTTTGAAATTCCGCCGAGTATACCTCCGCAGTTGTTTGTACGGGTGCGCACCTTGCCGTTTTCATCGTAATAAAACTCATCGTTGTTCTCGCTGCCGTACATATCGGCGGCCGCAAAGCCTGCTCCGAATTCAATGCCCTTTACGGCAGGAACACCGAACATTACAAGTGAAATTCTGTTTTCAAGTCCGTCAAACATATGCTCGCCGATGCCTGCAGGCAAGCCTACAGCCGCACATTCAACAGTGCCGCCGACAGAATTGCCTTCTGATCTTGCCTTAAGGATTTCTGCCTGCATTTTTTCTGCTGCCGTGTCATCAAGACAGGCAAAGCTTTTTTTCTTTATCGCTGTTAATTCGTCAGCCGTTACGGTCGTACTGTCAAATCTGCGGTCATCTACACCGTGGATTGAGGCTATGTGCGCGCCGATTGTAATTCCCTGCGCCTCAAGCCATTGCATGCACAGACCGCCTGCAATACACAGCGGAGCAGTGAGTCTGCCCGAAAAATGTCCGCCGCCCGTTGCATTGTAAGATTCACCGTATTTCATTTTTGCGGTGTAATCTGCATGGCCCGGTCTCGGAGTGTCGGCAAGTGATGAATAATCTTTGGGATTTCTGTTTTGGTTATATATGACAGCGTGAATGGTTGTGCCGTCTGTGTGTCCGTCGGTAATGCCGGAAAGAAATTCTGCCTTGTCCGGCTCTTTTCTCTGTGTTGAATATTTATCTCTGCCCGGTGCGCGCCTTTCCAGAAAGGCGGCAAGCTTTTCTTCATCGACGGGAAATCCGTCGGGGAAGCCTTCAATTTTTACTCCGATCGAGTCGGAATGAGATTGACCGTATATCGTAATTTTCAGGCTTTCGCCAAAGGTTGATGACATCCTGTAGGTCCTCCCGTCAATCAATAATCTGAATTTGTGCACCGAGTTTTTTTATTTCTTCAAAAAAAGTCGGATATGATTTGTTAACTGCCTGCGCACCGTTTATGGTGACAGCATTTTTACAGCCGCTTGCGGCTATTGCGGCACTCATTACAATGCGGTGATCATTGAACGAATCAACAGTACCGCCCTCAAGCTCACCGCTTCCGTAAACCGTAAGTGTGTCGGCTGTCACTTCTGCTTTTCCGCCGAGATTTTTTATCATTTCGCAGGTGGATAAAAGCCTGTCACTTTCTTTTATCCTGAGCCTGCCGGCATTGTAAAATTCGGTTGTACCTTTTCGGAAACAACTTGTTACGGCAAGCACCGGTACAAGGTCGGGAATGTTGCCTACATCAAATTTTATATGCGAATTTTCGCTTGCGGTTTTGATTTTTTCTGCAATTTCCGAAACCGCTTTGTCACCTTGAATGGAGCTGGGTGACAAGTTGTTACACTTTACACTGTTGCCTTTTATTACATCAGCACAGATAAAGAAAGCGCCGTTTGACCAATCACCCTCAACTGCGTAAAATCCGGGTGAAATATAGCCGTTTGAAGGCTTGATTTTTATGCGGCTTTTGTCAAATTCGGTTTCTGTTCCGAAGCTCCTGAGCACGTCTGCCGTCATCTCAACATAGGGCTTTGACTGAAGCTCTCCCTTTATGATAATCGTTGATTCTGCGCGGGTTGTGGGTAAAGCAAGCAGAAGTCCGGTGATGAACTGCGAGCTCGTTTCGCCGCTGATTTCGTATGTGCCTGCACAGAGCTTACCGCTGACGGTAAGGGGGAGTGAATGTGAGGATATGACAGCCCCGTGCTTTTCGAGTTCTTCACACAGCTCTGAGATTGGTCTTTGCGGTAATCTACCCTCTCCGTAAAGTGAAACTACTTTACCAACTGATGCGGCAATCGGTAAAAGAAATCTCAACGTTGAGCCGCTCTCTCTGCAGTTGAGTGAGGCATTGCTTGACGTTTGAGCTATCGGTTCAACATAAAAGCCGTATTCTGTTTTTGTTATGCCTGCACCGAGCGCTCTCAGACAGTCTGCCGTAGCTTCAATATCAACAGATGTTGTACTGCATTCTGTTTTCGTAGGCTTGTCCGCAAGCGCTGCACAAATCAATGCACGGTGAGCAACCGATTTTGAAGCAGGTGCATTCACACAGCCGCAAAGCTTTTGCGGAGTGATAATTACTTTCATTTCTTTCATTCCAGTCCGAGTGTAATAATTTCCTTCAGCTCATCATGCTCGCATTTTTTTAACATGCTTTTTCCTTTTTCTGTGGGCAGTACAAGTGTAATTCTGCCGTGAGCGTTCTTTTTATCGAGAAGTGCTGTCGAATAGACATCCTCGGCAGAGTATTCACAGTGGCAGGGGAGACTGTACTGCTCAAGCAAAGTCAGAAGAATATCGAGTGCCTCTTTTTCACACTCTCCTTTTTTCACACAGGCTCTTGTAACGGTTGCCATTCCGATTGCAACTGCGTTTCCGTGAGGAATTGCATAGCCGCTGAGTGTTTCAATTGTGTGACCGATTGTGTGACCGAGGTTGAGCAAAGCTCTCTCTCCGCTTTCAAATTCGTCAGCAGAAACTATCTGTGCTTTTATTTCAACGCATCTTGCAACAATTTTATCAAGCTCAGCGATTTGCATAAGCATATCAAGAAGTTCTGCGTCTCTCAGCATACCGTATTTGATAACTTCACCAAGGCCGTTGCAGTACTCTGCTTTCGGCAGAGTATCAAAACAGTTTACATCGCAAAAAACAGCCTTTGGCTGATAAAATGTACCTGCAAGGTTCTTCCCGGCAGGTAGATTTACGGCGGTTTTTCCGCCGACTGATGAATCTACAGCTGCAAGAAGCGAGGTCGGCAGCTGTATAAAATTTACGCCTCTCATATAAGTGGAAGCGGAGAAACCGCACAGGTCACCGATCACGCCGCCGCCAAGTGCGAGGAATGTGTCTGTTCTGGTCAGCTTGTTTTCGGCAGCAAAATTCAGAATGGAAACAAGACTCTCTGTGCTTTTGCTTTTTTCGCCGTGGGGAACTGTATATTCAAATACTTCAAATCCGCTGTCGATAAGGCTTTTTTTGACTGTATCTGCATAGAGCGGTGCAACATTGTCATCGCTGATAATCAGCACCTTGCCGTCAAGACCGAGCTGTTTCAGCTCGTTGCCGACGAAGTTCAGAATACCTGCGCCTATATGCACTTTATACGGCTTGCTTGTGTTTACGGGTATGGTTATCATTTGCTGTCAACTGCTTCCTTTATCAGTCTGCCCTCGCGAAGCAATACTTCAACTCTTTCAGCATCGCCCGCTTTGAGTGCATCACTGTATTTTTTTAAGTTTTCTATAAGTATATCTATTTCCGTTATAAGGTTGTCGGAGTTTGCCATGAACAGCTCTGTCCACATTTTTTCGTTCAGCCAGGCAACTCTCGTCAGGTCCTTGTAGCTGCCTGCCGAAAATCCCTTGTGCACCTTTGAGCGTGGGCTTTTGACATAAGCGTTTGATACCACGTGCGCAAGCTGTGAGGTGTAGGCTATGTTCACATCGTGAATCTGTGCCGTTGAAAGTGTAACGCTGCCAAAGCCTGCCTTGACAAGTGCCTCCTTGAGTTTTGCAAGCAAATGCAAATCTTCATCGGGCTTTGGAACAAGAATCATTGTTGCGCCGTCAAACAGAGTTTCTTTTGCATTTTTAAGTCCCGAAAACTGGGTGCCTGCCATGGGGTGACCGCCCACAAAGCTGAAACCGTATTCTTCTGCTATTGCAAAGCAATCGGGGCATACGTTCATTTTTGTACCGCAGAGGTCAACCACTACTGTATCCTTGCGAACGAACGGAGCAATACTCCTTATATAGTTTACAACACCTTCGGGATAAAGTGCAACAAAAATATAATCACATTCGCAAACGGATTTTTCATCAAGCGGTCGGTCAATTATTTTCGCCATAACCGCATAGTTTGTTACGGCAGGATTTATATCGTAACCGAAAACCGTAACATCGGCTCTTTTGTATGCTTTTGCAAGTGAGCCGCCTATGAGTCCGAGTCCGCATATACCTACTTTCATCACTCTTTATCCTCCTTTATCAGTCAAGGCTGTTGACAGCCTGTCTTACTGCGAATACACGCTTTGCTACGTCGTCAAACTGCTCCGGTGTGAGCGACTGCGGTCCGTCACAGAGAGCACGGGGCGGATCGTTGTGCACCTCAATCATAAGTCCGTCTGCACCTGCGGCAGCCGCTGCCATTGCCATGGGCTTTACAAGCCTTGCAATTCCGCTTGCGTGGCTGGGATCAATTACTATAGGCAGGTGAGAAAGTTCCTTGAGCATCGGTACTGCGGAAAGGTCGAGCGTGTTGCGTGTGTAGGTCTCAAAGGTACGAATACCTCTTTCGCACAGAATAATGTTTTCGTTACCGCCTGCCATAATGTATTCGGCGCTCATGAGCAGCTCTTTGAGCGTATTTGCAAGTCCTCTTTTGAGAAGAATCGGCTTGTTTGTTCTGCCGAGCTCCTTGAGCAGCTCGAAGTTCTGCATATTTCTTGCGCCGACCTGAATAACGTCAACCTCTTCAAACATCGGCAGATGGTTAGCGTTCATAATTTCTGTTACTATCGGCATTCCTGTCTGCTTTTTTGCTTCAAGCAGCAGCTCAATGCCCTCGGCGCGCAGTCCCTGGAAATCGTAAGGTGAGGTTCTGGGCTTGAACGCACCGCCTCTGAGCAGGCTTGCACCGGAAGCCTTGACCTTTTTTGCAATTTCAAGCAGCTGAGCTTCGCTTTCTACAGAGCAGGGGCCTGCGATAATTGCAAATTCACCGCCGCCGATTTTTACGCCCGAGCAGTCAACAACCGTGTCATCGGGATGAAATTTTCTGTTGGCGTTCTTGAAAGGCTCGGAAATGCGCTTTACGCTTTCTACTATTTCAAGACCCTCGATGAGATCCGTGTCGATTGATGTTGTATTGCCGACAAGACCGAGAATGGTATGGTATTCTCCGTTAGAAATGTGTACGGTGACATTCTGTTCTTCAAACCAGTGGATAAGGTTTTCGATCTGCTGCTGTGTTGATGTGTTTTTGAGTACGATTACCATTTTGTTTTACCTTAACCTTTCAAAAAATAAGAGCCTTGCAGTGACTTGACTGCAAAGCTCGTAAAAACTTTTTTAATGCCTTTTCGGCGCAGCAAAAATCACTTCTACTATTTATTTCTCTGCGAAATAAAAGTAAAAGTAAAAAAACTCGTATGCAGTTGCCTGTGTTTTGCAAAGCATATCTGTCTGCTCCCGTTCGGAAAATTTGTCTGCATTATACACCCGTAAAACGGCGGTGTCAATACTTTTTCAAAAAATAATTTTATCAATTTCAATCGCTAAAGCAAACGAGTGAAAAAAGCAATATCTTGAGCCTTTTCTATTGCAAATGTTTACTGCTTGTGATAATATCAATTGTATATATTATATTTAGTAAAAGAGGATGATTTGATGAACGGTGGCTATATTGATCTTCATACTCATTCAAATTGTTCTGACGGCTCAATGTCACCGTCACAGCTTGTGCTCCATGCGGCAGAAAACGGTCTTGCAGCTGTTGCACTCACTGACCATGATACGGTAGACGGTATCAAAGAGGCAGTAGCTCAGGGTAAAAAGTGCAAAATTGAGGTTGTGCCCGCGATAGAATTTTCAGCACGCTCGAAGACGCTTACCCATATTCTCGGTTTTTATATTGATGACGATAATGCTATGCTTAGGTCTGTGCTTAATGAAATTGTTGACCTGAGAAGAGAACGTAATGTGATTACGGCAAAGCTTTTGCAGGAGCTTGGTTTTGACGTTACACTCGAAGAGGCTGCGGCTATAGCACCCGGCGGTATTATAGGCAGAGCACACTATGCAAAGCTGCTTATGGATAAGGGATATACTTCATCTGTAAAAGAGAGCTTTGATAAATACCTTGCTGCAGGCAGACCTGCATATTTTACCAACCAGAAGCTTGAGGCAAAGCGTATAATCGAAACAATCCACACTGCAGGCGGTGCTGCTTTCCTTGCACATCCGCATCAGATGAAGCTCGGCGACGGACTTGAGGATTATGTGAAGGAGCTTGTCTCCTACGGGCTTGACGGTATGGAAGGCTACTACAGCGAGTATGATGATAAGATGCAGGCAGAGTATCAGGCTATGGCGTCACGCTACGGTCTTGCGTTGTCAGGCGGCACGGATTTTCACGGCGAAATGAAGCCTCATATTTCAATAGGTAAAGGTCTCGGTAATATGGCTGTGCCGTACAGTGTGCTCGGAAATATCAAACGAATGGTCGGCAGAGAATGAATGGTATTCTGAAAGAACAAATCTCAGATTTGATAAAAGGCCGCAGGGTGGTTATTGCTATTGACGGTATGTGTGCTTCAGGCAAGTCATCACTTGCGTGCGATATACAAAGCACATTCGGCGGAACGGTAATACATGCCGACAGCTTTTTTCTGCCTTTTGAGCTGAGAAGTGAAGAACGGCTCAGTCAACCGGGCGGCAATTTTCATTACGAGCGTTTTGATAAAGAGGTGATATCAAAGCTTTCCGATACATCACCCTTTACCTACGGAGTTTTCGATTGCTCCTGCGGTGAAATAAACCAAAGCGTAACTGTCGATGAAAGCTCACTTATTATAATCGAAGGCAGCTACTGCATGCATCCTAATCTGCATGCACCTTACGATTTGAGAATTTTTTGTCTGACCAATGAGCGTACTCAGCTCGAACGCATCATAAAGCGCAATGGCGTTGAGGCTTTGCAGATGTTTGAACAAAAATGGATACCGTATGAAAACAGATATTTCAGTCTGTTTCAAATAAAAAACAAGTGCGACGTAACCGTCGTTACATAAATGGAGGCAAATATTTATGAAAGACTACATACTTCACCTTGAAAATTCTGCTGACGTGTGGGAAAATTCAACTCCCGTCGGCAACGGCTCAATGGGTCTTAGTGTTTTCGGCAGAACAGATTCCGAGCTTTTTGTTCTCAATGAAGAAACCGTCTGGGATCAGCTCAAAGAGATGAAGCCGGCAGGCGATTTCAAAGAAAAGGTAGCTTATATACGTTCTCTTTTCCTTGCAGGCAAGAATTTCGAGGCGGCAGATTGGGCAGAAAAAAATCTTGAAGATGATTTTAATATCATAGCTTCTTTTGAGGTTGCAGGCAGAGTCTGCATTGATTTTGACAATAAGTCAAAGGCAAAGAATTACAGCCGTGACCTTTGCCTTAATACAGGTATTGCAACCGTTAAGTATACAAAAAGCGGCGTGGAGACAGTTGAAGAGTGCTTTGCTTCGTATGAGGAAAAGATTCTTGCTGCAAAGTTTGCTTTTTCTGCACCGAGCAGCTTTACTCTCGGCTATGAGCGTGATTTTATAAAGAGCTATATGACAGAAAACGATACTCTCACCGTCTGCTGCGGTACAGCTCACGGCACACACAGCTTTGCAGTGGGCATAAAAGCAGTTACTGACGGTGCTCTCACAGCTCAGGACGGCAAGCTCCGCATTGAAAATGCAACTGAGGCTGTATTCTATATCAGCATCGTAACCGATAATATAGCAGAGAGCTATGTCGAAAAGTGTAACGCTGTTCTTGCGGGCGCACCCGATTACGAAGCATTGAAAAAGGCTCATACAGAGAGCTTTTCTGAAATTATGTGCCGCTCCGATGTAAGATTTGATTCTGATGATGCTCTTGAGGCTATGCCTGTCAGCGCAAGACTTGAGCGTCTTAAGAAAAATCCCGAGGCTCAGGATTTTTCACTTCTTTCTCTCTATTGGCAGTTTGGTAAGTATCTTCTTGTCAGCTCAAGCCGTCCCGGTTCTCTGCCCGCAAACCTTCAGGGCGTATGGGGCGAGCGTATGCAGAACCCCTGGAATGCCGATTACCACACCAATATCAATCTCCAGATGAATTACTGGCAGGCAGAGCAGGCGAATATTGCCGAGTGTACTCACGCTCTGTTTGATTATATGAATACAAATCTCCTCGTCGGCGGAAGAAAAGCGGCTATGGATTATTACGGCTGTAAGGGTACGGTTACTCATCACCTCAGCGATATCTACGGCTTCAACGGCCCTGCTGACGGCGTATGGGGTCTCTGGCCTATGGGCGGTGCCTGGCTTGCTTTCCATATGTGGGAGCACTATCTCTATTCACAGGATGTCGCTTTCCTCAAAGATACTGCTTACGAATACATCAAGGCCTGCGTAGAGTTCTTCCTCGATTATATGGTTGAGGATGATTGCGGCAGACTTCTTACAGGTCCCTCCGCATCTCCCGAAAACGATTATATCGGAGCTGACGGCAAGGAAGTATGTATGTGTATGTCACCGACAATGGACGTTGAAATTGTCAGCGGTTTGCTCAAGTTCTATATCGAAACGGAAAAGCTGCTCGGTATTGATGAGGCAACTGCACAGAAAGCTGCAGAGGCTCTTGAGAAAATGCCTCCGATTCAGGTTGGTAAATACGGTCAGCTTATGGAATGGCTGGAGGACTATGAGGAGGCAGAGCCCGGTCACCGTCACATTTCTCACGCTTTCGGTATTTATCCTGCAGACCTTATCACAAGAAATACACCCGAGCTTTATAAAGCTATCCGTGTAACAATTGATCGCAGACTTGCCAACGGCGGCGGTCATACAGGCTGGAG
Source organism: Acutalibacteraceae bacterium (assembly GCA_045544055.1). Classification (GTDB taxonomy): domain Bacteria; phylum Bacillota; class Clostridia; order Oscillospirales; family Acutalibacteraceae; genus UBA8612. The sequence goes on along the minus strand of JAZPYF010000021.1, from coordinate 63,315 downwards.
CAGAGCTTGGCTTATAAATCTGTTTGCACGTCTGCGTGATGCAGAGGCAACCTACGATCATATCAGGCTTCTTTTCACCCGCTCAACTCTGCCCAATCTTTACGATACACATCCGCCTTTCCAAATTGACGGTAACTTCGGCGGTGCGGCAGGTATCGGTGAAATGCTTGTACAGAGCCACGAGGGCTTTATTTCTCTTCTTCCCGCAACAAGTAAAAAGCTTTCGGGCGGCTTCACCGCTCTGAGAGCAAGGGGCAATGTTGAGGTTTCGGCTGAATTTGAATGGGGCAAGGTTAAAACATTTGAGCTTGTTTCAAAAGCCGATAAATGCGTAAAGGTTGAAATTGAAAATGCCGCAGAGGTTGTCTGCGGCGGCGTAAAAGCTGAGCGTGAAAACGGTCTGTTTGTACTTTCGCTCAAGGCAGGCGAGAAGCTTGCCTGTTCGGTTATGTATTAAAAATCGTCTGTGCGGCAAGCATCAGTGCAACTCCCGGTGAGCCGAGCACAGCGGCTGTGCCGAGGGTATACCAGTTGATCGAAATCCCTGTTCCTATGGCAAGCCCGATTATCTTAACGGCATAAAGTGCCGCAATTCCTTGAACGGCGCTTGAAAGCAATCCTTTGATCAGACAGCGGCGCCTGAGCATAACGGTCAGCAGTATCAGTATGCTCAGCACCGCAAGTATGATAGGTACTGTTTTAATATCCATAGCTGTGAAACCTCGTTTCGTCTGCTTTAAGATTTCTTTGCTTTGCAAGCGCAAGAAGGTAGCGGTAACGTGCCTTGAGTGCTTCGATTTCGTAGATTGTTGCTTCGACAAGGTCGTTGTCGCATTGAAGCTCAAACCGTTCGTAAGCCAGCTCGAGCGCATGGCCTAGGCTGTGGATTTCGTTGATGAGAAGCATATCGTCTTCATTTTCGGTTTTCTTTTTTGCAATCAGCTGTGTAAATGTTGTCATTTTTAGTCCTCCGTTTCATTTAACTATATGATGAGATGATGGACAGATATTCACAAAAATATACTTCGGAGGAAAATATTATGTATATGACCAAGCTTATTCCTTTTTCTGTCAGAACTATCTGGGGCGGAAGAAAGCTTATTGAAAACTACGGTGTAAAAACCGACCTTGAGAATTGTGCCGAGGCATGGATGCTCTCATGCTTTGAGGGCTTTGAAAGCACCGTTGCCGACGGTGAGTATGCAGGCAAAACTCTTACTCAGGTTATCGAGGCTTGCGGTAAGGGTATGCTCGGCAAAAACGCACAGAATTTTGAATATTTCCCGATTCTTATAAAGTTTATCGATGCTGCGGATGACCTTTCCGTTCAGGTTCACCCCGATGACGAGTATGCTGCAAGCTATAACGGCGGCTACGGTAAAACAGAGTGCTGGTATATTATGGACTGTGAGCCGGGCGCAAGGATTATCTACGGCTTTAAGAATAAGATTTCAACAGAGGAATTTGCCCAGGCTATAAAAGAGAACAGAATTGATGATGTTGTAAACTATGTTGAAGTCAAGAAGGGTGACTTCTTCCTTATCGAAGCAGGTACTCTTCACGCTATCTGCAAGGGTATACTTCTTGCAGAGGTTCAGCAGAACTCAAACGTTACTTTCAGAGCGTACGATTACAACCGCTTTGATGCAAAGTGCAACGGTCCGCGTCCGCTTCACATCAAGGAAACTCTCGACGTTACAAAGTGCGAGCCGCCCTGCCCGTCAATCCCCACTCTCACAAAGACAGAGGATCTCGGCGGTGCTGTTAGGTCAGAGCTTGTCAGCTTTGAGCTTTTCAGCGTAAACAAGGTTGAGGTTACAGAAGAATATGTCGGCACGGCTGACGAAAATTCATTTGTACATATTATGGTGCTTGACGGTGAGGGCAGTATTTCCTGCGGCAGCAAAACCCTTGATATCGTAAAGGGTGAAGGTATCTTTATCCCTGCTTCGGCAGGCTATTATACCGTCAGCGGTAACGTTACTGTGCTTGAAAGCAGAGTATAATTTAATTTTTATCCGGAGTTTTTTATGGCAGTTTTATCCGCACAGAATCTGAATATGACCTATGGTGACCGCACTCTTTTTGACGGCGTTTCTTTTGAGATTAATGCCGGAGAAAGAGTGGGTCTTATCGGCGCGAACGGAACCGGAAAAACAACGGTTTTCAGGCTGATTCTCGGCACCGAAAAGCCAACCTCTGGTGAAATTCATCCCGGCAAGAATACCGTTGTCGGATATATGGAGCAGCACGCCTGCCGCAATTCTCACAGAAGTATTTATGATGAGATAATGACGGTGTTTGAGCCGCTTATTGAAATTGAAAAACGGCTTGAGCAGCTCAATAAAATGATTGATTCGGGCGGAGATATTGATGCTTTTATCGAAGAGCAGCTTCGCCTGACAGAACAGTTTGAGCGTGAGGGCGGTCTTACCTGCCGCAGCAGAGCCCGCTCCACTCTTGTTGGTCTTGGCTTTGCTGCAGAAACCCATACTCTTACCTGCGATAAGCTCAGCGGAGGTCAGCGCTCAAAGCTGAGTCTGGGCAAGCTGCTGCTTTCAAATCCCGATCTGCTTCTGCTTGATGAGCCGACAAACCATCTTGATATAGACAGTGTTGAGTGGCTCGAGGCTTTCCTTGCCGATTACAGAGGTGCGGCACTTATTATCTCGCACGACCGTTATTTCCTTGACCGTGTCACAACACGCACAATGGAAATAGAGCACAGGAAAATGCGCATATATAAGGGCGGATATTCCGAGTTTATAAAGCAGAAAGAAAAGGATAAAGAGATTGCTCAGCGCCATTATGACAATACGATGGATGAGGTTCACCGTATTGAGAAAATGATTGAGCAGCAGCGCCGCTGGAACAGAGAGCGCAATATCCGTACAGCCGAGCATAAGCAGAAATCAATCGACAGGTTGATGGACGGACTTGAAAAGCCCGAAGCAGACGAAGCCACGCTCAGGTTTGAGTTCAGAACATTGGTTGAAACGGGTAACGATGTGCTTATCTGCGAAGGTCTCGCAAAGGGCTTTGGCGGTGAGCCGCTGTTTAAGAATGCAAATCTGCTGCTGAAAAAGAGGGAGCGTGCCTTTCTTCTCGGCGCAAACGGCTGCGGCAAAACAACATTTCTGCGGGTCGTTATGGGTGAGTATATTCCGCAGGCAGGCTTTCGCAAATTCGGCGAAAATGTCCGCGTAGGTTATTTTGACCAGACCCTGAGCGGACTTAACGAAGATAAAACCGTACTCGATGAGGTATGGGACAGATACCGCAGGCTTTCGCAGACCGAGGTGCGCAACGCTCTTGCCGCTTTCCTTTTTAGGGGCGATGCTGTTTTTGCCCGTGTAGGCGACCTGAGCGGCGGTGAAAAGGCGAGAGTAGCGTTGCTGATTCTTATGCTCGGCGGCTACAATCTGCTTCTGCTTGACGAGCCGACGAATCATCTTGATATCACTTCGCGTGAGGCACTTGAGGATGCTTTGCTCGGCTATGACGGCACAATGCTCATCGTTTCGCATGACCGATATTTTATAAATAAGCTTTCTACAAGAATCCTGCGTCTTGGTACAGACGGAATCGAAGAATACGGCAACGATTATGACGAATATCTTGCACGGCTTGAGGCTCTGCGTCTGACTGAAAAGACGCAGAAAGAAAAGGTCGCCCCCAAGGTGGACAGCTACAAGCTGCGCAAGGAGCGTGAGAGCGAGAAGCGTAAGCTCAACACGGCTTTCAGGCGTTGCGAAGAAAAAATAGAGGAAACTGAAGCTCTTATTTCTGAAACTCAGGCTGAAATTGAAAATCCTGAATCAGCCGCTGACTATGAAAAGATCATGTCACTCACTGCAAAACTGGATGAGCTTAATAATATGCTTGAGGAGCTTTATGAGCAGTGGGAGGAAATTCAGCTTAAACTTGCTCAGTATGATGAATAAAAGGAGATCGACTCTTATGAAAAATATACTCAGTGCAAATTGGATCAAAAGCCCAAAGCTTTCAAAAGAATGTGAAATCTGCTATTCAAAGCAGTTCGATGCAGGTAAGCCTGTAAGCAGCGCAAGCCTTGAAATAACATCGCTCGGCACTTATGTTGCCAGAATCAACGGCGTTAAGGTCGGCGACCAGGTTATGACTCCGGGCTGGACCGCTTACAGAAAACGCCTTCAGGTTGAAACCTACGATGTTACCGATATGATTAAGGCTGAGAATACTATCAGCGTCGGTGTCGGTCCCGGCTGGAAGGGCAGATATTTTACAGGCAATGAAAAGGGTGCAAACTATTTCCTCGGTGTGCGTGAAACAGCGCTTATCTGCGCTCTTACCGTTGAGTATACCGACGGCACGCAGGATATTATCGTCACTGACGATACCTGGGTTACAGAATTTGGCAAGAATGTTTATTCCGACCTCTACAACGGATATAAATATGATCCTCTCTTCGTTGACCCCAAGCCGATGGATGCTGTTGTTTTCCCGATGGAAAAAAAGAATCTTATCGACCGCGACGGTGAAAAAATCATCGAGCAGGAGCGACTTGAGGCAAAGGAAATCATTATCACTCCCAAGGGCGAAACTGTTATCGACTTCGGCCAGAATATGACGGGCTATGTCGAATTCAAGGTAAAAGGCAAAAAGGGCGAAACGGTAACAATCGAGCACGCTGAGGTGCTTGATGCCGAGGGTAACTTCTACCGTGACAACCTCCGTGGTGCTAAAGCAAAGGCAGAGTTTGTCTGTGACGGTGAGGAGCATATCCATAAGCCTGACCATACCTTCTTCGGCTTCCGTTATATCAGACTTACGGGCTGGAGCGATGAAATCAAAAAAGAGAATTTCACAGCGATTGTTGTTCATTCTGATATGAAGCGCACGGGCTATTTTGAATGTTCCGATGCAAGGCTCAATAAGCTGTTTTCAAATATCATCTGGGGTCAGAAAGGCAACTACCTCGATGTGCCGACCGACTGTCCTCAGCGTGACGAGCGCTTGGGCTGGACGGGCGATGCACAGGTCTTTGTCAAGGCCGCAGCATATAACTACGATGTTGAGCGTTTCTTCCTCAAGTGGCTTGCTGACCTTCGTGCCGAGCAGCGTCCGTGGGGTGCTGTGCCTCATGTAATTCCCGATATTTTTGATTGCGATGATAATACATCAGCCGCCTGGGCGGATGCCGTAACCGTTTGCCCGTGGCAGATGTATCTCTCTTACGGCAACAAGGAGCTCATCGAAAAATCGCTCGACTCAATGAAGAGCTATATTGAGTTCATTGAAGAACACAGCAGAAACGGTATCTGGAGCGAAAGCTGGCACTTCGGTGATTGGCTGAATCTTGATGCAAGTGATGTTGGCAAATGTGATGTCGGCACCGAAAAGAGCCTTATCGCAACCGCATATTATGTCTACTCAAGCGAAATTCTTATTAAGGCAATGCGCCTTTGCGGAGAGGATACTGCAGAGCAGGAGGCTAAGCGTGAAGCATCAATCCTTGCTTTCAGACGCGAGTTTATGGCTGACGGCAGAATCAAGCCCGAGTTTGCAACTCAGACAGCGTGTGTGCTTGCCGTTCATTTCGGAATCAGCGACAATATAAGCGAAACTGCAGCTCAGCTCAATGAGCTTGTCCTTGAGTGCGGCCACCTGAAAACGGGCTTTGTCGGCACACCCTATCTTCTCCATGCTCTCACAAACAACGGCTATGCCGAAACAGCTTACAGCCTGATTCTGCGTGAGGAATATCCCTCATGGCTCTTCTCGGTAAAAATGGGTGCAACAACTATATGGGAGCATTGGGACAGCCTGCGTGAAGACGGCTCAATGTGGAGCACCGATATGAACTCGTTCAACCACTATGCCTACGGTGCCGTTGCTGACTGGATGTACGGCGATATGGCAGGTATAAACGTTGATGAAAACAATCCTGCCTATAAGCACATCGTCTTCAGACCCGTTACAGACGGCAGAATTGACTGGGTCAAGGCAAGCGTTGATACACGTATGGGCATTGTCGCTTCCGAATGGAAAAAGGCAGACGGAAAAACAACCTATGCTTTCACAGTTCCTGAGGGAAGCACCGCAGTTGCAATTCTGCCCGACGGTGAGCATAAGCTCATAAGCGGAACCAATGATTTTACACTTTGATAATATTTTTTACATATTCCTGTTTAACTTTGTCGCTTTTGGTTGACACTCTGTGCTTAGTATGATATATTCTTTTTATGAAACTGAATATAGATAGAGGCGCGGCTTGCATCAGTAGCTTTCCTGTATTGTTCGGGTTTAGAAAGCGAAAGGGTACGCCGCCGAAGCGTGAAGGTCTTTCCCGTTCTGAGCCTTGACGCTGGGCTGCAGGAGAATATCCTGCGGACTGTCACATTGCTTGTGGAGTGCTATCGGATATCATTATGTCATCAAAATGACACGGTCGGTATTGTCGTACTCACCGTGTCATTTTTTTGTTAAAAATTTTTTTAGGAGTGACTCTAATGTCAAAGACAAGAAAAATCATTTTGGCTGTTGTCGCAGTGGCAATAGTCGGCCTGCTTGCATTTGCTTTCGTTTCTGACGGTGCGCTTGCAACAGCTCCCTGCGTTGATTGCGGCGGTGCAGGTCTTGTAGAAGAAGCTGCTTGCGAAACCTGCGGCGGCGAGGGTGCTGTCAGAGCTTCATGGTGGGCACTTGTTCCGCCTGTTATCGCTATCGGCCTCGCGCTTGTAACCAAAGAGGTTTACAGCTCACTTTTCATCGGTATCCTTGCAGGTGCTGTTCTCGGTGCTGATTTCAGCTTCACCGGCACAATGGATATCCTCACAAACGACGGCCTTATTTCAGCCGTTTCCGGCACAGCAGGTATCTTTGTTTTCCTTGTTGTCCTTGGTGTGTTTGTTGCACTGATTAACAAATCAGGTGCTTCTGCTGCTTTCGGTAAATGGGCAGAAACCCACATCAAGAGCCGTACAGGCGCAATGCTTGCTACTTTTGTTCTCGGTGTTTTGATTTTCATTGATGACTATTTCAACTGCCTCACAGTAGGCTCTGTTATGCGCCCCGTTGCTGACGGTCACAAGGTTTCCAGAGCAAAGCTCTCATACCTTATTGATGCTACTGCAGCTCCTATCTGTATGATTGCTCCCATCTCCTCATGGGCTGCAGCGGTTGCTTCCTATGCAGAAGAGGGTCAGGGTCTTTCACTCTTTATTAAGGCAATTCCTTTCAACTTCTATTCACTTCTCACTCTCGTTTTCGTAGTTGCAATCAGTATTATGAAGTTTGACTACGGCCCGATGAGAATTCACGAAGTAAATGCAAAGAAGAACGGCGACCTTTACACAAGCGGTGAAAAGGCAGAAGCAGTTGAGCAGGAGTTCAATCCCAAGGGTAAGGTTATCGACCTTATTCTTCCGATTATTGTTCTCATTGCAGTCTGTGTATATGCTCTTCTTTACGTTGGCGGCATTTTTGACGGACTCAACTTTATTGACGCTTTCGGTAATACAGATGCAACAGTCGGTCTTCCCTGGGGCAGCATTATCGCTCTTGTGTTTGCAATTGCTTACCTTGCTCTTCGTAAGGTTGTTACAGTTAAAGAAGCTATGGAGTGTATCCCCAAGGGCTTCATCGCAATGGTTCCCGCAATCCTTATTCTTACATTCGCAACCTCTCTTAAGAATATGACAGGCGTTCTCGGCGCACAGCCTTTCGTTAACGAGGTTATGGGCAATGCTGCAGGCGGATTTGCAAACTTCCTGCCCGCTATCATCTTCCTTGTTGCTTGCTTCATTTCTTTCGCAACAGGTACATCATGGGGTACATTCGGTATCCTTATCCCGATCGTTACTATCATCTTCGATGCAGGCGATCCGCTTCAGATTGTTGCTATGTCAGCTTGCCTTGCAGGTTCAGTATGCGGTGACCACTGCTCACCCATTTCCGATACAACAATCATGTCATCTGCAGGCGGTCAGTGCAACCACCTCAACCACGTTTCAACTCAGCTTCCCTATGCAATTTCAGTTGCAGCTATCTCATTTGTAATGTATGTAGTTTCGGGCTTTGTTCCCAACGCTTTCATTACTCTGCCCGTAGGTATCGTACTTACTGTTGCTTTCCTCTTCGTAATGAAGATGATGGGTGCAAAGAAGTACGGCAAGGACAATATCTGATAGAATTAATTAACTTTTCGGCGGTACAGCTTAAGCGGCTGTACCGCTTTTTTTCTCAGCTTTATTATTGCCGCCAGATTCGGTACAGCCATAAGTGCATTAAATACATCTGCCAGCGCCCATACGGTTTCAAGCTTTGAAGTGCAGCCGATAACAATGCAGATAAGATACAGTATTCTGTACGGCGCAACAGCTTTTTCTCCGAAAATATATTCTGCAGCCTTTTCTCCGTAATACGACCAACCGCCAATGGTTGCAAAGGCAAATATGCAAAGCGAAGCAGAAACAAAAAGCTGAGCGTGAGAGCCGAGTACGGTTTCAAATGCGGTAATGTTCATCTGTGTCGGAGTAAGGCTGTTATCTGTCGCACCGCTTGAAATCAGAGCCAACGCTGTGAGAGTACACATCATAACAGTATCTATGAAAACCTCGGCAATTCCCCACATTCCCTGTACGGCGCTGTCTGCAACATCTGCACAGGCGTGTACAATAGGGGATGAGCCAAGCCCTGCTTCGTTTGAAAAAACACCGCGTGCAATACCGACTTTTAATGCACGCGAAACCCCGTATCCGGCAACACCTCCTGCTATTGAATCAAGTCCGAAAGCATCGCTGAAAATTGCCTGGATTGCAGGCGCAATTCCGCTTCGGTTTTTGATTATTACGGCAAGAAGTGCGGCAATAAAAACTGCGGAGGCGAGCGGAATAACTTTTTCGTTGAATGCGGCAATTCTTTTAATTCCGCCGAGCATAATTATACCCGTCAAAGCTGCTGCGGAAACTCCGACAGCCAATGGTGAAATTCTGCCAAGCTGACTCATTGCTGAGGAAATTGCATTTGCCTGTGTCATATTTCCCATGCCGAGTGCCGCACCTGTGCAAAACAGCGAAAAAACGCAGGCGACCTTTTGGCTTCCGAAAGCCTCTTCAATGTAACACATAGAGCCGCCGAGCCATTCGTTCTTTTGATTCTTTGTTCGGTATTCAATTCCGAGTATGCTTTCTGCACAGCAAGTCATTTCGCCCAAAAGAGCGGAAATTATCATCCAGAAAACCGCACCCGGACCTCCTGATGAAATTGCCGCGGCAACACCGATTATGTTGCCTGTACCCATACAGGCGGCAAGTGCGCACGAAAGTGCGGAAAACGGCGAAATTCCGTCTGTGTTTCGCTTTTTTTCGAGTGAGCCGAATGTACTGCGGAAGATAAAAAGCGGATGTCTGAACTGAAAAAAGCCCGTTTTAACGGTGAAGTATAACCCTGTCCCCATAAAGGTGCAGAGAGTCAGCGGATTCCAGCAGAGCTCCTGCAAAGTAAAAATAAAATCTGTCAAATAATCACCTTAATAAAAAACTCTTTTAATTTTTATGATTGTGGTGTATTATTTATGTGAAAGCTGTTTTTGTGAGGTGCTTTTTATGAGCAGAAGCTATGTAAAAGAAGATACTATAAAGGTTACAAAATATGAGGTGCTCGGCAAATTACCGAATCCGTTCATGTTTGATGACGGCTCACAGGTGAAAACCCGTGACGATTGGCAGAGGCGCCGCCGTGAGATTTATAAAACCGCAATTGAACTTCAGTACGGCACAATGCCGCCTGAGCCTGAATTTATCGAGGTTGAAAAGCTCAGCGGCTGGGGTGGAATAAACGAAAGCTACAAAATAACAAGCGGCACAAGAGCCTGTCCGGTCAGCTTTACAATGTACATAAAGGGTGGCTGTGAGGGCGAAAAACGCCCTGCTGTAATCGACGGCGACCTGTGCTTTAATTATCCTTTTGATAAGAATTTCGTCTCTGCTTTCAACGATAAAAATATTATGCTTGTTCTCTTTAACAGAACCGAGCTTGCTCACGATATCCAGAACGAGGGCAGGGGAAAGGGTCAGCTGTATAAGGCTTATCCCGAGTGTACCTTCGGTGCGCTGGGTGCATGGGCGTGGGGATATTCACGCTGTGTCGATGCACTTGAAATATTAGGGCTTGCCGATATGAGCTGTATAACGTTTACAGGCCATTCTCGAGGCGGTAAAACGGCTGCTCTTGCAGGTGCGCTTGATGAGCGTGCGGCAATAGTAAACCCAAACGAAACCTGCGCCGGTGCTTGCTCGTGCTATCGAGTGGTTATGGAAGCTGTTACCGAAAGCGGCGAAGAAAAACGCTGTGAGGAGCTTCGCGATTTATGGCGCAATTTCCCGTTCTGGATGGGACCCGAGCTTGGCGACTATGCTGAGCGTGTTGATGAGCTTCCGTTTGATTGCCACTTCTTAAAGGCCATGATTGCTCCGCGTGTGCTTTTTGTTTCCGAAGCGGCGAGCGATATCTGGGGCAATCCCATAGGTTCGTGGCAGACTACAATGGCAGTAAAAGAGGTTTATAAATTTCTTGATGCTGAGGATAAGCTTATATGGTATTTCCGCCACGGCACTCATTTCCACCAGGCAGAAGACCTTGAAATGCTCACAAACGTAATCCTTCATTTCAAAAACGGCGAAGAACTGTATGATAACTATTTCAGGGTTCCATTTGAGAAACCTGAGCTTATTTTTGATTGGAAATGTCCCGAAAAATAATTAAAGTGCTGAAAAGTAAAATAACTTTACATACGTGATGATTTGCGGCTGTAATTCGCAGTATACTGCGGATTACAGCCGGTTTTTGATATGAGTGTGTTTTGCCTTTCTTGTAAAGCAATACACCCTTACATAATAAAAACAGCAGAAAACATTTTGTCAGGATACCAAATTAATATTTGTTTGTTATTGTTGAATGTATGTCTTAGAGATTTTGAATTTTTATTGAATTTGCTTTTTTACCTATTTACTTTTTGTTTTTTTATGATATTATTTATATTATTTAATTAATAGCATACCGATTGATTGAAAAATTAAGGTGAGAGCATATGGCAAGAAAAATTGTAATCGCTTCGGGTAAAGGCGGAGTAGGCAAATCATCTGTTGCTGCGGGTCTTTCCTGCGCTTTGCAACGGGCAGGGCACAATGTCCTTGTAGTCGATTGCGACGTAGGGCTGAGAAGTCTTGATATAATGCTCGGCACGGGTGAGAATATGCTCTTTAACTGGGGCGATGTTATAATGGGTCGCTGCTCTGCCGAAAGTGCTCTTACTCCTACTGCATACGGGCCTACCTTGCTTTGTGCTCCGTCTGAGTACGAGCACGAATATACCCCTCAGGCTATGCAAAAGCTTGCGGCTGAATACGAAGAACGCTTTGATTATATGATTTTCGATTCACCTGCAGGTGTGGGAACAGGCTTCAAGCTCTCTGCCGCTGCGGCAGATTCTGCAATAATCGTTGCTACTCCCGATGAGGTCTGTGTTCGCAGCGGTGCAATCGCCGCAGATAATCTTGCAAAGCTCGGTATTGAGTACAGCCGCCTGATAATTAACCGCTTTGATGTTAAGGCTACCGTCAAACGCAAGCTGCTGAATATCGACGATGTTATTGATTCAACCCGTCTGAGGCTGCTCGGTATAATTGAGCAGGATACGGCAATCTCATTCAATCTCAGCCGAGGTAAGCCTCTGCCGTTGCGCAGTGGTGCCGCAAAGGCTTTTAATCGCATTGCAGGCAGGCTTGACGGTAAGAGAATACCGCTAAAACTTGATTGATTTCGTTATTATAAAATTTTATTTGACTTATAATTATATTTTTGCTAAAATCATATTCTAAAGGATAATGGGTAACTTAGTAAAATACTTCTCGGAAAGGAAGAAAGATATATGAATATTGCTTTAATTGCACACGACGCCAAAAAGGAACTTATGGCACAGTTTTGTATTGCCTATTGCGGCATACTCAGCAGACATACATTATGTGCAACAGGCACGACAGGTAAGCTTGTCAGCGAGGCAACCGGTCTCAAGATTCAGTGCTTCCTCGGCGGCTCACAGGGTGGAGATCAGCAGATTTCCGCACGAATTGCCTGCAATGAGATTGACCTGCTTCTTCTCTTCCGTGATCCGCTTAATCCCAAGCCTCACGAACCGAACGAAGCAACACTTCTCCGTCTTTGTGATGTGCATAATATCCCTGTTGCCACAAATATCGCTACTGCCGAGGCAATTATTCACAGCCTTGAGCGCGGTGACCTTGACTGGCGTGATATTGTAAACCCGAAAAAGTAATTATGCGGGGCGGACAGAATTTTTTGTCCGCCCTCAAGTCATATTTTATTCACTTGCGAAAGGATACTTCAAAATGGCTTTAGTGACCAAAGCAATCAAAGGCACGCAGGATTTACTGCCTGCAGACAGCTACAAAACACGCTATGTTGAGCAGACTATGCTCGATATTGCTTCAAAATTCGGCTACAAGGAAATCCGTACACCTGTTTTTGAGCATACAGAGCTTTTTAGCCGCGGTGTAGGTGATACAACCGATGTTGTTCAGAAAGAGATGTACACTTTTGACGATAAGGGCGGCCGTTCAATCACTCTGCGACCCGAGGGTACGGCAGGTGCAATGCGTGCTTTCCTTGAACACGGACTTTTCAATGAGCCTCTGCCCCAAAAGGTAAGTTATCTCACCTCCTGCTATCGCTATGAAAAGCCCCAGGCAGGCCGTCTGCGTGAGTTCCACCAGTTTGGTGTAGAGTGTCTCGGTACGTCTTCTCCTGCAGCCGATGCAGAGCTTATCGCTCTCGGACATAATATTTTTTCTTTCCTCGGTGTTGAGGGTCTGCGCCTTGAGATAAACTCAATCGGCTGTCCCGAATGCCGTAAGAATTACCATGCGGCTCTGCATGAGTTTTTTGAATCTCACAAGGCAGCCCTCTGCGGAACCTGCCTTGAGCGTCTTGACCGTAACCCGATGAGAATACTCGACTGCAAGAGTCCCGAGTGCGGCGCAATCGCAAAGGATGCTCCCAAGGTGCTTGACTATATTTGTGAAGACTGTTCGGCACACTTTGAAACGGTCAAGAAGCATCTTGATGCAATGAATATACCTTATGTAATCAATCCCACAATCGTAAGAGGTCTTGATTATTATACACGCACCGTTTTCGAGTTTGTTTCAAATCAAATCGGTGCTCAGGGTACGGTTTGCGGCGGCGGACGTTATGACGGTCTTGCTGAGCAGCTCGGCGGCAACAGCACTCCGTCACTCGGCTTTGCTCTGGGAATTGAGCGCCTTATGATGCTTATGCAGGCTCAGAACACTTCTCTTCCGGAGGATGAAAAGCCGGACCTCTATATCGCCTCAATGGGCGATGCAGCCAATATTGTTGCTGCAAAAATTGCAGCCTCTCTGCGCGAGGAGGGTATCAGCGTTCAGTATGACGTTGCAGGCCGTTCCGTCAAAGCACAGATGAAATTTGCGAATAAGCTTGGCGTTCGCAACACAGTTGTAATAGGTGACAGTGAAATCGAATCGGGCAAGGTCACCGTAAAGGATATGAACGGCGGCGAAAGCGTTGAAATGGAGCTCGAGGGCTTTGAGGACAGCTACCAGCGCTACCTTATCCAGAGCGCAATGCAGAGCATAGCCTCATCCGATGCCGTTGATCTCAGCGGAATAAATATAACCGATTTATTTTGATAATCTCTCAAAGGAGCGAAAATAAAATGGACTTTATGACAGGACTTAAAAGAACACATTATTGCGGCGAGCTTCGTGCAGCCGATGCAGGCAAGGAAGTAGTAGTTGCCGGTTGGGTACAGCGTCAGCGTGACCTCGGCGCTCTCATATTCATCGATCTTCGTGACCGTACAGGTATTGTTCAGCTCGCTTTTGACGATAATACCGCAAGAGACGTTTTTGAAAAGGCTTTCACTGCAAGAAGCGAATTTGTCCTCATGGCAAAGGGTAATGTGCGTGAGCGTTCTTCAAAGAATACCGATATTCCCACAGGTGAAATCGAAATTGAGGTAACGGACCTTCGTGTTCTCAACAAGAGTGAGACACCTCCCTTCGATATCGTGGCAGGCTGCCAGACCTCTGAGCTTACTCGTCTCAAGCACCGTTATCTTGACCTTCGCCGTCCCGACCTGCAGTCAAATATCATTCTTCGTCATAAGATAGCAAAGGTCACACGAGACTACTTTGATGAAAACGGTTTTATCGAGATTGAAACTCCTATCCTCATCCGCTCTACTCCTGAGGGCGCACGTGACTATATTGTTCCCAGCCGTATCCACAAGGGCAGCTTCTATGCTCTTCCCCAGTCACCTCAGCTCTACAAGCAGCTTTCAATGGTTGCGGGCTTTGACAGATATATGCAGATTGCACGCTGCTTCCGTGATGAGGACCTTCGTGCTGACAGACAGCCCGAGTTTACACAGATTGACCTTGAAATGTCATTTGTCGAAATGGATGATGTTCTCGCAATCGGTGAGGGCTATGTAAAACGCCTTTTCAAAGAAATTCTTGATGTTGAAATTCCTACTCCCATTGTACGACTGACATATAAGGATGCAATGGAGCGTTACGGCTCTGACAAACCCGATACACGCTACGCAATGGAGCTTTACGATCTTACCGATATCGTTAAGGATTGCGGCTTCAGCGTATTCTCAGGTGCAGTTGCCGAGGGCGGCAGTGTAAGAGGTATCACAGCCAAGTCTGCTGTTTCAACTCTCACCCGTAAAGAAATTGATAAGCTCACAGAGTTTGTCAAGGGCTCAGGCGCAAAGGGTCTTGCCTGGGTAAGACTCAATGAGGATGGCACAGTTGCTTCTTCCTTTGCCAAGTTTATGAGCGAGGATGAAATGCAGGCAATCCTTGACAAGGCAGATGCCAAGGCTGGCGACGTTGTTCTTATTATTGCAGACAGAAAGAATTCACTCGTTCTTTCAACTCTCGGTCTGCTCCGAGGCGAAGTTGCACGCAAGCTCGATATTATCCCGAAGGATCAGTATAACTTCCTCTGGATCACAGAGTTCCCGTTCTTCGATTGGGACGAAGAGCTTGGTCAGTTTGTTGCAATGCACCATCCCTTCACTTCTCCTCTTGATGAGTGCATTCCTTATCTTGAAACCGATAAGGCTAAGGTTCGTGCAAAGGCTTACGACCTTGTTCTTAACGGCATTGAGCTTTCTTCAGGTTCAATCCGTATCACAAACCCCGAGCTTCAGAATCAGATTTTCTCACTCCTCGGTCTTACAGACGAGCAGGCACATGAGAAATTCGGCTATCTGCTTGATGCTTTCCGCTACGGCGCACCGCCTCACGGTGGTATGGGTATCGGTCTTGACAGACTTATTATGCAGATGCTCGGCTGTGACAGCCTTCGTGACGTTATCGCTTTCCCGAAGGTGCAGAATGCAACTGAGCCGATGACAGAGTGTCCCGCACCTGTTGACGGTGTTCAGCTTACCGACCTTGGTATCAGTGTTACAGCTCAGGACAAATAATCTTTTTTGGAGATAAAAAATGGGTATTTTTTCAAAAATCAACAAGGGTCTGCAGAAGACAAGACTGTCAATGGCAGGCGCAATCGATACAGTACTTCACGGCGTCAATGAAATTACCGATGATATGTTTGATGACCTTGAAGAAATTCTTGTCATGGGCGATGTCGGTGTTACTACCGCAACAGAGATTATCGACCGCCTGCGTGCCAAGGTTGCCAAGGAGAATCTTCGCAACGGCAAGCAGGTAAGAAAGGCAATCAAAGAAATTGTTGCCGAGCTGCTTGACGGCGGCGAGCAAATGGAAATGATCACAATGCCGTCAATTATTCTTGTTATCGGTGTAAACGGTGTTGGTAAAACGACAACAATCGGTAAAATGGCAGCCCTCTATAAAGCACAGGGCAAAAAGGTTATTCTCGGCGCAGCGGATACTTTCCGTGCCGCAGCTATTGATCAGCTTGAAATTTGGGCTGACAGAGCCGGTGTTGATATCGTAAAGCACAAAGAGGGTGCTGACCCTGCAGCGGTTGTTTTCGATACTATCAGTGCAGGTAAGGCACGTAATGCCGATATTATTATTATTGATACCGCAGGCAGACTCCACAACAAGAAAAACCTTATGGATGAGCTTGCAAAGATTTACCGTGTTATCGACCGTGAGCTTCCCTGGTCAGACCGTGAGAGTCTGCTTGTGCTCGATGCAACAACGGGTCAGAATGCGGTCAACCAGGCAAGAGAATTCAAGAACGTTGCGGAAATTACGGGTATCGTTCTTACAAAGCTTGACGGTACGGCAAGAGGCGGCGTTGTTCTCGCAATCAAGCACGACCTTAATGTACCGGTCAAGTTTGTCGGCGTAGGCGAGCAGATGGATGATCTTCAGCCATTTAGCCCTGCTGCATTTGCAGAGGGACTTTTCGATGTTGCCGAAGACCCTGATGAGGAAAATTAACTATGAAATATATTATTGCAACTCACAATATGAAAAAGCGCAATGAGCTGGCTCGTATTCTCGAGCCTCTCGGCGTTGAGGTGCTTACGGCAGAGCAGGCAGGAGTCGAACTGACCGATGTTGAGGAAACGGGCACAACCTTTGAGGAAAATGCGCGTCTCAAGAGTCAGAGCGGCTGTAAAGAGAGCGGTATGCCCTGCATCGGTGATGATTCCGGTCTTGAGGTTGATGCTCTCGGCGGTGCACCCGGTGTCTATTCGGCACGTTATGCAGGCGAGCACGGTAACGACCATGCCAATATTGCTCTTCTGCTCGAAAATCTCAAGGATGTTCCCGATGAGAAACGTACCGCCCGTTTTAAGTGTACGGTATGCTGCACATATCCTGACGGCAGAGAGATTGTTGTCAGCGGCAAGTGCGAGGGAAAAATCGGCTATGAGCCCAAAGGCAACGGCGGCTTTGGTTATGACCCTGTCTTTATGGTAGGGGATAAGAGCTTTGCAGAGCTTACGGCCGAAGAAAAAGATGAAATCAGCCACAGAGGCAATGCGCTTAAGGCACTTGCTGAGGCTTTGGCAAAAAAGGATTGGTAAAATGACAGGTAAAGAAAGAGCTGCGTTCCGTTCGCAGGCAAACACACTTGAACCTCTTTTTCAGATAGGTAAAGGCGGTATGTCCGATGCTATCATCAAGCAGACGGACGATGCACTCCGTGCAAGAGAGCTTATAAAAGTTAAAGTACTTCTGGAATCTACTCCGATCACTCCCCGTCAGGCGGCTGATGAGCTTGCTGCCGCAACGGGTGCGGAGGTAATTCAGGTTATCGGCGGTGTTATTGTTCTCTACCGTTACAGCCCTGAGCTTCACGGTGAAAAGAAGGCGGGAGAGCCAAAAAAGCGACCCGCAACCAAGAAAGAAGCAAAGAAGCAGGGCTACAAGGTTCACTTTGTCCGCAAGACGAAGAGAAAAGGTACTGAAAAATGAAAAAACTGGGCATATTCGGCGGTACGTTCAATCCGCCGCATATCGGTCATACAAGGCTTGTTGAGCATTTCGTAAAGGAATTGGGGCTTGACAGGCTTCTTGTTATTCCTACGGCTGTTCCTCCTCATAAGGTTACTTCTGACCTTGTGAGCGGCGAGGACAGAATGAATATGTGTATGCTGGCTTTTGACAATGCGCTTGTGAGCGATATTGAAATTGCACGCGGCGGCAAAAGCTATACGTATGATACGCTCTGCGAAATCAAGCAGCTTTATCCCGATTATGAGCTGTATTTTATAGTCGGCTCAGATATGCTGCTCAGCTTTGACAGGTGGTACAGGTACGAGGATATTCTCGATATGTGTACGCTCTGTGCGGCTGACCGACAGGAGACGGATTCTCTGCTGAAGAAAAACGGCATACCGAAGTGCTTCGAGGGAAAAAGGCTGTATGTTTCTGAGCTTGCTCCGTTTGAGGTCAGCTCAACCGAAATCAGAGGTCTGGTTAATAATAACGAAAGCACAGACGGCTTGCTTGAGCCTGCCGTAAGAGCATATATTGATTCAAGGGGGCTTTACCGTGATATTTGAGGAATATAAATCCCTTTTGTCACAGCGCCTGTCTGCATACCGCTTTAATCATTCTCTTTGCGTTGCCGAAAGTGCGCTTGCGCTTGCAGAAAAATACGGTGCCGATCGGGAAAAGGCTTTTGTTGCAGGGCTTCTTCATGATATCACCAAAGAAGCCAGAACAGATGAGCATTTTGCCCTTTTTGAGCAGGGCGGTGTCAGGCTAACCGAGCTTGAGCGGATTAACCATAAGCTGTGGCACGCTATGAGCGGTGCGGTATATATTAAGACAAAGCTGAATATAACTGATGAGGAGATTATTACCGCTGTGCGCTATCACACAACCGCACGTGCCGGTATGTCTCTGCTTGAAAAGATTATATATGTGGCGGATTTTATCTCGGCAGACAGGGATTACAGCGATGTTGAAACCGTGCGTGAGCTTGCTGAAAAAAGCCTTGAAGAAACTATGCTTTACACACAGAGCTTCAGCATTAGCCACCTGATTAAAAAAGGTGCGTGTATTCATCCTGACAGCGTTGCCAGCTACAATGAGCTGATGCTCTCAAAATTTTCATTGGAGGGATAATTATGGCATTCAAAGAAGTAAATATCCGTGATATAAATAAGTCTGCAGTAAAAATGATATCAGACGAATGGGCGCTGGTTACTGCAAGTGCTGACGGCGTTACAAACACCATGACCGTCAGTTGGGGCGGAATCGGCGAAATCTGGGGCAAGGACGTTGTTTATATCTTCATCCGTCCTCAGCGCTATACCTATGAGCTGCTCGAAAAAACAAACGATTTTTCAATGAGCTTTTTTGGCGGCGAATATAAAAAAGAGCTTGGCTACTGCGGCAGAAACAGCGGCAGAAACGGCGACAAGTTTGAGGCAACGGGCCTTACAAAAGTCACACTCGACGGTGTTGAGTGCATTGAGCAGGCGAGCGTCAATCTTGTGCTGCGCAAGCTCGCTTATCAGGATATTGACCCGAAGGGCTTTATCGACGAAAGCATCGAAAGCAACTATAACGGCGATTACCACAGAGTTTATATTGCAGAAATTGTCAAAACGTATATATCCGAATAAAAGTAACAGCTCCCGTCATCAAAACGGGAGCTGTTTTTTTATGAAAAGCTGGTCTGTACGGAATGAGCATATTCGCTTGGCGTCATTCCAGAAATTCTGCGAAAAGCCGATGAAAAATATTGCGGAGAGCTGAAGCATAAATACTCTGAAATTTCAGTAAAATTAAGCTCATTTTCGCGTATGAGCTGTTTGGCGGTGTCGATTCTCAGCCTTAAAAAATGCTCCATAATTCCGCAGTTCAGGCTGCTTTGGAAAAGTCTTTTGATAACTGAGGCGGAAACGTTGAACTGCCTGCGTATATCCTCAAATTTAAGTGGTTTGTCGATGTTGGCTTCAAGATACTCGCATATTTCAATCAGCAGCTTGCTGCTTTCTCCGCTTGGAACAGGTTTGTCGGATTTGTTGGCTCTTATCAGCTCTATGAGCAGCAACTCCAGGTATAGCTGAATCATCTGCTGGCAGGCAAAATTGCCGCTTTGTGATTTTTCCATACCGTTTGAGTAGGGGAGACCGAGCGGATTTGAAAAAGCGTCGAGCGCTTCGCTTATAATATTGCCTATCAGCTTTTTCTCATCGGAGCTGCAGTTGAGAACGGTTCCGGCAATTGAAAAAAGCTCGGGGCATGAACAGTCAAACGAAAGAATTACGGAGTTTGCTGCCCTGGTGCCGTCGCAACGGATTTTGTGAAATTCGTTGGGCTTGTGAATAAACATCTGTCCGGCCTCAAGTGTCAGCTCAGTTGCTCCTGCTGTGATTACAACGCTCTTTTTGTCTGCATAAACTATCTCCCAGAAGTTGTGGATTTCGCCCGAATAATTGAAATCCTTTGTGTATTCAAAGTAATGTATGGTGTAAATTCCGTCTATCGTAAGCGGCTTTTCAAGCTCGGTTTTTATGTAGTCCATTCTGCCAACTCACCTCCGTTAATATGTATTATATACACTTGCGTTCATTGTTTCAATATAAAATGAGCCAAAAACATAAATATATAGTCTATTTTTGTAAATGAATTTGATATTGATGTGCTAAAATGATAAGCGAAAGCAAAAGGACATTTGCAAGGGAGGAAAAGAAAATGATTAAATTCGGTACAGGTGGCTGGCGTGCGGTAATCGGCGCTGATTTTATTCAGGAAAATATCAGACTCGTTGCAGCTGGCATACTTGAGCTTGCCAAGCGTGAAAACAAGGCGGATAAGCCGATTATTGTCGGATATGACCGTCGCTTTCTTTCGGTTGATGCTGCAAAGTGGGTTGCTCAAACTCTTGCCGCAGGCGGTATAGAGGTGCTTTTTCTTAACCGCTCTGCACCTACTCCGCTTGTAATGCATACTGTCAAGGACAGAGGTCTGCACTACGGAATTGAGATAACTGCAAGCCATAACCCTGCAAGCTACAACGGAATCAAGCTCTTTACCGATGAGGGCAGAGATGCTGATGTTGAAACAACAACTCTGCTTGAGCAGATTATCGAAAATACTACCGATGTAGAGTACTGCGATTTTGACGAAGCTGTAAAGGCGGGTAAAATTGTTTATCTTCACAGCCCGTTCAATAAGTTTATTGATGATATTATTGATCTGATTGATATGAAGGCTCTTCGTGAGCGCGGCTTGAGAGTGCTTTTCGATACCATGCACGGCTCCGGTTCATATCCTCTGCAGGTTATTTTTCATACCGCCCGCTGTACAATCGATACGATCAATCTTAATAAAGACGCTTATTTCGGCGGTATAATGCCTGCTCCGACAGAGCAGACTCTTGCCCTGCTCAAGGATATGGTTATCAAGGGCGAGTATGATTTCGGTATTGCTATGGACGGCGACGGCGATCGCTTGGGTATAATCGACCGTACAGGCAGATATATTGATGCCAATGAGATCCTCTGTATGCTTTATTATTATCTTGTAAAGTATAAGGGCTGGAAGGGCCCTGTTGTCCGAAACCTCGCTACCACCCATATGCTTGACAGAATTGCGGAGAGCTTTGGCGAAAAGTGCTATGAGGTTCCTGTCGGCTTCAAATATATTTCCGCAAAAATTGATGAGGCTGATGCCGTTCTCGGCGGCGAATCCTCCGGCGGTCTTACTGTAAGAGGCCATATACACGGCAAAGACTCTGTCTATGCGGCTTCACTTTTTGCAGAAATGGTAAGCGTTACAGGCAAATCTCCTGCAGAAATGGTTGACGAGCTTGAAAAAGAATACGGCGTTTTTGTTATGGTTGAGGATAATATGGCGTTTGCCCCCGAGAAGAAAGCTGCCATAATGAAAATGGTTTATGAAGATAAGCTTCTGCCCGATTTTGGCGAGAAGATTGCTCGCGTAAACTATGAGGACGGCTGCAAGGTGTATTTTGAGGATGACAGCTTTGTTATCTGCCGTTTCTCCGGCACAGAGCCTCTGCTGAGAATTTTTGCCGAAAGCAGCACCCATGAAAAAGCAGCAGGCTATATTGCTGCTTTCAAGCAGACTCTCAATATATGATATAACAGCAAAAAAATATACCACTCTTGAATCTTTGTGTTTTCAAGAGTGGTATTTTGTTTTTATTATCAGGTTTCGAGTGTAAATTCCTGAATTGCTTCGTTGGAATTTATAAGGTCAAGTACAGCTTTCATTGATGTTTTTTTCTTTGAAAGTCTTACGGTAAGCTCAGCCTTTGTTACGCCGTTGTCCTGCTTTTTGAACCGTATTCCGGTTACCATAATTCCGGCTTTTGTAAGCTCCTGGGTGATCTGCTCAAGCGCCTGCGAGCCTTCATTGATTTTGATTGAAATAATGTTTGTTTCCATATTTTCCGAGAACGGCATAAATTTGTGGAGCAGAAGCTGAATGATAATCATGCCTGCTGTGGATAAAACACCTACCGTGTACATTCCTGCACCAAGAGCCATACCGATACCGGCTGTTGCCCATATACCGGCGGCGGTCGTAAGACCTTTTATTGAGCCGCCTCTTACAAAAATAACGCCTGCACCGAGGAAGGATATACCCGTAACGATGTTAGAAGCGATTCTTGAAGCATCAGCACGCAGGCTGTTCATATCCATTTCTGCAATGTCGAAAAAGCCGTATTTTGAAACAATCATCATCAGCGCTGCGCCGAGGGCAAGAATAACGTGAGTACGTATACCTGCTTCTTTCTGGCGGAAACTACGCTCAACACCGATTACGCAGCCGCATATACACGCAACCAGAAGACGCACGAGCAGTTCCCATTGACCGAGGGTAGCCTCGAGAAATACCTGCCAATCCATAGTGTATTTCCTCCATAATTTTATTTGATTATAAATATACATTATACATTAAGCAATATTATTTGTCAATATCGAAAAAAGTCGAAGAATTATACAAATTGTCCGTTGATTGGCAAAACAAGAAAAATCTTCCCTGCCGAACCGTATCGGCAGGGAAGATGAATGTTATTGAATATTATGCTTTATTTGTAGAGCGGACCATAGTTCTGGCAAGCTCTGAAATCAGCGCCCTCAAGGTCCTTTGTGCCAAATGCACCCCAGCAAGCAGGACGGAAAATCTGCTCGTCAGGAACGTTGTGAAGAGCAACGGGAATACGGAGCATTGAGCAGAGAGTGATGATATCTGCACCGATGTGGCCGTAGGAGATAGCACCGTGATTAGCGCCCCAGTTGTTCATAAGGTCATATGCTGACTTGAACGGACCCTCGCCTGTGCAGCGTGGTGTGAACCATGTGCAGGGCCATGTGTAGTCTGTTCTCTTCCAGATTGTGTCGGAAACCTCATCGGGAAGTGCAACAGTCCAGCCCTCCGCAATCTGTACAACAGGACCCAGACCCTTAACGAGGTTGAGTCTGATCATTGTAGCAGGCATCTCGCTCTTGGTGAGAAAGCGGGATGAATATCCGCCGCCGCGGAAGTAGCCGTTGTCAGCTGCGTTCCATGTTGTAGCTGCAAGAATCTTCTCCTGATCCTCTGCAGTAACATCATACCATTCTTTGATTACGCCGTTGCCGTTCTCATCCTTAGCTTCACCGCAAGCGTCAAGGCAGCAAGCACCTGAGTTGATAAGGTGGATGAAGCCCTTTGCTTCTGCAGCCTTACCCTCAATGTCGTAGCCTGTAACTCTCTTAACTGCGTCAGCACTCCAGTGTGTGCGAACGTCAGCAAACATCTGGGGACGGTTTGTGAGCAGCTTCATAAACAGCATGCTGATACCGTTGAGAACGTCGTTCTCTGTTGCGAGAACATAAGGCTCTCTTGTGCCGTTCCAGTCAAATGATGTGTTGAGAAGAGCCTCTGCGAAGTCAGCGTTGGGATAGAAGTCTGTCCACTGTCTCTGACCCTGGAAGCCTGCAGCAATAGCGTTGTGGCCTACCATTTCTTCCTCGCGGCCCTCGGGAAGGTTATCGTTGCCGTTCATAAGGTCCTTGATGATGCACATCATCTTAACGACAAATTCCCAATCCTCTTCCTTCTGTTCGTCGCTCTTGCGTACGAATTCGGGGTTCTTGTCAAAGCCTTCCTTGCACTTTTCCTTTGTCCACTTAAGGGCTCTCTGATACTCTTCCTCATCATAGATGCCCTCGCTCATTCTTCTGATGATTTCTACCTCATCAACTGATTCAACTCTCATGCCCAGATATTCTTCGATAAAATCGGGGTCAATTGAGGAGCCTGCAATACCCATACAGATTGAGCCGATCTGAAGATAGCTCTTGCCTCTCATTGTAGCAACTGCAACTGCGCTGCGAGCAAAGCGGAGAAGCTTTTCCTGTACGTCAGCAGGAATGTTTGCGGATTCATCAGCATCCTGAACATCTTTGCCGTAAATGCCGAATGCGGGCAGACCCTTCTGTGCGTGTGCAGCAAGAACAGATGCAAGGTAAACAGCACCGGGACGCTCAGTTGCGTTGAAGCCCCATACACCCTTGATTGTGTTCTTGTCCATATCCATTGTTTCTGAGCCATAGCACCAGCAGGGAGTAACGGAAAGAGTGATGTCAACACCCTCCTTCTTGAACTGTGCTGCACAAGCTGCTGTTTCAGCAACGCGGCCGATTGTTGTGTTGGAGATGACTACCTTAACGGGCTCGCCGTTTGAGTAGCGAAGGTTTTCCTCAAAGAGCTTCTTTGCGGCCTTTGCCATACCCATTGTCTGCTCCTCAAGGCTCTCTCTTACCTTGAGCGGACCTCTTCTTGCGTCGATAACAGGGCGGATACCGATAACCGGATAGTCACCGATAAGTCTGCTTTTTGCCATAGTGAATCTTCCTTTCGTTATGTAGATTGATTTTGTTTTTTTATTTAATACGATTGCTCGTACCGTTTACTTTGTAGCTTCAAGGTAGCGGCTGTAAGCCTCAGCCCATTTGCCTGTTTCCTTGGGTGAATATTTGGTAACGTTTTCGCTGTCAGCAATAATCTGTCTGGCTTCGGCAATAGATTTGATGTCACCGCTTGCCATAAGCTGAACAGCAATGTTACCGAGAACGGTTGCCTCAATAGGACCTGCCACAACATCTCTGTCGCAGGCGTTTGCCGTGAGCTGGCACAGCAGAGTGTCCTTTGTGCCGCCGCCGATTACATGAATAACCTCGTAATCTTTTTCTGTACATTCGCAGAGCTTTTCAAAGGTCTGTCTGTACTTCATGGCAAGGCTCTCGTAAATGCAACGCATAATCTCGCCGACAGTTTCGGGAACGTACTGGTTTGTTTTGCGGCAGTACTCTCTGATTCTTTCGGGAATGTTGCCGTGGGGAACAAATTCAGGAGCATCGGGGTCAATGAAGCAAGCAAAGGGCTTTGCCGCAAGTGCCTCACGCTCAAGGTCAGCATAGCTGTACTGCTTGCCGTCTCGTGCAAACTGGCGCCTGCTTTCCTGGATGAGCCACAGACCGATTATGTTCTTGAGGAAGCCTGTTGATTCACCGTAACCGCCTTCGTTTGTTACGTTGGTTTCAAATGCTTTGTCATTTACAATCGGCTCAGGCAGCTCAGTACCGAAAAGTGACCATGTGCCGGAGCTGATGAAAGCAAACTGCTTATCGGGGCAGGGGACAGCCGTAATTGCCGACTGCGTATCGTGACCGCAAACGGAAATGACCTTGATTTTATCAAGTCCGCATTCTTCACAAACGCCGTCTGAAAGCTCACCGAGTACTGTTCCGCTCTTGACGATATCGCACATAATATCCTGCTTGATGCCGAGCTTTTCAAAAATCTCACCGCACCAGCTCTTTGTGCTTATATCCACAAGCTGAGATGTTGTTGCGATTGAGTACTCTGTTGTTTTCTTGCCTGTGAGCATGTAGCCGAAAAGGTCCGGCATAAACAGAAGCTTGTCAGCTCTTTCAAGAATATGCGGGCGTTTTTTGGCCAGCGAAAGAAGCTGGAAAACCGTGTTCAGCTCCATAAACTGAATACCTGTGAGCTCATAAAGCTTCTTGAGCGGAATTTCTTCTGCGGCTTCTTCAATCATTCCTTTTGTGCGAAGGTCACGGTAATGGATCGGGTTTTCAAGAAGCTGACCGAACTCGTCAATAAGACCGAAGTCAACACCCCATGTATCAATACCGATTGATGAAATTTCGCCGCAGGCTTTTGATTTGATAAGACCCTGTTTGATTTCGTGAAAGAGCCTGAGCACATCCCAGAAGGTTGTGCCGTTGACACTTACGGGGTCGTGTGAAAAACGGTGAATTTCTTCAAGAGTAATCTTCTTGCCGTCAAAGCTGCCGACAATTGCTCTGCCGCTTGAAGCACCGAAATCTATTGCAAGAACTTTTTTCATCAGATAACAACACCTTTTTTGAGAATGATGTTGGCGTAAATTGCAGTTTCGCCTGTTGCAACAACAGCGTATGCGTTCTTAGCTCTCTCGTAGAATGCAAAACGCTCTACAAGCTCAAAGCTCTTATCGCCCTCGTTAGCTGTTACAATGTTTTTGTAGTCTGCCCAGATAGGCGGCTGGTTTGCAGCATCACCGTTGTCCATAAGAGCAACAGGGCTCTCAACATAGGTATCAAGCGGCATAAGCTTGAGAATGGCATCAAGAATCTCAGGCACGCCGTGACCGTCAAGTCTTACAAGGCGCTGTGCAACCGAAGCTGCAGGGAAATTACCGTCACCTATGACGATTTCATCGCCGTGACCCATTTCCATGAGTATCTTGAGAAGCTCGGGTGAAAGGATGGGTGAAATGTTTTTAAGCATATCTGTATAACCTCCGTTGAGTTTATTAAACTGAATAAAGTGCGTACATATCTGCGTACATACCGCCTTTTTTGATAAGCTCCTCGTGAGAGCCCTGCTCGGCAATACCGTCTTCGGTAAGTACAAGAATATGATCTGCGTTTCTTATGGTAGTCAGGCGGTGCGCAATGGTCAGAGTTGTTCTGCCCTTTGCAAGCCTTTCAAGTGATTGCTGAACAAGTCTTTCACTCTCGTTATCGAGTGCGCTTGTTGCTTCATCGAGAATGAGGATTTCGGGATTTTTAAGGAATACACGCGCAATTGAAATGCGCTGCTTCTGACCGCCCGAAAGCTTTACGCCGCGTTCACCGACATACGTATCGTATCCGTCGGGAAGCTGTGTTATAAATTCGTGAGCGCCTGCATCCTTTGCGGCCTTGATTATGTCCTCTTCGGTTGCCTCGGGTCTTCCGTAGGCAATATTCTCTTTAACCGTACCGGAGAACATATATACGTCCTGCTGAACAACACCGATGTGTGAACGCAGTGATTTGAGCGTAAATTCTTTAATGTCGTGACCGTCTATGGTAATGTTGCCTTCGTCAACCTCGTAAAAGCGCGGTATGAGATTGCACAGTGTTGTTTTTCCTCCGCCGGAAGGACCCACAACGGCAACGCTTTCTCCTGCCTTTACGTTCAGATTGATGCCGTTGAGTACGTTTGTTTCTGTACCCTTGTATGCAAAGCTGACATTGTTGAAAGCAATCTCGCCTTTGACATCTTGCAGCTCGACAGCATCGGGGCTTTCCTTGATTTCACTCAGCTCGGAAACAACCTCGTCAAATCTTTCAATACCGGTCATTCCCCTTGAAAACTGCTCGCTGAATTCTACAATTCTGCGTATTGTACCCATGAGCGTAGAAACCATAAGAGTATAGGCTGTAAGATCAGCGGCGGTAATCTGGCCCGCTGTGATGAAAAGTGCACCGCCAGAAAGCACGATGATGTACATCAGACCGTCGAACAGCCTTACCGTAGTATGAAAGTTTGCCATATATTTGTATGACATTCTCTTTATTTTAAGGAAAAGGTTAGAGCCTTTATCAAATTTCTCTTTTTCTATTTGTTCGTTGGCGTATGACTGAACAACCCTGATACCCAGCAGACTGTCCTCGGTAATTGCATTGATTTCGCCGATCTGGTGGCGTGAATCCTTGAATGTCTCACGCATTTTTTGCCTGTTGCGTTTTGTCATAAAAAGAATAAGCGGGAACATTGCAAAAATAAGCAGCGTGAACCAGATGTTCATACGGGCGAAAATAATGAAACAGCCGATAATCTTGATTATGGCTATAAGCATTTCCTCGGGCATATGGTGGGCAAATTCAGTTACATCGAAAAGGTCGCTCGTGAGCCTTGACATGAGCTGACCGACCTTGGTATTGTCGTAGAACGAAAATGAAAGACCCTGCAGGTGAGAGAAAAGATCGTTTCTCATTTCTGTTTCGATTTTTGAACCCATTACATGACCGCCGCAGGTCATATAGTAGTTGGCGACAGAGTCAACTATTCGCAGGAAAATATAGAAAACTGCAACGCTGAGTATTTTCTGTACAGTAAGTGCAGCGGTGTCATACATCGCTGTTTCGGTTATTTCGCGTACAATCAGCGGCAGTGCAAGCTCGCAAACCGTGGTAAGAGAAGCGCAGAAAAGGTCGAGCGCAATTTCACCCTTGTGTCTAAGCAGATAGGGGAGAAAACGCTTGAACAGCCCGGCATTCTTTTTTCGCTC
This sequence comes from Acutalibacteraceae bacterium, assembly GCA_045544055.1. GTDB lineage: Bacteria > Bacillota > Clostridia > Oscillospirales > Acutalibacteraceae > UBA8612. Next base: position 35,211 of record JAZPYF010000021.1, on the reverse strand, counting down.
TGCGGCTTTGTTTTTAAGGCTCATTTTTATTCACCAACTAATGTAACATATATTTCTTATATTATAATTAAAAAATAACACTTTGAAAAGACTTTTTTATTAAAATATTGATATTTTTAATTCGTTGATATAAAATGTAGGTGAATAATGCGGCGAAAGGACAAAAGTATATGGATATTCTTATTTCTCCATCAATTCTTGCATCTGATTTTTCAAAGCTCGGTGAAGAGGCACAGCGTATGCAGCAGGCTGGTGCAGATTGGCTCCATATCGATGTTATGGATGGGCATTTTGTGCCGAATATCACTCTCGGCGCACCGATTGTAAAATCCTTGCGCAAACGCAGTGAGCTTTGTTTTGATGTTCACCTCATGATAAGCAAGCCCCTCAGCTATGTTGAGGATTTTGCGGCGGCAGGCGCAGATATAATTACATTCCATATAGAGTGTGATGATGACGCCGGCGAGGTTATCGACAAAATCCATTCGCTTGGTTGCAAGGCAGGAATCTCCTTGAAGCCCGGCACACCTGCCGAGGCGGTGTATCCTTACCTTAATAAGGTTGAAATGGTGCTTGTTATGACCGTTGAACCGGGTTTCGGCGGACAGTCGTTTATGCCCGATATGATGCCCAAACTTAAAGAAATCCGCAACAAGTGTAAAGCAGAAAACCTTGACGTTAACCTGCAGGTTGACGGAGGAATTGCAGAAAAGACAGTTGCTCAGGCTGCAGAAAACGGTGCCAATGTTCTGGTTGCAGGCAGTGCGGTGTTCGGTTCAGCCGACCCGAAGGCGGCAATTTCATCTCTCAGAGAGCTTGCAAAACTGAATTATTGTTAAAAAAATACACATTCCGATTTTTCCACCCGATGAATATTCACCTGAATATTCATCGGGGCTTTTTTTGTCGATTTTGGAATAAAAAACGGTATGCAAGTAAAAAACTTGTCAGCAACAATGCTGTATAATTCCACAAAAGAATAAAAACGACGAGTTTTTCACATTTTTCACAGAGTTTTCCACATTTGTAAACATCGTAACTTTACAAAAAAACCAGCGTTTTTTCAGTTGGTAAACGATGACGCGGTGAATAAAAAGTGTAATTATGCAAATTTCGATGAATATTTTAGTTTTTGTGCCAAATAAAATATACAGTCGGTGCAAGCTTTAGACAAAATGCTTAAAAAGCGGCGGGTTTTAATGCTTTTTTGGTCAGTTTGCAGTAGTTTGGAAAAGTCAATACCTTTTGAAAATTTATTTTTTTAAGCCTTGGCGTAAAGTGTTTTACTTCACACCAAGGCTCTGCTGTTTTTCAATATTTAGTTGCGCCTGTTTGCCTTTTAACAAAATAATGCGGTGTAAAGCAAACCACCTTACACCGCACAGGGCATTTTTATCAGAAATAAGCCTTATCAATGGGCATTGTAGCGTATGCATTGAGTTCAAGACCTGCTTTTTTGCCCGAAATATACTCAAAATATCCTTGTGCTCCTACCATAGCGGCATTGTCTCCGCAGAGAAAAAGCTCGGGATAATAAAGCTCAAGTGAGTTTTCTTTGCATATTCTTTCCATTTCACTTCTGAGCACTGAGTTTGCAGAAACACCGCCTGCAAGAACAATCTTTTTTTGTCCCGTCAGCTCAGCGGCTTTAAGAGTATTCTCTGTCAGACATCTTACAACTGCATGTATGTACGATGCACCGAAATCTGCAATGTCTATTTCTTCGCCCTTTTGCTTGGCGTTATGTATTGCATTTACTGCAGCCGTTTTGAGTCCGGAAAAGCTGAAGCTCAGTTCCTGCCCCGAAACCTTTGGCTTCGGAAAAGCATATTCCTTGGGATTGCCGTCTTTTGCGGCTCGGTCGAGGTTAAGTCCGCCGGGGTAGGGTAAGCCGAGAGCGCGTGCCGCTTTGTCCATACATTCGCCTGCGGCATCGTCCATTGTTTGTCCGATAATTTCAAATTCGGTATAGCTTTTAACGTTGACAATGTGGCTGTGACCGCCCGAAACAACAAGCGAAAGAAACGGCGGCTCAAGCTCCTTGCTGCTGATATAGTTTGCGGCAATATGAGAGCGCAGATGGTGTACGGGTACAAGCGGCTTTGATCTCGAGAGCGAAAGCCCCTTGGCAAAGTTTACTCCTATGAGAAGCGCACCGATAAGTCCCGGCGCATATGTTACGGCAATAGCCTCTATATCATCAATTGTGCATTCGGCCTTTTCAAGCGCCTGAGCAACAACAGAGCTTATTGCTTGAGTGTGCATTCTTGAGGCAATTTCGGGCACAACACCGCCGTAAACTATATGAGCATCAACCTGTGAAGCTATGATGTTTGAAAGTATATTCCGTCCGTCCTCGACAATCGCTGCAGCAGTTTCGTCGCAGGAGGATTCAATAGCGAGTATTTTCATTTTTTTATTCCTCATCAAAAGTTTTGGTCATCAGCAGGGCGTCCTCTTTAGGCTTGTCATAAAAGCCCTTGCGGATTCCTGCTTGCTTGTATCCGTTTTTCTCATAGAGTGAAATTGCGGCTTTGTTGCTGATTCTGACTTCAAGCGTGATGCTTTCGCACTTTCGCTCTTTTGCGCCGTCTTCAGCGGATTTAAGCAGCTTTTCGGCAATTCCGAGCCGCCTGTACGTTGTTGTTACTGCAACGTTCGTGATGTCGGCTTCACCGCAGATTTCAATAACTCCGATGTAACCGATTACTCTTTTATCAAAAACCGCCGTAAGAAAATGTGCATTTTCGTTAGTCAGCTCGTCTGTAAGCGCTTGTTCCGACCACGGTGTGCTGAAGCATTCATTTTCAATTTCAGCAATCTGTCCGATATGCTCCCGATTCATAGGTACAATTTCAGTTTTGCCGTAAATGACAGCCGAAAGCAGTTCGGGTAAAGCTGAGCTGATTTGTTCGGCACAACGGTTATATTCTTCCTGTGTGCCTCCGTACGGGTCGGGGATTCCGTTGCCGAGAACAAACAGCCTTTCTCTGTCCACATATTGCATCAGTGAAAGTGCGTGTGATGCTGTCATACATACGAATACCGCACTGTCGAGCATATAAGCGCTGAGTGCGCGTGAGCGGTGAGCAGAAATGTCAACACCGTATGCCTTAGCCGCTGTGACCGACTCGGGGCTGACCTCGTCACCCGGATATGCGGCAAGACCTGCACTCGATACGCTGATATCGGCAATGCCTCTGTCATCGAGCAGCTTTTTCATTAATCCTTCGGCAACGGGACTTCGGCAGGTGTTGCCTGTGCAGATAAAAATAATTTCCATTTTGGTTTCACTCTTTATCTCAGAGAATCGTCATAGACCGCTCTTTCACCGCCTGTAAATTTCGACCTCGTGCGTGCGGCGATAATAAGTGCATTTCCTATGTGCTTGGTTTTGAGCCTCATCGGCACAGCGACTGATTTGAGGTGCATGCCTATAAGTACTCCGCCGATATCAAGACCTGCGTGAGCCTTTACGTCTTCAACAGCAACAGGTGCATTGAGAGCGGCGTAAAGTGCGGTTGCAAAAGAGCCGCCTGCTTTTGGCTGAGGCACAGCGTTTACCTGCCCAAGAGAATATTTCTCCGCCGCAGCTTCTTCAATTATAATTGCTCTGTTAAGATGCTCGCAGCACTGTGCGGCAAGAAAAATGCCGTGCTCTTTTGCTACAGGGAGTATGCCGTCAAGTACAGCCTTTCCTACCTCAGGTCCCGAGTGTGAGCCGAGGTCATAGCCTTGTATTTCGCTGGTAGAGCAGCCGATAACCATAATCTGTCCCGACTTGATACCGGAACGCTCAATCAGTTCTTCTGCTGCTTCTTTTGCTTGGTTTGTAATTTCAATAAGTTTCATTTTCTGTATCTCCGTTTTTATCCTTTTGCATCGTACCAGGTTTTGCCGCAGTTGACATCTGCAAGCATACTGACTTTCATACTAACTGCGTTTTCCATTTCTTCCTTGAGAAGTGCGCTGACTTTTTCCTTTTCGCTCTCAACGGCTTCTATGATAAGCTCATCGTGCACCTGCATAATCAGCTTTGCACGGATGTTTTCCGCCTTGAGTCTTTTATATACACGCACCATTGCAATTTTGATTATATCTGCGGCAGTGCCTTGTATAGGCATATTGCGCGCAACTCTTTCGCCGAAGGCTCTGAGCATTCCGTTGCCCGATGTAAGCTCGGGCAGATATCTGCGGCGGTTGAAAAGCGTCTGAACATAGCCTGTTTCTTTGGCTGTTTCAACAATTTTCTCCATATAGCTGTCAACGCCTGCATAGTGCCTGAGGTAACCTTTGATATAAGCATCTGCCTCGGCTCTTGTTACGCCGATATTCTGTGCGAGAGAAAAAGCGCCTATTCCGTATACAATTCCGAAATTGACAGCCTTTGCTCTGCTTCTCATCAGCGGTGTTACCATAGCCAACGGCATATTGAATACCTGCGAGGCTGTTATAGCGTGAATATCATCGCCGCTGTTGAATGCGTCAATCATATTGGGGTCGTTTGATATGTGAGCGAGAACACGCAGCTCAATCTGCGAATAGTCGGCATCTACAAGAACGCATCCGCTCTTTGCACGGAAGAATTTTCTCATCTCTCTGCCAAGGTCGCTCCTGACGGGAATGTTCTGCAGATTAGGCTCAGCCGATGAAATTCTGCCAGTTCTTGTTTCCGTCTGGTTGAGCGTGGAGTGAATCCTGCCGTCATCTCTGATTGCCTTGATCAGTCCCTCACAGTAGGTTGATTTCAGCTTTGACCATGTTCGGTACTGAAGTATTTTTGCAACAACAGGGTAGTCGGGTGCGAGCTTTTCGAGCAGATCGGCATTTGTTGACCAGCCGCTCTTGGTCTTTTTACCTTTTGGCAGCTCAAGTTTTTCAAATAACGCTTCGCCAAGCTGTTTTGGCGAATTGAGATTGAACTCATAGCCTACGGCTTCGTAAATTTCTGCGGTGATTTTTTCTATATCGGCTTCAAGCGCCTGACCGAAGCTGAGAATACCGATCCTGTCAACCTCAAAGCCTGTCAGCTCCATATCGGCAAGCACCTGAGCGAGCGGAATTTCAGTTTCTGTGAGGAGCTTAGTCTGTCCGTTTTCTTTCAGCTTTTCGCTGAGCTTTTCCTCCAGCTCGGGCAGCAGCCATGCGGCAACATCTCTTTGAGTTTCTTCTTCGTCCTGAGGGAGTGCTACCGAATATTCGAGAGCCAGTCTGTCGGGAGAATAGCTGTTTGCAGAGGGGTTTAGGATGTAGCCTGCAAGCTGAGTATCAAAGCAGATGTTGTTAAGCTCTAATGAATTGGATATAGCAAAGCTGTATGCTGCTTTACTGTCGTCTGTGGTTTTGGCAATATTACCGTCTTCAAAAAGCTCTGCAATAAAGCTAATAAACGAGAAATTGAGCGCGTTGAGATGTATAACCTCGTTATCAACCCTGACATATATATCCGATACCTCATCGCCCGTAAATCCGAGCGTGAAGTAAGCCTTGCCAATCTTCTGTATTCTCTGTAAGAGTGCGGTTGCATTGTCACATTCAACGCAGGTGAATTTTTCCTTGGGCTTGTCCTGCTGTACTACAGGTGCAATCTTCGGGTCGAGATGAAGCCGTTCAATCATGCTGAACATTTCAAGCTCTGTAAGAGTTTTGACCGCCTCAAAGGCATTCGGCTCAGCTACTTTGTAAACAGAGTAATCCGTTTCAACAGGTGCTTCTTTGCTGATTGTGCCGAGCGTGCGGCTCAGATAAGCCATCTCTTTTCCGTCTGCCAGCTTTTTTCTTACGGAATCCTTTATATCGAGCGTGTCAATTTCGCTGTATATTCTGTCAATGCTATCAAATCTGGCAATAAGGTCGCCTGCGGTTTTTTCACCGATTCCGGCTACACCGGGTATGTTGTCCGAGCTGTCTCCCATAAGAGCCTTTATGTCAATGAGCTGCAGGGGAGTAACACCGTATTTTTCGGCAACGGCCGCTTCGTCATATCTTATTGTCTGGGGTCTGCCCATTTTTGTTGCGGTGAGAAGTACATTTACTTTTTTATCAACAAGCTGAAGGCTGTCACGGTCACCCGTTGCAATAAAGCATTCGTCGCCGTCTTTACAAGCTGAGGCAAGTGTGCCGAGAATATCATCAGCCTCCCAGCCCTCACACTCAAGCAACTTGTAGCCCAAAGCCCTGAGAAGTACCTTAAGTGTGGGCATCTGCTGTGCAAGCTCGGGCGGCATTCCTTTACGCTGTGCCTTGTATCCGTCATACATCTTATGGCGGAATGTAGGTGCTTTTACATCAAAGGCAATAGCAACCGCATCGGGCTTTACCTCTTCGGTGAGCCTGAGCAGAATAGTCATAAAGCCGTATATTCCGTTTGTGAATTTGCCGTCTTTTGTTGTGAGCAGTTTAATTCCGTAAAAAGCACGGTTGAGTATGCTGTTTCCGTCAATAACCATCAGCCTCATTATGCTTTTCTCCTCTCATTGACTTTAGATGATGTTGTATGTTAAAATACCTGTCGGTGATTTAATTTGCAGATTAAAAATGTTGTGTGGAAAGGCTGTGCGGCACTTGCTCCCATGGCAGGTGTTGCGGACAGAGCTTTCCGTGAGATTTGCTCCGAATTCGGAGCAGGCTATACGGTGACCGAAATGGTCAGTGCAAAGGGGCTGTGTATGTGCGACCGCAAGTCGCAGTCACTGCTGAAAATATCGGATTGTGAGCGCCCTGCAGCGGCTCAGCTCTTCGGTGATGATCCGGAGTTTATGGCGAGAGCTGCGGTCAAAACGCTCGACTTCAAGCCGAATGTAATTGATATAAACATGGGGTGCCCCGCACCGAAAATTGCAGGTAATGGCGGCGGTTCAGCGCTTATGAAACAGCCCGAGCTTGCCGAAAGAATTGTTGAAGCGGTTGTGAAAGCTGTAGATATTCCGGTAACCGTTAAAATGCGTATCGGCTGGGACGATGATAACATCAACTGTGTTGACCTTGCAAAGCGCTGTGAGAATGCAGGTGCCGCGGCTCTTACTGTGCACGGCAGAACAAAGGTGCAGATGTATGCGCCGCCTGTAAAGCCCGAGTATATTTCACTTGTCAGGCAGGCTGTTGAAATTCCCGTTATTGCAAACGGAGATGTGACGGACGGCGTTTCCGCTAAAAGGCTTATGGATTTGTCGGGCTGTGATGCCGTTATGGTCGGCAGAGGTGCACTTGGCAGACCGTGGGCTTTTGAGCAGATAAACGCTTATCTTGAAAAGGGTGAAATTATTCCTGAGCCACCCGTTGAAAAACGAATGGAAATCATGCTCCGTCATATAGAGCTTCTTTGCGAATATAAGGGTGAAAAGGTCGGTATGCTCGAAGCCCGTAAGCACGCCGCATGGTATATGAAAGGCATACGCGGTGCGGCGGCTCTCAGGCGTGAAATTTGTGAGCTTGAAAAAATTGATGATATAAAAAGAATAGCACAGAAGGTTATCGCAACGGCTGATATTTAATCAGCCGTTGTTTTTTCTTGGTTTTCTTCTTCGGAAAGCATTCGTTCTTCTCTTTTTTGTGCGAGAGTTTTAAGGTCACTGTTTTTTGCTTTGCTCTTTTTATTCTTCTCTTTCGGCTTTTCTTCCGGGAAGAAATCTACACCCTCTATGGGCTTGGGATTTTTCTTTGTTTTAATCAGCATAAATACAAGTACTGCAAGGAATGCCATTGCAACTGCAAAGGAAAGCACCTGCGAAACACGCAGCGTTGTGTTGCCGATATAAAGGCTGTCTGTGCGGAAACCCTCGATAATGGCTCTGCCTGTGCCGTAAAGCAGACCGTAAGTGAGGAAAAGCTGACCGCTGAATTTGCGGTGCTTTTTGTAAATGAAGAGCAGAATCAGAAAACTGCCTAAGCACCAGAGTGATTCATAGAGAAAGGTCGGGTGTACGGGTGAATAGGGGTCAACCGACATACCGAGCGCTTCGAGTTCTTCCTTGTGATCAACAAGGTAAATTGTTGTTTTCTCACTTATCATACCCCAAGGCATATCTGTGTTTGTGCCGAATGCTTCCTGGTTGGCAAAGTTGCCCCATCGGCCGATACCCTGACCGATGAGCAGGCTCATACTTGCACAGTCGAGCAGATTGAAGAAGTTGAGCTTATTGAAGCGGCAGGTAATGAATGCGGCAATAATTCCGCCTATGATTCCGCCGTAGATTGCAAGACCGCCGTTCCATATCTGTATTATTTCATCAGGGTGAGCAGAGTAATAGTCCCAGCGGAAAACCACGTAGTAAAGTCTTGCGCCGATGATTGCGGCAAAGGTGCCGTATATGAGCACGTCAATCATCTTGTCAAGGCTCATTTTCCATTTGTAAGCCATTCTGCCGCCCCAGAGTACGGCAAGTAGAAAGCCGAAGGCAATAATTGCACCGTACCAGCGTATTGTTATCTGCTGACCGAAAAGGTTGAAATCGGCAAGAATTGAGCTGACCTCAAAGCCTTTGTCAAAGGCGGAAAAATATACTGTTGTTGAATCCATTTGTTTTCACTTCCCGATTATTGATTATTCAATGGGTCTGATTACCGAAAGTGCGGCATAATCGCTTCTCATGCACTTGTTGAGCATTTCTTTTACATCGTCTGTTGTGATTGTGCGGTAAATCTCAATATCGTCAAATACGCCGACCGAATCAAAATGTGCACCGACAAGGTCATTTGCAATTTCATCAACATCGTTGAAGCTCATTACGGCTCTGCCGTAAAGCTTGCGTCTGATTTGTTCAAAATCAGCCTCGTTGATTCCGTTCTTTTTGAGAGAAGCAATATATGCGTCAATCTGCTTTGCAACCTCTTCGGGATTTTTGCTTTCTCCATTGAAGATCGTTGCGGCATAGCCGAAGCCGGTAAACTGTTCAAATCCGAAGCTCGTGTTAATAAGCTTCTGCTCAAGCAGGCTATTATAAAGCTCTGAGGTTGTGCCTGCGATCATTTCGAGCAGAATGTCCATTGCGATTTTCTGCTTGAGAGTGCGTTTTGGCAGACCGAAGGCTTCTTTGTAGCCGAATGAGAAAATAGGTGTTGCAACGGAGAGTTTTTCTTCAATATAGTTCTGCACAATGCTTTCAGGCTCTTCGTGCGGTGTTCTTACAAATTTGAATTCCTCACAGGGCTTGAGAAGCTCGTCACAGATTGAAACAATTTCGTCTACATCAACATTGCCTGCAACGGCAAGCACCATATTATGCAGATTGTAGAAGTTGTTATAGCAGTCGTAAAGAGTCTGTGCTGTGATCTGAGCAATTGATTCAACCGTACCTGCAATGTCAATTCGTACAGGGTGGTCGTGGTAGAGCGCACGCAGAAGGTTGAACAGCACTTCCCAATCCGCAACATCCTTGTACATTGTTATTTCCTGGCCGATGATGCCCTGCTCCTTGGCAACAGTCTGCTCCGTAAAATATGGCGACTGTACAAAATCGAGCAGAATTTTAAGTGAAGCGGCGAAATCACCCGTGCAGGAGAAAAGATAGCAGGTGGTGTCAAATGAGGTGTAGGCATTTGCATTTGCACCTGTCTTGGCGTATCTTGCAAAGGCATCAAGGTCTTCACTCTCAAAGAGCTTGTGCTCAAGGAAATGAGCCGTACCCTCCGGGATATCCTCCATTTCACCGTTTTTATTGAGTATTTTTGTGTCAATTGAGCCGTAGTTGGTGCCGAACACAGCATAAGCACCTGAATAACCGTGCTTTGGCATAACATAAATGTTAAGACCTGTCGGGTGGAGAATGTGATAGCACTTTTCGTCGAGCAATTCGTTTCTGATTTCTGTAATCTTCATTTCTTCACATCTCCTTCCTTATTCTTCGTCCTCGTCTGTGCCCGTACCTGCGAGCATATAGACGGTGTCGAGTGCTACACACTGAGCGGCGGCAATTACCTGCTCACGTGTTATCTGAGAAATCTGCTTTGCATATTCCTCGGGTGTGATAACATCTGTGTCGAGCATCTGTCCCGCATACCAGCGGTCGATACCTTCGGGAGTGTCGCATACGCCGAGCGCAAGGCTTGTGATACCCTTGATTGATGCATCAAACTCCTCATCGGTGAAGTTGCCGTTTTTGATATCTTCAAGCTGAGCAAGTATTGCATCAATTGCCTTTTGCTCGTTTTCGTTTTCAATTCCGCTTTGTACCATAATAAGACCCTTGCCTCGGTTGAAGCCTGCAGAGCAGTAATAGCAAAGGCTCATTTTTTCGCGAACGTTGTTGAAGAGCTTTGAGTAAACTCCGCCGCCGAAAATATCACACATTACCTTGATTGCAATATAGTTGTCATCAGCGTCTGTCATACCTGCACGCATACCGAGCACGAGCTTGCCTTGCTTGACAGGCAGTTCTTCACGGACTCTGTTCACTTCGTCTGCACTTGTGATAAATTCCGTGTGAAGCTCAGCTATCTGTGAGCGGTCGATATTTTCAAACTTCTGCTCAAAACGGCTTTTGATAACAGAAGCATCCATACTGCCGGTTACGCCGATGTAAACAACAGCGCTTGAGAGCATTCTCTGCCATGCTTTGACAAGTGCATCGGAATTGAGAGCCTTAATCTCTTCAATAGTGCCGCAGCGGCTTTTAGCATAAAGCTCGTTTTCACACATGATTTCCGTGCATCTTTTAAGTGCATAGTAGCGCTTGTCATTGAGCTCGCCCTCAATCTGCTCGATCATCAGTCGCTTTTCACGCTCGACATCTGCTTCGGCAAATTTTCCGTCTGTAAGGTTGGGCTCAAAAATCAGGTCAAGCAGAAGGTCTGCCGCCTGGGAGGATATTTTTTCGGGTGAAAGGGAGAATCTGTCCTCAAGCACTGTCACACGCAAGGTGAGCACCTGATTTTCGCCGTCTTTGCCGACAGAGCCGCTGACCATTGCACCGTACATTCCTGCAAGGTGCTTGTTCATTTCTGTCAGAGTAGGATATTTTTTGCAGGTGCGCTTTAGCAGACCCGGCAGCAGTGCGTTTGCTGCGGTGTTGTCATCAAGCGGCAGGGCGAAGCTTGCCGTAAGAATAGCAACCTTGAAGTTGGACTCGGTATTAACGGAGCAAAACGCAAGCCCGTTAACGGGCGAGGAGAGGTCAAACGAATATTCCATAAATGTTCACTTTTCCTTTCAATTTTGTCGTTAAAATAAATTTATAATAACCCATTATACCATACTTTTTTATTTTATCTATATTATAAGCAAAAATCAATGAAAATTTCTGAATATATGGTTAATTTTCTTTTTGTTTGGTTGTAAAAATGAAAAGAACAATGTATAATTAATTCATATAAATTTAGGAGTGTTTGTTTTGAACTTTACTTATCATGAAAAATCAGATACCTATACAGGTTACTGTCTGGTAAAAAGCTGTGAGCGTAAGCTTAATAAAAACGGTGAGCCGTATCTCGATATGGTGCTCAGCGACCGCAGCGGAGAAATTAATGCAAAGCTCTGGAAGTACGATGAAAATCTCCACGGCACGTTTGAGGTAAATACTCTCATTAAAGTACAGGGCAAAATCACAAAGTACAACGATGCTGACCAGTTTAGGATTGAACGTATCCGCAAAGTGAATGAAACCGACGAGGTGAATGTTGAAGACTTTGTTTCCGCTGCCGTCTATACGGGCGAAACCATGTTCAATGAGCTTGTCTCAATCGCTTCGGCTTTTTCAGATACGGATATTTCGCTTCTTGTTACGACGATCCTCAACGATAATAAAGAAAAGCTGCTTTACTATCCTGCCGCTTTCAAGCTTCACCATGCAATGCGCAGCGGACTTCTTCAGCACACTCTTTCTATTGTTCGTCTTGCTCAGAGCATCTGCCGCATATATCCTTTTGTTGATTCTGATTTGCTTCTGGGCGGAGCAATGCTTCACGATGTTGCAAAGCTTGATGAGTTGATTGCAGGCGAAACGGGAATTGCTTCGGGTTACAGCGTTGAGGGCACTCTTCTCGGCCATCTTGTCAAGGGTGCCATTCTTGTGGACAAAACCGCCGAAAGGCTCGGTGTACCGCACGAGAAAGCAGTTTTGCTTGAGCATATGCTTATTTCTCACCACGGCGATCCCGAGTTCGGTGCGGCTGTAAGACCGCTGTTTATTGAGGCTGATATTCTTGCCGCGCTAGACAGGCTCGATGCAAGAATTGTTGAGGTGAACAACGCCGTTTCGGGTGTTGACGAGGGCAGCTTCTCAAGCCGCCAGTGGGCGCTTGATAACAGAGCATTCTATAACCACGGCAGAGTTGATGTAACTCTTGAAACAAATCTTGGGCTTTGAAAAAATAAAAGTTAACGAGGTAGGACTGTAAAAATGGATTGGACCGAAATTATTATTACCGTCAGCAGTAACGATATAGACAAAGCTGCGGCAATCGCTCAGGTGCTTGTACCCGGAGTTTATATTGAGGATTACCGCACCCTTGAGCAGGAGGCTTTTGAAATTGCAGGCATTGACCTGATTGATGAGGATCTGCTCGCAAAGGACAGAACAAAGGGACTTATCCACATCTATATTTCACCCGAGGATAATCCTGCAGAAGCAACGGCATTCCTCACCGAGCGTTTTGCCGCTGAAAAAATTGCTTATGAAATCACAACCAACCTTTGCAGAAACGAAGACTGGGAGAATAACTGGAAAGCATATTTCAAGCCTATGGAGATTGGTGAGCGTCTTCTCATCCGTCCTCTCTGGATTGATGATTATGAGGCAAACGGCAGAGCGGTGCTGAGCATTGAGCCGGGTCTTGCTTTCGGTTCGGGTACGCACGAAACAACACGCCTTTGCCTTGAGGCACTTGAGCCGTATATCACTCCTGATACCGATATGCTTGATGTCGGCTGCGGCAGCGGCATACTGAGCGTTGCATCTCTGCTGCTTGGTGCCAAGTCGGCTGTCGGCGTTGATATTGATGCTCTTGCTGTCAAAACCGCACGCGAAAACGGTGAAGTAAATGGCTTCACAGAGCCGAAATACACAGTTCTGCGAGGTAGCCTTACAGAAAAGGTGAGTGGCAAATTCCAGGTTATTGCGGCGAATATTGTTGCCGATATAATCATTCTGTTTTCATCACAGGTCGGCGAGTTTCTTGCTGATGGCGGTGTGTTCATCGCTTCGGGAATTATTGCTCCGCGTGAGCCTGAGGTGCTTGAAGCCTTTGAGAAGAACGGCTTTGAGGTTATCAAACGCCACAATAAAAACGATTGGCTCTGCTATGAGTGCAGAAAAAAATAAAACGGGAGTTTTATATGGAAAAGAAACCTTTGAATCTTTTGATCGGCCTCGGCGGCACAGGGCGGCTGATTCCCAAAGACGGAAAATATTCTGTTGAGAGGGATGTTGAGAAGCCAAAGGGCGTTGTTGTGATTGCGATTGATGATGAAAGCAATCCGCTCAAGAAGAAAACCGAGACAGAATAATAATCAAAAAACAGCTCTGCATCTTATCAAAGGTGCAGAGCTGTTGGTTTTTGCAGATTATTTTACAAACTCAAATTTTTCAATTGTATCAACAATGTGCTTGCAGGTGAGCAGAAATACGTTAGCGCCGAGTGCGTTTATACGTTCGCTCGTTTTAGCATCGCACAGCATGGCAAAGCTGTCGCCTACTTCCTTTACAACATCACGTTGTTTAACAGCCATGTAATAAAAGCTCATTGCCGCACCGTTTGAAATGCTGTCGTAAAAACCGAAAGCGTCGGTCTTGAGGCTGTCATACAGTGCTTCGTTTGCTGCTGTGGCAAGCATAGGGCAAAGCTCACTGAGCAGAGTGTATTCTGCACAGAATACCATAAGCAACCTGAGCTGGATTTTTATATCGGGCTTGATCCATTCGGCACGGAGCATTTCTTTAAGCTCATCGCTGAGGTTGTCACTTTCAGGTGAAAGTGAAGCAAGTTCTTTGCCGAGCTCCTTTGCTTTTGCAGAGTTGCCGTTTGCAATATGTCTTTTGATTTCTTCTGCAACAGCAAACAAATCGCCGCCGTCGCTTTCATCTTTTTTAGCTGTAAAGATTTTTACATCGCTGTCATCGAGCATAGAATTATCTCCTTATTCTGCGCTTGCTTTTTTAGCCAGCCTCTTCTGCTTGGCTTTGTAGCCAAGAAAAGCGTTGAGGTGCTGCTGGGGTATTTCAACTCCGCCTATTCCGAGTGCGGTGGGGGAGTACATTCCGTGGAAATCGCTGCCGCCTGTCATGAGCAGGTTGTTTTTCTTTGCGATTGCTGTGAGGTTTTCAATATCCTCTGCGCTGTGGCAAGGATGCCATACCTCAATTCCGTCAAGTCCTGCGGCAATAAGGCTGTCAATAATTTCGGTGCAGCCTGTATGGGCAGGATGAGAAAGTACGGCGATACCGCCTGCGGCTTTGATTTGCTTTATTGTTTCCTGCGGAGAGGGGAAAGCAGGCTTAACTATTATATTATCTTCACTTTCTGGTGAGAAAAGACGGTGGTAAATTTCACCGTAAATCTGAGTGGTAATGCCGCATTCCATGAGGGCGTGCATAATGTGCTGCTTATATACGTTTGTTGAGCCCGTTGCACATTTGAGCACGAGGTCTGTTGTTATCGGATAGAGCTTTGATGCTTTGATAATGAGGTATTGGCTTGCCCTCTTGCGCAGCATTGAGTTGCTTCGGCACAGACCTTCAAGGCGATCGGTGCTGTCGGGCTGGTAGCATAAAATATGTACCTCGCGGTCAAGCTCCTTGTCAAAGGCAGAAAGCTCAACACCCGCGATTACATTTACGCCGTAACGCTCACCTATTACTTTGCCTCTTACAGTGCCGGCAAGACAATCGTGATCTGTGATGGCAATCGTATCAATACCTTTGTTTTTTGCCAGAATTATCAGGTCATTAATACCCATTGAGCCGTCGGATAATTTAGTGTGGCAGTGCAGATCTGCAGTCAAAATAAGACCTCCCTCATTGTAGATGTTGTGTGGTTATGAATTTGGTCAGGATATAATTATTCATATTTATTTTACATCAAATCTAACTATTTTTCAAGCGAAAAAAATGCAATCATCCAAAAAATTTTTTAATTATAATATAGAAAAATCCCGCACTCAGGTGCGGGATTTTTTTCAGTTCTTGCCGCCTTCTACAACGTCACTCATTTTGAAAACATTTATAATTGTTTTGAAGAAAATTCGTGTGTCCAATGCAAGGCTTTGCTTTTGAACATACTCTTTGTCGAGCCTTACTTTTTCTTCAACGCTGACCTTGTCACGGCCGTTGATCTGTGCCCAACCGGTAAGCCCGGGGCGCACTGCATATACACCGTTTTCCAGTCGCAGGCGGTGTATATCATCTTCCTCAGGGATGAGCGGTCTGGGACCGACAAAGCTCATATCGCCTTTGAGGATATTGACAAGCTGAGGCAGTTCGTCAAGGCTGGTTTTTCTGAGGATATTGCCGCATGAGATTATCTGGTCGCCGGATTCTCTCAGTTCGCTTGTAGCAGCAACTCTTGTTCCGTTTTTCATTGTGCGGAATTTATAGATTGTGAATGACTTACCGTCTTTTCCGATTCGAGTCTGCTTGTAAATCACAGGTGAGCCGTCAGCGATAAGTACAGCCAGAGCTACTATAAGAAATACAGGGGAAAGTGCAACGATTGCACCGAGAGACATCAAAATGTCCAATGCCCGTTTCATTGACGATTACCTCCGTTATTTTATTCCGACAACCTTGTTTTTCCATTTTCCGCTTTTTACAAACAGCAGACCGATTATGATTCCGCCAACAGAAGCAAAGCCCATTGCCAGCGCGATTCCGTCAAAGCCCATATCCATTGATTTTACGAGGAAATAGGCGAGAGGAACTCTTACGGCAATACCGTTTACAATGGCGTTTATAAGTGCGATATATGTTCTTCCTGAGCCGATTGCAAGTCCATTGAAGCAGAACATTATAGTTGCGAACAGATAGTCAAACGAAATCAGCTTCAGGTATCTTGCGCCGGTTTCTATAACCTCTGGCTCGCTGTCAAACAGCCTGATCAGAAATTCGGGGAAGAGATTTACAAGTATGAATACAACTACCGATATCGCAAAAGCAAGTACCATACCTACATACATTGTTTTTTTAGCTCTTTTGAATTCGCCTGCACCTATGTTCTGACCTGCCATTGATGAAATAGCACTGCTTATTGCCAGCCCCGGAAGAATTGCAAAGGAATTGATTTTTCCGCCGATTCCCTGGCAGGCAGAGGCGATCTCTGCATTTGGCAGTGAGTTTACAAGTGCGGTAAGTGTGAGAAATGAGAGCGAAACAACAAGGCTCTGAATGGAGGAGGGGAGACCGATTTTGAAAAGCGGTACAAGCCTTTCCTTGTTGATTTTCAGATCGCTCCATTGGTATTCGGCAAAGAATTTTTTCTTTGCAAGGTAGATAAGTGAAATTATAACGCTGAGTGCCTGTGCGATTATCGTTGCCCATGCCGCACCTGCGCTTGCCATACCGAATTTGCCTACGAGCAAGAGGTCAAGCACAACATTCGTTATTGCGGCAATAAGTACAAAGTAGAGCGGACGCTTTGAGTCACCCATTCCGCGAAGCACACCGCTGATTGCGTTGTACATAAACATGAATATTATTCCGAGCATACAGATTTTATAATAATTCGCAGCTTCTGAATAGGCGGACTCGGGCGTGTTAAGCAGCATTAGCAGCGGGTCGCAGAGGAAGAGCATAACAACGGTAAGAATCGCGCCTAAAATAAGGTATATAGTGGTCATCGTGCCGATTGTCTGTCGCTGTTCCTTAAACATTTTCTGTCCGCCGTACTGAGCGATCATAACCGTACCGCCTATGGAAAGACCCATTGCCGCACCGGTTACAAGAATGTTTATCTGGCTGCCGATTGAAACGCCGGTAATTCCGGTTTTGCCGCAGAATTGACCGACAATAATCATATCTGCTACGCTGTAAAGCGCCTGCAGAAGATTGGAGAGGAGGAAAGGCGTTGCAAATCTGAGCAGCTGCTTGACAACGCTGCCCTGAGTTAAATCACGGTTGAAATTAGCCAACGGATTCTGCCTCCTTCGGTTTTTTCATTGTCAGCGAAATTCTGCCTTTAGCCTTATCAACGCTGAGTACCCATACGGTGACGATATCGCCGACCTTGAGCACCTCGGAGGGATGCTTAATGAATCTGTCGGTAATTCTCGAAATATGTACAAGTCCGTCCTGATGAACACCGATATCAACGAATGCACCAAAGTCAATGACGTTTCGTACCGTGCCCTGCATTTCCATTCCGGGTACAAGGTCGCTCATATCCATAACGTCAATTCTGAGCATAGGCGGCGGAAGCTCGTCACGCGGGTCACGTCCCGGGCGGAGCATTTCTTTTACAATGTCATTGAGGGTCGGTACGCCGATGCCGAGCTTTTCTGCCAGCTTTTCGGCACCGATTGCTTCAACCTTTGTTGCCAGCTCACCGATGTTGCCCTTTGCAACATCCTTGAGGTCGTATCCGCATTCTGCGAGCAGAGCCTTTGCGGCATCATAGCTCTCGGGGTGAACGCCTGTGTTGTCGAGCGGATTTTTGCTTTCGGCAATTCTGAGGAAGCCTGCACACTGCTCAAAAGCCTTTGCACCGAGCTTCGGAACTTTTTTGAGCTGTGTTCTGCCTGTGAATTCACCGTTTTCTTCTCTGAAAAGAACTATGTTCTTGGCAACGGTTGAGTTAATACCCGAAACCCTTGTCAGCAGAGAGGGCGAGGCTGTGTTGAGATCAACACCTACGTTGTTTACACAGTCCTCAACAACTCCGTCAAGTGCCTGACCGAGCTCCTTTTGCGGCATATCGTGCTGATACTGACCGATTCCGATTGCCTTCGGGTCGATCTTAACAAGCTCTGCAAGCGGATCCTGCAGACGTCTTGCGATTGATACTGCACTCCTGAGAGAAACGTCAAACTGCGGAAATTCCTCTGCAGCAAGCTTTGAAGCGGAGTAAACCGAAGCACCTGCCTCGCTGACGATCATATATTTGGCGGAAAGTCCTGTTTCCTTGAGCAGCTCAGCAGTGAATATTTCGGTTTCCTTTGAAGCTGTGCCGTTTCCTATTGCGATTATTTCAACGCCGTACTTTTTAATCAGTGCGGCAATTGTCTGTTTTGCAGATTGCTTCTGTGCTTCGGAGTGTGTTACGTAGATTACGCCTGTGTCAAGCACTCTGCCCGTTGCATCAACAACTGCAACCTTACAGCCTGTCCTGTATCCGGGGTCAAGACCGAGGGCAACCTTGCCCTTGACGGGCGGCTGTAGCAGGAGGGGACGCAGGTTTGCGGCAAATACCTTGATTGATTCTGCCGCCGCACGCTCTGTGAGCATAGAGCGGATTTCACGCTCGATTGAAGGCATGATGAGTCTGGTATAGCTGTCTGCTCCTGCATCTCTTACCGTGTCTGTGCAAGGCGAGCCGTTGTTGAGCAGGGTAACGCTTGTGATTACGCCGAGCGCTTTTGCAATATCGAGCGTAACGCTTACCTTGAGGAAGTCCTCTTTTTCACCTCTGTCAATTGCAAGCACACGGTGGTTAGCAATTTTGTTTACAGGCTCCGAATAGTCGTAGTACTGTGCATAAACGCTGTCTTTATCGGGGTCTGCCGCCTTGGAGGTGACAGTGCCGACAACGGTGAAGAGGTTGCGTATTCTGCGGCGTATGTTGGCATCGTCCGAGATGTCCTCAGCAATGATATCCATCGCTCCCTGCAAAGCATCTTGTGCGCAGGCAACGCCCTTTTCTTCGTCAATATATTCTTCTGCAGCCTCAATGGGTGTTTTACCTGTGGGAGGCTGGCTGAATATGTACTGTGCGAGTGGCTCAAGACCTTTTTCTCTTGCAACGCTTGCTCTTGTTTTTCTTTTTGGTTTGAACGGACGGTAAATATCCTCAATTTCCGCAAGTGTTGCGGCGGCATCAAGAGCGGCGGCAATCTCATCAGTCATTTTTTCCTGACCCTCAATTGCGCTTCTTACTTCTTCTCTGCGCTTTTCGAGGTTGCGCAGATATTCAAGTCTTTCCGAAATCTCACGAAGCACCTGATCATCAAGTGTGCCGTGTGCCTCTTTGCGGTAACGTGCAATAAAAGGTATTGTGTTACCCTCGTCAATAAGCTTTACGGTGTTTTCTACCTGCCATCTCTGCAGGCCGAACTGTGTTGTTATAGCTGAAATAATATCCAAAATCTTCTACCTCTGAAAAATAATTATACCGAGAGCTTCATATCGCCGCTCTTTATCCAACCGAGCTTTCTCATCGCTTCGGATACGCCGAAAGCAATAATTGCAGGGAGAATAAAATGTATGGCGGCAATCTCAAGCAGGGCAACCGTCGGCGAAACGCCTGCATCAATCATTGACTGGTAGCCCATAATCTGTCCTACAAGTCCTGCAGTACCCATTCCTGCACCTGTTGAGTTGTTGACCATTTTAAGAAGTGCAGAAGAAACGGGACCTGTGACAGCGCTTGCAATAATTGCAGGCAGCCAGATGATCGGTTTTTTTACAATGTTCGGCATCTGGAGCATGCTTGTTCCGATACCCTGCGCAACAAGACCGCCGAAGCCGTTTTCACGGTAGCTTGCAACGGCAAAGCCTACCATATTTGCACAGCAGCCTGCAACGGCTGCTCCCGCGGCAACACCGCTGAGTCCGAGCGCAACGCCGATTGCGGCAGAGCTGATCGGAAGTGTAAGGAATATGCCCATAAGAACGGAAACAACAATGCCCATTATTATCGGCTGCTGTTCTGTGCCCCAGTTGATAAGGCTGCCGAGCCAGGTCATAAACTGTGAAATGTACGGACCTGCAAGCAGACCTACAACCGAGCCTGTGCCGATTGTTACAATAGGTGTGAGGATGATGTCGAGCTTTGTCTTGCCTGCGACAAGTCTGCCAAGCTCAATTCCGACATAGGCTGCAACAAAAGCACCCATCGGTTCGCCGGGACCTGCATAAGAAACAACGGCACCGCTGACAATTGTGCCGGCAAGGATTTTGCTTGCAAATGCACCTACCATACCTGCAACGGCGGCAGAGAGCGTGACAAGCGGCTTTTCACCGAACTTTGCGGCTACACCGCAGCCGATTCCCGCACCCATAAGCGAGGCGGCAATCTTACCTACAATGAAAATACAAGTGCCTATCTGACCGGGTACGGCGTTGCCGATCTGCTGCAGAATAGTGCCTATAATGAGCGTTGAGAACAGGCCGAATGCCATTCCGCTCAGTCCGTCAATAAAAAGTCTGTTGAGAAATTTTGTAATGCTTTTCATTCGTTTTCACCTGAACTTTGGAAATTTAATAGCTTTGTATTTGTCTTATATCTCTTCCGACAAAGCGGAGCGAGATAAAATTACCAATAATTCGAGATGTGATTCGCTGCGTGTATTTTTCCTCAAGCTCCCTCGGTGTGAGGTTAGTGCTGATTATTGTGGGTTTGCGGCTGAGGATTCTTGAGTTGATAATGTTGTAAACACAGCTTACGGTGAACTGAGTTGAAAACTCAACTCCGAGGTCGTCAATTATAAGCAGATCGGTTTCAAGCAGCTCCTGCTCATATGTCTTTTCACCGCTGTACTGTCTGCCGAAATGCTCTCTTTCGAGCGTACCGAAAAGATTCGGTGCGCTGCCGTAAACTACGCCGAAGCCTTTTTTGATTGCTTCGTTCGCAACGGCAAGCGAGAGGTGAGTTTTGCCAAGACCCGTTGCGCCGTGCATAAAGAGTGAGGGCGAGCTGAGTGAGAAATCAAGGGCATAATCGTTGCAGAACTGCTTGATTTCGCCCATACGGCTCTTTGGTGAAATACCTGAGCCATCAACTGCTTCTGGATAATAGTCCAGTAAAAAGCTGTCAAAGGTTGAGCGTCTGAGCGGAGCAACCTTTTCAATTTCATTAACTGCTGTTTCAATCAGCATTTCACGCTGGCAGGTGCAGATTCCGTCTTCTTTGATACCGATATCCGAGCAGATGTCACAGGTGTAATGCACCTCAAGGTAATCCTCGGGGAAGCCTGCGGCCTTGAGAAGCTCTCTGCGCTCCTGCTGAGCGGCAAGACTCTCTTTGGCAAGGCTTTCAATAAAAGCAGGAGCTTCTGCACCCTTTGAGATAGCCGAAACTGCCTGAGCACCAAGCGCAGCGATTCTGTTCTGAATTTCAAGGAGCTTTGGTATTTTGGAGTAAGCCTCTGCTTTTCTCTCTTCAAGTGATTCTTCTGCGGCTTTACGACGGCTTTCAATCTTGCCTTGAGCGAGAAGATATATATGTTTGCTGTAACTCATCTGCTGTTACTCCTCTCCGTCATCTTTCTTCTTTTTGTAGACCAAAGGCGCAGTGTCGGAGCGCCTGTTGAATTCATCAATATCGTATGATGCTTCGTAACCGCTGCTTTTCTTTTTGGTTGCAGTCTTTGCTGTCTTTGCCGAAGTACGCTCTTCTTTTGCCTGCTCAACCTGCTGTGCGGTTTTGAGCCCGAGGTCATACCAGCTCTGCAAAACCTTGTTCATGTACGGAAAACTGATTTTGTCCGTATGGTTTGCCATTTCCTCATAAGCGAGGTATATCATTTCAATATCAAACTTAAGCTCGTTGGACCAGTGAGCAAGGTAACTGCTTTGCGAAGCGGTCGGTCTGGGGGTGCTGATACCTGTCATTTCGCACAGTTTTTTCCAGAGTCCGTCACAGCGACGCAGAAGATGAATCTGTTCATCAGCCTTTTCGATTGAATCTATTTCCTTTTCGCTCCATGTCTTGGCTGCTTTGGCTATGTAGGTGAACGAGCCTTTGCCGACGGAAACGCAGTATTCGACCAGCATCAGCAAAACCTCAACAGGCAGACCGTATGAATCGTGAATCATCAGCAGTGTTGACTGACCGTCATAGCCGATTGTCCGTCCGAGCTTTTTCTGAGCCTCGTTGAACATGAACTGAATTTCGGCACTCTCTTTTGTGCGGATAAGTATCTGCTCGGATGTCGGGCGGGTATAAGCTATTTCAGATTTTCCTTCGTGTGTGACGGGAGCTTCCTTGGCTTTCTTTGCATAGTCGGGTTGCTCGGGCTGCGGCGCCTCTTTACCGTCTGCAAGAACAATTCCGTTTTCAACCCAGTACTGCATTGCATCTGCGGCGTCAACGGGCTTCATGCTCAGAGCCTTGCAAAGCTCATCCAAAGTAGGATTCTCTGCCGCATGGCGCAGCAGCCACAGCAGCACCTTGATTTGTGCCGCACCTGCGAGCTTGAGATGCTTGTCCGCAACAACTGACGGCACGCTGAACGACAGCCCGAACATAAGCTGCGGATTTATTGAAAAATCCATGCGGTTTTACCTCCTTGATACGATACTACTCCATATTAAACTAATATCTAATCTAATAATATACACCAAAACAGCGAAATAGTAAATAGCAAAAAACAATATTTCTCAAAATAAAAGTCTTGTTGAAAATTTGACAGAAAACTTATATTTATGATAAAATAACTCTGTATTGCTAACAGCAAAGGAGTTTGAAAAAGATGAAAATTACTTATTACGGAACAGCGGCCGCAGAGGCAATGCCGGCTCTTTTCTGCTACTGTGACCACTGTGAGCGCGCCCGTAAAGCCGGCGGTAAAAACATCCGCACAAGGTCGCAGGCTCTTATAAATGACGATCTTCTCATCGATTTTCCGGCAGATACTTATATGCATATTATCAATTACGGGCTTGACCTGAGATCAATTGAGCAGATTATCATCACCCATTCACATGAGGATCATCTTTATCCGCTCGATTTTGGCAATCTGCGTCCGCCTTTTGCTCACCGAAAGCCCGATGCAAACCCTGTCAGCATATATACATCCGAAAATTCCTCCAAAGGTCTTGTCGAGGTGCTTGAAAGCACAAAGGTTGCAGGCGAATATGCTGTTCATCATACGGTCAGACCGTTTGAAACCTATCAGATAGGACGCTATGCCGTCACCCCTCTGCTTGCAAACCACGCAATGAAGCTCGATCCGTTGATTTATGCAATTTCCGACGGTGAAAAATCAATGCTCTATGCCAACGATACAGGCTGGTTTCTTCCCGAAACCTGGGATTATCTTGAGAAAAACAAGCCTTATTTCAGCTTTGTTTCTCTTGATTGCACCTGCACAAGTGACAAAACTCCGTATGCAGACAACCATATGAATCTTCTCACTTGCTCAAATGTAAAAAAGAAGATGCTTGAAATCGGCTGTGCCGATTCGGATACGGTTTTCTGCGTTCATCATTTTTCGCACAACGGCGGCTATACATATGATGAGCTGGTGCCTGTTGCGGCTGAGCTTGGATTTATTGTATCTTACGATTCTATGGAGTATGAATTTTAACGTTATTTTAACATCGGTATGGTATAAACTGCTTTACCGTTTGAAAGAAGAAGGAGTAAAAAAGGAAAATGAAACCCACAAAAATTGAACATTTCGGAATTCAGCGCAAGATTGTAGCGAATATGACCTCACAGTCCTGGCGTGAAATTCCGCACGCAGGTCCCGTCGTTGAGTTTGACGTTACAAAGCTGACTGAGCAGTTTGATGCGCTTCGTGCATCGGGCAAGCTCAAATACAAGCTCAGTTTTAACACGCTCGTGCTCAAGGCAATTGCAATTGCTCTCAAGGAGTCACCTAAGCTCAATGCTCATTTTGAGTTTAACCGCCACTTTGTTAAAGGACAAATCAAGTATTTTGATGAGGTGCACTTTTCGGTCCCCATGCAGCTGCCGAACGGCGAGATGATGACCATTAATTTCCACAATTTTGAGAGCAAAACTCTTGACGAAATGTCAGAGTACATTCTTGATGTCAGCCGCAGAATAAAGAACACAAACCTTACAGAGGCAATGTTTGAGGTTTCAATGGATAACACCATTACCGCACTCAAAAAAGGCAAACTGAAAACAGTTGTGTGCAGGCTTCTCGGTGCAAAGCTCGGCAAGCATAAAATCAAAACGCTCAGCGGCAAGGCAAAGAAAGAATATCTCAGCATTCCCGAGAGCGACAGAATAACCAAAAAAGATATTGAGCAGGGTACGATTACGGTCAGCAATATCGGCTCAATAGACAAAAACAGATATGGCTTTCTGCCGATTCTTGAAATTATCCCTCCGCAGACTGCCGTTGTCGGCGTCTATGCGGCGTCTGACCGTCCTGTTGTAGTCACAGGTGAAAACGGAGAGAAAGAGATTGCAATACGCCGTATTCTGCCTATTACGCTTTTGTTTGACCACAGGGTCTGCGAATACGGTGATGTTTTGGGCTTCCTTAATAAAATTCAGGATATCTGTGACAATCCCGAACAGATAATGGAGTGGTGATTTTGCCGAAATTCAGCGTTGTTGTTCCTGTTTACAATGCCGAAAAATATATTGAAAAGTGCGTTGGATCTGTGCTTTCGCAGAGCGAGAGTGACTTTGAACTGATTCTTGTCAACGACGGGTCTACCGACGGCAGCGGAGCTTTGTGTGACGGATTTGCTTTGGCAGACAGCAGAGTAAAGGTTATTCATCAGCCGAACAGCGGTCCGATTGCGGCACGCAGAAACGGAGTTGAAAACGCTTCGGGCGATTATATACTTTTTCTCGACAGTGACGATTATTGGCTTGACGGAGCTTTTGAAAAGCTCAGTGCTTCAATCAATCGCTTTGGTTGTGATATGCTGATTTTCCGCCTTCAGAAAGGCGATGTGCCTTGTCACGATTTCTTCGGCTCAGAGAAAGAAAACATAACGCATGAGGAGTATTTTCAAACCTCTCTTGCAGAGAGCGGTATGAACGGAATTGTCCTCAAAGCGTGTGCTCGCTCGCTGTTCAGAAACGTTGATTTTTCAAGCTTTATAACCGTTCGCAATGCCGATGATCTTATGATGTCAACGGCGCTTGCACGCAATGCGAAAAAAATAAGCTATATCCCCGATGTTCTATATTTTTACAGAACAAATTATTCGGGAATATCAAATACTTTCGACAAAAATGCACTTGATGAATATGTGATTTCTCGTACTGCTTTGCTCGATGAAATTGAGCGGCTCGGGCTTGATACGGAGCAAAGTAAAAGGCTGTTCTACACAGGCTTTCTCAGGCGTGCGGCAGACCTTGTCCTGAGTGTCAGCCAAGGCAAAATGACAAAACGAGAAAAATTTGATTTTTATCGCAGTGTTGCCGAAAATCCCGTCTTTATCCGTGCGATGAAAGAGGGAGATTTGTCTGCTTTCGGCAAGGCAAAGTGCCTGCGTTTAAGACTTCTCAAAAAGAAACGCTTTGAGGCCTTGCTGCTTGCCGATAAAATCCGAAAAATGCTTTGATCCGGAGGTGAATTACTGTGAGTTCAGGCTTTAAGGACAAAATGAAAATTATGAAAGCTCTTGCAAATGAGGATACCAGAGAAAAACTGAAAAATACGATCATCTTCAATGTAAAAGCGCAAAAAGCAAGAGAGGCAACGGCAATCTGTATCGCAGAGGGGCTGGGAGAGCCGCAAAGCATTACTGAATTGATTATTTCATCCGGTAAATCAGATTTTCTTCCGCTTGATGTTACCGTAACTGCTGACGGTGAAACCAAAGCAGTACCCTCAATCCAGCCGGAGGATGCGGAGTTTGATTATAAAGCTCTTTGTGATGATTTCAATATGCTAATCAAAGGAAACGATGATGAAATAAAAGCTTTTCTTGTAAAAACAGCCGAGCTTCTTGACTCAATACTGTGCGATAACGGCGTTGTTTCTGAAAATTTTACCGTCAAAATTAATTAAAGTTAGTTATTTTTCTTTTTGAGAAATATAAATCGGTATCAATGCTATATAATAGCACCAAATACAAAATAAAAAACTGAGAGGAATGAAACCAATGAGCAAGTTCACAAGAATCGCAGCTCTCCTTATGGCTTTCGTTCTCTGCCTTTCCTTCGCAGCCTGCGGCGGTAAGGACGAGCCCGAAACCACAGAACCCGTAATTGAAGTTACAGACGATGTCAACGCAACAACAGTTGCAGATGAGACAACAGCAGCAGATGTTGAAGAAACTTCTGAAGCAGCTACTGACGAAACAACAGCAGAGGCTGAAACAGAGGCTACAACAGCAGCTGAAGGCGAAGTTACAACTGTTGAGGGCGAAACCACAACTGAAGCAGCTTCAAAGAAGCCCGAAACAACAGAAGAAATCGTTGCTTACTTCAACACAGCTGTCAACGGCGTTAAGAAAGGTGCAAAGAGCATCAAGCAGAATCACGTAACAAATTACCTTGCAGCTTCTCCCACAGTTCCCAGCGTACTTGCAACCGTTTACAAGATGCTTGGCGGAGACGAGTGGCTTGACGGTATGCTTGTAGATAACAGCCAGGGTGCTGCTACATACACAGGCGCAGACATCAAGGCAAAGTTCCCTGTTGAGAATCAGTCTTGGGCATCCAAGCTCACAGTAAACGATGTTAAGTCCGCAACCTGCACAGAGGCTAACGGCGTTTATACTGTCACAGTCGTTACAAAGGCAGACGGCAAGTCAAGCACTATCGACTACGGCCAGGGTCATACTCCCAAGGCTCTTAATGCTGTTCCTCCCCGTATCATCAACGATAACATTCCCGGTATTGCTACAAGCATCACAGGTACAGCAGCAATGAACTATCCTTACGGTAAGGTTGTTATCACAGTTGATGCTGCAACAGGCAGAGTAAAGACTGCTGAGTATGATGTTCAGTGGACAATCAACTTTGACAAGGCAGGCGCTATCATTCCCCTTGGCACAAGATCATCTTACGTTGTAAGCTGGTAATTTAATCCGATCATAATAATTTATCCCTGCTCCTGAGCTTATCGGGAGCAGGGATTTTCTTGTATCACATAAAGAACATTTGTTCTGGTATCTATTGACTTGTATATGTTTTTTTGATAAAATATCTTAAATATTGTTATATTATATAACGGGGTGCGATTATGGCAGATTTTGAACTTATGAGAAAAAAAGCTGCAGAGCTCAGAGAGCAGCTTAATTACCATATAAAGCGTTATTATGATGAGGATTCTCCCGAAATTTCGGACTATGAATATGACATGATGATGCGCGAATTAAAGGCTATTGAGGCTGAGTATCCTCAGCTTATCACTGCTGATTCTCCTACCCAGCGTGTCGGCGGCACAGCGTCGGAAAAATTCGCCCCTGTTGTGCATTCCGTCAGAATGGAGAGTCTGCTTGATGCATTCAGCGAGGAAGAGCTTGAAGCGTTTGATTCCCGTGTCAAGCAGGCTGTCGGTGAGGTATCTTATGTTGTCGAGCCTAAAATTGACGGTCTTTCGGTTTCTCTTGAGTATCGTAACGGCAAGCTTGTCCGCGGCTCAACAAGAGGCGACGGTGACGTTGGTGAAGATGTAACGCACAATATTCTAACCATAAAATCAATACCGCTTGAGCTTAGCGAAAAAATGCCTCTGCTTGAGGTCAGAGGTGAGGTGTATATGCCTCACAGCAGCTTTGAAGAACTTGTTTTAAGGCAGGATGAAGCAGGGGAGAAGCCTTTCAAAAATCCCCGTAACGCTGCCGCAGGCTCTCTCAGACAAAAGGATGCCGCCGTTACAGCAACACGCGGACTTGATATGTTTGTTTTCAATATTCAGCGCATTGAGGGCAAAACCCTCTCTTCGCATAAGGAGTCGCTTGACTTTTTGGCTTCACTCGGCTTCAGAACAGTGCCGGACTATAAGTGCCACAGCAGCTTTACCTCTGCTGTTGAGCATGTCAGACAAATCGGCGAAATGAGGGGTACACTCTCATTCGATATAGACGGTGCGGTTATAAAGGTTGATGATTTTGACAAGCGAGAAGCTATGGGCAGTACTGCAAAATTTCCTCGTTGGGCTGTTGCTTTCAAATATCCGCCTGAGGAAAAAAGCACTGTTCTGCGTGAGATTGAGGTTGCCGTAGGCAGAACAGGTGTTCTTACCCCTACTGCAGTCTTTGATCCGATTCAGCTTGCAGGCACAACAGTAAGCCGTGCAACACTTCATAATCAGGATTTTATTAACGAGAAAGAAATTGCTCTTGGCGATACAATCGTTGTGCGTAAAGCCGGCGATATAATCCCCGAGGTGCTGTCCGTTGTATCTCATTGCGGTGCTCCTGTTTTCACTCTGCCCGAGGTATGTCCCTCCTGCGGAGCTCCTGTTGTGAGAGCAAACGGTGAGGCGGCTGTTCGTTGTAATAATTCCGATTGCCCTGCTCAGCTTAAGCGCAGGCTTATACATTTCTGCTCAAGAGATGCTATGGATATCGAGAGCCTTGGCGAAGCCGTCGTTGAAATGCTTGTTGATAAAGGCATTGTTTCGTGTGTTGAAGATATTTATACTCTGACTGCCGATGACCTTATCGGCCTTGAACATTTTGCAAAAAAATCGGCAGACAACCTTGTAAAGGCTGTCGCCGATTCTAAACAGAACGATTTATTCAAATTGATTTTCGGCCTGGGTATACGCCATATTGGCAGAAAATCAGCAAAGCTGCTCTGCGACCATTTTATGACAATGGAATCAATCCAGCAGGCAAGTGTTGAAGATATATCAAAAATTGAGGGCTTCGGCGGCATTATGGCAGAAAGCGTTGCGCTTTATTTCTCTATGCCGCAGACCGCTGAGCTTATCGCAAAGCTTTCCGCCCTCGGACTCAATATGAAATCCTTGCGTGAGGTTGCAAGCGATAAATTTGCAGGTAAAACCTTTGTCCTTACAGGCACTTTACCTACCTATACAAGAAACGAAGCGGCAGAAATCATTGAAAAATTCGGCGGCAAGGTTTCTTCTTCAGTTTCTAAAAAGACCGATTATGTCCTTGCGGGCGAAGAGGCAGGAAGCAAGCTCAAAAAAGCAAATGACCTTGGCGTTACCGTAATAAACGAAGAGCAGTTTAACGCTATGATATCAGAGTGAGCCTTCGTTGAAAGCGCGCTCGAACCATATATCCTTTGCCTCAAACGCTTTTCCGTTGAGGTAGTTGAGTATTCCTGCATCGGTTGTAAATGTGAACTGCAGGCGGTATGAATAAAGGCACTGCTTTTTGTAGCCCTTTTCTTTGTTCAGGGCATTAGTGCCGTACTTTCCGTCACCGAGCAGGGGATGACCGATGTGAGCCAAATGCGCTCTTATCTGGTGTGTTCTTCCTGTAAGAAGCTCAACTCTCACAAGGCTGAGATTTTCTCTTTCACCCAGCACCTTGTACCTTGTGCGGATTTCTTTGGCATCAGGTGCAGGCTTGTCAAAAACACGCACTTTGTTTTTCTTCTCGTCCTTGCGCAGATAGGCGGTGAGTGTTGCCTCTTTTTTTGCAAAGTGACCGTGAGCAATGCAAAGATATATTTTGCTCAGCTCTCTGTCTTTGATTTTTTGGTTTAATATCCGCAGAGCTTCTGCGTTTTTTGCGGCAATCACAATTCCGCCTGTGTTGCGGTCAATTCTGTTTGCAAGCGCAGGTGCAAATGAGCTTTCGCTTTTTGGGTCATATTCACCCTTTTCGTAAAGGTAGCGTTCAACCCTTGTTATCAGCGTGTCAACATACTCTCCTTCGTCGGGATGGCTGAGCAGACCTACCTTTTTGTCGAGCAGGATTATGTTTTCGTCTTCGTAGATGATATCAAGGCTTTTTGAAGCACGCATAAAGTCGTAATTATCGGGCTTTGCCTCAAAAAACTCATCATTGATATACATTTCTACAAGATCACCGACCTGCAGCCTTGTTGAAATTTCGGCACGCTTTCCGTTTACCTTTATGCGCTTTGTGCGGATGTATTTGTACATAAGCGCCTGCGGTAAAAGCGGAACAGCTTTAGTTATGAATTTGTCAAGCCGCTGTGCCGCATCATTTTGTTTTATTGTAAAGCTTTTCATAAATAATCACACCTGAAAAATAATGTAACTATCATAGCACAAAACTTTGTTTTAATCAATATAAAGGAGGGTGAGCGGTTTGGATAAATTCGTGCTTCATTCAAAATTCAAGCCTACGGGTGACCAACCGCAGGCAATTAAAGCACTTGTTGACGGTGTTAACAGCGGCTTTTCGGAGCAGACTCTGCTCGGCGTTACAGGCTCGGGTAAAACCTTTACCATGGCAAATGTTATCGCTCAGGTAAATAAGCCCACACTTGTTCTGGCTCACAATAAAACGCTCGCCGCCCAGCTCTGCAGCGAGTTTCGTGAGTTTTTCCCCGAAAATGCTGTTGAATACTTTGTTTCTTACTACGATTATTATCAGCCCGAAGCATATCTTCCCACAACTGATACTTATATTGAGAAGGATTCGGCTGTAAATGATGAAATTGATAAGCTCAGGCATTCTGCAACCTGTGCTCTTGCTGAGCGCAGAGATGTAATCATTGTTGCGAGTGTATCCTGTATATATACCCTTGGCAGCCCGTTTGACTATAAAAATATGCTCATTTCGCTTCGCCCCGGTATGGAAAAAAGCCGTGATGAGCTTATTGAAAAGCTCGTCAGCATCCAGTACGAGCGGAACGATATCAACTTTATCCGTAACAAATTCCGTGTCAGAGGCGATGTTGTTGAAATTTTTCCCGCTTATTCTACCGATACGGCAATAAGGGTGGAATTTTTCGGCGATGAAATTGACCGAATCAGCGAAATAAATGTGCTTACGGGTGAGGTCAAGGCTGTGTTGACCCATGCTGCCGTCTATCCTGCATCACACTATGTAATACCGCAGGAAAAAATGGAGGAGGCAATCGGCAGAATTTTCGATGAAATGACCCGTGTCTATGCCGATTTTGTTGAGCAGGGCAAGCTTCTCGAGGCTCAGCGTATCAAACAGCGCACGGAGTACGATATAGAAATGCTGCGTGAAACAGGCTTCTGTAAGGGCATTGAGAACTATTCCCGTGTTCTTTCGGGTATGCCTCCGGGTTCGGTACCGTTCACGCTGCTTAACTATTTCCCCGATGATTTTCTGCTCTTTGTTGATGAATCTCACGTTACTTTGCCGCAGGTAAGAGGTATGATAGGCGGTGACAGAGCAAGAAAAGAAAACCTTGTAAACTTCGGCTTCCGCCTGCCTTCAGCTTTTGATAACCGTCCGCTGACGTTTGACGAGTTTTATGAGCGTACCGTTCAGAGAATTTTTGTCAGTGCCACTCCGGGTGAGTTTGAGCGTACAAAGAGCCAGCAGATTGCCGAACAGCTTATCCGCCCGACAGGTCTGCTTGATCCCGAGATTTCCGTAAGAAGCACCGACGGTCAGATTGATGACCTGCTGGGTGAAATCAATAAACGCACCGAAAAGGGCGAGCGTGTGCTCGTTACCACGCTTACCAAAAAAATGGCTGAGAATCTTACCGATTACTTTGCTGATATGGGCGTAAAGGTGCGCTATATGCACCACGATATAGATGCAATCGAGCGTATACAGCTCATCAGAGATTTGCGCCTTGGCGAGTTTGACGTGCTTGTAGGTATCAACCTTCTTCGTGAGGGCCTTGATATTCCCGAGGTGTCACTCGTCGCAATTCTTGATGCCGATAAAGAGGGCTTTCTGAGAAGTGAAACCTCGCTTATACAGACAATAGGCAGAGCTGCGCGTAATTCAAACGGTGAGGTTATAATGTACGCTGACAGCGTTACACCTTCCATGGAGCGTGCGCTTGAGGAAACTGCGCGCCGCCGTGAAAAACAGATGGCTTATAACGAAGAACACGGTATCGTGCCTAAAACCATTGTAAAGGATGTTTCGGGTGTGCTTGAGATTTCTGTACGCTCTGACAGCGATAAGCCCGACAGGCAGCTCAGCAGAGCAGAGCGCGAACAGCTTATCAAACAGCTTACAGCCGAGATGAAGGCTGCTGCAAAGATACTTGAGTTCGAGCATGCGGCACAGCTGCGTGACAGAATAGAAAAACTCAGACGAGGTAAGTAAATGAGAGAGAAAAAAATAACGGTAAAGGGTGCCAGAGCGCACAATCTTAAGAATATTGATGTTGAAATCCCGCGCGACAAGCTCGTTGTGTTTACGGGACTTTCAGGCTCAGGCAAATCCTCGCTGGCTTTTGATACGATTTATGCCGAGGGTCAGCGTCGCTATGTCGAGTCGCTTTCCAGCTATGCCCGTCAGTTCCTCGGACAGATGGAAAAGCCCGATGTTGACTATATTGAGGGCTTATCTCCCGCAATTTCAATTGACCAGAAAACAACCTCCAAGAATCCCCGTTCAACGGTCGGAACGGTAACTGAAATTTATGACTATCTGCGTCTTCTCTGGGCAAGAGTTGGTGTTCCGCACTGTCCCGAATGCGGAAGAGAAATCAAAAAGCAGACAGTTGACGATATTGTCGGTAAGATTCTTGAACTGCCTGAGGGTACAAAAATTCAGATTCTTGCACCGGTAATAAGAGGGCAGAAGGGCGAGCATATAAAGGTACTTGAGTCTGCACGCAAAAGCGGCTATGTCCGTGCTCGTGTTGACGGCAGCCTTTATGAGCTGACCGAAAAAATAAAGCTCGATAAGAACAAGCGCCATGATATTGAGATTATCGTTGACCGCATAGTTGTCAAGGAATCTGTTCGTTCTCGTGTTGCTGATTCTGTTGAAACTGCTTCGGGTCTTGCAGAGGGGCTTGTGGTTTGCGATGTTATAGGCGGCGAGGAGCTGCTGTTTTCACAGAACTATGCCTGTCCCGATCACGGTACTTGTATAGAAGAGCTTGAGCCGAGAATGTTCTCGTTCAATAATCCCTACGGTGCCTGCCCGACTTGCTCGGGCCTGGGCGTGTTTATGAAAATCGACCCTGATATGATAATTCCCGACAGGTCGCTTTCAATAAACGGCGGTGCAATCAAGGCAAGCGGCTGGAGTGTAAATGACAGCGGCAGCATTGCACGAATGTATTTTGAGGGACTTGCCAAGCAATATAAGTTTTCTCTGGATACTCCGATAGAGAAGCTCTCGCAGGAAGCTATTGATATAATTCTCTACGGCACCAAGGGCGAGAAAATTACAATGGAGCGCAATACCCAGTTTATGCAGGGCACATATCGCTCTGATTTTGAGGGTGTACTCAATAATCTTCAGCGCAGGTATAACGAAACAAGCAGCGACCTTATGAGAAATGAGGTTGAGCAGTATATGTCCGAGCGTCCGTGTCCCGACTGTAACGGCGCAAGGCTCAAAAAGGAAGTAATGTGTGTCACCGTCGGCGGAATGAATATCTATGATTTTACTCGGCTTCCGATATCGGCAGAGCTTAATTTTATCAATTCACTTGAGCTTTCCGAGCGTGATGCGCAGATAGCAAGGCTGATTCTGCGTGAAATCCGTGAAAGGCTCAGCTTCCTTATCAGCGTCGGTCTTGAATATCTCAGCCTTTCCCGTCCTGCAGGTACTCTTTCGGGTGGCGAAAGCCAGCGTATAAGGCTTGCTACACAGATCGGTTCTTCGCTCACAGGTGTGCTGTATATCCTTGATGAGCCGAGCATAGGTCTTCATCAGCGTGATAATTCACGTCTTATCGAAACTCTGCGTCACCTGCGTGATATTGATAACACGCTGATTGTTGTTGAACATGACGAAGAAACAATTATGAGTGCTGATTATGTTGTTGATGTCGGACCTGGTCCGGGTATTCATGGCGGTGAAATTGTTTGCAGCGGCACACCGGAGCAGATTATGGCGTGCGAGGAGTCTGTTACGGGTCAGTACCTGAGCGGAAAGAAGAAAATTTCGGTTCCCGAAACCCGAAGAAAAGGTAACGGTAAAAAGCTTAGAATCACAGGCGCAAGAGAAAATAACCTTAAAAATATCGATGTTGAGATACCTCTCGGCACGCTGACCTGTGTTACCGGTGTTTCAGGCTCGGGTAAATCTTCACTCGTAAATGAAATTCTCAACAAAAAGCTTGCTGCTGAGCTTAACGGTGCGCGCCGATATGCAGGCAGGCACGATACAATTACAGGCATTGAACATCTTGATAAGGTCATCAATATTGACCAGTCACCGATCGGCAGAACACCGCGCTCAAACCCTGCCACTTATACAGGTGTATTTACGGATATCCGCGATTTGTTCGCTTCTACAACCGATTCAAAAATCCGTGGCTACAAGCCGAATCGCTTTTCTTTCAATGTCAAGGGCGGACGCTGTGAGGCGTGCCAGGGCGATGGTATTGTTAAAATTGAAATGAACTTCCTTGCCGATATTTATGTACCCTGCGATGTCTGTCACGGTGCAAGATATAACAGAGAAACGCTTGAGGTAAAATACGGCGGAAAATCAATTTACGATGTGCTGGAGATGACTGTTGAGGAGGGTCTCAATTTCTTCTCTGCACTGCCTAAAATCAAGCGCAAGCTGCAGACTCTTTATGATGTAGGTCTGGGGTATATCAAAATCGGTCAGCCCGCAACAACTCTTTCGGGCGGTGAGGCTCAGCGAGTAAAGCTTGCAACCGAGCTTGCCAGAATTGCAACGGGAAAAACCATTTATATTCTTGACGAGCCTACAACGGGCCTGCATACTGCGGACGTGCACAGACTTATAACTGTTTTGCAGAAGCTTGTTGACAGCGGCAATACCGTGCTTGTAATTGAGCATAATCTCGATGTCATAAAGACAGCTGATTATATCATTGACCTTGGTCCCGAGGGCGGTGACAAGGGCGGCGAAATTGTTGCCTGCGGCACACCTGAAGAGGTTGCCGAGTGTGAAAGATCATATACCGGCCAGTATCTTAAAAAAATGCTGTAAAAAAAGACCTGTGCATACTGCACAGGTCTTTTGGTTTTGTGATTTTATTCTGCAAAATTGCGAGTGGCGTTTTTGTGGGGTACATTTGCTGTTACTGCGGCGATAAGCTCATCGGCGGAAATGAATTCAACGCCGTCATCAAGCTGACTCACAAAATAAGCAAGGTCATCGGGTCCTACCGTCCATGGATGAATATTTATAACCGTATAGCCGTTTATTGATTTTGTATCGGCAGGGTAGCTGTTTATTATGTCAGCCTGTGCCTTGAGCCATTCGTTGGTTACCTGCGAGGCGTCGCCGCTCGGGTGCCAAAGTGAGAAACCTACGCTTACAAAAGGCTTATCGTTTGCGAATATTACTCTGCCTCTGCCGCCGCCGTATCCACCGGTGTAGAGATCCGGATCAATCTGAAGAATACCGCCCTTGA
>JAZPYF010000020.1:0-71846 GCA_045544055.1 Acutalibacteraceae bacterium | reverse complement strand
GCTTAATCGCTCATTCAGATGCTAGCGCATCTGTCTTAAAGTATTCGTTACCGAATATTACTGTTAAGAAGTACTTACTTCTCTTAAAAGAATCTTCAAGGGTTTGTTCTTTCAATCGTTGTTTAATTTTCAAGGTGCGTTCGTGTTGCGCTTTTTGCCGCAACGTTTATGAATTATATCACATCGTTTTGGCTTTGTCAACACTTTTTTTGAACTTTTTCAAACTTTTTCAAGCTCGCTTTTTCGTTCCGCGCTCCTCACGAGCGCCTTGCTATAATAACAAATCATTTGCCACTTGTCAACACTTTTTTACAACTTTTTTCAGCTTTTTTTCGTTTTGAAAACACGCATCCTCGTGTCTCAAAATTCGTCTTGTTCAAGCTATATATAATTATATACATTATATAGTAATACTCTACGCCGATTGCACAAATTGAGGCTGTTGTCTTGAGCAAAATGATGTGATACAATAAAAACAGAAAAACAGACAACGGAGATAAAAAATGTTCAATTCATTTAACAAAGCAATGAAATCTCGCTTCGGCTGCAAAATTTATAAGCTTGCACTAAGCGGCGGAATGACCTGTCCGACCCGCGACGGCACACTTGATACGCGCGGATGTATCTTCTGTTCAGCAAAAGGCAGCGGTGAATTTGCCGCAAAACCGTGTGCTGACATTACCGAGCAAATACGAAAGGCAAAAGACATTGTTGCAGCAAAGGCAAACGGAGCAAAGTACATAGCTTACTTTCAGGATTACACCAATACCTACGCACCTGTTGAAAGACTGCGTGAGCTTTTCACTAAAGCTATGTTGCCTGATGATATTGTTGCGCTCTCCGTTGCAACACGTCCCGACTGCCTGCCGGAAGATGTTATTGCATTGCTCGGAGAGCTTAATAAGCAGAAACCCGTATTTGTTGAGCTTGGATTGCAGACGATTCATGAAAGCACAGCCGAATATATAAGACGAGGTTACAGCCTGCCTGTATTTGAGGATGCAGTAAACAAGCTTAAAGCCGCGAGAATTGAAACCGTTGTGCACATTATAATCGGTCTGCCCGGTGAAACCGAAGAGATGATTTATGAAACAGTCAGATATCTTGCACATATGGGAATTGACGGAATAAAGCTCCAGCTTCTTCACGTGCTTGACGGTACTGATCTTGCGGAAGATTACCGACAAGGCAAGTTTGAAGTATTAGATATGAATAAATATATTGATATACTCGAAAACTGCGTACGGATGTTGCCGCCGAATACGGTTATTCACCGTCTGACAGGCGACGGTGCGAAGAAAGATCTGATAGCACCGCTCTGGAGCGCTGATAAAAAGAATGTGCTGAACACGATAAACAGAAGATTCAAGGAGGATAAAGTAGAGCAAGGAGAAATGATATAACCTATCAAGCCTCTGCCCTACACCGAATTGTCATTCTGAGCTTGAGCGAAGAATCTTAACAAATATAAGATCCTTCACTTCGTTCAGGATGACATAGTCGCTTCACGATGCATTTCGCAATTTATTTTTTATTGATTCTATAAATTCAACTATTCTGAATCTCGGCTCATATTCAGGCGATGAAGAGACTACTTTCATTTCATCTTCTGTGAAAAAGGCATCTGCATCTGCCGCAGCAGCAGGCAGGCAAAGCGGAGGGAACATTACACACCACCAGTTCTTGCCCTCAGCGGAGCCGATATTCACTCTGACAGCAGTATAAACGCCTGCAGGCATAGTGAATCTGTCATAACAGCGGGTTGCGAAATACTCTTCCCCCACCGATATATCAACATTGTAATCACATCCGTTTTTGAGCAGCACCGCTTCTGCGGCAGCTTTAAGCTCATCAACACGCGGTGTGATTATTCTTTCCGCCTCATCAGCGGTTAGCGTACCGTCAAAAATCGCACCGCCTTTTTCAAGCACGGCATCTCGCACCATTAATTTGAGCCGCTGGTCAAATTCTGAATCTGATGCGGCGACAACATGAATGCGAAGTACATCACGCCGCACCTCGGCACAATCTGCCGCAAAGCCGGCAACATGAAAAACAAGTGCGGCAACAACCGCCAGCGCAACTGAAACATTCAACCTCAAACGCATAAACAAAACTCCTTATATAATATATGTAATATAATAAAGGCACCGACAGTTTAATCTGCCGATGCCTTTTAGTTTTGGTATGTTTTGGTAGGTTTATACATTAGAAAAATCAGTACATTTCTCAAACGTAAAACCAACATCATTTATTGAAACAAATCATTTGGATTAACATCAAATTCATCACAAATGTCAAAAATAATTCCACAGGTTACCCTTTTGGGTGTAATGCCCTTTTCGAGCAACCTTAATGTCCTGACACTAACATCCAATATTTCCGCCATTTGGCTTTGCGTTAAATTTCTTTTTTCCTGATTTTTTATTACTTTATTTTCGGAATGGTCAAGACTGTTCCCTACATTTTTGTTGTGCGATTTTTCGCTGACTTTACCGACAGTCTCAATCAAAAGATCTAACTCTTTCGCTTTTTCTCTTTATTTTATGCCAGACCGAGCTTGCGAGCCATTTCTGCCGTCTTGAGCTCGAGCAGCTTTGAAACGCCCTTCTCCTGCATTGTTACGCCGTAGAGGATATCCGCCTCTTCCATTGTACCGCGTCTGTGAGTGATAAGGATAAACTGCGTATTCTTTGTCATACGGCGTGCGTACTGAGCATAGCGCACAACGTTGACATCGTCAAGAGCTGCCTCAACCTCATCAAAGAAGCAGAACGGAGCCGGTGAGACCTTGAGAATTGCAAACAAAAGTGCAATAGCGGAAAGTCCCTTTTCACCGCCCGAAAGCAGGTCGATATTCTGAACATTCTTGCCCGGAGGCTGAACCTTGATTTCAATCGGGCATTCAAGAACATTGTGCTCATCCTCAAGAATCAGCTCTGCCTTACCGCCGTCAAACAGCTCTGCAAAGGTTTCGCCGAAATGACGGTTGATCTTAGCAAACTGCTCACGGAACTGAGCCGCCATTTTTGCGGTCAGCTCGGCTATAAGTCTTTCAAGCTCTGTTTTTGATTTTTCAATATCGGCAATCTGAGCGCTCATAAACTCATAACGCTCCGATACTTCCTTATATTCATCAATTGCCGCAACATTAACATTGCCGAGCGCACGGATCTTGTTCTTGATTTCCTGGAGCTTTCGTCTTGCCTCAGCAATATCACCAAGGTCAATGCCAAGCTCAAGCGCCTCGCTTCTGGTAAGCTGATATTCGTCATAGAGCTTTGATACGGTATCGTCAAGCTCTTTTTCCATAACGATCTTACGCTCTTCAAGTCTTGCAACCTCGCCGCCGAGCTTTTCACGGTCAGCCGATTTTGCTCTCTCCTGCTGACGCAGAGCAGAAGCTCTTGCATCAAGCTCGTTCTTCCTTTCAATAAAGCTTTGGATATCAGCTTTGGTATCCTTACTGCGGCTCCTGAGGCGAACAGCCTGCTCTTCGAGCAGAGTTATGTTCTCTCTTATTTCACAGCTGCGCTGTGCGATTGCGGCAATTTCACGGTTGAGGTCTTCAACCCTTATTCCCTGGTTTGCAATACGGTGACGAAGCTGAGCAACCGCCTCGAGCTTTGCCTGAATATCCTTCTGAATTGAAAGAATATCCATTTTTGCTCTGTTTTCAACTTTCTGAAGCTCACTTTCATCCTCACCCAGACGCTCTCTGCCGCTGTTTGCCTTTTCTATTTCAAGGCGGAGAGCCGCTGTATGCTCTTCAAGCTCCTTTGCTCTTGCACGTGCTTCATCTGCGGCAGAATTGAGAGCCGCAAGACGCTCGCCTGCATTTGCTTTTTCATCAGCAAGCTCATCAATACCGCGCAGCGTATCCTCAAGCTTATCGGCAACGAGCTTGAGCTCGCCCTCCTGCCTGATGACATCCTCCTGCGCACGTGTCAGATCAGCGCGTGAGCCGCTAAGGTCCGCTCTGCAAGCGGCAAGATCAGCTACAAGCTGACTGTGCTCTGCCTGCATCTCCTCAAACTGTGCTGTGAGCTTGACAACCTCGTTATTAAGACGCTCGATCTCATTTGCACGGCTGAGAATACCCGAATTCTGAGTGCGTGAGCCGCCGGTCATAGAGCCGCCGGGATTTACAACCTGTCCGTCGAGAGTTACTATTTTCAGTTTATGAGAATACTTCTTTGCAATCATAATTGCACAGTCCATATCCTCAACTACAACCGTTCTGCCGAGCAGCGAGCCTATAACCTCGCTGTACTTACTGTCACATCCGACAAGGTCTGAAGCAACGGCAACAAAGCCGAAGCAATCCTCAAGTCCCTTCTCCTCAAGCGCTCTGCTCCTGATAGCAGTAAGCGGAAGGAAGGTTGCACGGCCCGATTTGTTATCCTTAAGGAAATTGATTGCACGCTTTGCATCGTTTTCCGAAAGGGTTACGATATTCTGGAGTGCCGCACCGAGAGCAGTCTCGATTGCGACAGAATACTTTTCTTCAACAGTAATAAGCTGAGAAAGAACGCCCTCAATACCTCTGAGAGTGCCTCTCTTGACCTCACGCATAACCGCCTTAACGCTGCCCGAATAACCCTCCATATTCTTTTCGAGGTCATCAAGCATTCTTGCGCGTGAGCGTCTGCGGTCAATTTCAAGACCAAGCTCATCAATTTCACGGCGGCGTTTCTCTGCCTTTTCAGCACGGGATTCCGCCTTAAGCTCATAGCCTCTTACCGCATTGGTCACCGAAACGACAAGCTCTCTTGCGGCTGCAAGCTGAGCTTCAAGCTCTGCTTTCTTTTCTTCAAGCTGAGTCTTGACCTCGTTACGGGAGGCTACAATATCGTCAATGGTTTCAAGTCTTGATGTAATTTCTTCAATGGAAGAGTTTGCCGTGGAAATTTCAACACGGCAATCACCGATACGAAGTGCATACTGTGAAATTTCATCTGAAAGAGCGGCAATACGCTCAATAAATGAACGGCTCTGCGCCTGCAGACCTTCAATCTGCTCTGCCGCCTCTGCAAGCTGAGCCCTCTTCTGCTTTTCGGCATTTTTGAGAAGCTCAACCGTTTTCATGGTTTCGGTTATTTCATCGTCAAGAGTCTGCTTAGATTCAACAGCAAGCTCCATTTCGCGTGTAATTCTTGCAATGGTTTCGTTGTTATGCTCAATTGAACTCAGCTCAACGGCAACCTGTGCATCAATCTGCGAAGCCTGCTCCTCAATGCCCGATGCACCCTCTCGCGCCTCATCAATTCTAACAGTAAGCTGGCTGCTCTGCTCAAGTGCTTCCTCCATTTCGGAAACAATTGCCTCAAGCTCAGCCTCAACAGCCTCGTACTGAGCCGTAGCTGTGTTCAGCTTATCTTCATGTGTGCGAAGCTGGTCACGGACTCTGTCAATAGTATGAAGCCAGAGACCGATTTCAAGCACCTTACGCTCTTCGGCAAGAACAAGGAACTTCTGTGCCTTTTCGCTCTGCACCTTGAGCGGACCGACTCTGTCGGCAAGCTCGGTGAGAATGTCACGCAGACGAATCATATTCTCCTCCGCCTGAGCGAGCTTCCTGTTAGCATCGTTGCGGCGGTAACGGTAATGAGAAATTCCCGAAGCCTCTTCAAGCATATCACGGCGCTGGCTGGATTTTGACGAAACCATATCCGCAACTCTGCCCTGGCTGACCATTGAATAACCGTCACGGCCAAGACCGGTATCCATAAACATTTCGTTTACATCCTTAAGCCTGACCGTTTCGCCGTTAATCAGATATTCACTTTCACCCGAGCGGTAATAGCGACGGGTTACGCTGACCTCATCCTTATCGCACTTGAGCGCACGGTCGGAATTGTCAAGCCTGAGCGTTACCTCAGCAAAGCCCTGCGCCCTACGCACACCCGTACCGCTGAAAATGACGTCTTCCATTTTCGAGCCGCGCAGATTCTTTGTAGACTGCTCACCGAGTACCCAACGTACAGCGTCGGAAATATTACTCTTACCTGAGCCGTTAGGGCCGACAACGGAGGTTATGCCCTGCCCGAATTCGAGCACGGTTTTGTCGGGGAAGGACTTAAAGCCCTGCATTTCAAGCGATCTTAAAAACATCTTTTCACCCTACCGTCAATTCATATCTTTTATACTGTCTGTCACCGCTCACTTTACAGTCATACCCAAGCTGAGTCAGACGGATAATATTCTTCTTTTTCTGTCCCACCGCTTTTGAAATTTCAGCAGGTGAAACCTTTATGGTATAAGCGCCCTTGGGCTTGTCCTCAAGAGCAGCTTTGATTTTTCTGTAATATATCTCACCCTCGCAAAGCTCACGAAGAGCAGGGTGATAGCCGCCCGCAAGATAGTTTTCGCAGACATCCTGCTGAGCGTGAAGTCCGAGCCGAATAACCTTTATGCCCTCTGCCTCAAAAATTTCGAGCAGCCTTGAGCAGATTTCAACGGTTTCATCAAGTGACTGGACCGCATATTCTCCGC
Source organism: Acutalibacteraceae bacterium (assembly GCA_045544055.1). GTDB lineage: Bacteria > Bacillota > Clostridia > Oscillospirales > Acutalibacteraceae > UBA8612. Next base: position 65,351 of record JAZPYF010000020.1, on the reverse strand, counting down.
TCAGATAAAGCCCGGCAAGCATAGTATCCGGCAGTACAACGGTCGGATAAATTCTGACCGTATCGGGAGAAAGCTCAATAAACCTCTGCGCTGTGATAAAGCTTTCCTGCGCTGTTGAGCCGTAAAGCCCCGTCATCATCTGCAAGCCAAGCTCAAAGTCGTGCTTTTTAATCAGCGCAGATGCTCTAACAACATCCTCGGCAGTGTGTCCTCTTCTGTTAAGGTTCAGTACCGAATCATCCATACTCTGTGCGCCAAGCTCAATTGCACGCACACCGAAACGCTTGAGCAGAAGAAGAATCTCATCGTCAATAAAATCGGGACGAGTGGAGATTCGTATTCCGCCGTTGAGGAAGCCGTCGGTTATGTACGGCTGAGCCGCCTCAAGCAGAGAAAGCATATATTCCCTGTCAATCGCGGTAAAGCTGCCGCCGAAAAAAGCAAGCTGAAAGCAGGTTTCGGGGGCAAAATTCTGCTTTGCCGTTTCGCAGGCATCGGCAACATCCTTTGCCGTCGGCTGGCTTACCTTGCCTGAAATTGTGCGCTGATTGCAAAAGCTGCACTGATTCGGGCAGCCGTTGTGCGGCACAAAAATCGCAATATTTGCGTGCTTCATATTTTAATTCCCATCAGCTCAAGCGCTTCACCTGCCGCAGCCTGTTCTGCGAGCTTTTTGCTGTGACCCGTACCCTTACCGATAACGTTGCTGTTAAGGTGAATTTCGACCTCAAACATCTTATCGTGAGCAGGGCCGCTCTCGCCGACGAGAACATATTCGAGCTTTTCCTCGGGATTGCGCTGAACAATCTCCTGAAGAATCGTTTTGTAATCCTTAAAAGCAGAGTCACCGATATGCTTTTCGCTCTCCTTTACAAAACGAAGAACAAATTCACGGGCGCTGTCCATTCCGCCGTCAATGTAAATTGCGGCAATAACCGCCTCAAACGCATCGGAAACAATTGAAGGACGCTCTCTGCCGCCGGTATTAAGCTCACCCTTGCCCAGCAGTATAAAAGAGCCAAGCTCAATCTGCTTTGCAAAGCTGAAAAGAGATTTCTCGCAAACAGTTGCGGCTCTCAGCTTTGTAAGCTCACCCTCCGGCATATTCTTGTGGTGAAGGTAGAAATACTCTGCCGTAATCATACCGAGAACAGAATCGCCGAGAAACTCGAGCCTTTCGTTGAACATACCTCCGCACTCATTTGCATATGAAGAATGAGTAAGTGCGGTTAAAAGCAGGTCTTTATTTTTGAATGTGTAATTTATTTTCTGCTCAAAAGCAGCAATATCTGTTTTCAAGAGTTCCACTCTCCGATATTCCTTGTAATTTCGCCGACAACATCAGCCTTGACGCAGTTGGCAGCCTGGCGGATTGCATTCTTAAAAGCACGTGCATCCGATGAGCCGTGAGCCTTGATAACAGGCTTGGCTATACCGAGAAGCACCGCACCGCCGTATTCTTTATAGTCCATTTTTGCCGCAAATTCGCCCATGCCGCTCTTAACACCGAGATAAGAGAGCATTGAGAGAATGTTCTTTTTGAACACGGCTTTGATATTCTTTACAAGAGCACCTGCAACGCCCTCATACATTTTGAGAATAACGTTGCCGGTAAAGCCGTCTGCCACAATGACATCAGCCGCACCGTATGCGATATCACGCACCTCTGCATTGCCTATGAAATTGAGCGGGCTTTCCCTGAGCATAGTATAAGTCTCAACCTGAAGCGGCGTACCCTTGTTTTCTTCAACACCAATGTTGGCAATTCCAACCTCGGGATTTTCCACACCGAGAATATTCTTCATATAAATCGAGCCCATCAGTGCAAACTGACACAGATGCTCGGGCTTGCAATCAATGTTTGCGCCACTGTCAAGCAGCATAAAGGGATTTTTCTGCGAGGGCATAATGCTTGCGATTGCCGCACGCTTAACGCCCCTGATACGCTTGACAATAAAGGTTGCGCCCATAACGATTGCACCTGTACTGCCTGCAGAAACGAAAGCATCACCCTTACCCTCGGCAAGTGCTTTCATACCGACTGCAAGAGAGGTATCGGAATGCTCTTTCATAACCGTTTTCGGGTCATACTCCATTTCAAAAACCGTATCTGCCTGCATAATTTCCATGCCGCTGATATCAATTGAATTTTCAGCCGCACAGCTCTTTATTTTAGCTTCGTCGCCAACAAGTGTTATGTTAACCCCGAGCTCCTCAACCGCAAGGCGGCAGCCCTTAAGTATTTCAAGCGGTGCATTATCACCGCCGAAAGCATCAACAATAATCTTCATTACCATTACCTTCTTTTCAATAAAACCGCCGGTTAAGCTCAGTCGGTTTTAAGCTCTTCAAGTCCGCGCTTTGCAAGTGCCGCATATCGCTCACGCTTGTCCCTTATTTTTGTTTCAAGCGGCGGTAATATTCCAAAATTTGCGCCCATAGGCTGGAAATCCTTTGCCTCGGACGAGCTTATATATTCCGCAAGCGCACCCATCATTGTGGTGTTGCTGAGAATGAGCGGAGCTTCGCCTTTGATATATCTTGCAGCATTCACACCTGCAAGTATACCTGACGAAGCAGATTCCATATATCCCTCAACACCCGTTATCTGTCCTGCAAAATACAGCCCCTCTCTTGTGCGGAAGGAATAATCCGCACCGAGCAGCTTGGGTGAATCAATAAAAGTGTTGCGGTGCATTACACCGTAGCGCACAAACTCGGCGTTTTTCAGTGCCGGAATCATTGAAAAAACTCTTTTCTGCTCGCCGAATTTCAGATTTGTCTGAAAACCGACAAGGTTAAGCAGTGTACCCTCAGCGTTTTCACGCCTGAGTTGAAGTACCGCCCACGGTCTGTGACCTGTCTTCGGGTCACGCAGACCGACGGGACGCAGCGGACCGTAACGCATCGTATCCGCACCTCTTGAAGCCATAGCCTCAATCGGCATACATCCCTCATATACATCGTGGCGCTCATCAAAGGCGTGTACTCCTGCTCTTTCGGCAGTTGTTATCGCCTCATAGAATGCCTCGTATTCTTCTTTATTCATCGGGCAGTTGATATAATCATCCTCACCGCCGCGGTCATATCTCGACTGGGTGAATACACAGTCATAGTCCAGGCTCTCTGCAGTGACTATCGGAGCCGCCGCATCAAAAAAGCTGAGCCTGCCGCCGCAAAGGGAATCTATATCCGCCGCAAGCGAATCAGAAACGAGCGGACCTGCCGCAACAATCACAACACCGTCCTGCGGAATACGCTCCACCTCACCGTGTCTGACAGTGATAAGCGGATTGCTGTCAATCAGCTCTGTTATGATTGCGGAAAACTCATCGCGGTCAACGGCGAGCGCACCGCCTGCCGCAACAGCACACTTTTCGGCAGCGATCATACAAACCGAGCCGAAACGGCGCATTTCCTCTTTTAGCATTCCCGCCGCACTGTCAAGCCTCATCGCCTTGAGCGAGTTTGAACAAACAAGCTCTGCATAGCCCGACATCTTATGTGCAGGCGAGAATTTGAGCGGCTTCATTTCCCACAGCTCGGTTTCTATGCCTGCCTTTGCAAGCTGCCACGCAGCCTCAACGCCTGCAAGACCTGCACCGATTACGGTTGCCTTACTCATCCTCTTTGCCTTTCTTTCTGCTTGCCTTTTTTTCAAAGCCACAGCCCTCGTTAAGGCAGGCAACAACGCCACCTCTCTGCTTGAACAGCGATTTGCCGCACTGGGGACAGTTTTCGCCCGTAGGCTTATCCCATGTTACAAAATCGCACTTGGGCCATGACTCACAGCCGTAGAAAACGTGACCCTTGCGGCTGCGCTTTTCAACAACCTTTGCACCGCACTTAGGGCAGGCTGCATTGGTCTCCTGAATCAGCGGCTTTGCATTCTTACAGGACGGATAGTTGGGGCAGGCAAGGAATTTGCCGAAACGGCCGATCTTGACAACCATCATTGCGCCGCACTTGTCGCAGGGAATGTCTGTCTTATCCTCTTCAAGCTCAATCTTGACGCCCTGCATATCGGTCTTTGCCTTTGCAAGAGTCTTTTCAAAGTCGCCGTAGAAATCACGCAGAACGGCAACATAGTCAACCTTACCCTCTTCGACCTCGTCGAGTGATGTTTCCATCTGTGCGGTAAACTTGACATTGACTATTTTCGGGAAACGCTCGCCGAGAAGTCTTGTCGTTGCAACACCGAGCTCGGTGGGGACAAGCTGCTTTGAGGAACGCTTTACATATTCACGCTTGATAATTGTTGTGATAATTGTTGCATAGGTACTCGGACGGCCGACACCGTTTTCCTCGAGTGCCTTGATAAGTGAAGCTTCGGTATATCTGGGTGGAGCCTGAGTAAAGTGGCGTGCAGGTACAAGCTCCTTGAGCTTGAGAGTTTCGCCGCTCTTGAGTTCGGGCAGCTTGCCGTCCTTCTCTTCATCGTCACCCTCTGTTGCTTCTTCATAAAGAGCTGTATAGCCCTCAAACTTGACCTCATAGCCTGTTGCGGTAAATGTACAGTATTTATCGTCACCGGGCTTCTGTGCCTTGATTTCAGCCTTGACTGTATTCTGGACACAGTCTGCCATAAGGCTTGCCATAAAGCGAAGCCAGATAAGGTTGTAGAGCTTATACTGCTCAACGGTAAGGCTGTCCTTTACCATTGCAGGGGTAAGTGCAGGGTTGGTCGGGCGGACAGCTTCGTGACCGTCCTGTGCATTTGCACGCTGCTTGTAGTAGCGTGGCTTTTCGGGCAGGAACTTATCGCCGTAGGTTGAGCGGATATAATCTGCGCCCTGCTCACGTGCCTGCTCGGAAATACGGAGTGAGTCCGTTCTCATGTATGTGATAAGACCCATTGAGCCGTGGCCTTTGACATTGATACCCTCATAAAGCTCCTGGGCGATTTTCATTGTACGCTGCGACTGGAAGTTGAGCCTGCGTGAAGCCTCCTGCTGCATTGTAGAAGTGGTAAAGGGAGGTGCAGGGCTCTTTTTACGAGTACCCTTCTTGACAGAGCCTACCGTATATTCGGCGCCCTCAAGGCGGGCAATATATGAATTTGTCTGTTCCTCGGAAACGAGCTTGACCTTGCCTGTTTCATCACCGGAAAAAGCAGCTGTAAACACTCTGCGTGAAGCGGAGGTGAATCGTGCATCGAGTGACCAGTATTCCTCGGGTACGAAGCTGTTGATTTCATCCTCTTTGTCAACAATAAGGCGCACCGCAACGGACTGGACACGGCCTGCTGAAAGACCTCTGCGTATCTTCTGGCTGACAAAGGGGCTGAGCTTATAGCCGACAAGTCTGTCAAGAATTCGTCTTGCCTGCTGAGCGTCAACCATATCGATATCGACCTGTCTGGGGTTTGCCATACCGTTTGCGATACCGGCACGTGTAATCTCGTTGAAGGTAACACGGTTTTTCTTGCTCAGGTCGAGGTCAAGCAGGGTTGCAAGGTGCCATGAGATAGCTTCTCCCTCACGGTCAGGGTCAGTTGCGAGAAGAACGCCATCGCTCTTTTTGACCGCACTCTTAAGCTCTGCAACGAGCTTTTCCTTACCTTTTACAATTTCATATCTGGGCGCAAAATCATTCTGAACATCAACGCTCAGCTTTGACGCCGGAAGGTCACGGACATGACCGACAGAGGCCATAACCTCGTATCCGTCACCGAGAAAACCTTTGATTACTTTTGCTTTTGAGATAGACTCAACAATTACAAGCTTTGACATAAGCTGTTATCCTTTCATTGAAGGGTTTTTTATGTTTCAAATAAATTTGTATCTGTTACCGGGACACGCAGTTATAAGTCCCTCAATTTCAAGCTCCGTCAGCACAGCCGACAGCTCCGGCACCGAAAGTCCGCTGCCGATAATAAGCGAATCAAAACTGATTTCGTCATCGCCGAAAAGCTCATAAACAATCCGCTGCTTGTCGCCGAGCCCATCGGGCATTCTCTGCTTGACAGGCGCCCGCTTCGGAGAGCTTGCAAGCGTGCGCTCAAGACTTTCGAGGTTTATAAGCTCCGGGTACATATAAACATAGTCGGACAGCACATCAGCCGCTGAAAACACAGGCTTTGCTCCGTTTGCTATGAGTATGTTAGAGCCGATATATGCCGAGCTGATTGCATCGCCCGGCACAGCGCAGACATCTCTGCCCTGCTCCAAAGCATGTTTCGCAGTGCCTAAAGAGCCGCTTTTTTCACCCGCTTCGATAATTACGGTTGCAAGCGACATACCGCTGATTATGCGGTTTCTCTGCGGAAAGCTGCCTCTTGACGGACCGGTAAGCGGAAAATACTCGCTTACAAGCGCTCCGTTTTTGGAAACGGAGTTGCGCAACGCTTCATTTTCGGGCAGATAAGCCGCACCGAGACCGCATCCCATAACGGCAACCGTCTTTCCTCCTGCGCTTATCGCACCCTCGTGAGAGGCGGAATCAATTCCGAGCGCACCGCCGCTGACAACGGTTGCTCCCGCTTTTGTGAGTGATGCCGCAAGCCTGTAAGCAACCTCCTTGCCGTAGCGTGACGCATCTCTCGCACCTACGATTGATACCGTGAGCATTGCCCGAAGGCAGCCCGGGTCGCCGTTGACGTAGAGGAGAGACGGACTGTTGCTTATGTTTTTCAGGTGAGGCGGATAATATTCACTGCACTGTGTAACTATATGCCACGAATTGTTTTTACATATCTGTACCGCTCTTGAAGCACGTGAAATATCACGCTTTGAGAGCCGCTCAAGCTGTGCGGGCTTGAACACGCCGAGCATTCGCCATTCTGTTTCGCTCGATTCAAAGAAAGCGTGAGCGCCGCCGAACTCGCTGACAGCCGTAAGATAGTCCGACCCTGCACCGAGTGCGCTTGCAAGCCAGACCTCATATACTGTCTCATCGCGAGTATTGCTCATCTCATCAGCTCCCACATAATTATCGCCGCCGCCATTGAGGCGTTGAGCGATTCTGCACGTCCTTTCATCGGCACACGAACCCTGTGCATACAGCTTGACGCAGTTTCCTCCGTCACACCGTTGCCCTCGTTACCGATTACGCAAACCGTCTTTTCGCCAATATCGGTTTTTGTGATATCCTTTGCTGTTTCGCTCGGAGTTGAGGAAAGGGTGACAAAGCCCTTTGCCTCCAGCTCCTTCATAGCTCCGCTCATACTATCGACCGTAACAATCGGCAGCCTTAGCAGTGAGCCCATAGCGGCACGCTGAGCCTTAGGATTGTATATGTCGCAACAGCCGCAAAGGATTGCACCGCCGATTCCGAGCGCCTCTGCAGTACGGGCAATTGCGCCGAGATTTGACGGGTCCTGAATATTTTCAAGAGCCACAATTTTTGCGTTACTATATATTTTATCTATATAATGGTTTTTGTCAAGTGTTTTGCAAACGCAAAAAATGCCTTGCGGTGAAAAGGTATCGGACAGCTTTGAAGCAATTTCTTCAGAAACCTCACAGCTCTCCGCCGCCCTTTCCAAAAGCAAAGACACCTCAGACGGATATTTTTCTTTTGCCTTGGCGGTGTAAAAAAAACGCTCTACGGCAACATTGTTGCAGGCATCGGCACAAAGCCTTGCACCCTCTATAAAAAAGCTTGCCTCCTCACGCCTTGACTTTGCACTGTCACGCAGGCGTACGGCAGCCTTGATTTTTTCATTTGTCTTTGCAGTAATAAGTGTTTGCATATTATCACCTTGAATATAAGGACATTTCATTTTGTGCATTGCCGAGCATTTTCGCAAAGGCTGACGGAAAAGCAACCACACCAAGCCTTCTCTTGCGAGCTGATTTGAAGCCGTAGTGTGATTATCGGTGAGGTGATTTTTTGTCAGGCAAAGTGAAAAGCACAGGGAATGCTTTGTGCATTGCCGAGCATTTTCGCAAAGGCTGACGGAAAAGCAACCACCGAGAACACACTTAAGGCTTCAACATCAGCGAGCCCTAAAAAAGTCAAGCCCTCGGAACAACCGCGGGCTTGACAGAATTCGTGATTATTAAAGAGCAGCCTTTGCCTTCTCGCAGATTGCTGTGAATGCAGCGGGATCTGAGATAGCGATTTCGGAGAGCATCTTTCTGTTGAGGTTGATGCCTGCCTTCTTGAGACCGTTGATAAGTGTTGAGTAGTTCATGCCGTTCATCTTTGCAGCAGCATTGATACGTGTGATCCAGAGACGGCGGAAATCTCTCTTCTTGAGCTTACGGCCGATGTATGCATACTGGCCGGACTTCATAACAGCCTGCTTAGCAGTCTTGAAAAGCTTTGCCTTTGAGCCGTAGTAGCCCTTTGCCATTTTGAGAACTTTATTTCTTCTCTTACGAGTCATAGTTGCGCCCTTAATACGAGCCATGATTAGTTACCTCCAATTATTTTTCTTGATTGAGCCGACCCTATAACGACTTATTTATAGGGGATAAGGCGCTTGATCTGCTTGCAGTTTGTTACGTCAGCAACAGCTGTCTTGCGAAGGTTTCTCTTGCGCTTTGTGCTCTTCTTTGTAAGGATGTGTGACTTGTTGGCGTGACCTCTCATGGGCTTGCCGTTCTTGGACAGCTTAAAACGCTTCTTTGCACCGGAGTGTGTTTTGATCTTAGGCATTTTGTTTATCCTCCTTGTTAGTATTATTTAGTGGGCTTAGGTGCGAGGAACATCAGCATCTGGCGTCCCTCAAGTTTTGCGGCCTTTTCGACAGAAGCTACATCAGCACAACCCTGTGCGAAGCGCTCCATAATTTCGATACCGAGGTTTGTGTGAGCCATCTCACGGCCTCTGAAACGAATTGAAACCTTGACCTTGTCGCCGCCTGCGATAAAACGCTTGGCGTGGCCGACCTTAGTGTCAAAATCGTGCGTATCAATGTTTACCGAAAGGCGAACTTCTTTAATATCAACTACACGCTGATTTTTGCGAGCTTCTTTTTCGCGCTTGGCCATATCGAAGCGGTACTTGCCGTAGTCCATGATTTTACATACAGGCGGCTTTGCCTGAGGTGAAATCTTGACCAGGTCGAGGTCACGCTCTTCTGCAAGGCGAAGAGCCTCACTTGCCGACATGATGCCGAGCTGTTCACCGTCGCTGCTGATTACGCGCAGCTCCTTATCCCTTATTTCTTCATTGATCTGCAGTTCTTTAGCACTAATGTTCAAGCACCCCCAAAAATTAATAAATGCGTGGGCAGAATCCACCCACGCACACAATAAACAAACGTACAGCCGCCAACGGCCTGAACGCGAAGATTATTGACCGCCGTAGAGCTTTGCCCCGACGGTGAGGACACGGGTGTTCCTACTTTGTTTGCGTGAGTATAATATCAAACTTTGCCGTTTCTGTCAACCGTTTTCCGAAAAACTTTTCAAATCTGAAAATTTACTAATAATTTTGCTCAAAAAAACTTGTAATTGCGCCATGATTGTTGTACAATAACTACACATATTGTGAGATATGAACAACTAACCCAAGGAGGTATTACAAAATGCCTACACAAAACACAACCAAAATCAAAACCAAGCGCAGCAACCTCTACCTGCGTGTTTCAAAGGGCCATTTTGCAACCAACCACTCACACAGTAACTATTATATTGATGTTATTGCACAGAAATCACGTCTTTCCGAAGCTAAGGCTGTTGCAAAGGAGCTTTGCGGCAACTACAGCTACAACGGTACAATTATAGACACCATCCTCTGCCTTGACGGTACAGAAGTTATCGGCACCTGTCTTGCAAACGAGCTTACTAAAAACTCGTTTATGAATATCAACGCTCACCAGACGGTATATGTTGTCACACCCGAGATGACAGGCTCGTCACAGATTATCTTCCGCGACAACATCGTACCGATGATTAAGGGCAAGCATGTGCTTGTGCTTGCGGTTTCAGTTGCAACAGGCTACACGGCTCAGGCTGCTATCGAAGCTGTCAAGTACTACGGCGGCGAGGTTTCCGGTGTTGCCTCAATCTTCGCAACAAGTGACGAATGCGGCGGCTACCCCGTCAATTCGGTATTCAACCCCAATGACCTGCCCGGCTACTTCACCGTACCCTCTCACGAATGTCCGCTGTGCAAGCAGGGCGAAAAGCTTGACGCCCTCATCAACAGCTACGGCTTCTCAAAGCTTTAATCCCATAACAGAATAACCTGAAAGCGTTGCCGTTACCCCGCTTACGGCAACGCTTTATATTTTTTCGCTTTTGCCAAATAAAAATTCTGTGCAAGTAAACAATTGCACACGGCACAGATTTATGGTATTATATATATTTGTATGAGTATAATTATATAAAGTATTTCTTTCAAATAAGATTAACAGGAGAAAATATAATGGAAAAACTTACCGTACTTGCACTTTTCGGCGGCAACTCGAGTGAGCATGATGTTTCGACGGTTTCTGCCGCTTCGGTTATCAGCAACATTCCTGCTGACAAATATGAGGTTATAATGCTCGGTATTACAAAGGATGGACGTTGGCTGCGCTACAACGGCGATACAGCAAATCTGCCCGATGACAAATGGCTTGAGGATGAGAGCAAGCTCTCTGCAGCTTACCTCGTACCCGACACCTCGGTCGGAGGTATTGTAGAAATTATTGACGGTAAAGCCGTCATCACAAAAATAGATATTGTTTTCCCCATTCTCCACGGCAAAAACGGTGAAGACGGTACAATACAGGGTCTGCTCCAGCTTGCCGGCATTCCGTTTGTCGGCTGTGATATGCTTTCGAGCGCAGACTGTATGGACAAAGCAGTAACAAACGCACTTGCAGACAGAGCAGGTATCGCTCAGGCAAAGTGGCTCAGCTACACCGAGGCTGATTACCGCAGCCATCCGCAGACAGTGCTTGATGAGGCTGAGAAGGTGCTCGGCTACCCGATATTTGTAAAACCCGCAAACGCAGGCTCATCTGTCGGCATAACAAAGGCAACAGATATACATACTCTTGCCGACGGAATTGAAACCGCCTTTGCAAATGACAACAAGATCGTGCTTGAAGAAACCGTATTCGGCAGAGAGGTTGAATGTGCCGTGCTCGGCAACGATGACCCGATTGTCGCAACTCCGGGTGAAATCGCACCCTGTAACGATTTCTACGATTTCGATGCAAAATATGTGGCAGGCACAAGCGGTCTGTTCATTCCTGCAAGAATCAGCGATGAACAGCTCAAAGCAGTAAAAGCACAGGCAATCAAAGCTTACAAAGCACTCGGCTGTTCGGGTCTTTCAAGAGTTGATTTCTTTGTAAACGACGAGCAGATTCTCCTCAACGAAATAAACACAATTCCGGGCTTTACATCAATCAGCATGTATCCCAAGCTCTTTGAGCACAGCGGAATCTCTTACCCCGAGCTGCTCGACAGACTTCTCACGCTCGCCGTTGAGCGGAAGGAGAGCCGACGATGAACCGCAAAGTTGTTATAATCATCAACGACAGCCACACAACAGACGGTGAGAAAGAAACCGCAAGGCTCATCACCGTAGGAAAATATGAAAAAAGAGAAAACGGCTATCTCCTCCGATATAAAGAGGCTGAGGATTTTGAAGGAAGTGAAACCACAATTTCATATATCGACGGTGTTGTCACAATGAAACGTATCGGCGGCAAGCACAATGCTCAGCTCATCATTGAGCCGGGCAAGCGCTACAGCTGTATGTACGCAACAGAGTTTGTTGACCTTATGCTCGGTGTTTTCGGCAAAGAGGTCAGCAGTAAAGTTGACGAAAACCGAGGCGAGCTGAAATTCAGCTACACGCTCGATTTCAACACAGGCTTCACTTCTTTTAACGAACTAAACATAAAATTCCGTTTTGAATAAATGAGAGGTAAAAAGAAAATGTCTAAAACAGTTAAATTGGTACAGGACAAGCTCACTGCGGCAATCGGTGCCGCATTTGAAAAAGCAATTGCAGCCGGCGCATTGCCCGAGGCAGAGATTCCGGCATTCAACATCGAAGTGCCTGCAGACCGTACAAACGGCGATTTTTCCACAAATGCGGCAATGGCAGGCGCAAGAGTTTTCCGCCGCGCACCCAGACAGATTGCTGACGCTGTATGTGCCAACCTTGACCTTGAAGACACTTATGTTGAAAAGTGCGAGGTTGCAGGTGCAGGATTCATCAACTTCTATCTCAGCGACAGCTATTATTCGGCTATCCTACGCGATGTGCGTGCCTGCGGTGCGGATTACGGCCGTTCCGACTACGGCGAGGGCAAAACGGTGAACGTTGAATTTGTTTCAGCTAACCCCACAGGTCCCATGCACATGGGCAACGCAAGAGGCGGTGCGCTGGGTGACTGTCTTGCTGCCGTACTTGATTGGGCAGGCTACAAGGTAACAAGAGAATTTTATGTAAACGACGCAGGCAACCAGATTGCAAAGTTCGGTCTTTCGCTCGACATCCGCTACCAGCAGCTTTTCAAGGGTGAGGATGCTGTTGAGCTGCCTGAGGACAGCTACCACGGCGAGGATATCAAGGACAGAGCAAAGCAGTTTGCCGAAATTCACGGCGACAAGTATATGTCCGCAAGCGAGGAAGAGCGCAGAGCCGCACTTGTTGAATTTGCTCTGCCCCTCAACATTGACAAAATGCACTCCAACCTCGATAAATACAGAATCGCATACGATGTATGGTTCCGTGAAAGCTCACTTTATCAGAGCGGCGAGCTTGAAGAGACTCTCAACCTGCTCAAGTCAAAGGGTCTGACCTACGAAAAAGACGGTGCAATCTGGTACAGGGCCACAGAGCACGGCGGTGAAAAGGACGAGGTGCTTGTACGTGCAAACGGCAACCCCACATATTTTGCCGCAGATATTGCGTACCACCGCAACAAGCTCGAGGGCAGAAGCTTTGACAAGGCAATCAACATCTGGGGCGCTGACCACCACGGTCACGTTGCCAGAATGAAGGGTGTACTTGATGCAATCGGCATTGATTCCTCAAAGCTCGACATTATCCTTATGCAGCTTGTCCGCCTTACAAGAGGCGGTGAGGTTGTCAGAATGAGCAAGCGTACAGGCAAATCCATCACACTTGAGGATCTGCTTGAGGAAATTCCGATTGATGCAGTACGTTTCCTCTTCAACATCCGCGAGCCCGGCTCACAGGTGGACTTCGACCTTGACCTTGCAGTTGAACAGAGCGCACAGAACCCCGTTTACTACTGCCAGTATGCTCACGCAAGAATCTGCAGTATTTTCAAGAAGCTCGGCATTGACGATGCAGCTTCTGTCGAATGTACCGACGCTGAGCTTGCTCTGCTCAAGGCCGCTGAGGAAAGAGAGCTTATCAGCCACTTGGCTTCACTCACAGGTGAAATTGTAAATGCCGCAAAGAATTATGACCCTGCAAGAATCACACGCTACTGCGTAGAGCTTGCAACTCTTTTCCATAAGTTCTACAATGCCTGCCGTGTAAGCAGTGAGGACGAATCACTCACACGCGCAAGGCTCTACCTCTGCTCCTGCGTTAAAGCAACGCTCTGCAACGTTCTGACAATGCTCCAGATCACAGTACCCGAATCAATGTAATAAAGGAGAGACAGTTTATGTACAGCGTAAACGTAATAGCTCACAGAGGCGCAAACAAACGCGCTCCGCAGAACACTCTGCCCGCATTCCAAAAAGCAATTGAAATGGGAACAGACGGATTTGAAACCGACGTCCACCTCTCCAAAGACGGCGTACCCGTAATCTGCCACAACTACACAATTGACGAAACCTCAAACGGCACGGGCAAAATTGAGGATATGACTCTTGAACAGCTCAAGAAGTATGATTTCGGTGCATACTACGATGCTAAGTTCAAGGGCACTCCCCTCCCCACCCTTGAGGAGTTTCTTGACCTTGCCGTCGGCAAGGGACTCAAGGTGCTCAACATTGAGCTCAAGCCCGAAAGCGACACCGCAAGAAGAGAAATGCTCGTACGCAAAACCCTTGAAGCAGTAGAAGCAAGAGGACTTAGCGATATTCTCCTTATTTCCAGCTTCAGCAAGGAAATTCTCAATTACATCAAGCAGGTCGCACCCGAATGCAAGACAGCCTACCTTTATCCTGCAGGCTATAAGCGTGCTTATCTTGCATTTCTGCCGCCTTTTGGTGTAATGAAAAAAATGAAGTGCCACGCCGCCCATCCTCACAAGCTGTGCATCAGAAGCAGCTTTGTTGAAAATGCCCATAAAAAAGGCATTGAGGTAAATGTTTGGACTGTCAATGAATCAGAGGAGATACGCAAGCTGATACTCGCAGGTGTTGACGGAATCATCACCGACTGCCCCGACAGAGTCCGCAGTATTCTCAACGAGATGAACGGTTATCCCGAAAACTGAAACAAATATTAAAAGCTTCGGATAAGCCAGCTTATCCGAAGCTCTTTTTATTTCCACGCTATTGATATTTCATCCACAAATTCTATGGTTGCCAGATGGTCCGAGCCGAGCACGTTACCGCTTTTACGCTCCTTTATAATTGCCGTAACGGTCTGGGACTGACCGTAAGAAAGCGGCAGCATTATTTTTGCGCGGCAAACGCCTGCCTTTTTTTCGGCACGGTATTCTGTCGCATTACCGTCAGCATCAATAAGTCCAACATAATAATCAAAATAACTCTCTGTCACGGCAGGCGTAAATTCAATTTCTACCACCCTGCTGTTACCAACAACCTCTCGCCCGATAATATCAAAGCTCTTTGAGACATTTCCGAGTATTTTTATATTTTCGCGATTTTCGACCTCCTCAACATAAGACACTACAAGTCCTACCGCCATCGGTATCGCAACAGCTATCAGGTTAGCACCAAGTATGCCTGCAATTACTATAAGCAGCACCTTGTACCACGGTCTTTGCGGAGCAGAAACAACAACCGTCTGTTTATCCTCTTCCGGTGCTTCATATCCGAACAGCTCGTTCGGAGTAACTTCAAAAATCTCGCAGAGCTTGGGTAGCTGTGCCATTTCAGGTGAGGACAGACCGTTTTCCCACTTGGATATCGCCTGCCTTGACACTCCGAGCTTTTCTGCAAGCTCCTCCTGCGAAAGGCCCTTTGCCTTTCTGAGCGATGACAGCCTGCTGTACAGTTCCATATTCATTCTCCTTTCATTGCGGATAAATTTCACTTTCATCCTGAATAAAGTATATCATCACCGCTTCGGTTATTCTATACACAAACGGTGAAATTCCGCAACTTCAGGTTGCATTGTGTAAAAATTGTCAGAAATTGTAGCCGAGCGTAACATATCTGTATATATTGCCGAAATCGTCATAGAGTGCCCTAACATAGCGTACAATAATGAATGAGGAAGCTTTGCCGTTTACCGTACGCACAGCAGGAAGATATATCCGGCTTTGAAAAACGAGGGTGATTTCATCGTTCTCGCCAACAAGAGTTTCAAACAGCTCTTCCTCAAGCTCAGGCAACTCAAAGCTGTCGATGAACTCACGGCCAAGCTCGTTGCCCTCACAGCAGATAAACTCTTTATCGTGGCTGAGCAGCCATTTTGCCACGGCAAGGCGAAGGCTCTCCCGTGTTTTGAGAGTCCGACCCAAGGCAAATCACCTCAAAAATGAATAGTTTGTTTGTCCGTCTTGCATAAAATCGACAGACAGCTACAAAAAAAATACCACAAATGCCCCAAATTTGCAACAATATTGAAAGAAAACACAAATAAACTTGCAAAAATATAATCATTATAGTAAAATAAATAACCGATATATAAAATGTAATACTATAACATAGGTGATACAATGTCTTTTTTCAGTGAACTTTCAAGAGAACGTCTGCTTGCTGAATTTGAAGAAGCAAAGCAGAAATATGACGATTTCAAGGCAAGAGGTCTCGAGCTCAATATGGCAAGAGGCAAACCCAGCCCGACTCAGCTCGATATGTCCATGGATATTTTCGACAGTGTCAATGCCCTCAACGGCTACAAGGCAGAGGACGGCACAGACTGCCGTAACTACGGCAACCTCACTGGTCTTGAAGAATGTAAAACTATATTTGCTCAGGCACTTGGCGTACAGAACGACAATATTATTGTCTGCGGTAACTCAAGCCTTAATATTATGTTCGACTACATCTCGCAGTGTATGACACACGGTGCAGGCTGTGAGCCCTGGCTGCTTCAGGGCAAAATCAAGTTTGCCTGCCCTGTTCCCGGCTATGACAGACACTTCTCAATCCTCGAGTATTTCGGAATTGAGATGGTAAACGTTCCCATGCTCGAAACAGGCCCCGATATGGATGTGCTCGAAGAGCTTGTCAAGGACAGCTCTGTCAAGGGTATGTTCTGTGTTCCCAAGTACTCCAATCCTCAGGGCTACACCTTCTCCGATGAAACGGTGCGCCGCATTGCAGCACTTAAGCCCGCCGCAAAGGATTTCAGAATCATCTGGGACAACGCTTACTTTGTTCACGATATTGTTGAAGACGGTGACACTCTCCTCAACATTTTCCCCGAGGCTGCAAAGAACGGCACAGAAGATATGATTATTGAGGTTGCATCAACCTCTAAGGTCAGCTTCCCCGGTGCAGGCGTTGCAGTTGTTTCCGCAAGCGAAAACAACGTGCGCATGATCAAGCAGCGTATGAACAACCAGATTATCGGCCACGATAAAATCAACCAGCTCCGCCACGCAAGAGTGCTCAAGGACGTAAACGGTCTTCGTGAATACATGAAGCGCCACGCAGTTATCCTCAAACCGAAGTTTGACATTGTCATTCAGTCGCTTGAGCGTGATCTTGAGGGCTGCGGAATTGCAACATGGACCAAGCCCAAGGGCGGTTACTTTGTAAGCCTTGATGTTATGCCCGGCTGTGCAAAGCGTGTTGTTGAGCTTTGCCGCCGTGCAGGTGTTGTTCTCACAAACGCAGGCGCAACCTACCCCTACGGTCTTGACCCCAAGGACACAAACATCCGTATTGCTCCCTCATTCCCCTCTCTCGACGAGCTTCGTGACGCTATGAATCTGCTGTGCATTGCAGTCAAGCTCGCAGCACTTGAAAAGCTCCTCGACGAGGAATAATTAAAAAGCAAAACAAAAATCAGTGATTATTCCGCTGTGGATTTTCACTGATTTTTTTATTTTACACCCATTGATGAGAAAAACTCCGCAGAGCTTATACCCGACGGTCGGTTGAAGCGGCCTATTCTGAAAAGCCAATCTGTATTTTCAGTATCGATATAGTTCACCCTCGCTTCGCACACCATAGCAGCCTCAAAGCCCATACTTTTGAGTATATCCTTTGATTCCTTTGAATAACAGCCGTAAGGATACGTGAACGCGGTCGGCTTTACGCCTGTTTTCTCCAGCATCAGGCTCTGCATTTTTCCAAGGTCATAATTGAGAAACGCCGAATATTCGTGTATGCTCTCACCACTCACCTTTTTTGCTCCGTTACGCCCGCTGTTGTTGAGCTTATGCAAATCATAGCTGTGGCTTTGTATCTCAATAGTATCGCCGTTTGCAAGCTCGCTGACCTCATCCCAGTTCATATATGAATAGCTGAGCGTATGGTCATCAAGCTGAGTAAAAAGGTCCGTATATGCACCGACAACAGAAGCCACCGCACACATACCGTATTCTTCGAGCAACGGCAGAAGATAGCTGTAAACTGTTTCGTAGCCGTCATCAAATGTCAGCATTATCGGCTTTTCGGGCAGAGGCTCACCGTCCTTGACGTGAGAAAGCAGCTGCTCAATATCAACGGTTGAATAGCCTTTATCCTTTATATACTTCAGATCGTTTTCAAGTTCATTGAGTGTCACGCAGTATTGGCCTGCGCGCATACTGCTTTTTGCCAGCTGGTGGTACATTACAACAGGCAGCTCGGTCAGCCCTGATGAAGCCGAGGTCTGCACCGAAGCACTGCAAAGCTTCACGGCACCCAGAACCGCAACCGCCGCACAGACAGCCATAAAAAGCCAGCCTTTTCTCAGTTTAACAACCATAAAAAACACCTCACCGCATTTGTATGCAGTGAGGCAGTTTTTTATTTGTGATTATTTGTTGCCCTTGAGAGCAAGGTCAAGCCAGATTGAGCCGATATCCATTGCCTGATAAAGACCCTTCTTCTCACTCTTTTTGATAATTCTCTCTCTGGGACGTGCATCGGGATCGGTGCTGAGAAGCTGCACCGTAACCTTATCTGCAACATCAAGGTCGTTGACCTTTTTGGTGCTGACTACCTGGAGCAAAATTACATACGGATCGTACATATTGCCGTAATAAATTGTATTTCCGCAGCGGACAAGAGGCTTACCTCTGTAACTGAGAAACTTGGCTTTTTTCTTTTCTGCCATTGTCGGTTCCCCTCCTTATTTCTTGATATAGTTCTGGACGAGCGACTGAAGCAGCTCATAACGGTCGACCCTGCTGAGCATACTGCGTGCATTCTTATGGGTCGTGATATATGTCGGGTCTTCAGAAAGGATATAGCCTACTATCTGGCTGATGGGGTTGTAGCCTTTCTCCTTAAGGGCATCATATACAGCCTGCACCGTACGACGCATTTCAGCATCATGGTCGTCTCTAATATCAAATTTAATGGTTTTATCGGTCATTTATGACACCTCCGAAGATGTAGTACAGTTTATTATATACCATTACGGCTAATAAAACAATACCTTAAATCAAAATTTATGCTCTGAGAGAAACGCCGAGCTTGTCAAGAGCCTTTACGGCACGCTTCATTGCGCTGTCGGCCTCTTCATCTGTCATAGTGCGATCTGCCGCACGGAGCTTAAGGCTGAATGCAACGCTCTTCATTCCGTCGGGAATCTGTGAGCCTTCGTAAACGTCAAACAGCTCAATTGTTTCAAGTGTGTTGCCTACTGCGCCTGAAATAGCACGTTCAAGAGTAAGAACGGGCATTGACTTCTCGCAGACGCAAGCAAGGTCACGGCTGAGAGCCGGGAACCTGGGAAGCTGCTTGTAGGTGCGCTTGAGGTTGCTCAGCTCAAAGCAAGCACCGAAGCTGATCTCTGCAGCATATGCCTTTGTGCCGATTGAGTAATTGTCAAGCACCTGAGGATGAACCTCACCGACAACACCGATTGTAATACCGTCCTTGCTGATAACAGCAGTTCTGCCGGGATGATAAGAGGGATTGTCGTTAACGGCGACAACATCATAATTCTCAATGCCGAGCTTTTCGAGGAGTTCCTCAACAACGCCCTTGATTGTGAAGAAGTTACAGCCTGCACCGTACATACCCATGCAGAGAACCTGAGGCTCATCGGGCAGCTTGTCGGTGCCGTTATAAATGTATTCTTTACCGATTTCGTAAAGGTATGCTTTTGCGTTACGGTTATTGTAGTTGCGTGCGAGAGTTTCAAGCATTGAGGGAAGAAGAGTGGTACGCATTACGCTTGTATCTTCGCCAAGAGGATTTGTGATAACAACACAGCTGCGCTTTTCGCCGTCTGCAGGCAGACAGATCTTATCATAGCTCTTGGGGCTGATGAACGAGAATGTACAAAGCTCAGAAAGACCGCAGGCAAGCATTGTTTCTCCCATAAGGCGCTCAAATTTCTGCTCGGGAGTATACTGAGCTGTTGCAACACCTGCAAGCTGTCTGTCGGGGATGTTGTCATAGCCGTAGAAGCGTGCAATCTCCTCAGAAATATCAGCCTTGTGGCGAAGGTCACCGCGGAAAGACGGAACTGTAATCACGCCATCCTCAACCTTACAGCCAAGACGCTCAAGAATTTTCTTCTGCTCATCAGCGCTGACATCAATGCCGATAAATCCGTTTACCCATTCAGGCTCGAAAGGCATAGTGAAATCTTCACTGTCGGAGCAGTCACAATCAACAACGCCGTTCACGACTTCACCTGCGCCGAGAAGCTGGACGAGCTGAAGTGCTCTTTCAAGAATCTTGCGGCAGCCCTTGGGGTCAAGCTGTTTGTCAAAACGTGATGAAGCCTCTGTACGCATACCGAGTGCCTTTGCAGTCATTCTTACGCTCGGACCGTTGAAGCAAGCAGACTCAAAAACGATTGTATTTGTATCGTCCATAATTCCGCTGTACTCGCCGCCCATAATACCTGCAACGGCAACGGGCTTCTTTGTATCGGCAATTACGAGCATATCGGAGCTGAGCTCACGCTCAATGCCGTCAAGAGTTGTAATTTTTTCGCCGTCCTTTGCACAGCGGACAATAACCTCGTTACCCTCAAGGTAGCGAAGGTCAAAAGCGTGCATGGGCTGACCGTACTCAAGCATTACAAAGTTTGTAATATCAACAATATTGTTAATCGGGCGCACACCGCTGGCACGAAGTCTTTCACGCATCCAGAGCGGTGACGGCTCAATCTTGACATTCTTTACGACGCCGCCGACATAGCGGTAGCACTTTTCGGGGTCTTCAATTGAAACCTTGAGAAGCTCATTGACATCGCCCTCACCGGGTTCAACAACAGGTACAGGCTCGCTGAAATCCATACCGTAGGTTACTGCAGCCTCTCTTGCAAGACCGAGAACGCTCAAACAGTCAGGTCTGTTGGATGTGATTTCAAACTCTGTGATAACATCGTTGAAGCCGATTGCATCACGGATATCCTTGCCGAGAGTAAGATCACAATCCTCACCGAGGACAAAAATGCCGTCTTCAATCGCATAGGGGAAATCGTGAGCGGTAAGACCAAGCTCACCAAGGGAGCAAAGCATACCTGCGCTCTCAACGCCTCTGAGCTTGCCTTTTTTGATTTTCTTGCCGCCTGCAACAACAGAATTATCAAGTGCAGCAGGAACATAGTCGCCCTGCTTGAGATTCTGTGCACCGGTAACAATCTGAAGATTTTCCTCAGCACCGACATTGACCTTGCAAATCCAGAGGTGGTCGGAATCGGGATGTCTTTCAATTTCTTCAATTCTGCCTACAACGATATTGGAAAGCTCCTCGCCCTCTGTCTCGTAGCCCTCAACCTTGGAGCCGGAGAGAGTGAGTGCAGCGGCAAAATCCTTATCTGTAACATCAAGCTTCAGGTAATCACGAAGCCATCTTTTTGATAAAACCATAGTTATTCTCCTCCTTAGGTAACCGCTGAATAAATCGGGTTATGATTATCAGCTAGATAGTTTTTTTGAATAATTATGACGGGAAAATGGCCGCTGAGAATCGTAAATTCAATTCAATCAGCGGTTACACATATTAAAACTGACCGAGAAAACGCATATCGTTTTCAAACAGCAGACGCATATCGTCAATATTAAAGCGGAAAAGTGTAAGACGCTCAAGACCCACACCGAAAGCAAAGCCGCTGTAAACCTCGGGGTCAACACCGCCGTTCTTGAGAACCTGCGGATGAACCATACCGCCGCCAAGAATCTCGACGAAACCCTCGCCCTTACAGAAAGGACAGCCCTTACCGCCGCAGCGGAAGCAAGTTACGTCAATTTCACATGAAGGCTCGGTGAACGGGAAATGGTGAGGACGAAGACGGATTTTTGTATCCTCGCCGTAAAGTCTTTTTGCAAAATCGAACAGACAGCCCTTGAGGTCAGACATTGTGATGCCCTTATCTACAACAAGACCTTCAATCTGGTGGAAGAAGGGAGAATGAGTTGAGTCAACCGCATCGGAACGGTAAACACTGCCGGGAGCGATAATGCGGATCGGGGGCTTCTTGTTTTCCATAACTCTGATCTGTACGGGAGAAGTCTGAGTACGCAGAAGCATATTCTCTGTAATATAGAATGTATCCTGAGTGTCACGGGCAGGATGCTCCTTGGGGATATTGAGTGCCTCAAAGTTATAGTAATCCCACTCAACCTCGGGACCTGTTGCAACCTCAAAGCCCATGCCGAGGAAAATTTCCTTAACCTCATCAAGAACTATTGAAAGCGGATGCTTATGACCGAGTGCAACCTTTTCACCGGGCATTGTAACATCAAGAGTTTCGCCGACAAGTCTTGCCTGAAGCTCTGCAGCCTTGATCTGACCGACCTTTGCTTCAAGCTGAGCCTCGATAGCCTGTCTGACCTCGTTGGCAAGCTGACCGATAACGGGTCTTTCCTCTGCAGAGAGCTTACCCATCTGCTTGAGGATTGCTGTTACCTCGCCCTTCTTGCCGAGGTATTTTACGCGCAGAGCCTCAAGGTCTGCGTTGGAGGAAGCCGCTTCAACGGCAGCCTTTGCCTCAAGAGCAATAGCATTTAACTGTTCCTTCAAAATCTATCATCCTTTCAGTTAATATCAAAAAATAAAAAGCCTTCGCCCCTTGAAAGGGACGAAAGCCGTAATTCTGCTTCCGCGGTACCACCCGGATTCCCGCCCGAAACGGACGGACACTTTTCTGCCCTTTGACGGCGGCAAACCGTTGCAGCCTACACAGCAAAGCCTTCAGCCGCACCGCTCCAAAGTGAAATTCGGCACTCTGCCAACGCAACCGTGCTTCCAGCCTGCGGCACGGATTCTCTGTCTGCATTGTAGGTACAGATGCTTACTTATGCTTTTTCACAGCGTTTGGTATTCAATTAGCGATTATTATAACACATAAATTATAATTTTGCAAGTATTAATTAAAAGAGCAAAAAATGCAAGAAAAAAACAGCCATCCTTTTGGATGACTGCTTTAAGTGTTGGCAACGACCTATCTTCCCGGGCGGTGACCCACCAAGTATTTTCGGCACGATTGAGCTTAACTACCGTGTTCGGAATGGGAACGGGTGGACCCTCAATGTCATAAACACCAACTGTTCTGCAAGTTCTGTCTCGCAGAGTGCTTGTACATAATACCACTACAAAACAAACTTGTCAAGAGTTTTTTTCAATTTTTTTCAAAAAGCCTGCAACATCCTCAAAAACCGCTCTGTACAGCGATTTTTTGCAGTTCGGAAGAACATCTTCAAACGGCAAATGCTCAGGATTTGTTTCAAAAACAGCGCTCACACCCCGAGCCTCTTTAAGCAAACTGATACCGCGCAGCATAATTACGGGCTTACCGTTTGCCGCAGAAATCACCCTGCCTGTAATCTTTCCCATAAGACTCTGGCTGTCAAACCTGCCCTCTCCCGTTATTATCACATCGGCTGATTCCGCACGCTCATCAAAACCGCACAGGTTAAGAATCGTTTCAGCTCCACTGCTGAGCACTGCGCCTAAGAAAACACGAAATCCGTAGCCCATACCGCCTGCCGCACCTGAGCCGGGCAGAAGTGCACAGTCAGCACCGATTGAGGTTTTTACAACCCTTTCATAGTTTTTCAGAGCCTTGTCGAGAAAAAGCACCTTTCCTTTGTCAGCACCCTTTTGCGGCGCATAAACAAACGCCGCTCCGTTTTCGCCGTACAGCGGATTTTCAACATCGCAAAGAACGGTAAATTCACATTCCTTCAGCCGTTTGTCCATACCACTGATATCAACGCTCTTCATATTGTACAGCCCGAGTCCGTTCGGACTCACCGTATCACCTTTCGCATCAAGAAAGCGCACTCCCAGTGCCGACAGACAGCCTATTCCGCCGTCGTTTGTTGCACTGCCGCCGATGCCTAGAATTATCTTTCTGCAACCGATATCAAGAGCGGAAACAATAAGCTCACCGACACCGAAGGTTGTTGCCGAAACGGGATCGTTTTTATCACCGACCAAAGGCAGTCCGCACGCTTTGGCAGTTTCTATAACAGCCGTATCACCCATAACCGCAAAATCAGCCTCAACACGCCTGAAATCGGGTCCAGTTACCTCTGCCTTATGCATTTTTGCACCACAGGCAAAAGCAAAGCTGTCCGCAGTGCCCTCACCGCCGTCGGCAACCGGAATACAGTCAACCTCACAATCGGGAACCGAGGCTTTCAACGCCTGCCTTACCGTATCGCATACCTCAACGGCAGACATTGAGCCTTTGAACGAATCCGGTGCAACCAGTACCCTCACAGTACAAAGTCCTCAGGTGAAAATTCACCCATTGTCATCGGGCGTGCAGGTGTACGGTTGAGGGGATCATATTTGAATTTTCGGCATGAGGAAGTATTGAGCATTACGCCCTTTTTCTCGCAGAGCACACTCTCCTCACCGGGTGCGTGCCTGCCGTATGCACAGTTGGCACAGATTTTATCAATTGATTTGAGATTAAGCAGTTTTTTCTTCACTCTTCTCGCCTCCACGTGCCTATATTAACACATTTTTCTGGTTCTATCAAGGTCAATTACAAAAACCGCACACAGCCCGAGCAGAGCCACCGCCGCAGGAGCAGAGGTTGAGAAAAATTCGCCGCCGGCAGCACCCGTAAAGGTAAGAAAAACCGAAGTTTCAAGCGGAAACAGCTTGAGAAGTCCACAGCAAATCACCGTTGCAAGACCTGCGTGTACGGCACGGAATGCGAGAAGCACACCAATCGGAGTGCCGATTTTTTTCACATCACCCATAATCTGGCAAATGACACAGAGTCCCGACCAGCCCAGAGTTGCCGCCACCGTATAGATATTTCCCGTTTTTGAAGTTTCAGCACAGCCGCCCGTAACCTCGAGTATGCACCTGAGAGCGGACATCAGCGCAGGGCTGATTTTTGCCTGAGAAAGCAAGGAAAAAACGCTGGCAAAAAGAGTAACCCACGCACATATTTTAATTATCGAAACCGCGCTTCTCTCCGTAGCCTCAACAAGTGCGGCAGAAAACGGCATATCGGT
Organism: Acutalibacteraceae bacterium; assembly: GCA_045544055.1. Lineage (GTDB taxonomy): Bacteria > Bacillota > Clostridia > Oscillospirales > Acutalibacteraceae > UBA8612. Next base: position 40,735 of record JAZPYF010000020.1, on the reverse strand, counting down.
TTCGCTCGTATATTCAGCCGCATCGGGCTTAGGTGCAATAAACCTGAGCGCCGCACCGACAGTAAGAGCCGCCAGAGAAAGTGCCGCAAACATAATCCACCCGGCCTTTGTACTGCCGAGCATAACTGCACCGACAGCGGTAACAGTAAAGGCAGGACCCGGATTTACGCAAAAAAGTGAAAGCCGCTGTGCCTGCTCACGGCTGATTTTTCCGTCGGAATAAAGCTGAGAAGCAACCGAGCAGCCGACAGGAAAACCGCCGACGAGCCCGAAAGCAACAGCAGGCAAAGCCTGCGGCGGCAAACGGAAAATACACCGCATAATCGGTGCGGCTATCGGTTCAAAAAACTTTGTTGCCGACACTTTTGCGGCAAATGAGCTGATGACCAAAAACGGAAAAAGCGACGGCACAACTACGCCAACAGAGGTTTCCAGCCCCGAGCGCACACCCTCCAGCACTGCCTGAGGTCTGAGCACAATAAGAACACCAAGAGCCGTAACAAAGCACATAGTCAGCACCGACAAGCCCTTGCCACTCTTTATTTTCAATTCAAATCACCCCATGTAATTTTATTGCAGCCAAGCGGCATATATTACCAAAGAGGTGATCGAAACGGTGAACACAGACAACATAAAAGCCAGACTCATTCAAAGCTCCGGCTTACCAAAAGCAGCCTTTGACGGCTACGCACAGATTGACCTTATCGGCAACGAAGAGGCGATTATTGACGGATGCAAGGGAATTATTGAATATTCCGAGGATAAAATCACGCTCAACCTCGGAAAAATCTGTGCCTCTTTCTGCGGCGACGGACTTTCGATGAACGCCTTTGACTGTGAACAAACGGTTATAAGGGGCAATTTTCTGAGCATACAGTTCAGCTGAGCGGAGGGAACAGAGCAAGTGATATTTCTTCAGCTTTATCGGCTTTTCTTCGGTTATGTCAGCTTTACGGCAAGTGACGGATTTCACGAGCGTTTCATAAACCTGTGCGCAAAGAACGGAATTCTTCTGTGGAACCTTGATATAAAAGAGGACATACTTACCGCCTGCACAAGCGTAAAGCACTACAAAAAAATAAAAACCTGCGCTGTACGGTCGGGTACAATAACGAAAATAAATGAGAAACACGGTCTGCCTTTTTTTGCGGCAAAGCACCGCCGCAGAGTAGGTCTGCTCTATGCCGCAGTTTTTGCCGTGAGTTTCCTTGCGGTTATGTCCACAATGGTGTGGAGCATTGATATCAGCGGTAATAACAGAGTTACAGACGAGCAGATACTTGAGGTGCTCGAACAGGCAGGCGTCAGACACGGTGCTTTGCGAAAGAGCATTGACCCTGCATACGCAAGGTTTTACTCACTTGAAAAGCTGCCTGACCTCTCATACCTGACGGTAAACCTTATCGGCTCCTGCATACAGGTGAAGGTTTCCGAGCATGCACCCGAGCCGACAAAGCCGAACACCGCTGCACCGTGCAACGTTGTGAGCACGGTTGACGGACAGATTGTAACGCTCGAGGTTTACCACGGCACAAAGCTGTACAAAAGCGGCGAAGCCGTAAGGGCAGGTGAAGTTCTTGCAGGCGGTTACATTGAGCTGAGCGACGGTGCGGTAAGATTCAAACACGCTGAGGCTTATGCGCTTCTTCGCACAAACATAGACTTTGAAACGGTAACACAGCGTAATATGCCCACGCTCGCCATATCCGAAGAAAAGAAAAAAGTGACATTTCACATCCTTGGCTTTGATATACCGCTCGGAAAGAGCGGTGAAAACAAGCCGACGCTCTCACGCAGACACACTCTTGTTATCAACGGCAAATCAATGCCGTTCGCATTCACAGTTGAAACCTACCGTACTCTCACACCCGAAAGCAAAACACTAAGTGACGAAGAGCTTCGGCTTTCCGCCGCAGAAGCCTATCTCGGCAAAAAATCCGAAATGCTGAGTGAAGCCTTTGTCCACGCACAGCAAACCAAGACAAACGAAACCGACAGCGGCATAACCATAATGTCAAACACGGTTGCAGAAATCAGCGCAGGTGTTGCAAAAGAAATGCTTATAGAATAACTGAAAACAGCGGCTGTTCCTTATCGGAACAACCGCTGTCTGAGATTATTTAGGATTTTATTACTTTTTATTTATGCGCACTGCGTAGTTCACAGCCTCGTAAACTATGATTGTACCAATCAGAGCAACCGCAAGAATCAGCGACCAGCGAAGGTTGACTGCCTGGCGGATATTGATATCAAACAGAATTTCAAATCCGACACAAAGCAGGGCCGCCTGAATACCGATTGCAGAAGCGATGTGACTTGCAGGGATTACCTTATAAGCAATCAGTATACTCACTATTGCCGAAGAAACGGTAAGCATGAGGCAAATGGGAAGAACATAGTTTATGTACCAACCTGCATTGTGGTTGACATAAGCCAACAGCAACAGATAAAGCGAAATAACCGCAAGACATATACATACAGTAACCGCAGGGCGCTTGGGCTTGATTGCAGGAAGAACAACAGCCATCCAAAGGCACATCAGCAAACCAAGAAGATAAGCCGACCAAGTGATGACGCCGTGCTGAGCACCTGCGTAATCGGGAGAGAAAAATCTTATAACTCCCTGAAACCATTCGGGCGGACCTACATAGTCAAGCACCAGGCAGAGAAATGCAGGAAAAGCTATGAGAGCAGATGCAATTGCGGCGTAGCCCTTCGCCTTGGGATTGAGAGGATTTCCGCCTTCTGACTTTTCGGTTTTTTCAAATAATTTTTTCTTTACGGGAGCTGCAGCCTTAGGCTCATTACTCACGCTTGCATCAAGCTGCTTATTGCAAAACGGACAGATAACAGCATTGTCTTCTATCTGCGAGCCACAGAATTTACAAAACATAGTATTACCCCTCTTCTTTTCTTATTATTCTTACCTTTATTCGACAATTTCTGCCTCATAAAGCGATTTGACGGTATCAATAATCCTTTTCTTATCCTCTGAGGCACGGTAATATGCCAGCAAAAGCTTTTCGTCAGCGGTAAACTTTGCAATATCATATTCCTCAGCCGACTGAGGCTGATAGCCTGCCTGCTGATCATTGTTCAGTTCAACCACACCGACAGGAGTTTCATATCCGAGCAAGGCATTGAAATCGACACAGAGCATCTTTGCTATTATTTTTATATTCGTAATGCTTGGTTCTGCACGTCCCGTTTCGTAATACGAATAAGCCGAACGGTCAAGACCGAGCACCCTTGCAATATCCTCCTGCCTTAAGCCTGCCTGCTTTCTGAACTTTTTCAGATTATCTGCCAACATAGTACACACCCCTATCCGAATAATCTCAAATATATTCCTTCAAAGCTGCCAGATCATCAACAACAACGCTCGCAGGAATTCCTGCAGCTTCATACTCCTGCATTGTGGTAACGCCGCTGAGAACAAGTGCACATGGTACACCGTGGTCTGCACCGATTGCAATATCGGTAGCAAGTCGGTCACCAACAAAAGCAATCTCGTCTCTTTCACAGCCGAGAAGCGAAGTTACATAATCGACAGTCTGAGTCATAGGCTTGCCCATAACAAGCGGTCGCTTGCCTGTTGAAGCGGCAAAAAGCTCAATCATAGAACCAGTATCAGGCATAAAACCGTTTGCCATCGGGCAGTTGAAATCAGGGTGGGTTGCGATATAAACCGCACCGTTAGCGATATAATTTGCCGCTTTATTGATTTTTTCATAGGTTAGCGTGGTATCAAAGCCGAGCACCACAACATCGGGATTTTCGTCAACAAGGTTGATTCCCGCCTTGACAAAATCGTTTGTCAGCCTTTCGTTGCCGAGAAGATATACTCTTTCACCCTTGTGATTTCTGTTGAGATAATCTGCCGTGACATGAGTTGAAATTATGATCTTATCCTCTGAAACGGGGTAGCCCATTTTCTTGAGCTTTTCACAGCAAACCTCAACATTGTTAGATGAATTGTTTGTGAAGAATCTGAAATCTCTGCCCGTTGCGAGAACCTTGTCAATAAAGGTATCTGCACCCTCGATTATCTCACCGCCGAGATAAAAGGTGCCGTCCATATCAATAATAAAATATTTCGTCTTTTCAAAGACAGAACTGTTCATAATTTTTACATCCTCAAATTATTTAATAATTAAAAACCAAAGTCAAAACCGAAATCGAAACCGTAGCCGCCGTCGTTTCCGTAGACACCTCTGGTTGTTGTTTCCTCTTCTTTAGGCGTATTCTTTTCTTCAACAAGTTTAGCCTTTACCTTAAATTCCGAAGTGGAATACTTGCCGCCGGTAGTTTCAATTCTGAAAATGCTCAGCTCAAGAACATCACCGACCTTGGATTTTTCAATTGTTTCAAGAAGAACATCGGCAGTATCGAGCTTTTTGCCGTTGACAGCCGTAATCATATCACCGGGCTGAGCTTCGGTATTTGTAAGTGAAGAAGCGGAATCTATCGAATAAATAACGAGTGAACCGCTGGGAAGCCCCATCATCTGCACAGCCATACTGTAAATGCCGCTGATAGAAGAAGAATCGTTTGCGACATAGCTTATACCGAGCTTCGGTCTGCCGGGAACATATCCGTAGGTAATAACATTGTTAATAATCTGCTGTGCCTGAGTAATCGGGATTGCAAAAGAAATACCCTCAAACTCGGTAGCGGCAATTTTTGCAGAATTGATACCGATAACCTGACCGTACTCATTTACGAGCGCACCGCCCGAATTACCGGGGCTGATTGCGGCATTGTGCTGAATACAGACCATATCGTAACCGATACTGCTTGTAATATTTCTGCCGATTGCCGAAATCTTACCGTCGGTAAAGGTTCCGAAAAGGGCTGAACCGCCGGGATTGCCTATTGCATATACGGTGCTTCCGACCTTGAGCGAATCAGAATCGCCGAACTCAGCACAGGTAAAGCCCGTTTCCTCAATACGCAGAACGCCTATATCGGTACGCTCGTCATAACCTACAATCTGTGCGTCAAAGCGCTGACCGTCTTCAAACTGAACAACAATCTTGACGCCCGCATCGGAAATGACATGGGCACAGGTAAGGATATATGTGTAGCGGCCTGCCGAATCCTCTTTCATGATTATGCCCGTACCCTCGGTGTAGAGGGAATTATTACGGTAAACCATAACCGCAACATTGATGCCTGAAATTTTCTCATACACCTGCTCTGCGGTAAGCTTACCTGAAACAACAGCATTTTCAACAGGCGTTTTTTCAATTTCGAGCATAGGTGCATCTTCATTCTTTGTGACCTCTTCCCCATCAGGGGTTGTCACCTCGGGAGCAAATAAATCCCTGTCGCCCGACTTATTGAGCGAAACGGGAATTGCAACCGCGCTGACAATCACTGCTATGGCAAGCACAGCACAGAATATCTTGCGCCATTTTTTGTTTGTTTTTTTAGCCTTGTCATCGACCGGAGGCTGAGGCGGGTACTGATAACCGTAATACTGCTGATACGGATTGCCCTGTTCTGCATACGGCGGTCTGGGAGGAAATACCTCTCCGCCGCCCTGTGTCTGCTCAGGCGCAGGGCTTTCATGCTGATCAACAGGTGCGGGTGTCGGCTCGGGCTGTACCGGAGCCGGAGTTTCCGGTGTATCGTTTGTTTCGCCGAAGTTATTGAATTCGTCCATTTTAATTAACTCTCTCCTTCTAGGGTTGTGAGTTCATAGTATATAATGTGTTTTATATTCACTTTTCGTGTGTGTGAATATATTTTTAACATTTTTTGCGGTTTTTATTGCACGGATTTCGGAAGAGTGAATACAAATTCGGTATATCTGCCCTCCATACTTTCCGCATATATTTTTCCGCCGTGAAGCTCGAGTATACTTTTTACAATATAAAGTCCGAGGCCTGTGCTCTTTGCGTGAGCGCTGCGTGACTTGTCAACTTTATAGAAACGTTCAAAAATCTTCTCCAGCTCATCGGGTGCAATTCCCGTACCGCTGTTGATTATATGGGTTTGTGTACCGTCTTCTGTTTCTGTAATGCTTACGTTGATAAAACCGTTTTCGGGCGTAAACTTTACGGCATTGTCAACAAGGTTATAAACAACCTGGCTGAGCATATCGCTATCCGCCCTTACAGTATGCTGACCGAGAACATCAAGACCGCGTATTTCGATCTTTCCGTCGCTGATTTTTTGTTCAAGTGTCAGGAAAGTGTTGAGTATCATTGCTGAAAGGTCCACATCGCTGAAATTAAGGTCGAGCTGACCTGCTTCAATTTTGGAAAGGTTGAGCATAGAAACAACGATACGCGACAAACGCTTTACCTCTTCGGACACAATCTGAAGATAATAGGGCTGCCTTTCGGGCGGTATCGTACCGTCGAGCATACCGTCGATAAAGCCGCCGATTGTGGTCATAGGCGTTTTAAGCTCATGAGAAACGTTTGCAACAAAGCTGCGGCGTGAGCTTTCAAGCTGCGCCAGACTGCTTGCCATTTTGTTGAAAGAATCGGCAAGCTGGCCAAGCTCATCCTCACGCTTGAGCTTGACACGCGGAGTAAAATCACCTGACGCATAGCTGCGTGTAACATCTGCCATTTTCTGGAGAGGCTTAGTCATTGCGTGTGACGCATAGTAAACCGCAAGGGCGGCAAACAGCATCACGACAAGGAGCGAAATCAGAAGCAGATTAATAATCGGTAAAACGAAATCGTTAAAAACATTGGTAACGGGAGCGATGGCAAATACAAGCGCAACCGTATGACCCGAAACCATTACGGGCTCGCCCGAAATGAAGTGCGATTCGTTAAGCTGACCGCCAAGACGGCTGACGGTTGAATAAGACTCGAGTAAGGTATTATCAAGAACCGATTTTGTAACGAGCAGATTATCGTGATAATCGCAAGCCTCGGTAACAACAATTCCGTCCTCAAGGAAGTCACGGCACATAATAACGTGTCCCGTAGTATCACAGATAAATACATCTGCATTGATCGAAGTGGAGATAAGCGAAAGCGAAGCACCGAGAGCAGCAATAGAATCGCCGTCACCGAACATTGAAATATAACCGCTCGACAGCAGATCCGATGCCGACTGTGCAACATTGTGCGCATTTTCGGTAAGGAGCTGCGACTTTTGCTTGTACCAGTAGTTGCCTGCAAAAACTACAAAGGAAACGCTGAGCAGCAGGAAGCAGGCAAGAATTATTGAGGTAAACATAAGGGAGTATCTCGCACGAAGCGACATCTTCCTCTGTTTTTTTCTGATTAATCTAACGATTCGGCTCATAATTATTCCTTGGTTTCAAATTTGTAGCCGACGCCCCATACGGTGCGGAGCTCCCACTTGTCGGAAACGCCCTCAAGCTTTTCGCGAAGACGCTTGACATGGACATCAACCGTACGTGAATCGCCGTAATAATCGAAGCCCCATACCTCATCGAGAAGTTGGTCACGGGTGTAAACTCTGTTCGGGTTGCTTGCAAGGTGATAGATAAGTTCCATCTCTTTGGGCGGAGTATCTACCTGAACGCCGTTCACACGAAGCTCGTAATTAGTAAGGTTGATAAGCAGCTTGTCGTACTGAACCTCCTGAACTGCGGCAACAGCAGAAGATGCAACTGAGCGGCGAAGAACCGCCTTGATTCTTGCAACAACCTCTTTTGTGTCGAAGGGCTTTACTATGTAATCGTCTGCGCCGAGTTCAAGCCCGAGCACCTTATCAAAGGTTTCGCCCTTGGCGGTGAGCATGATGATCGGCTTATCGGAGGTTTTGCGGATTTCACGGCAAACCTGCCAGCCGTCGAGCTTGGGCAGCATAATATCGAGCAGCATAAGATCAGGCTGCTGCTCACGGAACATTTTAACTGCTGTTGCTCCGTCATTTGCGATGATTACCGTAAATCCGTCCTTTTCGATATAGAGCCTGAGAAGCTCGCAGATATTGGTATCGTCGTCTACAACAAGAATTTTTTCAAGTGCCATTTGTTTATTCCTCCCGGAACTCTTTTATAGGTGTTGCAAGGTATACTGTTTTATTATAGCACAAATTTTGCAAAAGTGAAGTAATTTTTTTAATTTATTTTTATTGACGATTCCTAAATTATTTGATATTATATATAATAATTATTTATTAGTTGGAGTCTGTCTGCAGGCAGGCTTACAAGAAAGGCGGATTTCAAAATGGCAAAAGCAAAAAGCGGTAAGCTCTCGTTCAGCCTTTGGCTCAACCTGATCATGTTCGGATTTATGGGACAGGTTGCATGGGCAGTAGAAAACAACTTTTTCAACCTCTATATGCTAAAAATCGGCGGTGATATGCACGATATCTCTGTTATGATTGGTGTAAGCGCCATCGTTGCCTTCCTCACAACGCTCTTTATGGGCAGCCTCAGCGACAAGGTAAACAAACGAAAAATTTTCATTTGTGCAGGCTATATCCTCTGGGGTCTGACGGTTATTTCTTTCGCAATCATCAACCCGGAATTCATAGCTAAGATCTTAGGGACCGATGTCGGTGCAGCAGTTTCGGCAACCGTTTTGCTTGTCATCATTATGGACGGCCTTATGACGTTTATGGGTTCAACAAGTAACGATGCCGCTTTCAACGCATGGGTAACAGATATTGGAACATCCTCAAACAGATCAAAGATCGAATCACTCCTCGCCGTTATTCCCGTTGTTGCAACACTTGCCGTTACCGGATCATTCGGTGCAATTTTCGGTGACAACAAAAGCGTAGGTCAGAGAGAATACTCTATTTATTTCCTTGTTCTCGGTGCTGTTGTTACAATCTGCGGTATCATCGGTATTTTCACAATAAAGGAATCCAGAACAAATGTTAAGACAACCGCAGGTTTCGTCGAAACCCTTGTCTACGGCTTCAAGCCCAATGTTATCAAAAACAACAAGCGCCTTTATCTCTCGCTTGTCTGTATGGGTATTTTCTCCGTATCGAGCCAGGTTTTCTTCCCCTATATTTTTATCTATCTTGCTCAGCACCTCGATATGTCCGCCCTCGGCTCAATGCTCACACCCGGTACAATTGCCATTCTCGCAGCTTTTTTTGCAATGATGGTTGCAATTCTCGTCTACATCATCATTATGAGCGACAAAAAAGGAAAAGCTCCCTATCTCTTCCCTGCGGCAATTCTCTACATCATCGGTCTTGTGCTTGTATTCTTTGCAGATGACAATATTCTCTACTTTATATTCGCTGCACTCGTCACAATCGTCGGCTACGGCCTGCTTATGATTATGCTCGGCGCTGCCGTACGTGACTTCACTCCCGAAGACAAAACAGGTCAGCTCCAGGGCATAAGAATGATATTCTCGGTTCTTCTTCCTATGCTTATCGGCCCTTCTGTTGCCGAAAAGATATCAAACACATACTCCGTAACAACCTATGTCAACGATTACGGCGAAGTTCTTGCAACTCCAGCACCTCATATTTTCCTTGCAGCTGCTGTAATCGGCGTTGTAATTTTCATTCCGCTCATATTCCTTTCAAAAGCACTCAAGAAGAATTCTGCTGAAGCGGAGGCGATTTCATGAAAAAGCTTATAAGCATCATTCTCTGCCTCGCAATGGTTTTCGGTATTGCAATAATACCTACACAGGCAGAAGAAGCCGCAGCCAAATGGGACGGTGACCCCGTAATATTCATCCAGGGCTACACAGGCTCTCCGCTCATCAAAGACAAGGGTCTTGAAACCGAAGAAACAATCCTCGGCCCCGGTTCAGAATTTGATATCACAAAAATCCTCACTGCATTACCCGGCATAGTCGCAGGCATCGTTATGTATATTTTCGGCGACAGCAGTCTGCTTATCAGCAGCTTTGCCGACCTTGCCAAAGGCAAGCTTGACGGTCTTGCCTGCCTTGATGACGGCTCTTCAAAGCACAACATAACAACCTTCCCTTACTATGCAGAGGAAGCCCGTGCTTCAACCCTCGTTGCAAACGGACAGGAAATCTATATTCCCGAAGTTGCCATAACAGACGAAATCAGAAAAACAGTACCCGATGAATACTTCTTTGTTTTCAATTCCGATTGGCGTAAAGGTCAGATTGAAATTGCAGAGCGTCTTGACTGGTTTATCGGCGAAGTGCTTCGCATTACAGGTAAAGATAAGGTTGATATCTACGCACTCAGCCACGGCGGACAGACTGCGGCAACCTACCTCTACTATCACGGCACGGAAAACGAAGTAGACAACGTTGTACTCAACGTGCCTGCAATACAGGGCACAAGCATTGTCAACGGTCTGCTCGGTGACGGTGCGGCAAACTTCAGTATGGACGAAATCAGCCGTTTCCTCTCGGTCATGCTCCGCACGGAAACCGATCTGAGATTCCTCGGAAAAATTCTTCCCGGTGAGTTTCTCAACCAACTGCTCAAGGTAGTTTTCGTCGAGGTGTTCCAGCCCACAGCACTCCGCTTCGGAAGCATATGGGACTTTATGGACATTGAAACCTATATCACCTACAAAGAAAAGCATCTCAATCCGCTCTTGAACAACGGCATTATCGTAAAAGCAGACAAGATGCACTTTGACTGTATGGCAAACATCGGCAAGGGTCTCAGAGCCGCTCAGGCAGCAGGCGTAAACATCAGCATTATGTCAAACCACGGCACAAGGCTCGGCTCGGGCGAAGCGATTGATGCAGACTTCGTCATTGACACCTCAAGCACATCCGGCGCACACACCGCAGCCTTTGGTGAGCACTTTGCAGACAGCTACAAGGCAAATCACACGGTATGCTCAGATGCAACACACAACCACATCTCACCCTCACGCACAATTGATGCAAGCTGCGCTTATCTTCCCGAAAACACATGGTTTATTCAGGGACAGTATCACGGACAGGCAGCATACGACAGCTACTCGCTCTCGCTGCTCCTCAAGCTCCTGCTCACAGACGATATAACCGACATATATTCCGACCCTGCATATCCTCAGTTTGAAACGGCACAGTGCCCCGTAGATGCAATACATGCAAAATTCTCAAACGAGATATCGGGCAGATTCAACAGCGAGAGTGACACGCTCATAATCCGCAATCTCTCACTTGAACATACCCTGAATATCAGATCAATCAAAGCTGACGGCTGTGAATTTGAAGCCGACGGCAAAAAGACAGTCGCACCCGGTGAGGAAATAAAAATCCCCTGCAAGGGTGTTTCCGACGAAAGCTTTATCTGCATAGAGATTGTTTTCACCCGTCAGGGATCACCTCTTGCAGCACCCTTCACAAAGCAAGTTTATTTTACAGCAGCATAATCCACCCGTTTTTCCAGGCAAAAAGGAGTAAATGAAAAAATGAAAAAGATAATCTGTGTTTTTCTTTGCGCTGTCCTTATCTTCTGCTCGACAGCGGTTTCGATACACGCAGAGCAGGAGTCACCCTCATTTGAATGGGACGGACATCCTATCGTATTTATTCAGGGCTACTCAGGCCCTATCCTCGTAAGAGACAGAGGACTTGAAACAGAAGAAGAAGTCTGGGGCATAAACCCCAAAGACCTTGTAAAGAAACTTATAACCAACTTATTTGATATCTTTTCCGGTCTGGCAGATTACGCCGACGGCAACCCTGAGCCTTTTGTTGAATGCTTCAGGGAAATTTCCGCAGAGCTTATTGACGATATTTCAATGAAGCCCGACGGAACATCAAAATATAACATCTCCTCCTACCCCTACTACGTCGAAGAGGCTTCGGTAAAATATATCAACACCGAAAAAGACGGCAAATATCTGCCCATGACCGAGGGTGAATTTATTGAAGATATCAGCAAAACCGTTCCAGAGGAACAGATTTTCATCTTCAATACCGACTGGCGCAGAAGTCAGATCGACAACAGCGCACATCTCGACAGCTTCATTGACGAAGTTCTCGAATATACAGGCAGCGACAAAATTGACCTCTACGGTATGAGCCACGGCGGTCAGCTTGCCGCAACCTATCTTTACTACTACGGCACCAACGGTAAGGTTGACAACGCAGTACTCAACTCCCCTGCTATCGGCGGAACAAGCCTTGTTATGGAGCTGCTCGGCAGTGACCCGGTTGAGTTTGACATCTGCGAGCTTCTCCGTTTCGGCTGTGTAATGCTCCACATTGAGCTTGACCTGCGCTGGCTCGGTAAACTCATGCCCGCAGAATTCCTCAACAGTGTGCTTAAAACAGCGTTCAACGAGGTTCTGCTCCCCCACGCCATCTATTTCGGCAGTGTGTGGGACCTTATGGACAGAGATTCATACAACAAACTGCGCGATGTCTACCTTGACCCTGTTGAGAACGCAAACATCCTTGCCAAGGCAGACAAAATGCACTATGAATGTCTGCCGAATATGGCTGAGGGGCTTCAGCGTGCAAAGGATGCCGGTGTCAATATAGCCATTCTCTCAAATTACGGCACAAGGCTTGGCACAGGTGCACCGATTGATTCTGACTTCATTATCAACACAGAGAATCTTTCAGGTGCAACAACAGTACCCTACGGCGAGCATCTGCCCGAGGGCTATGCTCAGCTGAACACAACCTGCAAAGACCCGACTCACAACCACATTGCACCCACACAGTCGCTCGATGCTTCCACCTGCTTCCTGCCCGAGAACACATGGTTCAATTACGGTCAGTACCACAACCAGAGCTGGTGGGATGTATATACGAGAGAGCTGCTTCTTGAGCTGCTCCTTACCGACAACATCAAGGACGTACATTCCGACCCGAGGTTCCCTCAGTTTGAGCTGGCTCAGTCTCCGCTCGACGGCGTTTACGCCTGCTTCAAAGGTGAAAAATCGGGCTTCTATTCACAGGGCAGTAATACTCTGCTCATCAAAAACATCTCGGGCAGCACACTTGAAATTGAATCCGTCACCGTAAACGAAAAAAAGGTCGAGCTTCCCAAGAAGTTTATAATCAAGAAAAACCAAGCAAAAGAGCTCACCGTTGACACTTCTGTCAGCGGACTGCTTGAAATACAGATTGAATATTCACGCAGAGGAAAGATTCTCTCCGACCCATTCACAAGAACAGTCTTTTTCTCACCCGAAAAATAAAAACCGAAATCGGTGAAAAATATGAAAGCTTCAGTTAAGAACAAAAGAATCATTATACCTGCGGCAATCGTCGGCGGAATTATTGTCATAGCGGCAGTAATCCTGCTGATACTGCGTCTGAATGCAGATAAAGTCACAGCTCTTGCCGATGCAGGAATCGACAATACCGATTCCGTTACGCTCATTTCTCACAGAGGAATGAACGTGCTTGCTCCCGAAAACACTCTTGAAGCGGCGCAGAAAACAGCCGAGCTGGGATATGAAAAAATTGAATTTGATATCAGACAGACAGCAGACGGAATCTGGGTTTTAATGCACGATGAAGATATCAAGCGCACCACAAACGGCAAGGGCAAGGTCAGCGATATGACCTACAAGCAGCTTCTTAACTTCAACATCGACACACCAACCGCAAAGAAATTCGGCAGAGTTACAATACCGACTTACGAAAATATGCTGCGCACCTGCGACGAGCTAGGGCTTCACCCCGTAATCGAAATCAAGCAAAGCGGAACAGAGTTTATAAGAGACCTTCTGGACTTTACAGGTTACCGCTCGGGTGACTGCACAATCATCACCTTTGACCGTGCACAGGCTGAGGAAATATCCCGACTCATAGAATCGCGCGAAACCTCGCTGTTCAATGTCGGTGTTGAAATCTACTGGCTGGTATCGGACCTCAGTGATGAAACGCTGCAAACAGCTCTTACCGACTCTTCAATCGGAGTTTCATTTAACGGAAACAAAGCAGGTACGGCAGAAGAAATCAAAAAATTCACCGATGCAGGACTCAGGCTTGCCACATGGACTATTGACGACCCGGAAAGGCTTGCCGAGCTTTATGCCTGCGGTATTACCACCTTTACTACCAACAGCATAACCCCAAGCGGCATTCTCCCCGACACAACGGACGAGGTGACGAACAATGAACGACAGTAATTTCCACGGCATGCACTGCCGCAACTGCGGAGCAGAGCTTATTACGGCAAGCCGATCGGCAGATACCTATTGCCGCTTCTGTTCTACCCCCACACTCGTAATGCAGGATTACCCCGATATGCAAGCTCCCGACCTCATAATTCCATTTGAGATTGACAAGGCACACGCCAGACAGATTTTTGCAAAGCATCTGTCAAAGCGACCGCTCACTTCTCACATATTCTCTCAAAAGGTATCGAGCGGCTTCATCCGAGAAATCTATATTCCCGTACTGCTCGCTGATATGAGCATAACAACACAAGCTGTTGCTCTTGACCGCCTCGGTAACGAAAGGACAAGCAAAGTGGTTTCGCACTCACCGTATGCCCATTCGAATCTCAGCCGTATGATTGACGATTTTCTTTTTGCCAATCTCTCTGCGTACAATTTCAGCAAGGCTGTTGCATATTCCGAGGGCAACAGGGATATACCGTTTGAAAAACCGCAAGGTCATTCACTTGCCCTAGCAGAAGATGAAATAGAATCTGTTGCAATAAAAGAGGCAATAGATGCACTCGGCGAGCGTGAAAACATCAGCAAAATAGTTTCGGTCAACAAAACAGACACTCAGCGCACCGAAAAAATAGCACTATTACCTGTATGGGTGCTCAGCCACACCTCCGGCGGATTCACGAGCCGTATATTTATAAACGGACAAAACGGTAATATTATCGGCGAGCCGCCCGTCAGCTTAAAGCGCTGTGCCGCAATTTTCGGCGGCATTGCCGCAGGCTGCACCTTGATTGGTGAACTTATCTGGATGGCGGTGAACGGTCTATGATAAAAAAACTGCTTTATTCAGCCGTCGCTGTGCTTATGCTGCTTTCGCTCAACTTCACGGCACTGGCAGACAGCGGAATTGAATATTACGACGAATTTGACGATTACTACGAATTTGAAAAGGATTATTACGACTCTGTCGTATTTCCCGAAGAAGAGGAAGACGAAATACAGTGGTACAAAAAGCTGTCACCGATTCCTCCCGTCATAGGCATTGCCGCAGGTGCGGTAACCGTATTTATACTGTACAAAAAGCACAGCAACGCAGGCCGCAGTATTCGCTTGCGCAACCACAGCTATGCACCCGATACAACCCATAACACACTTTGAAAGGTAAAATACACATGACTAACAACGAAAAACTCGCACAACTGCTTTACCCCAACATCACAAAAACACCTGAGGATTACGAGGCTATTTTTCCTCCCCGTAATCTGCCCGAGGGTGCAAGAGTAACCCGTTTTGCCCCCAGCCCCACAGGCTATCTTCACATGGGCGGCTTCTTTGGTGCGCTTGTAGACATATTCACAGCTCATTCAACAGGCGGCGTTGCCTGCCTGCGTATTGAAGATACCGACAAAAAGCGTGAGGTTGAGGACGGCGTTTCCGCAATTGTAAACGGCTTCAAATACTTCGGCGTAGAATTTGATGAGGGAGTCACAGGCTTCGGCACAGAAAAGGGTGACTACGGTCCTTACACTCAAAGTCAGCGCGTTGAAATATACCAGACTATTGCAAAGAGCCTCGTAGCAAAAGGCTACGCTTATCCCTGCTTCTGCACATCTGACGAGCTTACCGCCCTTCGTGAAAGGCAGGAGGCTGAGGGTGCACTCATCAAAGGCTACTTCGGCAAATACGCAAAGTGCCGTGACCTCAGCTTTGAGGAGCAGGAAAAGAGAATCAAGGCAGGAGAAAGCTTCGTACTGCGTCTGCGCTCAAGCGGCAGCGATGACAAGCGAATTGCTTTTGACGATGTAATCAAGGGCAGAATTGAAATGCCCGAAAACATCATTGACGAGGTTCTTCTTAAATCTGACGGTATTCCGACATACCACTTCGCTCATGCCTGCGATGACCACTTTATGAGAACAACTCACGTTATCCGCGGTGAAGAGTGGATTTCATCCGTACCCAAGCATATCGAGCTTTTCCGTGTTTGCGGCTACAAGCTCCCCAAATTCGCACATACACCCCAGGTTCTCAAAATTGATGAAGAGACAGGCGACAAGCGCAAGCTCTCAAAGCGTAAAGACCCCGAGGCAGCCGTCAGCTACTTTGTAGAGGAGGGTTTCCCGAAGGAGAGCGTTCTCGAGTACCTTATGACTCTTATCAACTCCAACTTTGAGGACTGGCGCCGTGCAAACCCGAAAGAGGATATCACAAAGTTCCCCTTCAACCTCAAGAAGCTCAGCTCAAGCGGCTGTCTTTTCGACCTTATCAAGCTCAACGATGTCAGCAAAAACGTAATTTCAGTTATGAGTGCCGCTCAGGTTTACGAGGATGTTGCGGCATGGTCTGCTGAGTTTGATCCCGAATTCAACGCTGTATTCACAGCAAACCCCGAATTCTCAACCGCTGTGCTCAATATCGACCGTGAGGGTCCCAAGCCGCGTAAGGATATTGCCAAGTGGAGCGAGGTTAAGGATTTTGTCAGCTACTTCTACGGCGAGCTCTATACGGCAGACACAAAGTTTGACGGCAAGCTCTCTGCAGACGATATAAGAGCAATACTCACCCGTTACCTTGAAATCTACGATCCTGCTGACGATAAGGATGCATGGTTTGCAAAGATCAAGGATATGTGCGAGCCGCTCGGCTTTACACCCAATGTAAAGGAATACAAGAAGAACCCCGAAGCATACAAAGGCCATGTAGGCGACGTCTCGGGCGTAATCAGAATGGCAGTGACCTCACGCTCCAACACACCCGACCTGTGTGCAATTATGCAGCTTCTCGGCAAGGACGAGGTAACAGCCAGAATCACAAACGCAATCTCAACTCTTTAATATACGGAGGTAAACCAAAATGGAAGAAGAAAGAGTATCAAATTTTATTCACGACTTTATTGACGAAGACCTCGCAGCAGGTGTCAACACGAGAGTGCAGACCCGTTTCCCTCCGGAGCCTAACGGTTACCTGCACATCGGTCACGCCAAGGCAATATGCATAGATTTCAGCACAGCCGAAAAATACGGCGGCATCTGCAACCTTCGTCTTGACGATACCAACCCCTCGAAAGAGGATGTTGAATATGTCGATGCAATCAAAGAGGATATCGAATGGCTCGGCTTCAAGTGGAACGAGTGCCTTTATGCATCCAGCTATTTTGATTTCATTTATGAATGTGCAATAAAGCTCATCAAAGACGGCAAGGCATACGTCTGCGACCTTAGTGCAGACGAAATCAGAGAATACCGCGGCACACTCACAGAGCCCGGCAAGAACAGCCCCTACCGTGACCGCTCCGTCGAAGAAAACCTTGACCTTTTCCAGCGTATGACAAACGGCGAATTTGCAAACGGTGAGCGTGTTCTCAGAGCAAAGATCGATATGGCATCGCCCAACATCAATATGCGTGACCCTGTTATTTACAGAATTGCTCATGTCAGCCACCACCAGACAGGTGATAAGTGGTGTGTATATCCGATGTACGATTTTGCTCATCCCCTCTCCGATGCAAAAGAGCGTGTAACCTACTCTCTCTGCTCACTTGAGTTTGAAAATCACAGACCGCTCTACAACTGGTTCCTTGAACAGATCGGTTTTGACGAGCCGCCCAGACAGATTGAGTTTGCACGTCTTAACGTAAACTACTGCCAGACAAGCAAGCGCAAGTGCCTTGAGCTTGTTGAAAAAGGCATTGTCAGCGGTTGGGATGACCCGAGAATGGTAACGCTTTGCGGTATGCGCCGCAGAGGCTATCCTGCAGCAGCAGTACGCGAATTCATCAACAGAGTAGGCGTTTCAAAGGCATACAGCGTAGTTGACTACGGTCTGCTTGAAGCCTGCGTTCGTGACGAGCTCAATGCAAACGCTCCCCGTGCAATGGCAGTTCTTGATCCGCTCAAGGTTGTTATCGACAACTATCCCGAGGGTCAGACAGAAACACTTGAGGTTGAAATCAACCCCGACAAGCCCGAGCTCGGCAAGAGACAGGTAACATTTTCACGCAATCTCTTTGTTGAGCGTGATGACTTTATGGTTGAGCCTGTCAAGAAATATTTCCGTCTCTTCCCCGGCAACGAGGTAAGACTTAAGGGCGCTTATTTCGTAACCTGCACAGGCTATGACACCGACGAAAACGGCAACGTCACCTGCCTGCACTGCACATACGACCCCGAAAGTAAGGGCGGCAACTCCCCCGACGGCCGTAAGGTCAAGGGCACACTCCACTGGGTAAGCGCTGATGACTGCATCGAGGCAGAGGTTCGTCTGTATGACAGACTTTACAATGTTGAAACACCCGAAAGTGATGCTGACCTCAACCCCGATTCACTCAAAATCCTTACCGGTTGTAAAATCGAGGGCGGTCTTAAGGGTATCAAGCCCGGCGACACATTCCAGTTTATGAGACAGGGCTACTACTGTGTTGATAAAGATTCCACAGATGACAACCTTATCATCAACCGTACAGTTGCCCTCAACTCCTCTTGGAAATAAGCAAAGGAAGGGCTGCAGAACCAATGAAAATCTTATACAGAGTTATTGCCGCTGTTGCGGCGCTTCTCGCATTCCCCATCCTCTACTGCATGAAGCTGTTTCATATAACAATTGAGCTTGGCTTTGTAGAAGGTATACTTGACGATTCCTTCTCAATCCAGGAAATCTACACATTTTTTGCCGACAAAAATGTTGACCTGAGCGGCAAATTTGAGCTCAGCGAAAAAGTTGCCGAAACTTTGAGTCCGCTTAAAGCACCCGCCATTGTTACGCTTGTTTTCCTTGCGCTTATGCTTGTAATGGTGCTTGCAGTATTTTTCTGCTCCGCATTCACAAACTCACGCAAGGTCAACCTCTGCTTCAGCATACTGGGTGCGGCAAGCGTTATCGGTCTTATGGCGTCCTTCAGCAATATGACAGGTCTTGTTATTGACGGCACGGTAGGTCTTGAAAAAATCGCAAATGCTCTTCTTGCCGACAATGGCAGCATACTCGGCTCTATCGCTTCCTCTCTCGGACTCGGCGGTATCATCAACGTTATCGGTGAACTTAAACTGTTTCAGCTGACCTCTGCTACCATGGGCGTGCTTTTCGTTTTCGTCTTTATAGCAGTATGGTCACTTTCATTCATCCTCATTGAGCTTGATGAAGTCAAAGCACCGAAAGCAAAAAAGCAAAAGAAACAAAAATAAGAGGTGAATTCCTTGTCAGTACCCAAGGAAAATATCAGAAACTTTTCAATAATTGCCCATATTGACCACGGTAAGTCAACTCTTGCAGACAGACTGCTTGAGCTGACCGATTCCGTCGCACAGCGTGATATGACATCACAGCTTCTGGACAATATGGACCTTGAGCGTGAGCGCGGAATTACAATCAAGGCTCACGCAGTAAAGCTCAATTACAAGGCAAAGGACGGACAGGAGTACGAGCTGAATCTAATCGACACTCCCGGTCATGTTGACTTCAACTACGAGGTTTCCCGCTCACTTGCAGCCTGCGACGGTGCGGTGCTTATTGTTGACGCTTCACAGGGTATTGAAGCACAGACGCTCGCAAACACCTATCTTGCCCTTGACCATGACCTTGAGCTTGTACCCGTAATAAACAAAATCGACCTGCCTGCCGCAGACCCAGAAAGAGTTGCGGCAGAGGTCGAAGAAATAATCGGTCTTGATTGCTCAAATGCACCCCGTGTTTCCGCCAAGACAGGCGAAAACGTGGAACAGGTGCTTGAAAGCATTGTCCGTGATATTCCTGCACCGACGGCAGACGAAAATCTGCCGCTGCGTGCGCTGATTTTCGATTCGATTTATGACAGCTACCGTGGTGTTATCGTCTATGTACGAATTATGGACGGTAAAATCAAGGCAGGCGACACGATGAAGATGATGGCAACGGGCGCTCAGTTTACCGTTGTAGAGGTAGGCTATATGAGAGCGACCTCCCTTGAGCCGACAGATGAGCTTACCGCAGGTGAAGTAGGCTATATCACAGCCTCCATCAAAACCGTCAGCGACGCACGCGTAGGCGACACCGTTACAACAACACAGAATCCTGCCTCAGAGCCTCTGCCCGGTTACCGCAAGGTCAACCCGATGGTTTTCTGCGGAATCTACCCTGCAGACGGTGCTGATTATGAATCTCTGCGTGACGCACTACAGAAGCTCCAACTCAACGATGCCGCTCTTTCTTATGAGCCCGAAACATCAGGTGCGCTCGGCTTCGGCTTCCGCTGCGGATTTCTCGGTCTGCTCCACCTTGAGATTATTCAGGAGCGACTTGAAAGAGAATACAACCTTGACCTCGTTACCACAGTACCGAGTGTTATTTACAAAATTCACACCTCAGACGGTGCAATTCTTGAAATTGACAACCCGACAAACTATCCCGACCCCGCAATCATAACCGACTGTGAGGAGCCGATGACAAACGCTCATATATATGCTCCAAACGACTATGTCGGTGCGATTATGGAGCTGTGCCAGGACAGACGCGGTGTTTTTAAGGATATGACCTATATTTCAAGCGACAGAGTTGATATTCACTATGAGCTGCCGCTCAATGAAATAATCTACGATTTCTTTGATACCCTCAAATCGCGCACAAGGGGCTACGCTTCGTTTGACTATGAGATTTCCGAGTACAAGCCCTCAAAGCTCGTCAAGCTCGACGTACTTCTCAACGGCGATGTTATTGACGCTCTTTCGTTTATAATCCACTCAGACAAGGCATACGGCAGAGCAAGAAAAATTGCCGAAAAGCTCAAGGACAATATTCCGCGCCAGATGTTTGAAATTCCGATTCAGATTGCAATCGCCGGCAAGGTAATTGCACGTGAGACGGTCAAGGCAATGCGCAAGGATGTTCTTGCCAAGTGCTACGGCGGTGACATTACCCGTAAGAAAAAGCTGCTCGAAAAGCAGAAGGAAGGTAAAAAGCGTATGCGCCAGTTCGGTACGGTTGAAGTGCCGCAGGAGGCGTTTATGGCTGTTCTTAAGCTCGATGATGATAACTGATAAACCGGGGCTTTATATCCACATCCCGTTCTGCTCATCAAAATGCCCGTACTGTGATTTTTACTCATTCACTGCAGACGAGCAAACAAAAGACAGATACACCGCCGCTATTATTAAAAACATTTATAATATACAGAATAAAAACGGTACTGTTTTTTCTACCGTTTATTTCGGCGGAGGCACACCCTCGCTTATCGGCAGCAAAAGGCTGAGCGAAATCATAAGCGCTGTAAGCCGTACAGCTGACAGCGAGGTTACGGTTGAATGTAATCCGTCGGATTTGTGCAGAAATTGGGATATAAAAGCCATGGATGCGCTTGTAAAAGCAGGTGCAAACCGCATATCAATGGGTATGCAATCCGCCGTTGAGACCGAAAGAAAGGCTCTTGGCAGACATGCAGACGCCACACAGGTGAAAAAGGCGGTTGAGCTTATAAAGCAGGCAGGAATCACCAATTTTTCGCTTGACCTGATGCTCGGAGTGCCGGAACAAACATCCGACAGCCTTAAAAGAAGCATTGATTTCTGTGCCGAAAACGGCGCAAAGCACGTAAGCAGCTATCTGCTCAAAATTGAGCAAGGAACGCCGTTTGCAAAGGTTGAGGGTCTGCTTGATTTACCCGATGAGGACGAATGCTGCGAGCTGTATCTCACAGCCTGCGAAACGCTGGAGGAATACGGCTACAAGCAGTATGAGATATCAAATTTTGCCGTACCAGGCTTTGAAAGCAGACATAATCTGATTTATTGGGACTGCCGCGAATACATCGGAATCGGAGCCTCGGCACACTCGTTTTTCGGCGGAAAACGCTTTTATTATGAGCGTGACGCCGCAGGATTTACAGAGGGCGCAAAGCCCGTTGATGATGGTGACGGCGGCAGCTTTGAAGAGTATGTAATGCTTCGTTTAAGGCTTACAGAAGGGCTGAAAAGTGAGCTTATCAGAACACGCTTCGGCTTTGATATTCCGCCCGAAATGCTTGAAAGAGCGCGGTTTTATGAGAAAAACGGTATGGCAAAAGTGACGGAAAATTCAATCAGCCTCACACCGCAAGGTTTCCTTGTTTCAAACACAATAATTGCCGATTTATTAAGCTGAAAAGCACCCCTCGGGGTGCTTTTGTTTTTTCGAAAATCGGGATAAAAAACAAAGCTGCACGAAAAGTGCAGCTTTTGCCTTTTAATATGAACTTATGAATAGCGCTGAGCAAGAATCTTGAGGATTTCCTTAGCCTCTTCCTCGGTAAGGGTTACGCCCTTGCCCATTTTCTCGTGCTCGGGTGCCCACTCACGGATATCGAGCTTGGGCTCTCTGTTATTCCAGCTGATGAGGTTGAGCTCTTTTGTCCAGCCCTTTGCTGTTTCGGAAAGTACGCCGAGTGTTTCTACGATGTTGTAGGTAAATTCAGGCATTGATATTCGCTCCTTATGTATATTTATTTTGTGTTTTTTGACATTTGCTTGACTATATTATAATAAAAATAAAGTATTTATCAAGATTATAATTAAAATTTAATAATTATTTTACAATTTAACGGTTATATCGGGCGATTTTTTGCACATAGTGACAATTATTACTTACAAAAGCCTATTTTTGAAATATCACTTGCATTTTGTGCAAAAAAAGGATAATATAGTAGAGATTAAATATCATTAAAATGGGTGAGAATTTGCAAATAATTACACCCTGAAAGGAAAGATATGGCTAAGATGAAAACAGTTCAATTCACTGAAACCGTACTTCGTGACGCCAACCAGTCACTCATCGCCACAAGAATGCCTATTGAAGATTTCAAGGCAATTCTCGGCGAACTTGACAAGGCGGGTTACTACTCGCTCGAATGTTGGGGCGGCGCAACCTTTGACTCATGTCTGCGCTACCTTAACGAGGATCCCTGGGAAAGACTGCGTACAATCAAGGCAGCCTGCCCCAACACGAAGCTCCAGATGCTGCTCAGAGGTCAGAACCTCCTCGGCTACAAGCACTACCCCGATGATGTAGTTCGCAAGTTTGTAGCAAAGAGCGTTGAGAACGGTATCGACATTATCCGTATTTTCGACGCACTCAACGACCTTCGCAACGTTGAGGTTGCTGTTGACCAGACACTTAAGAGCGGCGCTATTGCTTCCGGTACAATCTGCTACACAACCAGCCCGATTCACAATATCGAGAGCTATGTCAAGGTTGCAGAGGGCTTTGCAAAAATGGGTGTCCAGACTCTTTGTATCAAGGATATGGCAGGTATTCTTGCCCCGCAGGAAGCATATGACCTCGTAAAGGCTATCAAGGCTTCCGTAAAGCTGCCCGTAGTTGTTCACACCCACTCCACAACAGGTCTCGGTCTCATTACTCTCCAGAAAGCTGTTGAGGCAGGTGCAGACGTTATCGACACAGCTATCTCGAGTCTCTCCGGCGGCACATCACAGCCCCCGACGGAAACTCTTGTTTATGCACTTAAGAACCAGGGCTACAAGGTTGACCTTGATCCGAAGGCTCTTTCGGCAATCAATGCTTTCTTCAAGCCTCTTCGTGCAAAATATCTTGCAGACGGTGTTCTCAATCCCGTTGTTATGGCAACCGAGACAGATGCCCTCGAATACCAGATTCCCGGCGGTATGCTCTCAAACCTTGTCGCTCAGCTCACAGCACAGAACAAGCTCGACAAGCTCGATGAGGTTCTTGCAGAAACACCCAGAGTACGTGAGGACCTCGGTTATCCGCCCCTTGTAACACCCATGAGCCAGATGGTCGGTGTTCAGGCAACATTCAACGTTCTTCTCGGTGAGAGATACAAGAACATTTCCAAAGAAGTTAAAGCATATATCAAGGGTGAATACGGCAAGGCTCCCGGCAAGGTAAGCAAGGAGCTCCAGAAGCTTGTCCTCGGTGATGAAAAGCCCTTTACAGGCAGATTTGCTGATACACTTGAGCCCGGCTTTGAGGCTGCAAGAGAAGAAATCGGCGACCTTGCTCGCAGTGAGGAGGATGTGCTTTCCTACATCGCATTCCCCCAGCAGGCCAAGGCCTTCTTCGAGGAAAGAATAGAAAGAGAAAAGCACACATTCAAATATACAATTCAGGAAATCAAGGAGTGATTTATCAATGTTAGCAGGAAAAGCACTTGGCCTGACTGACGCTCTCATGGTTTCCGGTGTAGGTATAGTTGTAGTTATGGCAGAGCTTGCTCTGCTCGCCGTACTCGTATTCCTGCTCTCACGCCTTGTAAGCGCACTCGTCAACAGAAAAAGTGAGGGTGCTGACTCGGCTGAGGCTTTTGCAGAAAGTACAGGCAAAGCTCCATCTGCTCCCGCTAAAGCCGCACCCTCGGCAAGCGGCACAAGCAGTGTAGAGCTTTACGGCGTGGATGAGACCACTGCCGCAACCATAATGGCAACAGTCAGCCACCAGACGGGAATTGCACTTGAGCATCTTGACTTCAAATCAATCAAGCTGCTTGATGCTCCGCTTGAGCTGATAGGTGTCGATGAGCCAACGGCCGCAACCGTAATGGCAGTCGTGAGCCACCAGACAGGCATTCCGCTTGAAAGGCTTGATTTCAAACGAATCAAAGCTCTCGAATGGAACGGTATTGACGAACCGACCGTTGCAGTCATAATGGCACTTGTAAGCCACCAAACAGGCATTCCGCTCAACCGTCTCGAATTCAAATCAATTAAACTTTTAGAGGAATAAAGAAAGGTAAAAGGTGAAAAAAATGAAATACATCGTATCACTTAACGGCAAAAGCTATGAAGTAGAGGTCAACGAGACCGACGCAGTTATCACAAACGTTACAACAACAGCCGGCGCAGCTCCCGCTCCCGTTGCAGCTCCTGTTGCAGCACCCGTAGCAGCTCCTGCACCTGCAGCAGCTCCCGCACCCGCAGCAGAGGCTCCTGCAGCTCCTGCTCCCGCAGCAGCTCCCTCAGCTGACGGCAAAAAGGTTCTTGCTCCCATGCCCGGCACAGTTCTCAAGGTTCTCTGCAGCGTAGGTCAGGCAGTTAAGGCAGGCGACACTCTCTTTATTCTTGAGGCTATGAAAATGGAGAACGAAATCACTGCAGAGTGTGACGGCGTTGTCAAGCAGATCCTTGTCGGCAACAGCACAGTTGTTTCAACAGACGACGTTCTCGCTGTTATCTGATCGGAGGAAAACCTCTTATGACTTTTCTCGGCGTTATCCAGGGACTCTGGGAAAGCTCCGGCTTTGCCGCCATAACATGGCAGCAGGGTGTCATGCTTCTCGTTTCCTTCGGACTTCTTTATCTTGCAATTGT
Organism: Acutalibacteraceae bacterium; assembly: GCA_045544055.1. Lineage (GTDB taxonomy): Bacteria > Bacillota > Clostridia > Oscillospirales > Acutalibacteraceae > UBA8612. Next base: position 15,469 of record JAZPYF010000020.1, on the reverse strand, counting down.
TAAAAAGTTTGAGCCTATGCTTCTTCTTCCGATCGCATTCGGTATGATGCTTGCAAACCTGCCCGAAACAGGTCTTATGGCAGACCCTGCCGGTCTTATGGACCCTGCACAGGCGGTTGAAGGTGCACATTGGTATGACGACGGCGTACTTAGGCTTATTTACGCAGGTGTCAAGAGCAGCATCTTCCCCTGCCTTATCTTTATGGGTGTTGGTGCTATGACCGATTTCGGCCCTCTGCTCGCAAATCCCTCAAGCCTTATTCTAGGCGCAGCGGCTCAGCTCGGTATTTATATTGCATTTATAATTGCCATTCTTCTCGGCTTCAAGCCCGAAGAAGCAGCGGCAATCTCAATTATCGGCGGTGCTGACGGTCCTACCGCAATTTTCACAGCTTCAAAGCTCGCAGCTCATCTGCTTGCTCCGATTTCAGTTGCAGCATACTCTTATATGGCTCTCATTCCGCTCATTCAGCCGCCCATTATGCGCTTGCTCACCACAAAGAAAGAGCGCGAAGTCAAAATGGGTCAGCTCCGCAAGGTCAGCAAGACAGAAAAGATTATTTTCCCGATTGTTGTTACCGTTCTTTGCGCACTGCTTATTCCCTCAACGGCTCCCCTTATCGGTATGCTTATGATAGGTAACCTTTTCCGTGAGTGCGGAGTTGTTGAAAGACTCAGCGATGTTTCGCAGAACGCGCTTTGCAACATCGTAACAATTCTTCTCGGCGTAACCGTTGGCGCAACAGCAAACGGCGAGCAGTTCCTTCAGCTCAAAACGCTTGGCATTATTGTTATCGGTCTTGTTGCATTCTCGTTCTCAACAGCAGGCGGTGTTCTTCTCGGTAAACTGATGTATATCGTTACCAAGGGCAAGGTCAACCCCCTCATCGGTTCAGCAGGCGTTTCTGCTGTTCCCATGGCAGCACGTGTTGCTCAGGTTGAGGGTAAAAAAGCCAACCCCTCAAACTTCCTGCTCATGCACGCTATGGGTCCCAATGTTGCAGGCGTTATCGGCTCTGCCGTTGCAGCAGGATTTATGATGCTGCTTTTCCAGAGCTGAGAAGCTCAACAGCGTTTTTATCGGCTAAACATTGCCAGTGCTCCGCAGTATGTGCGGCAAGCACTGCCCCCTCACCGCAAACACAACCGAACTCGGACAGACAGGACTTCAAAAGCCCTGTCCCCGAGGTTTGCGGACGGACCAGTAAACGGTACTTACCGCTGTCGGTATATAGACAGCTTTCAGAAAACAATCCGGCACTTTCCAGACGCACGGCACACGACATAAGCTGATGTGCATTCTCAAACTGACAGATTATGTAATCTGACTTTTTCACAAGATATCTTCTGCTTTTTCTTGTGCGCTTCTCCTCGTGCTGAGCTGAGAAGAACAGCACACAGCCGCCCGATTCGCGGCGCATGGCTTCGACAAGCAGTTTACCCGAAATATTAATCTCCCGTCCTAGAGTTCTTCCCGCGCGGGAAAGAATCGTCCATATAACCCTCTTTGTTTCAACCTTAGAATAATCCATCTCCTCATAAGTGATGTTCAGATTTTTCATATCGTCGTCTGACAGCTCGACGATAATAGATTCATCATTCAACATTTCAATTTTCATGCTGTTACCCCCTCGGATTCAGTAATAATCGTAACTCCTTACATACCACGAAATCAAGGAACAAATTCTGGCATTTATCTGCCCGAAAGGAGAACAGGCAAAGTGAAAAAGCAACAAAGCCCGTTAAAAAGCACACGTTCGCTGCAGCTCGATTTTCTTGCTATGCTCGCACTTCCCATGCTCAGTGCATGGTATTTCTACGGCTTACAGGCACTTCGCATTATTGTTATAAGCGTTATCACCTGCGTGCTTTGTGAATTTGCAGGCTGTAAAATTCTTCGCCGCAAACAAACGCTGAGTGATCTGAGTGCAGTTGTAACAGGCATCATCATCGCACTTATGCTCCCTGCCAATGCTCCGCTCTGGCTTCCCGTTGCAGGCGGAATTTTCGCTGTAACTGTGGTTAAAATCCCTTTCGGAAGTGCAGACACTTTGCCTTTTTCCCCTGCCGCAGCAGGTCTTGCTTTCTTAACTATATGCTTCCCCGATATAATTTTTTCCTATCCGAAGGTTTCTGCCGCAAGTGCTGCACTTTCCAGCACGAGCAGTGCTTCACTTGCCTCTATGCTTGCACAGAATACCTCGGTCAGCCTTACCTCAGTTAAGGCGATTGATATTTTCATCGGTAACTTCCCCGGTCCGATGGGCACAGGCTGTATCATCATACTGCTCGGCAGTGCGATATATATGCTCATACGCCGTACAAAGATCTTCATAACAGCATCAGGTTTTATTGCAGGTGCTGCACTTATGGCAATCTGTTTTCCGAGAATTACCAACCTTTTCGGCTCGCTCGTGCTTGAGCTTTGCGCCGGATATATAGCTTTTGCCGCACTCTTCCTTGTGTGCGAGCCCGGCACTCTGCCAAGGCATCCAATCAGCCGTCTGCTTTACGGCTTTGTTTCGGGTGCCGCCTGCATGCTCATGCGCCGTTTCGGCACTTTTGAGGAATGCTCGTGCTTTGCCGTTCTTATAATCGGTGCTGCGTGGCCGATTGCCGACAAAGCCATAAATAAGCTTATTGGAAAGAAAGCTGACGGTAAAATATGAGAAACATAAGAAAAGCCTTTGCCCTTCTTTTTACAGCCATATTATGTATGAGCTTCGTCGCTTGTGACGGCACACCCAAAGGCAAGCAACCGCCAACCGAGCCTTCCGCTGTGTCTGAAGCTGACAGACCCGTAACAGAAGAATCTGTTACCACAGAGAAAGAAACAGAAGCAACTGTACAGGCACCTACGGAAAAAACAACGGCTTTACCGATAACAACAATACCCGTAACAACAACCTTGCCTATAACTACTACGGCTATTACAACAACCACCGTTGCTTCAAAGCCCGAAAAGGAAACTGATCTTATCATAACCGACGAAGAAGATTCAGACTACGAATCAATGGTTATATACCTGACCAACAAAGAACGGGCTGCCGCAGGTCTGCCAAAGCTCGAACAATCGGATGAGCTTACAAGAGCGGCACAAATCAGGGCAAAAGAAATTGTCACAAAATTCTCTCACACCCGTCCCGACGGCAGTTCATGCTTTACGGTAAGTCCTCTTGCGTTCGGTGAAAACCTTGCAAAAGGGCACGGCACACCTCAGCGCGTTATGGAAGAGTGGATGTCAAGCGAAGGTCACCGCTACAATATTCTGTATGAGGATTTCACAATGATGGGCGTCGGCGTTTATTACGACAGCAAAAGCAACCAGCACCATTGGGTTCAGCTTTTCGGATGATAACAAAAACCAATAATTTTTCAAGTAAGGAGGAAAAGAATTATGGCTTCAAACAGTAAAGCTCCCGGTTTGCTGCTGCGCAACGCAGGTATTTTCAACCCTGTGCTTGTTCAGGCGGTAGGGCTTTGCCCCGTTGTAGCAATGGCAACCTCTGTCAGAAATGCCGCTCTGCTTGCGGCTGTTTCTGCTGTTATAATCACACTCAGTGAGCTTATTGCCTCACTTTTCCTCAAGCCTATCCCCCGTTGGATAAGAATAGGCATATATATTATTCTCGGCGGTGCTGTTGTCGCTCCGCTGATGATACTTATTGAGCGTTCAAATGCACCTCTGTTCGGTGAGCTGGGAATTTACCTGCCGATAATGGCGGTCAACTCATTGAATGTTCTGCGATGTGAGCGCTTTGCGGTCAAAATCCCGCCTCTCTCAGCCCTGCTTGACGGACTGACAGCCTCTGTCGGCTACTCACTTGTTCTGCTCTTCGTCGGACTTGTGCGTGAAATTCTCGGCAGCGGCAGTATTTTTGGCTTTGAATTTTTTGAAGGAAGAACGTTCAACGGACTTCTTCTTCCGTTTGGCGGCTTTCTTGTTATCGGCTTTGCAGGTGCAGCTCTCAGAGCTTTGATTGCAAAATTCTGGCCCAAATATCTCGACAAAAAGCAGCCCAAACCCGGCAGCAAAAAGAAAACCGATCGCAGACCCGAAATCAAAACTGCACCTGTGGTTGATGTGCCGGAATTCACAGCAGACGAAAACCCATTCACTCTTGAAGAAATTTCCGCTGAGCCTGCAACAGCAGATGAGCAGGAAACATATATCCCGACACCCGTTCAGCCCGAACCGAAGCCTGTTTCAGAGCCTGAACCTGTTGCAGTTTCAGAGCCTGCAGAAGCACCGGTTGAGGCAGCACCTGCCGAGCCGGTAGTTGTTGAGCAGCCCGAAGAAACACAGACAATAGAAGAACAGTCTGCAGAACAAGAAGCCCAGGCTGAAGAACCGGTAGAAGAGCCTGTAACCGAGCCTGTTGAAGAAGAGCCTGTACAGGATACTGAGCCCGAACAAAAACCGACATACAAAGAGCTTACACTCGATGATATTGACTCTGCTCCCGCAACACCGAAAAAGCCTGCGGAAAAAACAGATTTTGCTGACTTTGACGATGAGCTTGAGGCTCTTATGAGCCGCTCAATTTCGGATGTTCTTGTCAAGCCTAAAAAGGAGGATGATGAAGAATGATATTTGCATTTTTTAACGCCTCTGTTTTTGCTTTGCTTTTGCAGAACCTTGTTTTCAACGGCGGCTTCGGTATGAGCGAAGCTATTCGAATTGCAACAAAGCCTAAGGATTTCTTCCCCATTGCCCTGCTGGTTGCATTCTTCACAAGTACCACCGCTACGGTCTGTAGTATTCTTGATTCTATTGACGCGATAAACGCACTCAGCACCGCAGAGCATCTCGGAATATACTGTTTCGTGCTTGCCGCTGTTTATCTGTTATTTACAACCGTTGTTGTGCTTACATTCCGTAAGAACAAAAAAGATACACACCGTATCGGTATGGCGGCAGTAAACACACTTGTTCTAGCCGTTCCCATTATTAACCGCCGTGCCGCCTTTGATATTGCCGAATCAATCGGTCTCGGTCTTGGTGCAGGCGTTGCATTTATTATAGCCGTACTTCTCATTTCTTCCGCAGAAGAAAGAATCAAGGCAAACAAAAGCGTATCCGATGTATTCAAGGGCAAACCCGCACTGTTTATCTATATTGCACTCATTTCGCTTGGCTTTGCAGGCATTTCGGGTCAGTCACTTTTTGTCTGAGGTGATACTATGGAAGAAAATGAATTTGACAAAAACCGCTCCGAAGAAAAAATACCTGAGGACTTTCGACCTATTGTACCCGAGCCCGAAGTTCACCGCAGAGCAATAATCGGGTTCCACCGCAACTACCCCGTTCAGGAAAACCCGACCTCTACTCACACAGAAAGCTTTGCCCAGCAGGAATTCAAGCGCAAAATGCGCCGCAAAATCATTTATGCGATAGTGCTTCTTGCGGTATTTATTGCCGCATTTGTAATTACCGACACATGCATAAAAATTTCAACCCAGCCTCCTGAGCAAAGCCCCACGGCACAAGCTGAATAAATAAACCTCACCGCACAGCCTGAAAAATACGGCTGTGCGTTTTTTATCGCAAAAAGTATTTGACAAACCGTATAAAGAAATATATTATAAATTATATATATCTGTTTTTACTATGAGGTGAAAGATTATGACAGAGCGTTACGAATCAGCAAAAGAAATATACGCATCAATCGGAATTGACACAGAGGCAGTTCTTGAAAAGCTCGACAGCGTAAGGGTTTCCCTCCACTGCTGGCAGGGCGATGACGTAAGCGGCTTTGAAAACAGCGGCGAGCTTTCCGGTGGAATACAGGCAACAGGCAATTACCCCGGCAAGGCACGCAACGCCCAGGAGCTTATGGCAGACCTTGACAAGGCTCTCTCACTCATTCCGGGCGCTCACAAAATAAACCTTCATGCAACCTATGCAATCCTCGGCGACGAAAAGGTCAGCCGTGACCGTCTGCGCCCCGAGCATTTCGCACCGTGGGTAGAATTTGCAAAGGAAAGAGGGCTGGGTCTTGATATCAACCCCACACTTTTCTCTCATCCTCTTGCCGCTGACGGACTTACCCTCTCACACCCTGATGAGAAAATTCGCCGCTTCTGGATTGACCATTGTAAGGCAATGCGCAAAATCGGCGAATATTTCGGCAGAGAGCTTGGCATAACCTGTGTTAACAACATCTGGATTCCCGACGGATATAAAGATATCCCTGCCGACAGAATCGGTCCCAGACAGCGTCTTAAGGATGCGCTTGATGAAATTCTCGCAGAAAAGTATGATCCCAGATACCTTATCGACACCGTCGAATCAAAGGTATTCGGAATCGGCGTTGAGTCCTACACGGTAGGCTCACACGAATTCTATATGAACTACGCCGCAACATCCGATGCTATCTGTCTGCTCGATAACGGACACTATCATCCCACAGAGGTTGTTTCCGACAAGATTCCGTCAATGCTCCTTTTCAGCGACAAGGTTGCCCTCCACGTCACAAGAGGCGTGCGTTGGGACAGTGACCACGTTGTAACCTTCGATGACGAGCTCAAGGAAATCGCAAAGGAAATTGTCCGCTGCGATGCACTTGACAGAGTGCTTATCGGTCTTGACTATTTCGATGCAAGCATCAACCGCGTTGCCGCCTGGATTATCGGCGCACGCAATATGAGAAAGGCTCTTCTCAACGCAATGCTTATGCCTCACGCAAAGCTCAAGGCTATGCAGGACAGCGCTGATTTCACTTCACTCCTTGCAACCACCGAGGACCTTAAGCTCTACCCCTTCGGTGATATCTGGGAGGAATACTGCTCACGCAAGGGCATTCCCGCAAGAGAAAGCTGGCTTGACGAAATCAAACAATATGAAGCAGACGTGCTTTCAAAGAGGGTGTAAAAATGCCCACCGTCAAACAAATTTACGATTTTATAAATTCGCTCGCACCGTTTGGCACACAGGAAAGCTGGGATAACAGCGGTCTGCTTTTAGGTGACCCCGACAGGCAGGTAAGCCGCGTTTCGCTGGCGCTTGATGCAACCTGCAAAACCGTTGCCGCAGCAAAAGCAAACGGAGCAGAGCTGATGATAACACACCACCCCGTTATATTTTCACCTGCGAAAAAGATTCTTGCAGGCAGTGTGGTATATGAACTGCTGACAAACGGCATTTCGGCAATAAGCGCTCACACCTGTCTTGACTCGGCTCAGGGCGGCGTAAATGATACCCTCGCTTCAATAATCGGGCTGACCGATATTGAACCGCTTGAGCTTGACGGCACAGACGTGCCGCTCGTAAGAAAAGGTAAACTTCCTCACACAATGAGCGGCGAAGGGCTTGCAATGCTCGTTAAAGAAAAGCTCGGCTGCAATCTGCGTCTTGCCGATTCTGGCAGACCGATAAACACGGTTGCTGTTTGCGGCGGTTCGCTCAGTTCACTCACATACGAGCTTATCGGCAAGGTTGACGCATTTGTCACAGGTGATCTGACGCACCACTATTTCATTGATGCCGCAGACAGCGGACTTACGGCAATTGCCGCAGGTCATTTCGAGACCGAAAACCCCGTTATGGCTGTACTTGCACAAAAGCTCTGCGAAAAATTCCCCGAAGTTGAATTTACCGTAATCAATCAGGAAAATCCTGTTAAATACTACTGATCTCCAATAATGAAAGGATATGGCAAAAAATGCTTGATATTAGAATAATCCGTGAAAATCCTCAGCTTGTTAAAGACGCTATGAAAAAGCGCAACAAGGATATGGACGCCCTTGTTGACGAGGTGCTTGCAATTGATGCCCAGCGCCGTGAGCTCACCGTTAAAATCGACCAGCTCAAGCAGGAGCAGAATGCTGCAAGCCGTGAGATTCCGAAAATCAAAAAAGAGGGCGGAGATATTTCCGCAATCATGGCTCGCATGAACGAAATCAAGGAAACAGTCAAAGCAGGCGACGTACGCCTTGCTGAGCTTGAAGAACAGCAACAGAGAATCATGTACGAGTTCCCGAACATCCCCAATCCGACAATTCCTGTCGGCAAGGATGACAGCGACAATGTAGAAATCCGCCGCTGGGGCGAACCCAACAGCTTCGATTTTGAACCCAAGGCTCACTGGGACATCGGCGCAGAGCTCGGAATTCTTGACCCTGAAACAGCCGCAAAGGTTACAGGCGCACGTTTCCACTTCTACAAGGCAGCAGGTGCAAGACTTGAAAGAGCTGTTATCAACTTCTTTCTCAACACCCATACAGAACACGGCTATACAGAGGTTTTCCCGCCTTTTATGGTAAACCGTGCTTCAATGACAGGTACAGGTCAGCTCCCCAAATTTGAAGAGGATGCTTTCAGACTTGAGCGTGAGGACTACTTCCTTATTCCCACAGCAGAGGTTCCCGTTACCAATATGCACCGCAGCGATATTCTTGACGGCGCTCAGCTTCCCATCAGCTACTGCGCTTACTCAGCTTGCTTCCGTGCAGAGGCAGGCAGTGCAGGCAGAGACACAAGAGGTCTTATCCGCCAGCACCAGTTCAACAAGGTTGAGCTTGTAAAGTTTGCTGATCCCGAAAAATCATACGAAGAGCTTGAAAAGCTCACAAACGATGCAGAGCGTGTGCTTCAGCTCCTCGGTCTGCCTCACAGAGTTGTTTGCCTTTGCTCGGGCGATATCGGATTCTCATCCGCAAAGACATACGACATTGAAGTATGGATGCCCTCCTACGGCAGATATGTTGAGATTTCCTCCTGCTCAAACTTTGAGGATTTCCAGGCAAGACGTGCCGCAATCCGCTTCAAGAGAACTCCCAAGGACAAGGCTCAGCTCGTTCACACTCTCAACGGCTCAGGCGTTGCAATCGGCAGAACTGTTGCCGCAATCCTTGAAAACTACCAGAATGCTGACGGCAGCGTAACTGTTCCCGAGGTTCTCCGTCCTTACATGGGTATGGATGTCATCAAATAATATAGCGGAGGCAGATTAAAATGCTTGAAAGAAATTCGACCTTACTCTTTCAGGGCGACAGCATTACCGACACAGGCCGCACGGATTCTTCCGATCCGTCTGTCAGCCTCGGTGAAGGCTACCCTGCAAAAATTGCCGCCAAGCTTGCGGCCGAATACGCTGACCTCGGCATTAAAGTAATCAACAGAGGTATCAGCGGCAACAGAACATGGGACCTTGTAGACCGTTGGGACAAGGACTGTGTTGACCTGAAGCCCGACTGCGTTTCCCTGCTCATCGGTGTCAACGATACATGGCGCAGATACGATTCAGGCATGGTGACAACAGCTGAGGAATATGAAAATAATATGCGTACACTTCTTGACCGTATCAAGAACGAAACAAGCGCAAAAATTGTTCTTCTCAACATCTTCCTTCTTGATGTAACACCCGACAAGGCACAGATGCGCCCCGACCTGATCGAAAAACAGGAAGTCCTCTACAAGCTTGCAGAGGAATATGATGTAACTTTCATTGACCTTGCCAAGATATTTGACGAAATGGTTGCAGGCGGTACATCAATGGAAGAAATCTCTGCCGACGGTGTTCACCCAACCGATTTCGGCCACGCTGTAATTGCCGAGCAGTGGCTCAAGGCTGTACTTTAATAAATTGATTCAAAGCCGGAGCATAAGTTTCCGGCTTTTGAGATTTAAGGAATGATAACAAATGTCCGATTATAATGAGATTTTCTGCCCTTTAAGCCTTACGGGCGTTGCGGCCTCAATTACAGCCGCACTCGGTGTTGACGCCCCTAAACAGGCAGATAATGCGCTCAGAATAATGACAAGCTTTACCGCAAATAAAAATATTGACCGTGTGCTTATGTACAATCCCGATGCTGTGGCTCTCTGGCTGTTTGAAAAGTATACCGATATTTTTACACCGGTTATGCTCAATACTCAGCTCACTCTGCCCCTGCAGACAGTTATGCCGAGCGTTACTCCCGTTTGCTTTGCAACAATGTACACCGGTGCACAGCCCGATATTCACGGAATAAAGGCTTACCGCAAGCCCGTTGTAAAAACGGACAGCGTTTTCGATGCGCTTATCAGAGCAGGCAAAAAGCCCTGTATTGTTTCAACAGGTGAAGACAGTATGTCAAAAATATTCCTTGAAAGAGATATGGACTACTTTATTGTTGAAACTCCCGACCAAGCAAACGAAAAAGCCACAGAGCTGATAAAAGAGGACTGCTATGACCTGATTTGCGTATACAACGGAAACTATGACGGTGTTATGCACAAGGTAAGCCCCGAGGGCGAAGAAGCTATTGAGGCTCTGCGCCACAATGCCGATGCCTTTGCAAAGCTTGCCGATGCTGTACGCACACACTGGAAAAACCACACCACGCTTATCGGCTTTGCGCCCGACCACGGCTGCCACGAAATTGACGGCAAATCGGGCGGTCACGGGCTGATGATGCCTGAGGACATGAACATTATTCATTTTTACGGAGTTATCTGATGAAAAAGACCGATATTCTCATCATCGGCGGCGGTGCAAGCGGACTTGCCGCCGCAATCCAGGCAAAGCGCACCGACAGCCAAAAGAGCGTGACCGTGCTTGAGCATCTGCCGAAGGTTGGTAAAAAAATACTCGCAACAGGCAACGGCAGGTGCAACCTCGGCAACCTTAATGCTGCAAGCCACCGCTACACAAACAGCGGCTTTGCCCGCTTTGCTGTTGAAAAATACGGCGTGCAGAACCTCGTTGAATTTTTTGAATCAATGGGGCTTTATTGCCGACCCGACAGCGAGGGCAGGCTCTACCCGATGAGCAACTCCGCCTCAAGCGTGCTTGACGCTCTGCGCTTTGAGTGTGAAAACCTCGGCGTGAATCTATGCTGTGAGGAAAAGGCAACCGAAATAAAGAAACAAGCTGACGGCTTCACCGTAAACGGCAAATACAGCGCGAAAAATGTAATTGTCGCAAGCGGCGGTAAGTCATCCCCCTCACAGGGCAGCGACGGCAGCGGCTATCCCATCCTCAAAAGCCTAGGTCACAAAATCACTCCGCTCAGCCCGTCGCTCGTGCAGATTAAAACCGATACGGCAAAGATAAAATCCCTCAAAGGTGTGCGTGCCAGGGCTGTACTTGCGCTCTCAACAGGCGGCAGCAGCGAGGGTGAGATTCTCTTTACAGATTACGGCGTTTCGGGCATTGCGGCAATGGATCTGAGCCGCTTTGTAAAGCCCGAAAAAAAGGCCGAAATCTCGCTTGACCTTCTACCTGAATTTGAGGAAGAAAAAGTGAAAAATATTATTGTCACAATTGCAAGACACAGCCCCGATATTCCTGCGGAGCAAATGCTCGGCGGAATCGTGCACAAGGCAATAGGAACATCGGTTATCAAATCCGCTCTGGGATTTCTGCCCAAAACCGCAGGCGAAATAAAGCCGAAGCAGGCAGCAATCATAGCCTCCGCACTCAAAAATTTCACGCTGACGGTTACGGGCACAAAGAGCTTCAACGATGCACAGGTTACAAAAGGCGGTGCCGATGTGAGCGAGTTTGACAGCCGCACGATGATGTCGAAAAAGTGCGACGGACTTTTTGCCTGCGGAGAGGTGCTTGACGTTGACGGAGCCTGCGGCGGATTCAACCTTGCGTGGGCTTTTGCCTCGGGCAGACTTGCAGGCGAAAATGCTGCAAAACGCTGAAAATTCACCTTGACACAGCCGAACTAATCTAATATAATAAAATGTGCGGTTGCTCTCCTCGCAACCGCATTAGCAATTATCCTCTCGCAGATTAATAATTCCTAACTCCTAATTCATAATTGCAGTTGGTAGCACGCCTGGTTTGGGAGCGTGCCCAGCAGTTATAGCCGAGATTTTACCGAAGTCCCGAAAAGCCTTAAACGGTGCGGACTTTCCGCACTTTATAAATACGCAAAACGGCGTGAAATTTGCGTTTGACCACAGTTTGTCCCACTTTCACGCAGAAATCTTAAAAATTGAATAGATATCCGGGTGTAGCGCAGCTGGGAGCGCGGGTGGTTTGGGACCATCAGGCCGCAGGTTCGATCCCTGTCACTCGGACCACAAAAATGACCTAAAGCAGAGATTTATTCTCCACTTTAGGCCATTTTTTATTACTATTCGGGTGTTTTCTCCCCACTATTAGAAAATTCGCGATTTTTTGACCACAGTTTTGACGCATAGTTTTTCATCCAAGAATCCTTTTCTTTGTTTACTGCAAACCAATTTTTGAAGGCGGCTCTTACGAGTCGCCCTCTTTTAGTTGTCTTTGCTAAAGAGACAAAAAGTCACCGCCACCGGAATTTCCGATGGCGTTTGTCATTACTATCTACAACAGATTTTGATGGCTTCGGCAACGAATTCCGCTGTGCCTTCACCGTTTTTATCGATGTTGTTTTTGAACCGCTCGTCGCAGACGTACATCTGCCCGAGGCCTGCGAGGATATCATCAGTACAATGATAAAAATTGGCAGTGATATAGTCCTGCAGTTCCTTCACAAGTCGCTGAACAGTATCGCTGTCGGCGCTTTCTTCGCATTTCTTGCACTCTGCAAATTCAGCAAAGATACCGTTCATTCCGGCGAGAACGTCGTTCCATTTGTCTTTGGAATATCCGGCGGTCTTTGCCTGGCTCTCTTTGTAGGCGTCGGTGGCGCCCCAACGCTGCTTTGCCTCGTCCTCGTACTGCTGACGGGCGGTCTCGTATTCGCTGTTGTCAAATGCGCTCATTGTGATCTCTCCTTTTTCTGCTTGTTCCAGAGCTGCTATCAGCCGTTCCAGACGATTCTTTTTAATCGTTAGCAACCGTTTCTGCTCTGCAAACGCTTTTTGTTTATCGTAGTTCGGCGAGGCGAGGATCTCTGCAATACTTTTCAAAGGAAAATCCAGCTCACGGTAAAACAAGATCTCCTGCATTCGTTCCAGAGATGCTTCATCATAAAATCGATAGCCATTTTGCTCGTCAACAAAACACGGCTTCAGCAAACCGATCTCATCGTAATAATGCAGTGTGCGCACGCTGACACCGGTGAGCTCGGCAAATTCTTTGATATGTAGTTTCATATCTTCACCTCGGCTGTGAGTATACACTATAACGTTACGTCAGAGTCAATACTATTTTACACTATTTTTTACAAAAGGTAAAGGGCGCGGCCCGAGCCGCACCCACGGTAGAAGAGATTAGATTTCTTCCACCGTTTCCATACCGTCCATGACCTCGACCATGATCCTCGTCGCCAGTATGAATCCGTCAGAGAAGGCCTGGCGAGCCGTGAGGTCGCAGATCTCACTTTGGCAGTCTTTGAACCTCTCGAAGGTCTCTTTCTGCTGTTCGGTAAGCGTTGACATGAGGCTTTCCTCGTTCTTGCAGATGAGCTTCACCAGCTTATCCATCCGTGATCCGCGCTTCATATCACGCTCGCACGGGCTGATGTTGCCGTAGTACAGATCTTCAAGCGTTGTCATATTCATCCCACCTCACATAAAAAGAGGACGGCTCAGCATCGGTCATTCCCGATATCGAGTCGCCCTCTAATTTCATTTTGTCCGCTGCGATCAGCGCATGCTTGACGATCAACATCTCCATCCACGTCCGCTCGTCGTACTCTGCCGGACGCCCATCCCTGAGATACTCCGCCATTGCTGCACTCATCACGCCGTACTTTTCGCCGTTGTAAACTTCTTCAATCGTTATTTATGCCATATTCGCACCTCCTTTGCAGCACACAACTGTACCACAGGAGTTTGCGAAAGTCCAGAGAAAATTCTCGTTTTTAATACGGCGGATGATGAACTACCATTCCCTCGCCACATCGGTCTTTTACAATCTTTTGAGCCAATTTATGATATTGACTTTTTCCAGAAGAAATTCTCTCCAGTTCAGCATGATATGTAGCTAAATCATTGAGATTTAGCTTTGAATTCGGCAAAAAAATGAATGGAAATGTATCGCGCACATCGTCGCAATCTCCACATGCCGCTATTAGAATTAAGCCATTAATATATCCCTCATAATAAGCTTCATCCCAATAGTTCTTTGCGACGTGACATCTTTTTGAAATGTCTTGATATTTTTGGGCTAAAGCTCCAATATATCCTGGTCTATTATACTCTCCCGTTTTATTCATCTTCTGATATCGTTCCCATGCATGTATTACACCGTCTTGATATGCTAGTGTATATATTACACTTGGAAAAGTTTTAATGTTGATTTTAGATATTTTCTCATGAAGCTCGTTTATTATTGATAGATTAATTTCGATATCGTTCTCAATGCCAGAATTAACTATCGAACCGTTTTCTTTTAATGAATTCTTTAATGAGTGAATAAAATGTTCTCCCGACGTAACGATAGTTGTACAATGATCGTAGTTTAACCGTTTCTCAAGTTCATCATCAATAGTAACTACATAAATATGGGGAAATACACTTCCCATTTCGTTTTTGAGATATTTCAAAATTTGAGAAAAATCTTCATCTCCAAAAGAGAATCCTATAAAAACAACCGTTTTTGTCGCAAGAATACTTTTGAGTTGTGCACCAATAACGCCATTCTGTAACCTTTCATAGCAAGATTCATAATCTGATTTGGTGGCAACAATAGAACTAAGGTTATTAATCGAACCGTGAATCTTCAAAACATGCCTTGAAGTATCATCAAACAAGGAGATATCCTCTGGGATAGTTATTGGAACCGCTCCACAATAGTCTTCAAAATACGTATCCCAGTTGGTGGTGATTATTGTTTTTATTTGATATATCTCCGAAAGTTCTCGGTGAAACGTAGTAGCTTGTCTATGCAGTTCAGGGAAAGAATCTATATACTTAAATCGCTCTCTTATTTTCTTTAATAAATTTCTTCTCCCATTTGGTCTGTCATTATACTTTTGCATTAAATCACAAAAAGAGAGGTCTTCGGTTATTCCCAATTCTTCTCGTATATTTGTGTAAAAAGAATGCGGCAAAACACTTTTCTTTTCTGTGCTTATACCAGCACCGCAAAACAATACTAACTCCTCTTTAACAGTTGCCTCTATAATTTCTTTTGGCATGTCAAAAGGTCGGTTGTTAGAACATATTGAACATTCACAATTCATACGATTTACCTCGTTTATCACGAACAGCTCTAAAAATTTTCAAGCTTTATTTATCGCTATCATTCGATGCATTCTTAAACTCAATGATTTTACACATATGTTTTACAATCAACAAAAGCGTCAGCAAAATAACTGCAAAAAGATAGTATGCAACGCCAGAAACAACCATTTTAATTATTGTTAGATCGATTGACAGCCAAGAATAATCTACTCCACTTATCACAATAATTACCAAGCCGTATATCATCATGAAAATGCAGAGTACACTATCAAATACAATAGCATTTATTGTTTCTGCAACAACCTTTTGTACTTTTTCCTTTTGCTTTGTGTTTTTAACATTCGAAAAATCGTATCCAGTTAATATGCTTAATATAGCAAACAACATTGAAAGTAAGATGCAAGTCGGATCGTA
>JAZPYF010000019.1:0-2910 GCA_045544055.1 Acutalibacteraceae bacterium | reverse complement strand
TATTTCCAAAGCCCTGTCTTTACAACTGTATTTGTAAGAAGACCGCCCTTACCTGCAAGGATAAGAATCTGGTTATCTGTAGGAACAAGATATGTCTTTGTAGCGTAGTTGAGGATAGGATCAAGTTTTTTGCTATCCTGTACGGAGCAAGCAAATTCACCGAGAATATAGCCGTAAGTAGCAAGTCTTGCATAACCTTCGTCCGCACTGTACTGAGCAAAAACTTCAGGGTCTGCAACAAGATCTTCACCGTATTCAGATGTGATAGCAAGCTCAGCACCCTGAATCATCATAAAGTTTGCGCCTGCATTTTCCTTAATATACTTTTCCATATAGTAGGGGTAGTCGGCAGTAACTGTAGTTCCGCCTGCACCAAGACCAACTGTATGAATTGCAAGGTTAACAATCCATGTTTCTGCGCTGCCGTCAGCAGGAACGAAACGGAAACGGTTGAGGTTGGGGTCAATAACCTGGGGATCACGCTTGTCACGGATGTATTCGGAAATATCAACGCTGCCGTAGTAGAGGTCGCCCTCTGTCATATTTCCGACAGCTGTTTTAACAGTACCGATAACCTTTTCGTAAAGGTTATTCATATATGCCTCGTTCTGACCGCTGGGGTTGGGCATACCAAGGATATTTCTGATGGGGCTGAGGAAAAGAGCAGCAACAAGGTCGCCGTTCATACCGAAGGTATCAACGCAGCTGTGCTGATGGAGAGAGGAAATGTTGATGCTGACAACGTTGTTTTTTTCTGCGAAGTCGGCAAGCATATCTCTTACCTTGTAAACCTCTGATGAAGCAAAGCCGAAGCAGTCAAGAGCAACGAAAACGTGTGTGCCTCTGCCGTCGGATATTGCAACAGTTCTAACGCGCTGGTCATCTAAAACCTCTGTTGCAAGCTTCTTGGTTACAGAGAGACTACCACCAACGTAGCACTCAAGCATATTATCTGTCTGAAGGCTGTCACTTGCATAACCGAGAGACCATGATTCCGCCTGTGCTTCGTCAACAAAATCTGTCTTTGTGTCGTAAAGCTCTGTGGTTTCAAAGTACTTATCTTCACTCAGCCAAGTATTGGGAGCCTTAATGAGACCGGCAATAATACCAACCAAGCCCTGAAGAACTTTTTCACCGAGTGTGTTAAGTGTGATTTCCGATGCAGTAAATTCATCTGCAGCGAGAACGGGGAGAGATGTTGCCGAGAAAAGCATAGCAACACTGAGGATGATTGCGATTAAACGTTTTTTCATTTTTTAACCACCTTTCTGTACCAATATATGTTAACACAAAAATACAGAAAAATCAATATAAACTAATATTTATTAATATAAAAAGAGGAGCCTTCCGACTCCTCAAATATTTTAATATTTATCCATACTGTTTACGTCAAGAACAAACACGGTTGCGCCGCCAACCTTAACTTCTGTGGGCATATCGTTATTATTAAGATCTCTGCCGAAAGAAGCAGTGGAATGAGTTGATGCTGTTCTTGTCTGAGAATATTTTTTGATAATTTCCTTAACTCTCGGCACTTCTTCATCGTTTGCACCGATAAGGAAGGTGGTATTTCCTACCATAAGGAAACCGCCCGTTGTGGA
Source organism: Acutalibacteraceae bacterium (assembly GCA_045544055.1). GTDB lineage: Bacteria > Bacillota > Clostridia > Oscillospirales > Acutalibacteraceae > UBA8612. The sequence goes on along the minus strand of JAZPYF010000019.1, from coordinate 1,309 downwards.
AAGCTTGGTAACAATAAAGTTTTCGTTTGTGAGTGCAGAGGAAACTACAGCGCTGTCATCGTTATTTACAATTGCAATAATAAGTTTCATTATATCTTCTCCTTGAAATGTTAATATTAGACATCGGGCAATATGAGCTTTATGCTGCGTTTATCCAGCGCATAAAGATCGGGGATTTCATAGCGGTTGTCGTTGCCGTCCTTGATAAGAATTCTGCCGTCGTAAAGAATTTTGATTGATTGATAGCTGTTGATAATCTCAAAGGTGTATTCTCCTCTGTCGGTATCAACAGTCCACATCCAAATCTTGAACTTTTCAGTTCTTTTAATAAGGCGAGTTATTTTCGGTATCATATAACGCTCGTTTAAGCAGTTTAGTATAACCTCTTTTGATTCCGGCATAAGCTGGTCAAGGTCACGGATTATCATTTTTTCGTTGCCTTCTTCGTCAAGAAGCGAAATGTACTTCATCAGACCGCTGACAGGGAAGAGGCGATGCGGCTCAAGCATTGTAAACTTTTCGCCTGTGTAAAGCTCTGCGTCAACATAAATCTTATCGTTTACAGTAAAGCGTACTGCATTGGGGTCAACAAAATTTCTTGCCATAAGTCACATTCTCCTCCTTATTCAAAATTTTCTGCAGCCTTGTCTGCAGCAACCTTTTCAGACATTGACTGAATCTGTATGAGCTTATAATACTTGCCTTTAAGCGCCATAAGCTCATCGTGTGAGCCGTTTTCAATAATTCTGCCCTTGTCAACTACAAGGATTCTGTTTGCCTTTCTGAGCGTTGACAGACGGTGTGCTATCATAAAGGTCGTTCTTCCTCTGATAACCTGGTCGATAGCATCCTGAATAAGCTTTTCAGTTTCGGAGTCAACTGCAGAGGTTGCCTCGTCAAATATCATAAGATTCGGGTTCTTAAGAACTGCACGGGCAATTGAGAGCCTTTGCTTTTCACCTCCCGAAAGACCTACACCACGTTCACCAAGTGTTGTATCATACGCATCGGGAAGACGGGAAATAAAGGTATGTGCGTTTGCAACGTCAGCAGCGTTTAGCACCTGGTCAACATGTGCACCCGGCATTGAGTAGGAGATGTTGTTGAAAATTGTGTCACGGAACATTAGCGGCTCTTGCTGAACATAGCCGATTTTTGAACGGAAGAATTCCATATCGATGTTTTTTATGTTTACATCGTCAATAAGAATTTCGCCTTCATAATCGTCATAAAAACGCATCAGCAGGTTAATAAGTGTCGATTTTCCCGAGCCGGTTGTGCCGACAATACCGACAGTTTCGCCGGGCTG
>JAZPYF010000018.1:0-25063 GCA_045544055.1 Acutalibacteraceae bacterium | reverse complement strand
GAATTCGTTTTGGCGTTATGGTTTGCATCGACCTTAACGGATGGCTTGTTCAGAAAAGTCATCGCTTCAGGATGGAGGCCCCGAACAGTTTAACAAGTCGGATCGTAGCCATGTCGTCCTGTGAGCCAAGGAGTTGCCCTGGGGCTTTGTCTTCCAAGACCGCTTGGCCTCCGACTTGAATTCGTTTTGGCGTTATGGTTTGCATCGACCTTAACGGATGGCTTGTTCAGAAAAGTCATCGCTTCAGGATGAAGCCCCCGAACAGTTTAACACTATTTTTTAGTGGGCGTTTTGGTAAAGTGACGTTGCTATGCAGAACACTTTACGAATACTAAAGAAAGGAGAAAAAGGCATTGAGTAAGAAAAAGAAACACTACAAGCAGAGTATATCAGGCAAGCTCAGAAACGATGCCGCACAGCATTTTAAGCAGTACGAAAACAACGTAACAAGGGCGGCATATATTAAGAACTACGATAAGTTTATCAAGTTCTGCCGTGAACAGTACGACTGCAAAACAAAGGAAGAATGTGCCGAGCATATTGAGGATTACATTGAGTACTTGAAAGAAAAGGAACATACCGCAAACACAATTCATACATATATGACTCCTGTGGGACTGTATCATTCCATATTTCAGAGAACACAAAATAAAGGTGAATGAAATTACATACGAAACAACACAGAAATACATTGACGAAAAGAAGGTATCCGGAAATAAAGTAACCGGAGGCGGTCTTTCTCACAAAACACTTAAAAGTCATATGACGGTGTTCAAGCTGATTTTTAATCTGGCAAGAAAAAAGAAAATCATTTATGACGATTGTCTTGAGTTTGTGAAGCTTCCGACACTTTCTCACGAAAAGGTTAATTTCTACAGCGCAGAAGAAGTTCAGAAGGTTTGGGAAGCGATTAAAGACGACAGAATCTTTCACATTATTTATGCGACTATCTATTTCGGAATGCGCAGAAGCGAAGTGCTAGGACTTCGTTGGGATGCGATAGACTTCGGAAATCGGATGCTCATCGTCAAGCACACGGTTGTAATGTATAACAACAAGGTTGTTGCAAAGGATTCAACCAAAACCGATGCAAGCAACAGAACATACCCTCTGTCGGATGATATGATTGAATTCTTCAAGTGGCTTAAGGCTCGCGAGGAAGAAAAAAGGGCTGTTTGCGGTAAAGACTACATTGAAAATGATTATATTTTCAAATGGCCGAACGGCAAAACTTATGACCCTGACTATATTTCAAAACATTTCAAGAAGCTTTTGAAAAAGAATGATTTGAAGCGTATAAGATTTCATGATTTGCGTCACAGCTGTGCTGCCTTGCTTTTATCTGAAGGTCGTGAGCTTTATGACGTTTCGGAATGGCTCGGACATTCCGATGTGAACATCACCGCTAAGTTTTACGGTCAACTTGATATGAACAGAAAAAAGGCTCTCGGAAACACTTTAGGAAATTCCATAGGCTTCAAAACCAGTGTGTAGCTTGAGTCTGAGCATATCTTGTTAGAAATTTGTTAGAAAAACGGTGTTTTGGAGTGGCTTTCAAAAGGATATAAAAAAAGCCGCAATCCCTTGATATACAAAGGATTGCGGCTTGGCGCGCTGGAAGGGACTCGATTCGCGCCGCCGCTGCGGCGGCTTGGTCGCTCGCGGTCACAACAGTCCACCGGACTGTTGCTCTGTGCCGCTCGTCCTTCGAGTCCCATAATCGTACAAAAAAACAACCGACACACCTGATGGCGTATCGGTTGTTTTGGCGCGCTGGAAGGGACTCGAACCCCTGACCTTTTGGTTCGTAGCCAAACACTCTATCCAGCTGAGCTACCAGCGCAAAGGTGCGGTTTTTTGACCGCTCAAGTATATTATCACATATAAAGCAAAAATGCAAGTGTTTTTTCAATATTTTTTAATTATTCCCAAAATCCTTTAAGCTCGGAATAATTTTCAATGAATTTTGTGCTTTCAGCTCTGATTTCGCTCTCGTGATTTGCGGCGGATTTATCGGCAATTGCTATAACAGGAAAGCCTGCCTTTGCCGCTGTGTTTATAGCGTGGTATGAATCTTCAAAAACAAAGGTTTCGCTTTTCGGTGTGCCGAGATGTTTCAGGGCAAGCTCAAAAATCTCGGGGCTTTTCTTGCTGATTCCTATTTCCGCACAGGAAAAAACAGTATCGAAATATTCCAGCATTCCGTTGCGCTTGAGTGCAGGTAAGGCGAGCTTGCGCTCCGTTGCGGTTGCAATGCACATTTTAACGCCTTCAGCTCTGAGCCTTGCGAGAAATTCTTTTGCATCTCTTTTGGGCGGTACTGTGTTGAAATAAAAATCTTCTATCTGTGCCTCGGCATAGCTTTTGAAATCCTGTGGTGTGCAGTCAAGCTGATACTCGTTGACAATGTATTCGGCTGATTCATTGAGGAACATTGTTGCAACTCTGTCTCTCAGGTCGGGCTTCGGATCGACGCCCTTTGAGACGATGAAATTGTACGCTATGTCATCCCATATAGCCATTGAGTCTATAAGTGTGCCGTCAAGGTCGAAAATTGCGCCGCTTATTTTCAATTCTCAGGGCTCCTTTCCGGTATTATGCTTGTGTTTTCCCAAACCGCAATTACAGTGCCGCAATGTACGGTGATTTGGGCTTTTTTGCCTGTGAATTCGTTGCTGATACCGAGCGGTCTGTCGTTCGGAAGTGGAGTGCGGTAAGCCTCGTATCTGAGTCCTTTAAGCGTTACATCAGCCTTTTCACAGCTGAACGGGAGAAGAGAAATGTAGCCGCTCGCTTTTTCGTCAAAGCTGAGCGTACAGCTATGTGCTGCGGTAATTACCGTATCTTTATCGAAAATATATCCGCCAAAGCCTTTTTCGGCAATAAACGAGAGTACCTGCAGGTTGCCGAGAGTGTGCGCAAGTCTGCCGCCCGTTGCGCCGAAAATATAAAATTCGTCACATCCGCTCTCAATTCCTTTTATCACAGCGAGCATTGTGTCCGTATCATCTTTGATAGGGGAATGCACCTCTGTTGCAGGGTGGTCGGGCATATAGCCGAGCGAATCAAAATCGCCGACAACAAGGTGCGGAGTGAAGCCTGCTTTAGTCAGCGTCTTGTAGCCTGCGTCTGCGGCAATTATTAAAGCGTTTTCGTCAGGGCGGAATGCATCTGCATAAAAGTTGCCGCCGCCGACAATATAGCATTTTTTCATTTTATCGCCGCCTTTCGGGTGATTTTGTTACAGATACGCTTCAAGTCTGTATATAGGCATTCCCTGTGAAGCGAATCGGTGTTCGTACTCTGTTTCTATATTGCCTTCAAATGTGCTGTTATGCAGGTCAAGCGAAACATTTTTGAGCTTGAAGCCGAAGCCCGTAAGCTGTTCTATTGAATACTCAAAGAAGTGCATATTGTCTGTCTTCTGGTGGATTTCTGCGCCCTCTTTGAGTATAACGGCATAGCTTTTCAAAAATCTGGCGTTGGTCAGACGGTGATTGGCGTAGGAGTTTTTGGGGTAGGGGCAGGAGAAGTTGAGATAAATCCGCTCTATCGAAGCGGGACGCAGATATTTTTCAAGATATTCGGCTCCTCCGTGCAGGAATACAAGGTTTGTAATTCCGTCAGCCATAGCTGCTTCGCTTGCCATTACAAGCACGTTTGCACATTTTTCAAGTGCAAGCACGTTTACGTCAGGTTCTCTTTTTGCAAGCTCGCAGGCGAATTTGCCTTTGCCGCAGCCCACCTCAAGCACAACAGGGTTGCTGTTGCCGAAAAGAGCTTCAAAGTCGATATACTCTTTCTTTTCAATAGCCGTCAGAAAATTGCGGTCATCGCTGAAAAGCTTGATTATATTTGTGCATTCCGAAAGACGCTCTTCCAGATACTTTTTCTTTCGCATTCTCATAGGTTTGCCGTCCTTAGTTATATTCTTCTATAAAAACAGGCGTACTTGTCTTGTACGCCTGTTTTGGTTATTCTTCGGTTTCTTCTGTATGTTCCTCAAGGAAGCCCTCGAGCATATGAATAAGGCTTTTAACCTCATCGTTAACTCTTGAACGGATGAGTTGTGCCTGAGTCTGCTCAAGCTTTGCGGCGGCTGTTACAGCCTCTGCTTTGCGCCTTGCATCGCTTTCAACGCGCTTTACAACCTGAGCAACCTCTTCAATCATACGTGAAGGAGCGCCGACATCGGCAGCTTCATCCTGCTGAGCTTTTTCAGCTCTGAGCTGTTCAAGCTCTGCTGCGGCTTCTTCATATCTTGCCTTGTAGTCTTCGCCCGCATTGTCGCGCAGCTGCTTGAGCGCAGCGGCAAGTGTCTTGCAGTTCTGGCGGAGCTGTTCACGCTCTTTTATAAGGCTGCCGTTTTCTTCAAAAAGACTGTCGTATTTAGCCTGGAGTGCGCTGTAGCTTTCTTTCATTTGTCGGTCAGCTCTTTCGACACCTGCTACATACTCATCAACCTCTGCACAGTTGTAGCCCTTGCGGGAGACGGAGAAGCTTTTGTTGTCGGCCATTGTAAAAACCTGCCTTTATCAGTCGTTGTAGAATTTGAGACCGGTTGCCTTTGTCCACTCGAAGAATGTTCTGATGGACTTAAGACGGTCCGGGCTGAGGTTGTGAGAGCCTCTTGTGTACCAATTGAATGAGCTTATGCCGCAAAGGCTGACAAGATATTTTGCCGATGCGCAGAAGCCGGAGTCGATACAGTTGTCAAGCAGGCAGATCTGCTGGTGAGTGAGGTTTGCTGCCTCGCGGTCGTTCTGTACGAAGAATTCGTCGTACATCTTTGCAAAAAGGTAAGCGCCGCAGCTTGTGGGTGTTGCAACAACGCCTCTTGCGCCTGCCTCGTATGCTTCCATAAGATAGGGGATATTTGCCTGAAGAACAGCGGAATCGCCCTGAACAGCGATCTTCTCTTTGATTTTCTCAATTCTGCAGGTTGTGTCCTTGATGCCTACGAATCTGCCTGTTTCAACAAGCTTGCCGTAAACTGAAGCGTCCATAAGGTGGGGACGAAGGCCGGGGAACTCGTAAAGAACGATGGGCAGAGTTGTGTGTGTGCTCAGCTCTGAAAGGTATGTGAAAAGGCGGTCGTTATCGCCGCAGTAGCCCTTGGAAACGAAAACAAGGCCGTCAACGCCTGTCTGCTCAATGCGCTTGAGCTCTTCAAGCTGACCGTGCCATGTGGGCTCGAGGTTAGCGGTTGCAACAACAGACACGCCGCCTGCTCTTTCAACAGCAATCTTAGCGAGCTTTTCTCTTTCGTCGAGAGTGAGCTCCATCATTTCTGAGCTGCCGCAGCAAGCAAAAAGGTGCTGAACGCCCTGACGAGCCTGCCATTCGACATACTTTTCGTATGTGTTGAAGTCGATTGAACGGTCCTCATTGAAAGGAGTGAGGATGAGTGAGTAGACGCCACGGTTGTTAAATTCTTTTGTTGACATAAAAAAGCCCTCGGTTCTGATTTTTTTTACAGTATATAACACATAACAAGAAAAATCAATAATCAAGAGGGCTTTTTGTTATTAAATTTTAATTTGTACGGGTATTATCTGAACGCAATATAAACATAATCCGCCGCTGTTTTATTGAGCCAGACATTTGTTGTGCCGTAGTTTATGGTGGATGTCTGGATTACTTTGAAACCGTTTGAGGTTACTTTGACACCAGCGCTTCCGTAGTGATCCGAAGCGGAGCCGAAGCAGCAATAGGAGCTGCCGTCGCTGTTTGTCCATATTGCAGGAAAATTGGTTATGCAGACAAAGACAAACCTCGGTTTGAAGCCGAGCGATATCGATTGTTCTGAAGTGCCTGTACCGAAATACGCACCTACAACGCTCTGACTGCCCCACGAGTTTTTGTCTTCCTGCGTTACGTGAATCGTTTTGTCGTTGATATGTGAACCGCAGAAAAACGTTTTTGGCAGGAACGATTCGTACTGCACCGCACTTGATTCGGCAGGGCAGAATTTCGCTTTGATTATTACCCAGCTTTTCATTACGAACGAATCTGTATCTCTGTCTGCGGTGATCGGGTCACAGCCCGACTCAATAAGATTCAGATCGCTTTTGAAGTTGAGGCAGTCAACTATTTTAGTGAAAGCCTCGTGGCAGGCTGTACCGCCAAGGGAGTAGGGGACATAAATCGAAAAGCGTATCTTGATATCCGCCTGCCTGCAGTATTCCTCCGGCACAAGCTCACCATCGCTGTTTTCGGTGAAAGAGTCTGTAATTTTTACGCTTTCAAGTCCGACGGAAACTATTGTCTGCCGCAGCGGTGTTGCCTTGGGAATAGGCGGAAATTCCGTCAGAAAGGTGATTGATTCAAATAAATGTGTCTGTTTGCTCAGCCAGCCTGCAATTTCTGCAGGCATTGCGCTGATTGAATCTGCCATTTCATTTAACCTCCACAATTGTTCGTATGATCGCCCAGATGTAAAAGATTTCCTCACCGTTGTAAACTCTTTCAGCTCGGTCAATCTGGTAGCTGATAGAATCTGCGACGAGGTAGCCGTTTTCACTTGCAAGCGTGAGGTCGGGCTCGGGCGGTCCGATATATAAGTAATGGCCCTGACTGTTAAAGCCGATTTCGGTATATATGCCGTCAAGATACATTTTGTTTTTATACCTGAGCGGCTGAATCAGTGCCTTGCAGGTGTGCGTGGTGTCACCGTCAATCAGGGTAACCTTACGGCCCTGCGTTGAAAAAATTGATGCCGTGTTCATCTGCCCACCTGCCTGAACATAAAGTTACAATCAGTGAGCAGGTCTGCAGCACCGGCAAAAGCCTCATCACGCACCGAGCTTGCAATTTCGAGAATTGCGGCTGGCGTGCGTGTTACTGTTACATCGCCTGCCTTGAAGCTGGTTGTGCCGTCGGAATCGGAGACCTCACGGAGCACCGTGCGGTAATAGGCAAGCCCTGCCGCCGCCTGAGCGATTCTCAGATCGTTCGGGTCGGCATTTTTTCTGAGCCTTGTTCTGATTTCGTCGAGGCAGAGACTGCAAAGGGGCAGAGCATTTTCTGCCCCTTCTTCGTCAAGGGTAACAAGCTGTCTCAGCCTTGAGAGTACTGTCTGACTGTCAATCATGTGTTACCCTCCCTTGAATCAGACTGTGAGAGTGCGTGAAGCGTCTGTAAAGATCTTGGCAAAGCCTGCAATTGAAGTGATTGCGGCACGCTCAAGCTGTCTGTCGATGAGCTTGTCATACTCAGTCATAACCTCGCCTGCCTTTACCATTTCAAGAGCACAGTTCTTGTCAAGGCCGATAACTGTGCCTGCCGGTACGGCGGCTGAGCGGATAAGCTCTGCACCTACGGGTGTGATCATCTTACCTGTTGCGTGGAAATTAAGACCTGCCGCAGAATCCTTGAATTCAGCAAGGTTGAGCATGCTTACGGCATCGGCATTATTTGCAATAAGTACATTCATCTCATAGGGATCAAGCTCGTTCCAGAGCTTTACGATATCGGCATAAGAAAGCGTACCTGCTGTGGCGGCGGTAATTGAAGCGGCAGGGTTGCCGTTCCCGTCACCGCTGATGAGTGTTTCAATTGCGTCTGCAAGCTGTGCCTTTGCAATATAAGCACCAATCTGGCGCAGAGTGACTGTGAAAAGGTCAAGACGCTGGAAGCGGATTGCCTCATATGATGCGACAAGCATTCTGCCGCGCTTGCGGAGCTTGACAAGGTTTTCACGTGTCTTAACGGTTGTTTCGGGGATTACTGCACCCTCTGCAACATCCTTGAGTGATTTGTCATCATCAGAGGGGATGCTTGTGATTGAGCGGTAGTCGAGTGAATCAATATTGGTGACAGAGGCGATGATTTTCGGCAGAGAATTTGCTTCCTCCATACCCTGGCGTACAGCTCTTGCAACATATTCGGGGAAGAGAGTTGCGCTGTCGGAGGTCTTGAAGAACTTCTCCACAACATCGCTGCCTGCACCGCTTACCTTGATGTCAAATCGCTTGAGCTGGCGCTGATATGCGTCAAGACCCTCAAGTGAGCTGCCCTTGTAGTTTTCGGAGGGGTCAATGCTCTCAAGAGCGGATGTGAATGAGCCCGAGCAGTAAAGCCCCTTTTCGAGTCTGATGTTATCAAAATTAGCCATTGTTATTTCTCCTTTCGTTTATCAGAGCAGAATGCCTGCTGTTGAGTTTTCTGTGTCAAGCTCGACAACTGTTACTGTCTTGCCTGAATCGGATGCGGTTACGGTTTTGCTGTCGGCAGGTGCTATTGATGCTGTGCCGAGTGTCGGTGCCGAGCCTGAATAGGGGAGCGATACATAGCCGCCTACTTGTACTGCAGCAATATCACCGTGTGTGCATACAACAATACCGATGAAATCCTCACCGCTGTTTGCTGCCGCAACAGTTGCGCTGTCGCTGACCTTTACAAGCGTGCCTGCTTCAAGCTCGCTCTCTGTTCTGAATGTAATTACCTGTTCGTTGAATCCTTTGAATGAAATTGACATTTTTTGTTTCCTCCTTAGATTTTGAATTCTTTGTTATCCTGTTTCTTTTCGGTTGAACCGCCGAGCTGCGGATGAATGGGGTAGAGCTTTGATGCACTTGCCGCAAATGCTTTCTGTAGTGACATAAGCTGAGCGGCGGTGAGCGATTTGCAGATTTCCGCAAAATCACAGCTGCCCAGTGACGGCACAGCCATTGTGCCTAGCCTTATTACCTGCTGCTCAAGACTTTCACGGTAAAGATGAGCGTCCTTTGCAAGGGCCTGCTGTCTGTCAAGCTCGTCTGTCAGCTTATTGAATGCTGAAAGACTCAGTACGATTGAATCAAACTCTCTCGCTTCTTCTCTGAGCTGAGCGACAGTCATTCCGTCTGCCGCCTCAAACGCCTTGGTCACGCCTGCTCTGAGCTGAGCAGGTACGGCAACAAAGCTCCACTCGTATGCGTCAGTCGGGTTGCTGAGCACCGTGTGGCAGACTTCGCCTGCGTATTCCTTTCCCTTGCGGTGCTTGCAGCCCTTTTCCTTTATGTCTGCTCCGCAAACGGAGCAGGTCATAGTGCTTACGGCACAGCTGATGCTGGTTTCTTTCTTGATTCCTGCTTCAATCTGTGTCACCAACTCTTCATTTTTCGGCGTATGGGGCATATAAGCTCTCGCTTTAACGCAGGTGTATTTTTCGCCCGCTGATGTGGTTTCTCTTTCACTCTCCTCAACCCACGTTTTGAAAATTCTTGCCGTCTGGCATTCACTTTTCATATTGTGGTCGGTGATACCTGTCCTGCCGTCAAACATTGCGGCAAGCTTTATAAGCGCAGGTATGCTGAAACGGTCGAAATCTCTGTCAACCTCGTTATCGCAAAGCGTCAGCGTGAAGCAGAATACCTCATCTGCCGTCAGCGGTCTGATTGTGTGTTTGTTGATGAGCATAAGCTCATCCTCTGCGGCAATATCAGCGGTGATACTGCCTGAAATGTTCTTCAAAAGTGTTTGCATTTTTACTCCTTTCAGGTTTCGTTTACAAGCCTTTCGGCCTGGGCGGAATAGAGCTCGGCACGTGCGGCCTCAACCATATCCTGGAGCATGATGTCGCTCCAGATTACTTCAACGCTGCCGGGCAGTCCGCAAAGCCTGAGAGCGGTGTCGCAAACCTTTACGATTGCGTGGGTGAGTATGCGACGGTATGCCTCAAGCTCACTTGTCAGAGCATCTGCCTGCTGTGATGACATTCGCTCTGTGCTCGACCATGAAAGACCGAGCAGAAACGGTGGCAGACCGGTTTTGGCAACGATCTGTTCAAGCAGCTGCTTTACCGGAACTTCACTGTCGGGAATCTGACTTTCCGAGCCGATCACCTTGATCTGCACATCACCTACGGCAACAAAGTCTTTTACGCTGCCACTGCTCATGGCGTCGCTCCACTCCTTGGCAACCTGCATCGCACGCTCTTTTGCATACGCTCTGTCGAGTGTATCGTTCTGCGGCTTATAGGTTACTGCAAAGCGTACGTTTCCAAGCCGCTCCCAGTTGGTGCCGATTGTGCGGAAGATTTTCAGAAGTATTCCTGCTACGAACGGCAGACCCTTGAGCAGCGAATTGCCTGTCAACGAGCCTGCATCGGGATTGAGTACGCTCATAACCGTAAGCTCCGGATAGGGGATTTTTTCGGGCTTCCCTGAGGTCAGCGAATAAATATCAATGCTGAGCCCGTTCTCATTCCTTTTCAGCTCGATGTTTTCGAGAGGAGCGTTGAAAAGCGCACATGGAATGCCGCAGGAGTCTGTTACGATTTCGCCTATTGCGGTGCCGTAGGTGAGAAGTTGCTCAAAATAGTTTGAGATGAAAGCTTCAAGTCCGACCTGGTTGCCGTTTACCGTAACTCCGTTTACAAAGCGGTCGATCATTTTCTGCGATGCAGGGTCGGTACACCTGATGTCAAAGCCTCCCGTAAGCCGTACAAGCTTTGTGATTGCCGCATCAATTATTGGCACGGCATCACGCAGCGCCGAGTAAAGCTGCAGGTCCTGTCTGCCGAGCGAAACCGTATCAAACAGCGAAAACGGATTTGTTCCGTTGCCTGTCTGTACGGCGCAGACCTCAGGGGTCCGGTCGGTAATAGTTTTCTTTTTCATTTACTTTTTCCTTTCTGCTGCAATGGCAAAGAAGCCTGAATCGTTTTGCGGCATCAGCGTGGTAACGAAGTACCTCAGGTCATCCATAGCGTGGTCGTTGACCTTGCAGGGCGTGTCCTTGGCACAGTTGTCCTCCCAGCGGTAAAGCGAAAATTCCCGCACCGTATCCTTGCATGGTGAGCAGATTTTTATCTGCTCTGATTTAAGTGCTTCGGAAACCTTGCGTATTCCGTCAAGCACATCGTTTTTCGCCGGGATAACCTTGTACTTTCCGTGTCTTCTTATGCACTCAATAAAGCTTGCGGCCGAAGGGTCTACCGCAACTGCACTTATCGGTCTGCCGTTCGCCAGTCCGTCAAGCGCCGTATAATGCTCCTCATCGGTGCGCTGTATGCCGACAGCACGCGAATCGTGGTAATATTCGTCAACTCTGTACCATGTTCCGTCAAGAAGTCCCCAAAGCCCGAATGAGCTGGGGTTGACCGTGCCGTAATCGCAGGATATGTACCAGCTTTCAAAATCACCCTGCGGAACTGCGCATAAATGCCGCTCTGTGCTGAAAAAGGGGTAGACAAGTCCCTGTGCGGCAACCCATTTGCCTTCCACAAACCGCTCGTAAAAAGTTCCGCTGTAAAGGCTGCGGTATCTGCTGATGATTTTCGGTGTGAGGGATGGGTTGTCTTCCATAAGGAAATGCAGATAAAGGCAGTTCTTTTCATCACACTTCTTTATCCATTCCTCATAGAACCAGTGCATGGGATTGTCGGGGTTGCAGTTGAACCAGAATTTTGAGCCTTCGAGCGAGCAACGTGCGAGTGCCTGCTCAACAAATGAACGCGGCATCAGCGCAACCTCGTCAAGCAGAACTCCGCCGAGCGTCATTCCCTGTATGAGTGAAGCTGAACCCTCATCCTTGCCGCCGAAAAGCCAGAAGCTGTTTGTTCTTCCGCCAAAGCTGATTTCAATCTCGTTGCGTGATACCTTTTCGGTACATTCAAAGCCAAGTCGTGCCAGTGTAGGCAATATTGGTCTTATTACGTTGCGCCGAAGTGATGCTATTGTTTTGCCGCAGATTGCAAACGAGGTTTCGTCGAATGTCGCCATAGCCCACGATATAAAAGATATGGACATACATACCGTTTTGCCCGAACGCACTGCTCCGTCGCAGATGATTGCATCATTTGCTCTGTAAGGCGATGACGGACACCACCATGTCAGGGCGGTAAGTTGCTTTGCTGAGAAGGTTTCAAACGTTAGCTTCTTTTGCTGTTTTCTACTCATCTGCAGCACTTTCCTTTAGCGCTCTTGCAGAGTTTTCAAGAGCCTGGTAGAACGGTAATGCGCCGTCTGATGCTTCTTCAGCACTCATTTCTGCCAACCGTTCAAGAGGTTTGAGGCGGTCGAAAAATTTGATTTCAATACCGCCGCCCTTGGGACGTTTTATTTCCGCAATATTGAAAAGATCCATTTCGCCAAGCTTTTCCTCCGACGGAGGGTCCTCGCAGAATATGAGGCTCAGTGCATCTGCCGCACTGCCGAAGGCGAGCCTTCGGTAGCCTGCCGCCGCTTCATTGCGGCAGGGCTTCTGAGTTTTTGTAAGAGCCGCTATTTCGTCTGCAATATCCTTTCGGCTGAGCAGCTTTGCCGCCGCTGCCTGAGGGTTCAATGCGTAGCCTGCCTTTTTTGCTGCGTCACGGCCGTTTGGCAGAAACGCATAGTTCAGACAAAACAGCTTCTCTTTTTTGCTGAGTGATTTCTTACCTATTTTTTCACCTTCCTTGCATTTTTTGAGGCGGCTGAGGCGAACGGTTACGAACAACCCCCTCACTCAAAGGTTGAAATAAGCGTTTTTTCAATGCGAATAGGTTATACTTTTGCCGATTTTGGATAACTGTTAAATAAAAGTTCACATTTGAGGGGCAAAAAAGCAAAAAACTCCGCACATCACATAGTGAGTGCGGAGTTTAGAGTGAGCTTGCTTATTTGATTATATGTACGTCAAGCTGATTGTAGGGAATACTGATTCCTGCTTTGTCAAATTCGGTTTTGACACGCTCCTGCATATCGTAAAATGCTGACCAGTAATCCTCACTTTTGCACCAGACGAGAGTGTCGATGATAACCTGGCTGTCAGCCATACCGCCGACGGCGATTCTTGTTGCAGGGTCTTCAATGATATACGGGCAGTCCTCGACAGCCTTTGTCACGATTTTTTTGGCAAGTGTTATATCACTGTCGTAGCTGATACCGAATTTGAAATCAATTCTGCGCTTTGCCTGCGCGGTGTAGTTAATGAGGTTGTTCGATGTGATGTGGGAATTGGGTACTATGATTCGCTTATTATCGGCGGTGAGGAGTGTGGTGTTCATAAAATGAATTTCCTCAACCTTGCCCGAAATACTTTCAAGCTCAATGAAATCGCCGGCGCGGAAAGGCTTGTTGAACATAATTTCTATTCCGCTGGCAAACTGTGAGATAAGTCCCTGTAAACCGAGACCTGCAGTAATACCTGCGGCACCGAGGGCTGCAGCAAACGAGCTGATGTCAAAGCCCAGAACAGAAAGCGCAAACAGCACGAATATGATCTTCATTGATACAACGAGCATGCTCTTGAGGAAATGATGAACCGATTCGTCAACATTTTGCTTTCTCATAATCTTTATAAGCAGCTTGCCGCAGAGATTGCTGAATAAAAATCCGAGAACGATTATCATAGCGGCACCGATGATTTGCGGAATGGAGTTGAGTATCTTTTCGGGCAGCTCATTAAGCCATTTTCCAATAGCAGAGAGGTTTTCTGCAGCATCACTCAGTGCAGAGACGGCTTCGAGAAGCTTCATATATTATCATCCTTTCTTTTCCTTAAAAACAGCCGCATCATTCCGATGCGGCTCGTTTGTGTTTTTTATTGAATTATTTAAGAACAAAGCTGTCAGCGTCGATAATTGCTTCTGTGCTGTCCTTGTGTGTGATTTCTGCTGTGCTGCCTACGTTTGCAATAACAACTGTTTCAAACTTGGAGGCATTGACCGCATAGTAAACGGGAGAGTCAGCAAGCTGGATGTAGTAGTAGCTGTTGCCGCTGATAACAGCAGTGCGGATATCGGTAATCTTTCCGAGTACGGTTACATTCTTATCTGTGCTTTCCTCACCGTTGTTCGGTGCGTCGGGATCAATTACGGATTCAACATCGATATCTGTTTCGATACCGTTGTCAGCGAGGAGCTTTGTGTAGCTTTCAAGGCAGGACTGAATTGATGTGCCTGTTGTAATAAGAGTTGTGAACTGGCTGACATTTACCATTGCGTACTGCTGAACGATGTTGCTTTTGTCCTTGAGAGCCATAAAGTATGTGGGCTCGTTGCCGATGTTGAGCAGCAAGGGGAATGTTGCAGTATAGCTGTACTGCTGAACCTTACCCTGAGCAGCTTCCTGAGCAGCGTTTTCGGTTGCACCGTTAACACGGTAGAACTTTGCTTCCTTTGTACGCTGGTTAATAAGTGTAAAGCCTGTGATTGAGCTGTCGCTTGTGGTTATTGATGTAACGCCTGTGTACATATAAACGTCATCGTTGAGAGCAATGTAGTTGTAGCCGTTGGTTGTGACAACAACGTTCTTCTGACCGAGGATAGAGTTCCAGAAGCCGCCCTGGTACTTGCCGTAGAAATCGTACTGCTCTACAAGCAGGTCGGGGTCGTAAACGCGGTCAAGCCAGCTGAGAGAGCTGTCTGTTCTGATCTGTTCGATTGTGTATTCAGCACATTCGCCGGTTGAGGGGTTAACAAGGATAGCACCGATTACATCTCTGCCGCCGAAGAGACCGATTGTGTTGTCATAAACGGGGCATACCCAGAACGGATTACCGTTTTCATCAACTTCAAAAACAGATTCACCGAGGAGCTTTGTGGGGAAATTAAAGCGAAGGTGACGCTTGAGAAGCTGGTTGAAGTGGTCAACATCAGAGTATTTGATACCGTTTTCAACCTTCTGCAGCTCAACCTTCTGTGTTGTCATGTCAATGACAAGGTAGCCGGGAAGACCCTCTGAGCGGTTGGTGAGCCACTTGATGATATCGTTGTATTTGAGTGTTGCAATACGTACGGGACGGTTGTTGAGGTTTATCTGTGTGTCGGATGAGTGAACTGTGAACTGAGAAACAAGGTTTTCATCAACAAGATCACTGAGAGCTTTTGTTGCAAGCGTTGCGGCTGAGTCCTTATCAAGAAGGGGAACGCTTGCAAAATCTGCCTCTGAAACATCCTGACTGAAATCTGCAGGCTCAACGGAAATGATTTCGCTGTAGCTCTTTGCACGGAAGAAAACGCTTGATGCGGCATAGCCTACACCTACAACGAGTGCTATAACAAGCGCAACTATTACAGGAATCTTTGTTCTCTTGCGTGCATAGGGTGTGTATTCGGGCGACATAAGTGCGCCTGAGGTGACAAAAGCGAATACGCAGTATGCGGCAATTATCATACCGAAGTAAAGGTACATTTCAATTGCCTTGAAATTGAATGCGGGAAGATAGAAATAGTAGGCAATGGCTGCAACAAGTGCAGTGCCGATGAGGTTGATTGCGATTTTCAGACCTGCCTTGTTGGGCGGGATGATTACGGACTTGCTTTTTTTGCCGCCGCCTGAAAAGTCAACTTTGATAGGATCCATTGTGACAACTCCTTGCTTTGGAATATAGATAAACTGTATTTTACTATAAATTTGCCTGCATTACAAGAGAAAATTTAATTTTTCTATTATAAACCGATTTTTTGCCTCTAAATGAGCTTTTGTAATTGAAATCGTAAAGAGTATGTGTTACAATCATTAACAGCAAACCAAATAATGAACAGGAGATGTTGAAGTTGAAAAAATTTTTCAAAGCATCGGTAAGCGTACTGCTTGTTCTTGTTCTCAGCTTTTCGGTAGTTCTCCAGACTACTGCTGCTGCAGAAAAGTGCAATTGCGGTCAGGAGCCGATAATCTATGTTGCCGCTCTCGGCAGTGCAACTCTTTATCAGAACGCAGGCACACCCGATGAAAAGGTTGTGTTCCGCCCCGAAACAGAAACATATATCAAGCTTATCGCAAAGCTGATTGTTCCGCTCGTTTCACTTGTTATCACAAAGAATTACGACGCTTTTGCAGATGCGCTCATTCCTGCAGCTATGGATGTTTTCGGCCCTCTTGCAAATGCTGATAACGGCGATTCTACTGCTGATATCACCACAAAGGAAGAGCTTCCGACCGATCCGACACACGGCTTTGATTACAGCTACTACTTCGGCTACGATTTCCGTGCCGATCCGATTGTGGTTGCCAAGGATCTTGCTGCTTACATCGATCATGTTCTTGAACTTACAGGTCATGACAAGGTAAGGCTACGTGCCTCATCTATGGGCGGCGTTATGACTATGGCTTACTTTGAACAGTACGGCTGTGAAAAGGTTAAGTCCGTTATCTTCCAGAATTGCCCGATTTCCGGTACAGCCGTTGCAGGCGATCTTTTCTGCGGCAGAGTCGAAATCAATGAGAACTCTCTCTATCGCTACGGTGCAACAGCTCTTCCGACAATTATGGATAAGAGCCTTGCAAATTTCCTTATGGTTATTATTGATCTGCTCAAAAACACCGGTGTTCTCGGCACACTTATTGATGCCGTTAACCGTGTTGTTGATAACTGTGCAGGAAGAGTTTTTGATGAGCTTCTTGTTCCCGTATTCAAGGCAAACTGCGGTATCTGGTCATTTGTACCTGATGAATACTACCTTGAAGCAAAGAAATATATGCTTGGCGATAAACCCAATGCTCAGCTTGAAGCAAGAATTGACTACTACCACTACAACGTTCAGTGCAAGGCAGGTGAAATCCTCAACGGTGTGCTTGACAGCGGTGTCCCCGTCATGATTGTTGCCGCATACGGTGTTCAGCGTACACCTCTTGTTCCCACATGGCACAACGATTCCGACGGTACGGTTGACCTCAAATACTCTTCCGTCGGTGCAACGGTAGCACCTCTGGGCGAAAGCCTCGGCTTAGGCTACGCGCCCGCAAAGCCCGATGGCCATGCTCACGTTTCACCCGAAAACCATATTGACGCCACGACCTGTGCTCTTCCTGAAAACACATGGTTTGTCAAGGATATGATGCACTGCACAACACATCAGGGTCACGACAAGCTTTACAGATGGTTCTTTGAGAATGACAACAATCCCGAAATTCTCAACGTTCATTCAAACCCCGCGTATCCTCAGTTCCTGCAGAATGATATCGAGGCAGAGACTCTTACACCGCTGAAATAAACTAACTTTTAACTGAAAATTGAATTATTAAGGACAGAGTTTACAAAATAATTACAGTTTGATTATTTTGCTTGAACTTTGTCCTTTTTAGTATTATTATCACATTGCAATTTTATTGGGTGGAGTAAGTAAAGAAATGGTATTTTCAAGTTTGTTTTTTGTGTTCTTTTTTCTGCCTCTGAACCTTTGCGCATACTATCTTGCCAAGAGCATAAAGACACGCAATATAATTATGCTTGTATTTTCTCTGGTGTTCTATGCATGGGGTGAGCCGAAGTATGTTCTGCTTCTTGTGGCAATGGCTCTTGCAGACTGGCTTTTCGCGCGCATTGCGGGCAGGCGAAGAGGTACCACGGCATCAAAGCTGGCTGTGGTCGGTGCCTGCGTTGTTGACCTGGGTCTGTTGGGCGTTTTCAAGTACGGAACTTTCTTTCAGGAGAATTTTCAGGCGCTTACAGGCAGTCCGTCTGTAATCACACAGATAGTTCTGCCTATCGGTATTTCGTTCTATACCTTCCAGCTTCTGTCATATGTTGTCGATGTTTACAGGGGCGATGCCGAAGCTGAGGACAGCTTCTGGAATGTTCTGCTTTATGCCGGCCTTTTTCATCAGTGTGTTGCAGGTCCGATTGTCCGCTATAAGGATATCGCCGCCGAAATCAACCACCGCACCATTAACGAGGCTGAGATAGCAGGCGGCATTACTCGCTTTTCTGCAGGCCTTGCCAAAAAAGCGCTCCTTGCGAACAGCTGCGGAATAATGGCGGATACGCTTCTGCTCAGTGACAGTGTTGCAGGCGACCTGTCTCAGCTCGATGCGAATATCCGTATGCTTGCCACACGTCCTGCGGCTGCTCTCTGGCTCGGTATGCTCTTTTTTGCTCTTCAGATTTATCTCGATTTCTCGGCATATTCCGATATGGCTATCGGAATGGGTAAAATGACGGGCTTCCATTATAAAGAGAATTTTGACTATCCCTATTGCTCACGCTCCATCAGTGAGTTCTGGCGCAGGTGGCATATCTCACTCGGCTCATTTTTCCGCGACTATGTTTATATTCCGCTCGGCGGCAACCGCAAGGGCGAGGTGCGCACAATCGTCAATTTGCTGATAACATGGCTGCTTACCGGCTTCTGGCACGGTGCGAGCTGGAACTATGTGCTGTGGGGCCTTTACTATTTTGTCTTTATTGCATTGGAAAAGCTCTTCCTCGACAAAATACTCAAGAGTCTGCCGAGAGCAGTTTCCCATATTTATACAATTATTGTAGTGTTCTTCGGTTGGATACTTTTCAAATTTGAGCGTATGCCGCTTATCGGTACGGTTGTTGCCGGTATGTTCGGTGCTAACTCAAACGGATTTTCAAACTATGAAACAGGCATAATGTTCAAGAGTAATCTGTTCCTGTTGATTGTAGCTGTTGCGGCTTGTCTGCCGATTGCAAAGTTTATAAAGGGCTTCCTCAATTATCAGGTTTCAAAGGGCGGTGTTGTCGGCAAGGTGTGCACCGTTGCCAAGGTTGTATACCCCTGTATAATGCTTCTGCTTTCAACCGCTCTGCTGGTAGGTAACAGCTATAATCCGTTCCTGTATTTCCAGTTCTGATACGTATTTTAATTTAAGAAGGAAATTAGTAATGAAAAAAGAAAGAAACAATAAAAGAAAGGGCGCCAAGGCAGTTATACTCAGCTTTTTTGTTCTGCTTTTTGTGGGCGCATTTGTGGCGGTTTTGCTCCCGTTGCGACCGACTTATTCCGAAACAGAAAAGCGTGAGCTGACCAAATTTCCCAAGTTAACATTTGCCGCTTTGACAGACGGCAGCTTCTTTGACGGTGTCAGCACATGGTACGCCGATACGTTCCCGTTCAGAGAAATGTTTATTGACGCCAGCGCAAAGATCAAATCATTTTACGGCATAGGCGACAGTATAAGCGGATTTTCCGATAATCTCTCGGACGAGATTCCCGAGGCTGATGAAAATGAACCTGTTGTAACTCTTCCCCTCAAGGATGACAGCACTCAGCCGCATAGCGAGGTTACAACCGAGGCTGCAAAGGATGAGCCTTCAAAGGATCATCTTGTACAGAGCTTCGGTGCGGTTCTGATTTATGAGGATTCTGCTTATGAGTACTATAACTTTATCCGTTCTACTGCAGATAAGTATGCCGCTACAATCAATACGGCATCTGCCGCAATTAACGGCAAGGCGAGAGTTTTCGACATTGTAGTCCCGACGAGCACCGATATCACGCTTGATCCCTCTGTAAGAAAGGGACTTAACACAAGCGACCAGAAAGATGCGATAAACTATATCTATGCCAAGATATCTCCGGATGTATACAGAGTAAAAACCTTTGACGCTATTTACGCTCACAGGGATGAGTATGTGTATTTCTATACCGATCATCACTGGACGGCACTCGGCGCATACTACGCTTATTCCGAATACACAAAGGCCGCAGGAATTAAAACAGCCGCCCTTACCGATTTTGAAGAAAAACAGTATGACGGCTTCCTTGGTGCTTTCTATAATGATACAAAGAAAAATGCGGCACTTGAGAAAAATCCCGATACCGTTTATGCTTACGCTCCCAAGGGCGATGTCCGTATGACCTATAAGGACAAAAAAGGAAATGATATCAAATGGAACGTTATTACCGATGTCAGCTCCTGGAGTCCGAGCACAAAGTACAATGCCTTTATCGGCGGTGATAATCCCTATTCTCACATTGTGAATTCTGCCATCACAGACGGTTCAAGCTGCGTAGTTATCAAGGAATCCTTCGGCAATGCTTTCGTTCCGTTCCTGACCGAGAATTACAGCGAAATTCATGTTATTGATTACCGCTACTGGAAGGGCAGCTTGAGTGAATTCGTTGAGGCAAATTCGGTTAACGATGTTATTTTCCTCAATAATATTTCAGCAACCCGTAACAATTCGCTGGTCACCAAGCTCGGTGAAATTATCTGACAGCAAATATAAAAATTCAAACGGTGGTTATTCATTGAGTAACCACCGTTTTGCTGTTTCAACTATTCAACTGTTACCGATTTTGCAAGGTTTCTCGGCTTGTCAATATCACAGCCTCTGAGCTTTGCCGTGTAGTAGCCGAGCAGCTGCATCGGTATAATCTGCGTGCTCACGCAGGTGAGCGGACTTTCGGTTCTGACAGTTCCTATTTTTACATCGGCTATTATGTCATTATCGCAACTGACGGCCAAAACCTCAGCACCTCTTGCTTTTACCTCATCGATATTGCTCTGCATCTTTGATTCAAGTGAATCCTGCGGACAGATTGCAATTACCTTTGTGCCTTGCTCAATTAGCGAAATTGTGCCGTGCTTCAGCTCGCCTGCGGCATAGGCCTGTGAGTGAATGTAGCTGATTTCCTTTAGCTTGAGTGAAGCTTCTGCCGCTGCAGCAAATCCCGGGCCGCGTCCGATGAAATATACATTCTGAACGCTTGAAAAGTTTTGCGCAATTTCTCGTATTTGTTCCTCACAGCCGAGAGCTTCTCTGATTTTTACGTGAAGCGTCAGCAATGATTTTTTCATCAGATCAAGTGCTTCACGGTCGGCTGTGCCGAATTTTTCTGCAAAAAATACAGCCAGCATATAAAGTGCGGCAAGCTGAGCGCTGTAAGCCTTTGTCGTTGCAACGGCAATTTCGGTGCCTGCTTTTGTAAAAATTACGCTGTCACTTTCAACGGCAATGCTGCTCTGTGCCACGTTTACAATTCCGATAGTTGTTGCACCGAGCTTTTTTGCTTCTCGCAGGGCTGCAAGACTGTCTGCCGTTTCTCCGCTTTGGCTGATTATTATGACAGGCGTTGAACTATTAACAGGTGGAGTAGTATACCGGAATTCCGATGCAATTTCAACCGATACGGGAATCTTGAGCAGAGCCTCAAAGCAGGCTTTCCCCACAAGACCTGCATGGTAGGCTGAGCCGCAGGCGACGATATATATTCTGTCCGGCTTTTCAATGTCGAGCGGCAGAACTATCTCACCGTTTCTGGTGTATTCTTCAACGGTTTTTCTTACGGCTTCAGGCTGTTCGTGTATCTCCTTGAGCATAAAGTGCTCAAAGTTACCTTTGCCCGCTTGAGAATAGTTGCTGTTAAAATCTGAATATTCTTTGTCAATACGATTAAGCTCAAAATCATAAAACTCAGCACAGTCAGGCTTTATTGCCGCAATTTCACCGTCTGCCATTCTGTAAAGTCGGTTTGCATTGCTGTTTATTGCAGTTATGTCAGAAGCTATACTTGCTTCATTTCCGATTCCCACCAGCAGGGGGCTGGCTTTTCTTACGCAGAATATCGTCTGCGGTTCGTCTTCACAGAGTATTGCCAAGGCAAAAGAGCCTTCAAGCAGTTTCACCGTCTGTGCAATTGCCTCAAGGCAGTTGCCCGAATAGTGTCTGTTGATAAGGTGAGCCACGGTCTCTGTGTCGGTTTCGCTTTTGAAAGTGCACAGCTTCAGGTATTTTTCACGAAGCTGCTTATGGTTTTCGATTATTCCGTTGTGTACAACCGAAAACTTACCGCTTTGGTGTGGATGAGCATTTTCGTCGTTCGGTTTGCCGTGGGTTGCCCAGCGTGTGTGCCCTATTCCGATATTTCCGCTCATTTCGCGGCTGCTCTTTATAGCCGCTGAAAGCACGTTAATTCTGCCTTTCTTCTTTGCCTGTACTATTTTTCCGTCTTGTATAACGGCAATTCCTGCTGAATCATAGCCTCTGTATTCAAGCCTTTTCAGTCCGTCAATCAGAAACGGCACAGCGTTAACACTGCCGTTATATCCGATAATACCGCACATTTCAATCACCTCACACAATAGTATGCTCAATCGGTCGGTATATTTCATATTATAGAGTAAAATAGTTCTTATAATTTTTGCTTTTTTTGCATATACTCTACTGTTTTGTGAAACCATAAAATGAGAAAGCGGTGGTGTTATGCAGGAATTGAATTACGCAATGTTGCGAAGAAAAATATATCGGCTGAAAGAAAAATATCCGTTTGCGGGCTACTCTGTGTGCGCAAGAAGCTGGAGCGGAAGAGCTCTTTTTAAGCTGTCGATCGGTGAATGTGAATCGCCTGCACTCTATGTTGCAGGAATCAAGGGTGGAGATAAAAGCAGTGTGTCGGTAATGCTCACTCTTTTTGAAACGCTGTGCGAGAGTATAAAAACACACTCCAGGGTGGCAGGGATAAGAATAGGGGACGTGCTCAACGAAAAAAGTGTTATCATTCTTCCTTGTGTAAATCCCGACGGAATGGAGATTGTGTCAAACGGTGCTGTCGGTGCAGGCAGTTATGCAGGTCTGGTTGAGCGTGTGTGTACAAATACATCTTCGTGGCGTGCAAACGCAAGGGGAGTTGACCTGAATCTGAATTTTGCTAAAGACTTTTCGTTAGTGAAAAAAGTTGCTGAAGGCTGCGGCTATACATCACCGGGACCGTATTTTTATGCCGGTAAGGTGCCGGAGAGCGAGCCTGAAACAAGGGCCCTTGTAAAGCTGTGTAAAAGTTGTGATATAAGACATACGCTTATGCTGCAAGGCGGTGCGGATTGCATTTATTCGCCTGCTCTCGTTGGGGAAGAAAGGCACAGTATGATGTTGAAAATCCTTGAGCTTTCTTCGGGCCTTAGTCGGCTTGACGGTGAGCCGAGTCCGCTTGAAAAACACGGTTTTGCTGACTGGTTTTCATCGGTTTATAAAAAGCCGTCATTTGTGATAAATGCTCAAAATTCCGACGTAGAATTATACAACAAGCTCGAAGAGATGTTAGTTTTGTCAATTGTGATGTAAATACTTTGTGCAATCTGACGGCAATTTATAAACCGACTCGGAATGTTGCACAAATACAAATGCATGAATTTTGGAACAAGTCACATAAAATTGAAGTCGGTAACAAGAACGTAACACACACTTTGGTTAAAATTAACAAACTTTGCTAAATGTATTTTTAGTTTGTATTTTCAGTTGATTTGTTCCGCATTTATTGTTATAATATGGTTGCTATAAGGAGATATGTTCTCCAACAGTAATTTTACGAAAACACGAAAGGGGTCCCCGAAATGAACATCATTTCATTGATCATGGCTTTCATCATGTCGTTGCTGATGATCACACCGGCAGTTCAGCCCGCTGACGCTTACAATCAGGCACAGTGGTATGCAATGGTTGCCGATGAGTTCAACCTCAACTACGATCTTGATGACAACCACAATTATGACATCGCAAAGGATGACGCATATTACGATGTTATCCAGGCATGTTATGATTGGAACGTACTTGTCGGCGAATACGATGCAGACGCAGCAATCACAAACGTTCTTGCTGCTAAGTCTCTCGCAGTTGCTGCAGGTCTCAAGGGCATTAAGGACACTTCTGGTGAAGATGCTCTCAATGCTGCTCTTGACGCTGGCATCATTGCTGCTTCCTTCCGTTTCTTCAACAAGACAAAGGTTAAGGAAGCTGTCATCTCCAAGGCTGACGCTGATGTTGCTCTTAAGGCAGCTGAAAAGGCTTATTACAACGAGCTTACAGACGTAACAAACGGCGGTAACCTTACAACAAATTCCGGCGAGAGCTATGACCTCAAGTCACTTTCTCTTGCTCCGAATGCTGCCGGCTACGCTCTTCAGTCAGTTGACGGCAACGTAATCGATGAGGAAGAGATCGGCTACCTCAGCTACGAGGCAAGCGTTAATCCCTTCGCAAATCCCGAGACAGCAGGTATCAACCAGCAGTCAATTCTCGACGATATCGAGGTTGATATTGATATCGGCGATCTCAACGTTAAGGCAGGCATTGCCGACGGCGGTGTTGATATTGCCCTGAGCGGTCCTATCAACGGCGTTAACGTTAAGAAGGCATACGAGCTCCGTAACTTCAACCTTTACTCAAAGTTTGAGGGCGATATCTCCGAGGACGATATCGACAAGTCCTACATCCTTCTTGATTACGATCTTAAGGACATCACAGAAATCACAGGCCACTACGATTGGGGCCTTGATGAGATCGAAGTTCCCGAGGGAACAAACGATGTTGACTTCTTCACTCGCGTTAAGAAGAACATGTTCGAGATGAAGGAAGGTTCTGATCACAGAATCGATGTATTCAAGGTTGATATTGCTATCCCGAACTGCCCTGCTATCACAATCGGTATCACAGCAAGCTTTATCATTACTTTCGACGGCCGTGTAGAACTTGTACTTACTTCAAGTGAAACAAGAGGTATCGAAATCTCCGATAACAAGGTAAGACTTGTCAGCGATTCAGTTGCAGGCGATTCGAACCTTGAAATGGAAGCTCGCGTTGAGGCTGTTCTTGGTCTCTATGTTGACGTTTCAATCGTTGATATCGTTCTTGTAGACGTAGGTATCCGTGTTGGTCTCGGCGTACATGTTACTGTTTACATGACAGGCGGCGCTGTTAACTACAACCTTGATATCCCGTACGACTTCCTCTTTGATATGCACTTTACCGTTCCCAACGGTGAGCTTATGACCTTCAAGGCTCATGTCAAGGTCTACGGAATTGTTACAATCTCCGTCGGTGAAAATTCACCCATCCTTGACAAGCTCGGTCTGAGCGAGACTTGGGAAATCTGCAACGAAGAGAAGAGCACATTCTATGATGAGTGGTTTGTTCTTAAAGAAGCTGCATAATTTCTTTTAATTAAAACTGAACCTCTTGGGCGGCAACGCTCAGGAGGTTCTTTTTTATGCAAATTTTATAGATTTTTTTATTAATATATGTTATAGTAAAATTATAAACATTAAATGATCCGAAAGGAGAAATTTTATATGGGACTTATTAAAGCAGGAATAGGCGCACTCGGCGGTGTACTTGCAGACCAGTGGAAGGAATTTTTCTACTGCGAGTCACTTGAAAACGACGTGCTTATGGTCAAGGGCTCAAAGAGAGTCAGCGGCAGAAGCTCAAACACAAAGGCAAGCGACAATATAATCTCCAACGGCTCAGGCATTGCTGTTGCAGACGGTCAGTGTATGATTATCGTTGAGCAGGGCAAGGTTGTTGAGGTTTGTGCAGAGCCCGGTGAATTCACCTATGATTCTTCAACAGAGCCTTCAATTTTCTCGGGTAAGCTCGGCGACACAATCAAGGAAACCTTCAAGCAGGT
>JAZPYF010000017.1:0-17245 GCA_045544055.1 Acutalibacteraceae bacterium | reverse complement strand
CCGATCACAGAGAAGCCCGCTGAAACCCGAATGGGTTCCGGTAAAGGTTCTCCGGAGTATTGGGTAGCAGTTGTTAAGCCCGGCAGAGTTATGTTCGAGGTTGCCGGTGTTGACGAAGCTGTAGCACGTGAGGCTATGCGTCTCGCTGCAAACAAACTTCCTATCAAGTGCAAGTTTGTAACTAAAGAGGAAACGGATGGTGAGCAATAATGAAAGCCAGTGAAATCAGAAAGCTTTCCGCTAAAGAGCTGGATGCTAAGCTGCTTGAGCTGAAGGACGAGCTGTTCAAACTGCGCTTCCAGCAAGCCGTTAATCAGCTCGACAACCCGACACGCATCAATGCTGTTAAGAAAGATATTGCCAGAATCAAGACTGTTCAGCGCGATATCGAACTTCACGGCACAGAGGCTTAAAGAAGGGGAGGTCAAGTTCAATGAGCGAAAGAAATCTTAGAAAGACAAGAGTCGGCGTTGTAACAAGTGACAAGATGGATAAGACAGTTGTCGTATCCGTTAAGGACAAGATTCAGCACCCGCTCTACAAAAAGATCATCAACAACACGATCAAACTCAAGGCCCATGACGAAACAAACGCATGCGGCATCGGTGACCGTGTTCTTATCATGGAGACTCGCCCCATGTCCAAGGACAAGAGATGGCGCGTAGTCGAGATCATCGAAAAAGCTAAATAATTTTGGCGCAAGTGTAAGGAGGCAAACACTGTGATACAGCAACAGACTTACCTGAAAGTAGCTGACAACACGGGCGCAAAGGAAATTATGTGCATTCGTGTTCTTGGCGGTACCAGGAAAAGATACGCTCACGTAGGAGATGTCATCGTTGCTTCTGTTAAGAAAGCAGCACCCGGCGGAGTTGTCAAAAAGGGTGATGTTGTAAAGGCTGTAGTAGTTCGTACAGCGTTCAGCATCCGCCGTGATGACGGCACATACATTCGTTTCGACGAAAATGCAGCTGTTATCATCAAGGAAGACAAGAACCCGAGAGGCACCCGTATTTTTGGCCCGGTAGCAAGAGAGCTTCGTGAGAAGGATTTCCTCAAGATTCTCTCTCTCGCACCCGAAGTGCTTTGATGGAGGTACTTGGATAATGAATAAAGTTCATGTTAAGAAGGGCGACGAAGTCGTCGTCATCAATGGTAAATACCGCGGCGCACGCGGCAAGGTTATGGCTGTTTCCCCCTCAGAGAACAAGGTTATCGTTGAGGGTGTCAACATCGTAACAAAGCACGTAAAGCCCCGCAGAATGGGTGAGCCCGGCGGCCTTGTAAAGGCTGAGAGCGCACTCTACGCTGACAAGGTTCAGCTCATCTGCCCCAAGTGCGGCAGACCCACAAGAACCGGCAGCAAAATCAATGATAAAGGTCAGAAAGTACGCACCTGTAAGAAGCAGGATTGCGGAGCAGAATTTTAAGGGAGGGACATGACTTAATGGCACAGCTTAGAGAACAGTACAAGACCGAGATTGCGCCTGCTCTTATGAAGAAATTCGGTTACAAGAGCGTCATGCAGATCCCGAAGCTTGACAAAGTTATCATTAACGTTGCAGCAGGCGAAGCAATCGCTAACCCCAAGGTTATCGACGCTATCGTTTCCGACGTTTCACAGATCACCGGTCAGAAGCCGATCGTTTGTAAGGCAAAGAAGTCCGTTGCAAACTTCAAGCTTCGTGAGGGCATGCCCATCGGTGTAAAGGTCACACTCAGAGGCGAGAGAATGTACGAGTTCGTAGAAAGATTCTTCGGTCTTGCACTTCCCCGCGTTCGTGACTTCAGAGGTATCAACCCCAACTCATTCGACGGCAGAGGCAACTACTCAATGGGTATCAAAGAGCAGCTTGTTTTCCCCGAAATCGAATACGATAAGATTGACAAGGTTAGAGGTATGGATATCTGCTTCGTAACCACAGCTAACACAGACGAAGAAGCTCGCGAGCTGCTCACACTTATGGGCGCTCCGTTCGCAAAGTAAGGAGGGAATACTGTGGCTAAAACATCAATGAAGGTTAAGCAGGCAAGACCCGCTAAGTATTCAACCAGACAGTACAACAGATGCAAGATCTGCGGTAGACCCCACGCATATCTTCGTAAGTACGGTGTATGCCGTATCTGCTTCAGGGAGCTGGCACACGACGGCCAGATTCCCGGCGTAAAGAAAGCAAGCTGGTAAGAGCAATTGCAAAGGAGGTAACGCTATGCAAATCACTGACTCAATCGCTGATATGCTTACGAGAATCCGTAATGCTAATTCCGCTAAGCATGATACAGTGAAAGTTCCCGCGTCCAACATGAAGAAGGCAATTGCTCAGATTCTTGTTGATGAGGGTTATATCAAAAGCTTTAAGGTTGAGGATGACGGAAAGCAGGGTATGATCGAAATCGCCCTCAAGTACGGTCCCAACAAGTCCCAGGTTATTACTGGTCTGCGCAGAGTTTCCAAGCCCGGCCTGCGTATCTACACAAATTGCGAGGATATGCCCAAGGTTATGAAAGGCCTCGGCATCGCTATCCTCTCAACTTCTAAGGGTATTATGACTGACAGGGATGCACGCAAAGCCAACGTTGGCGGCGAAATCCTTGCATTTGTTTGGTAAGGAGGTGCTGCAAAATGTCAAGAATAGGCAGAATGCCCATCGCGGTTCCCGCAGGCGTTGACGTTACAATTGACGGCAGCACTGTTACTGTAAAGGGTCCCAAGGGTACTCTTACAAGAACCGTACACGCTAATATGAAGGTCGAGCTTGACAATGGCTTCATCACTGTCACTCGTCCCGACGACAATAAGCTCAACAGATCACTTCACGGTCTTACCCGTACACTTATTGCAAACATGGTTACAGGCGTTAACGAGGCTTACAAGAAGGAGCTCGATGTTAACGGTGTTGGTTACCGTGTTGAAGTTAAGGGCAACGACCTTGTTATGAAGCTCGGTTTCTCACACGACGTTGTTATGGCTATCCCCGAGGGTGTCACAGTCGAGTGTCCCGGCCCCAACAAGATTGTTGTTTCCGGTGCTGATAAGCAGAAGGTTGGCCAGTTTGCAGCGGAAGTTCGCGAGAAGCGTCCCCCCGAGCCCTATAAGGGTAAGGGCATCAAGTATGTTGATGAAGTTGTCCGCCGCAAAGAAGGTAAAGCCGGTAAGGGTAAATAAGATTGAAGGAGTTGAAACGAAATGGTTAAAAGGCCTGAAACAAGAAAGGCAAGAGACGCACGTCACGCAAGAGTGCGTAAGAAAATCTCCGGTACACCGGAGTGCCCCCGTCTCAGCGTATTCCGCTGCCTTCAGCATATCTATGCTCAGCTCATCGATGATGTTAACGGCGTAACACTCGCTGCTGCTTCATCAGTTGAGAAGGATTTCGCAGAGTATGGCGGAAACAAAGCCGCTTCCCGTAAGGTTGGCGAAATGCTCGCAAAACGTGCAACTGAAAAAGGCATCGAATGCTGTGTCTTTGACAGAGGCGGTTACATCTACCACGGCCGTGTTCAGGAACTGGCCGAAGGCGCCCGTGAGGGTGGCCTCAAGTTCTGAGTAAGGAGGGTAAAACTTTGGCTAAAATTGACGCAACGGCATTAGAACTCACAGAACGCGTAGTTACTATTAACCGTGTTACCAAAACAGTTAAGGGCGGTCGAATTTCCAAGTTTGCAGCTCTTGTTGTCGTCGGCGACGGCAACGGTCTCGTAGGCTTTGGCCTCGGCAAATCAAGCGAAGTTCCGGACGCTATCCGTAAGGGCATCGAGGATGCAAAGAAGAACCTTTTCAGAGTTTCTCTGAAGGGAACAACAATTCCCCACGAGGTTATCGGTAAGTTTGGCGCAGGCGTTGTTCTGCTCAAGCCCGCAGCACCCGGTACCGGCGTTATCGCCGGCGGCCCTGTCCGTGCAGTTGTTGAAACAGTAGGTATCAAGGACATCCGTTCCAAGGCACTTCGTTCCAACAATCCCTGCAATGTAGTTAGAGCTACTATCGACGGTCTTCAGAAGCTTCGTACAATCGAAGAGGTTTCTGCAATCCGCGGTAAGTCAGCATCAGAAATTCTTGGTTAAGGAGGGTGGAACAAATGGCAGATATTAAGGTCAAGCTCGTCAAAAGTCTGATCGGTTCAAACAAGAGCCAGATTGCCACCGCTCACGCACTCGGTCTTAAGAAGATCGGCGACGAAAAGGTTCAGCCCGACAATGCAGCTACTCAGGGCAAGGTTAAGAAGATCGTTCACCTTGTCCAGGTAAGCGAAGCATAAGCAAGGAGGTGCTTGAGAAATGAAATTACACGAACTTTCACCGGCACCCGGTTCCACTTCGGAGCGTAAGCGTATCGGTAGAGGTCCCGCATCCGGTCAGGGTAAGACCGCCGGCAAGGGTCACAAAGGTCAGAAGGCTCGTGCCGGCAGAGGCATGAGAGCCGGTTTCGAAGGCGGTCAGATGCCCCTTCAGAGACGAATCCCCAAGAGAGGTTTCGTTAACATCTTCGCTAAGGAGATTGCAATTGTTAACCTGTCTGCTCTTGAAGAGAAGTTTGAGGACGGCGCAGTAGTCGACGTTGAGGCACTCATCAATGCAGGTCTTGTTAAGAAGCAGCTCGATGGCGTTAAGGTTCTTGGCAACGGCGAGATCAGCAAGAAGCTCACCGTAAAGGTCAACGCTTTTTCTGAGTCCGCTAAGGCTAAAATTGAAGCTGCAGGCGGAAAGGCTGAGGTGATCTGAGGTGCTGCAAACAATAATCAACGCGTGGAAGATTGCCGACCTGCGTAAAAAGATACTGTTCACAGCTCTCATCATCTTTATATTCAGACTCGGTGCAGCAATCCCTGTTCCCTTTACAAACATCGCCGATGGCGGTATCCTTCAGGGTGCAGCCGAAGGTACATTTATGAGCTACCTGAGCATGATGACAGGTGACGCATTCGCATACGGTACAATTTTCGCTATGTCGATCACACCTTACATCAACGCTTCAATTATTATGCAGCTTCTGGCTGTTGCAATTCCTCCCCTTGAGAGACTCTCAAAGGAAGGCGAGGAGGGCCGCAAGAAGATTGCAGCTATCACTCGTTTTGTTACAGTCGGCCTCGGTCTTATGCAGTCTACTGCATACTACTTCTACCTTCGTAATCAGGATTACCTGATGAAGGATGCAAACGGTGCAAAGTTTACAGGCTTTGAAGCTGTTTTCCAGGCGCTCGTAATTATCCTCTGTCTTACAGCCGGTACCGCATTCATCATGTGGCTCGGCGAGCAGATTAACAACAAGGGTATCGGTAACGGCATCTCAATGATTCTCTTTGCAGGTATCGTTTCCCGTATCCCCTCAATGGTTATGCAGGTTGTCTACTACTTCCAGCGCGGCGGTGCTTACTATGTACTCGCTCCCATCGTTGGCGTAATGGCACTCCTCATGATCGCTTTCATCGTATGGATGGACAACGCCGAAAGACGTATCCCCGTTCAGTACGCAAAGCGTGTCGTCGGCAGAAAGATGTACGGCGGCCAGAGCACACACATTCCGATGAAGGTAAATATGTCAGGTGTTATGCCTGTTATCTTTGCTTCATCTATTCTTTCACTGCCCCCGACAATCCAGATGTTTGTCGATGTTAAAGAGGGCGGCTTCTGGGATAAGTTCTTCGGAATCTTCCAGGCAACTCATCCCGTTTACGTTGTTATCTATTTCGTAATGATTATCTTCTTTGCATACTTCTATGCACAGATTCAGTACAATCCCATCGAGATGGCAAACAACATCCGTAAGAACAGCGGTGCTATCCCGGGTATCCGTCCCGGTAAGCCCACTTCGGATTATATTGCAAAAGTTCTGTCAAGACTTACCCTTATGGGCGCACTCCTCCTGAGTGTTGTTGCTCTCTTCCCCACAATCTTCAGCCAGGTTGTTACATTCTTCCTTGCAAGATTTACAGAGTTCGAAGACGGCATGAACATTTCACTCGGCGGTACATCAATCATCATTATGGTCGGTGTTGCTCTTGAAACAGTCAAGCAGCTTGAGAGCCAGATGATGATGCGTCACTACAAGGGCTTCCTTGATTAAGGCTAAAGCCGGAAAGGACTAACGTTATGAAACTTATTCTTCTCGGCGCACCCGGCGCAGGTAAGGGCACACAGGCTGAGGTTATCAGCGCAAAGCTTGAAATTCCTGCAGTATCAACCGGCAATATCATCCGCGAAGCCCTTGCCAACGGCACAGAGATGGGTCTCAAGGCAAAGTCATTCATCGATGCAGGTCAGCTCGTTCCTGACGATGTCGTTATCGGCATCATCAAGGAACGCCTTGCAAAGGAGGACTGTGCTGCAGGCTTCATCCTTGACGGCTTCCCCAGAACAATTCCCCAGGCTGAGGCACTCGACGCAATGGGCGTTACCATTGACAGAGTAATCAGCATAGAGGTTGCTGACGAGAACATCGTCCGCAGAATGTCCGGCAGACGTGTCTGCAAGGCATGCGGTTCTTCATACCACCTCGAATATAAGAAACCGGCTGTTGACGGCGTTTGCAATGCATGCGGCGGCGAGCTGGTTCAGCGTAAGGACGACCACCCCGATACGGTTCTTGACAGACTTCATGTTTACCATGAGCAGACGGAGCCGCTGAAGGAGTACTATGAGAAGAAGGGTATTCTTCGCATAGTTGAAGGCCAGGAGGAAGTTGCTGATACAACAGCACTCACCCTCAAGGCATTGGAGGATTAAGCATGATAGTGCTGAAAACCAATCGAGAGCTGGCTCTCATGCGTGAGGCTTGCCGGATTTCGGCTGGGGCATTAAAAGTGGCAGGCGAGGCGGTTCAGCCCGGCGTAACAACCGAAGAGATTGACCGCATAGCTTATGAGTATATTATCAAGCAGGGTGCAAAGCCTAACTTTCTTAATTACAACGGCTTTCCTGCCACGGCATGCATTTCCATAAACGACGAGGTCATTCACGGAATTCCGAGCAAAAAGCGCGTCATCAAGGAAGGCGACATTGTCAGCATTGACCTTGGAGCAGCTCTGAACGGATTCAACGGCGATAACGCTGCCACTTTCGCGGCGGGCAAAATCAGCCCGGAAGCGGAGCGGCTGATCAACACCACCAAAGAGAGTCTTTATAAAGGCATTGCGGCGGCTGTTGCAGGCGGCAGAATCGGCGATATATCGAATGCGGTTCAGACCTATTGCGAGGAAAGAGGCTTCTCCGTAGTCCGCGATTTTGTCGGTCACGGAATCGGAGCCAAGCTCCACGAAGACCCAAGCGTACCGAACTACGGCACACCGGGAAGAGGTGTGCGCCTGTTACCGGGCATGACTCTGGCCATTGAGCCCATGATAAATATGGGCGGCTACGAAGTCAGACAGTTGTCGGACGGCTGGACTATCAAGACAAAGGACGGCAGTCTGTCCGCACATTTTGAGCACACCGTTGTTATCACAGCGGACGGTCCGAAGATACTCACTGTTGAATGAGGTGACGGATTTATGGAGCTTAAAATCGGAAGCGTTGTCCGCTCCAAAGCGGGACGCGACAAGGATAAACTGATGGCTGTTGTCGGTACGGATGGACGTATGCTGCTGCTGTGCGACGGTAAGGAGCGCAGGCTGGAAAAGCCAAAGCGTAAAAACCCGCTGCATACGGCACCTACCAAAACCGTACTTGAAAGCAGTACAATGGCGACCAATCGCAGTTTAAGAAAGGCGCTGGCTGATACAGACAGCCGGCTGACCTGAACTCAGGGAGGTAAAAGTTATGTCAAAACAGGATATGATTGAAGTTGAAGGTACAGTAATCGAAGCGCTGCCGAATGCAACCTTTCAGGTAGAGCTTGAGAACGGACACAGGCTGCTGGCTCACATTTCAGGTAAGCTGAGAATGAACTACATCCGAATCCTTCCGGGCGATAAGGTAACAGTCGAAATGTCACCGTATGACCTTACAAAGGGCCGCATTACGTGGCGAACAAAATAAGCACAAGCGTATTATCAAGGAGGTATTCCTAATGAAAGTCAGACCTTCTGTAAAGAAAATTTGCGAGAAGTGCAAGATCATTAAGCGTAAGGGTAAAGTCATGGTTATCTGTGAAAACCCGAAGCACAAGCAGCGTCAGGGCTAATTGACGCAAACCATTAACGGAGGTGCAACTGTAAAATGGCACGTATATCAGGTGTCGACCTGCCCAGAGATAAGAGAGTCGAAATCGGACTTACTTACATCTACGGCATCGGTCCCAAGACCGCAAACGATATTATTGCGGCTACCGGTATTAATCCCGACACGAGAGTTAAGGACCTCACAGAAGACGAGGTTTCTAAGCTCCGTGAATATATCGACCACAACGTTAAGGTCGAAGGTGATCTCAGAAGAGAGACCGCATTGGAAATCAAGAGACTTATAGAAATCGGCTGCTATCGCGGCGTTCGTCATCGTAAGAGCCTTCCCGTAAGAGGCCAGCGCTCCAAGACAAACGCTCGTACCCGTAAGGGCCCGAAGAAGACGATTGCTAACAAGAAGAAGTAAGAGAAGGAGGAAAAAGAAATGGCAAAAGCTAATGTTAAAAAAGCCGGTGCTACCCGCCGCCGCCGCGAGCGCAAGAATATTGAGCGCGGTGCTGCTCATATCCAATCCACCTTCAACAACACTATCGTAACTATTACTGATACACAGGGTAATGCTGTATCATGGGCAAGTGCAGGCGAGATGGGCTTTAGAGGTTCAAGAAAGTCCACTCCTTTCGCAGCACAGACCGCTGCAGAGACAGCTGCAAAGGCTGCTATGGAGCACGGCATGAAGTATGTTGAAGTTTACGTTAAGGGTCCCGGCGCAGGCCGTGAGGCTGCAATCAGAGCTCTTCAGACAGCAGGTCTTGAAGTCAGCATGATCAAGGACGTAACTCCCATTCCTCACAATGGCTGCCGCCCGCCCAAGAGAAGGCGCGTATAACCTTATTATTCAGGAGGTGTAATTACTATGGCAAGATATACAGGTGCGGTTTGTAAGCTCTGCCGCCGCGAGGGTAAGAAGCTTTTCCTCAAGGGTTCCAGATGCTACACAGGCAAGTGCGCTATTGAGCGTCGTTCATACGCTCCCGGTCAGCACGGCCAGAGCCGCAAGAAGACTTCAGAGTACGGTATGCAGCTTCGCGCAAAGCAGCAGGCAAAGCGTTACTACGGTATTCAGGAAGGTCAGTTCCACAAGTATTTCCTTATGGCTGAGCGCCGTCAGGGCGTTACAGGTGAGAACCTGCTCAGAATCTGCGAAAGCCGTCTTGATAACATCGTTTATCTCCTCGGTTGGGCAAACTCCCGTGCAGAAGCTAGACAGCTCGTTGCTCACGGCCACTTCACAGTCAACGGCAAGAAGGTTGACATTCCGTCCTACCTGACAAAGGTCGGTGACGAGATTGCTATCAAGGCAAAGAGCAAGGACAGCGCAAAGTTCAAGGCTCTTCTCGAGTCTGACGGTCGCCCCGTTCCTCAGTGGCTCGACCTCAATGCTGAGGCTGCAACTGCTAAGGTTGCTGCTCTTCCCGAGCGTGATCAGATCGCTACTCCCGTTGAAGAGCATCTCATCGTTGAGTTCTACTCGAAATAATGTTTTTGAGTTTCTGCCTTATTTACTCAATTTAACAAGGAGGGTTTTCAATGATAGGAATCGAGAAGCCCACAATCGAAACTGCCGAATTCAGTGCAAGTGGAGATTACGGAAAATTTGTGCTTGAACCGCTGGAGCGTGGCTACGGTACAACCCTCGGCAACAGCCTGAGAAGAGTACTTCTTTCCTCTCTCCCCGGTTACGCTATCACATCTGTTAAGATTGACGGCGTTTTCCACGAGTTTTCTACAATCAAGGGCGTTAAGGAAGATGTAACAGAGATCGTTCTTAACCTCAAGAGCGTAATTCTCAAGATCCACGGCGATGGCCCCAAGACAATGTATATTGACGCTTCCGGCGCAGGCGTTGTCACAGCAGGCGACATCAGTACTGACAGCGAGGTTGAAATCATCAACCCCGAGCTGCCGATTGCTACACTCGATGCAGATGCTCACCTGAGCATGGAGCTTACCTGCGACAAGGGTCGCGGATACGTTTCAGCAGAGCGTAACAAGTCAATCATGCAGCCCGTAATCGGCGTTATCGCAATTGACTCAATTTATACACCTGTTCTTAAGGTGAACTACACAGTAGAGAACACACGTGTCGGTCAGATCACCGACTATGACAAGCTCACGCTTGAAGTGTGGACAGACGGCACCATCAATGCCAAGGAAGCCGTTTCTCTCGGTGCCAAGATCCTCAACGAGCATCTCAGTCTCTTCGGAGATTTGTCAGACGAGGCATTTGACACAGAGGTTATGGTCGTTAAGGACGACAACGCAATGGAAAAAGTCCTGGAGATGACCATTGAGGAACTTGACCTTTCAGTCCGCTCCTTCAACTGCTTGAAGAGAGCCGGCATCAACAAGGTTGAAGACCTTATCAGCAAGTCTGAAGAAGACATGATGAAGGTTCGTAACCTTGGTAAGAAGTCACTTGACGAAGTTGTTGCAAAGCTCAGATCTCTCGGCTTTGACCTTCGCAAGGACGAAGAATAATCAACCACGGCTTATAGCCTTTATTTATCGGCAAAGGAGTGATTTAAATGCCCGGTACCAGAAAGCTCGGCAGACCCAGCGATCACCGTATGGCAATGCTTCGTGCAATGGTTACCTACCTCTTGGAGAACGGCAAGATCGAAACTACCGTTACAAGAGCTAAGGAAGTCCGTTCATTAACGGAAAAAATGATCACCGTCGCTAAGGACAACACACTCGCAGCAAAGCGTCAGGCTCTTGCTTTTGTCACAAAGGAAGATGTTGTCAAAAAGCTTTTCGACGAAATCGCCCCCAAGTACAAGGATGTTAACGGCGGTTACTGCCGTATCATCAAGACCGGTCCCCGCCGTGGCGACGCTGCAGAGATGTGCATCATCGAGCTCGTCGGCAACGAAGCTCCGGTTGAAGAGAAGAAGGCAAAGAAGTAATCCTTCAAGTCTGAATCTCAATACTGCATAAAACCAAACACGCCCCGAGCAATCGGGGCGTGTTTTTGTTTGCTTTTATTCATCTTCCGGTGGCGACAAATCGTATTCGTATTCAAAAATTTCTGCTCGGTTTTCATCGGTGAAGTAAAAAACAGCAATAAAGCTTTGCAATTCGCTATCTTCAGGCCGGGTGTTGAATTCACCAGTAAATTCATTGTACAGCATTATCCTGTCAGCACCCTTGTGACTCTCATTATATTCGATAGGCTTAAGTGCTGTTTTTAGTTCATCGGGTAAGCTTGTCAGCCAACGAGTATCATAAATCATATTGTCCTCA
The DNA here is from genome assembly GCA_045544055.1 of Acutalibacteraceae bacterium. Lineage (GTDB taxonomy): Bacteria > Bacillota > Clostridia > Oscillospirales > Acutalibacteraceae > UBA8612. The sequence goes on along the minus strand of JAZPYF010000017.1, from coordinate 5,882 downwards.
AAATAATCTGCTGAAAACTCTTCGAATTCAACCTTTGTATGATAAAATATAAAGCCGATTTCGGATGGCTGATTTTCATAATTATAGCTTATAACATTTTGCTCTACGGATATTTCCGGCATGTCAATTCCGATAACATCTGTAAGGTATTTTACCGGATCATGAAAATCAGCGAGCAAACCGCTAAAAGAACCGGTTGAAAGCAGTACAAGTACAGATATGACTCCCGCAGCGATATGCTTTTTGTATTTACAGCCTTTTCTTTTCAGCGTAAATCCGAATACAGTACATATGAAAGGCGAAAGCGGTAAAGGTGACAAGAACAGCCACGGAATAAATCTCAGTTCTTTGTCAATAAACATCAGCACGGCTGCCGTAATTGCAACAATAAGCGACATGGCAAAAAATACATTGGCAGTAAGAGTCAGTTTTCTTATTTTTTCCTTATCCATAAACTTTGCAGGCTTGTCATGTATGGCTAAGTAAAACGCTGAATTGTTGATTAAATCTGACTTTTTGAGTATATAAACTTGATTGCTGATAACGACAAGCAGAAATCTGTCGGTTTCATGTATTTTATCAATTTCGGAAAAATATATTTTTTTCGTTGTAATATATCCACCGTCTAAATTTTCTTCACAAACAAAATAATCGTCATAAACCTTATACTTGCTTCTACCGGTTTCAAGCTGCTGTTGCTGACGGTTTTTCCATGATTTGATGAAGGTAATAACCATATGAGTACTTACGAATATATATGTTGAAAATAAACCTATAAGTATGCCGATTAGCAGAACCGAGGAATCAAAAAGCAAGCAAACGAGAAATGCTATGGGTAAAAGGAACAGAGGGATGATTAATGGAGCATATATTCTTTTCAGAATTGATTTGAATATTGTTGATACTTCTTCTTTGGACAGGGTGAATTCATAGCTTTCAATAGGTGTGTTTACTTCCTCGGTCTCTGTTTTGTTTTCGCATCCCAATAGTTCATCTACCGAAACACCGAATATTTCTTTCAGACGTACAAGGTTGTCTATGGTTGGGGCTGTCTGTCCGTTTTCCCAGAGACTTACGGTCTGGCGGCTGACAAGCAGCTTTTGTCCGAGCTCTTCTTGCGATAATCCAAGCTTTTTTCTGTAATACTGTATTTTTCATTGGTGGTCATATAATCGCCTCCTGCTTTGGTTTTATTATACAACAACCGTGCCGCTGTGCCAAGCACAGATTGCTTGATTGTGTCAAGCGGCGCTTGCACAGCACAAAATTCACGGCGTTGCCCGAACATTTCCATTTATTTCTTGACAAACCGTTCAGCGGTGTGTTATCGTATTTTTTGCATTCCGTGTAAATGCAAAAACAATTCAAATGAAAGGAGATGGACACGATGATGAACAGACTTAACAATTCAGAATTTAATCCGGCAGCTGTGTCCGTTTCCGCTTGCTGAGCGAATTTGCAGATTTTTATGTCCGGAGAACAATTTTGTTTTCCGGATTTTTGTTTTAATTGGCTCTGCGCTGCGGAAACAAAGCACGGCTTGCCGCTTGAACAAGGAGGTTCAAATTGAAGAAACCAAACGAAAAAAAGAAGCGTTTTCAGAACTTATCAAATATGTTCTACGCTGTAAAGGTTATTTCAAGGTGTGCACCGTTACTGCTCACCTCAATAATTGCTACCCAGAGTGCATTCTGGTTTTTTACCGGCTTTGTACAGGAGATACTTTTTCTCAAGCTCCTGCTCGGCCTGATTGAGGGCGGCGGCACATTTGAGGAATATGCAATGCTTGTTTTGCTTTTTGCAGGTGCAGGCTTGATTGCAAAGGGTATTGACTGTTTGTCCGATTACTTTGTATGTACGCGAATGAAGCATTTTTATAAAAACCTCAATGACCGTATCTTTCAGAAAGCGGTTGAGGTTGATATGGCTTGCTTTGACAATCCCGATTTCTACAATAAATACAAGCGTGCAACAGAGATTATCACCAATGACCATTTCATGGAGTTTGCCTACAACCTTGCAAACGTTTTTGCAGGCGGAATTACAGGCGTTTTCCTTGTAATTTATGTTGTTTCCATTGACCCGAAGCTGCTGCTGATTCTGCTTGTCGGCATTGTGGTTGTAATTGCAGAGGCAATAAAGGGCAAGGTCGAGGTGCAAAAGGACAAGGAAATGACTCAGCATAAGCGCTCAAAGGAATATGTAAGGCGTACTGTTTTCCTCAAAGACTTTGCAAAGGATATGCGTACGTCGAGCATTTTTGAGGTTATGCACAACCGTTTCGTTACAGCGGTTGATAAAAACAGAGAGATAATCCGCAAATACGGCGTGAAGATGATGCTGCTTGAGCTGATTGCAGGCTTTTTCGGCAGGGCTTTGCCCGTTGCCTGCGCTTATCTTTATGCGACCTACCGCTTTGCCGTAAAGAAGGACCTTCCGATTTCCGATTTCTCGGTTATCATGACGGCAATGAGCAACCTCAAGGATGTGCTCAACGATTTGAGCAACGCAGTTTCTTTTGTAAGAAAAGAAGCGGCATACTTTGAAAATCTTAAAGAGTTTATGAGCTATGAGGCAACGGTTACTGGCGGCGACAAAATCGCAGACGAGCTTGAAACGCTTGAATTCAGAAATGTCTGCTTTACATATCCCGGCTCCGATAAGCCGTCGCTTATTGACCTGAATCTTAAAATCGAAAAGGGTGAAACCGTTGCTGTTGTAGGCAAAAACGGTGCGGGCAAAACAACCTTTGTAAAGCTCTTGCTTAGGTTTTACGATCCCGACAGCGGCGTTATTCTCTATAACGGCACGGATATCCGCCAGTACGATATTGCTTCCCTGCGTGAGCGCCTTGCTACTGTTTTTCAGGATTACAAGGTTTTTGCGCTTACTGTCAGCGAGAACGTACTGTGCCGCGAAACCGATGAGGGTGACGGTGAGCTTGTTACCTCGTCACTCAAAGCCGCAGGCGTTTATGACAGAGTTATGGAAATGCCGCAAAAAGAGCAGACCGTATTCACAAGAGAATTTGATGAAAAGGGCATCGGTCTCTCAGGCGGAGAGCAGCAGAAGCTCTGTGCCGCAAGAATGTTCGCAAGGCAGTTCGACCTTGCAATTCTCGACGAGCCCTCGTCGGCTCTTGATCCTATTGCCGAATATAAGATGTACGAAAGCCTGATCAATGCTACCAAGGATAAGACGGTTATCTATATTTCACACAGACTTTCAAGTGCTGTGCTTTCGGACAGAATATATGTTTTTCATGGCGGCTCGGTTTCCGAATGCGGCACTCACGATGAGCTGATGAGTGCAGGCGCAGGTTACTGCGAAATGTTCACACTTCAGGCCTCAAGCTATAAAGACAGTGAAGGGGGCGTGAATCCGTGATGAAAAAGAAGAATAAAAACAAGACATCGCACTCTACGGTTTCAAACGTTATTTTCCTGCTGAGGATAATGTTCAAGATTTCTCCCGGCCTTGTTATCGGCGAAATCGTTGAGCAGGTTACGGGCGCTCTTCCGAGCAAGCTGATTGCCGTTATCGGCCTTAAGTATGTAATTGATGAGGTGCAGAACGGTGCTGACCCGAAGAAGATCGTTTTCGGAATTGCTGTTATGCTCGGAATAATTGTTGCAAGCGAAGTTTTTGCAAACATTTTCTATGAGCTCTTCGTACACAGAGAGCGTGAGAAAATGGATCTCGGCGTTCAGTCGATTTTCTATAAAAAGGCGGCTGAGATCGACCTTTCAAAGTATGATGACCCGGGCTATTACAGCGATTTTATTCTCTCAATTGAAAACACCGCAGACAACCTGCGTAATATTCTCAGTACGGTAAGAGGATATATCGAGCAGATTATCTCATTTGCAACTATTGCGGCGGTAATGTTTACCATTGACCCGATATGCCTTGTTATAGTTCTGGTGTCCGTTGCGCTGTTTATTCCTCTTGGTAAGTACACAGGCGATTTGCAGAGCAAAAGACGCGAGGCTGTTACGGAAAAGCACCGCAAGGGCGACTATTTTGCACGCCTTTTCTATCTGCCCGACTATGCAGGTGAGATAAGAACGAGCGGAATTTATCCTCTGCTGCGTCGCCGCTTCAATGAAAGCGCTGACGATGTTGTGAAAACTCAGCGACGCTTTATCCGCAAGCTTGACGGACTTTTCTTCATACAGGAGTTCAGCATACAGGTTGTCGGATTTATGCTGATTCTCAGCCTTTATATCGGTTATCAGACAATTGTTACCGGAAAAATGTCAGCGGGCGATTTCGTTGCTACCTTCAACGGTGCAGTACAGATTGGCGCGAGCGTGCTTTATCTGACGGTTTACAGCCTGCGTAATTTCACCGAGCGTTCAAAAATGATTGAGAAGTGCCGTACATTCCTTGCTGAGCCGAGCCGTATAAAAGACGGTAAGCATACAGCAGAGTGTGCAGAGCCTGAGAAGATTTGCGTTAACAATATTACCTTTGCCTATGAGGGCGGTGAGGGCGACTGTATTAACGGCGTTTCGTTTGAGATTGAGCCGGGCGAAAAAATTGCGCTTGTCGGATATAACGGAGCGGGTAAGACAACGCTCACAAATTTATTGCTTCGCCTTTACGATGTTGACAGCGGCTCGATCACAATCGGCGGCAGAGATATCCGTGAGGAAACCGTTGCATCTCACAGGGCGCGTTTTGCCGCAGTTTTTCAGGATTTCAGAATTTTCGGTGCAACAGTAGGCGAAAATGTTGCTCTGAGTAAGGATTATGATTCGGAGCGTGTGCTTGAGGCACTCAGGCTGGCAGGCTTTGACAAGGAGCTTCCCGACGGAACGGAAACCGTACTGCTGCGTGAGTTTGACGACAACGGTATGATGCTTTCCGGCGGTCAGCAGCAAAAGCTCGCAATCGCAAGAGTTTTTTATAAGCAGTGCCCGTACATTATCCTCGATGAGCCGTCGGCAAACCTCGACCCTGTTTCCGAATACGAGCTTAATCAGGCAATCAGCCGCCACTGTGACGACAGAACGGTCGTATTCATTTCGCACAGGCTTTCCACAACCCGCCATGCGGACAGAATACTTATGCTTGAAAATGGCAGGGTAATTGAGAGCGGCAGCCATGATGAGCTGATGAAAAAGAACGGAAAATATGCCTATATGTTCAACCTGCAGGCAGAAAAGTATGCCGAAAGTCAGTCATAGTAAAATCACATAAGGCTCAGTGCGTTATTATATTCAAAAATATTTTTATTTACGGCGTTTATTTATGCAATAATTACTTGATAAATATTAGTAATTTATGTATAATATATCGTGAGATTGAATGGCTCAGAAAGGAGATAACAAAAATGAACTATTCACATGAAGTGGAAAAAATGTGTATCGTGGCTAAAGGCCCGCATCACGGTCCCGCTCCTATCCCCGAAGAGGGCAAGTGGGTAAAGGCATACGAAATTAAGGACATCTCCGGTTTCTCACACGGTGTGGGCTGGTGTGCTCCTCAGCAAGGTACCTGCAAAATCTCTCTTAACATCAAAGAGGGTATTGTTGAAGAGGCTCTTGTTGAGACCATCGGCTGTTCCGGTATGACTCACTCCGCAGCTATGGCTGCTGAGATTCTTCCCGGCAAGACACTGCTTGAGTGCCTTAACACAGACCTTGTCTGTGACGCTATCAACGTTGCAATGCGTGAGATCTTCCTTCAGCTTGTTTACGGCAGAACTCAGTCCGCATTCTCAGAGGACGGCCTTACAATCGGCGCCGGTCTTGAGGACCTTGGTAAGGGTCTTCGTTCACAGGTCGGTACAATGTTCTCCACAAAGGCTAAGGGTGTTCGTTACCTTGAAATGGCTGAGGGCTATGTTACACGTATGGCTCTCGACGAGAACGATC
>JAZPYF010000016.1:0-1906 GCA_045544055.1 Acutalibacteraceae bacterium | reverse complement strand
CCGTAGGTGCTTTCGCTGTCATTATGCACAAGGATAAATCCGTTTTCATTATCGGTGTTATCGGTATAAATTTTCTGTGCATATTCGCTGTCAGACATTCCGTCAGTATCCCGGGCTATACCAAGCATAATGCAGATGCCGTAAGTGCTTTCAATTTTTTCTGCATAAGCTTCGAGCTCTTCAATTTCGTCATAGTTCAGGTTTCCTGCAGGGTCTTCAATGTATTGGTATGTATAGGCTGATGCAGAAATCATCAAAGATAAACTGATTATCACCGCAATAAGAAATGCAACGAATTTTTTAGTCATATTTCTGCACCTCCTTAAAACAGCTCAATCAGCCATAGAAGACCGTAGATGAGAGCGCCTATACCTGCACCGAGTAAAAGCGAAGCCTTTGTAACGGCTTTTTTATCCGTCGGGATATTGCCGACGAATTTTCCCGTCTGTCCGTTCATTGCAAAGGTGAAATTCTCACCGTTCCACTTTGTGTTGAGAAGCCACACGGGATAGAGTGCGTATTTGTATAAGCCGTTGGCAACATTCATATTCGCACTCTGATTTTCAACCTCGTCATAGCCCTTTACGGTTTCTTTGAAAGAATCAATGATGCTTTGTCTGATTCTTTCGTTTGCTCTGGGCATACTTTCTTCCGCAGTAACATCATACTTATCGGCAAGATAGCCTGCGAGATATGCTGTGTTGAAATCAACAGCCTGCGACAAATCAAAGGGTTCAACGGACTCCATAAGGTCATCGGGCATTTTTGTTGAGCCGTCAACGGGAATGTTGCCAAAGCCGATATTGCCGCTTCTGTAAATATCAAAATAAGAGGTTTCGGTGTAGTCGTAATTTTCGTCCGACCATTTTTTTACCTTTGTAGCTTTATAGTTTGCGTTGCCGATTGCATCACAGGTGAAGAGCCAATGAGGCACATAAACTCCCTTGACTTCTTCAAGGCGGTTATCGGCAAGAAATGATTTCGGAACAAACTTTTTTGTTGAAATATGCTTTTTAAGTGCTTCCTTTGCCGCCTTTTTATCGAGCTTAAAGGGAATAACGAGGCCAGGTCTGAGTGCACCCGAAAACTGACCCTTCATAACAACCTGATTGCCGCAATACGGACAGGTTGTGGCGCCTGTTGTTGAGTCAGCAACAATTTCACCGCCGCAGGAATTGCAGGCATAGACGCTCATACCGTCTGTTTCGCCTGCACCCCATTGTGAGCCCTGCGAATTCCAGCTTATCTGTTCAACCTGATTTGCCGTATCCTCGGGCATCGCGGTAATATCAAATTCGGTGTCGCAGAATGGGCATTTCAGCTTTTGCACACCTGTATTGAACTCAACCGCACCACCGCAACACGGACATTTCTGTTCAAGAATTGTTGACAAGGTTAATCATCTCCTTGCTTGTTTATATCTGAATCATAATAAATCATACCGTTTTTATCCGGTACATAGAATTTGTTTTTGTAATACCACACGCCTGCCGCAATGGCGGCGACCAATGCAATAATCACGATAATAATGACTGCAGTTTTTATTCTGCTCATCTCTGTCGGGGAGTTCCGCAGCAAGCGCAGAACGCACCGCCTTCGTTTGTTGCGTTGCAAGCGGGACATACCCAAGCCTGTGATACGGGCTGCTGAGAGTAAGTCGGCTGCTGATTGTAGCCCTGATTCATGGGCTGATTATACCCGTTATTCATAGGCTGGTTGTAACCATTATTCATCGGCTGATTATATCCGTTTGCGGGAGCATAACCGTTGTTCATCGGCTGATTGTATGCATTCTGCTGTGCATAGGGGTTTGCCTGAGGCTGACCGTAAGCACCTGCAGGAGCATAGCCCTGATTCATCGGCATACCGTTATTCATAGGCTGATTATAGCCGCCACCCATCGGCA
>JAZPYF010000015.1:0-6884 GCA_045544055.1 Acutalibacteraceae bacterium | reverse complement strand
TACTTGAAAGAGATAAGATGGACCCGAAAATTCAGATTGTCTGCTTTGATTACGAAGAAGATGAGGACGGTATCCTCTCCTTCTCCAAGCTCCTCGAAAAAGGACATGAGCTTGTTGCTGCAGGCAACCGCGACTTTATTGATGCTGTAATCGACCCTGATAAGCTCTGCTCCCTGCTCTTCACCTCAGGTACCACAGGTGCCGCAAAGGGCGTTATGCTCTGCCACCGCAACTTCTGCTTTGAGGTTAAGTCCGCAATGAGCGTTCTTAAGATTTATCCTGAGGATTGCGGCATTTCAATGCTTCCTCTTCACCACACATACGAAAGCACAATAATCCTTTTCTTTGCTCCCTACTGCGGCGCAAAGGTAACTTTCTGCGATGGCTTCAAGTATGTTCTCAAGAACATGAAAGAGTTCTCTCCCTCTATCTTTGTTGCCGTTCCCCTCATCCTCGAAACCGTACACCGCCGTCTTATGCAGCGAATCAAGGCAAAGCCCCACGGCGAGTTTCTTTTCAAATTCGGTACTAAGGTCTGTAAGATTGCAGGCAAGGTAGGTATAGACCTTCGTAAGGTATTTTTCAAAGAGATTCAGGATGCTTTCGGCGGCAATATGCGTCTTATCATCTGCGGCGCTGCTCCCATCCGTCCCGAAATTCTTCGTGATTTCGAGGCATTTGGTATCCAGATTCTTTTCGGCTACGGTCTTACAGAGTGCGCTCCGCTTGCTGTAATGAATAACGATAAGCTTCACCTTGCAGAATCCGTCGGCCTTGCGCTGCCCGGCACACAGGCAAAAATCATTGATCCCGACCCCCAGACAGGTTGCGGCGAGCTTTGCGTCAAGGGTCAGATGGTTATGCTCGGCTACTACAACAACCCTGTTGCAACCGCAGAGGTGCTTGATGAGGACGGCTTCCTCCACACAGGTGACCTTGCCCGTATTGATGACAAGGGCAGAATTTATATCAGCGGTCGAATCAAGAACGTTATCGTTACTGAAAACGGCAAGAACATTTACCCCGAAGAGCTTGAGTATCATCTCAGCCTGAGCCCCTATGTCAACGAGGTTATGGTTTATGCCGATACAAACGCAAAGGGCGAAACCGTTGTTAAGTGCTCAATCTTCCCCGATGATGAGGCTGTACGCGAGTATTTCGGCGAAAAAGAATACAGCGATGACGACCTGCGCGAGCTCTTCTCAGCTATCGTCAAGGAAGTCAACAGCAAGCTTCCCCAGTACAAACACATCAGAGGCTTCCAGCTCAGAAAAACAGAATTCCTCAAGAGCGCTTCCAAAAAGATTCTCCGCTTCAAGGAAGAGAACTTTACGGACGGCACAGAAAACTGATATATAAATGCAGAAAGAATCGGCGAAGAAAATTCGTCGATTCTTTTTTATGCAGGAAAATATATTTTGATTTTACAGCGATATATAATCGGGCAATTCGTGAATCGCCCCTACGGTAAAAATAATATCTATTCTCTTTTTGCAATCCTCCGTCACGGCTTACGCCGCGCCACCTCCTTTCAAAAGGAGGTTTATTTTACGCTCATTATAACATCCTGTTATTTCGCTGTCATTCTGAGCGTCAGCGAAGAATCTTAAAAAGATCCTTCACTTCGTTCAGGATGACATTTTGGAAAATATCTATTATCTGTTTACCACTCGCCGGATATCAAACGAAAAACCTCACGCAAATCAACTTCATAATGCGAAGCTTTGCTTTATATATACCGCAAGGCGCACTTAATTCAAATAAAAAAGACAAGCTCGAAAGCTTGTCTTTTTTATTTGGTGACCCGGACGAGAATCGAACTCGTGTTACCGCCGTGAAAGGGCGGTGTCTTGACCGCTTGACCACCGGGCCAGGTCAGCCGGAACTATTGCTCCGACTTAATTAATGGTAGCGGCAGTGGGACTCGAACCTACGACACTCCGGGTATGAACCGAATGCTCTAGCCAACTGAGCTATGCCGCCACAAAAGGCTTGTTTATTGTATTATATTTTTCCACATTTGTCAATACTTATTTTGAAAATAATAAAAATATTTTTTATTATAAAAAAGCCGCTCCGAAAATGAAGCGGCTCTTTGACTATTGTGCTATGATTACTGCTCGACAGTGTAAACGCTGACCTTCTTGCGGTCTCTGCCAAGACGCTCAAATCTAACAACACCGTCAACCTTTGCGAAGAGAGTGTCATCGGAGCCCTTGCCAACGTTTGTGCCGGGATGGATATGTGTGCCGCGCTGTCTTACAAGGATGTTGCCTGCAAGAACAAACTGACCGTCTGCACGCTTTGCGCCAAGTCTCTTAGACTCTGAATCACGGCCGTTACGGGTGGAACCCATACCTTTTTTATGAGCAAAAAGCTGAATGTTTATCTTAAGCATTTGTGTTACCTCCGTAAATTACTTTGATGCTGCGAGGATATTCCGTCGCAAGCGACCTGATGTGAGCTTCAAGCCCGTCAAGCACCTTTGAGCCCTGTTCCGAACCCTCAGTAAGAAAGAGCGACATATAGCCGTTATCGACCTTTATCTCTGCTTCGATTCCGAAAGAATCGGTCAATGTGTTTGCTGCAAGGTAAGCCGCTGAGGAAACCGCTGCGCAGACAATGTCCTGCCCCGCCTGTGCGTAACCTGCGTGCCCCGTGCACTCAAAACCTATATTGGCTCTGCCCGAACGGACAAACTTAAAGCGAATCATGGATGATTAGCCGTTGATAGCGGCGATCTCAACCTTTGTGTAGGGCTGTCTGTGACCCATCTTGCGCTTCTCATTCTTCTTGGGCTTGTAAGTGAAGACAACAATCTTCTTAGCCTTGCCGTTCTTGACAGCCTTAGCTGTGACTGTTGCACCCTCAACGTAGGGAGCGCCAACCTTGATGGAATCGTCGGAGCCTACTGCGATAACCTTGTCGAAGACAACTTCGCTGTCTGCTTCAACATTGAGCTTCTCGATGTAAAGTGTGTCGCCGGCAGATACCTTATACTGCTTGCCGCCGGTCTCAATGATTGCGTACATTTTTCTACCTCTTTTATTAAGTCTCGCTATTCAGGGGTACCGCCCGTGAGCAGGCGGATTTGGGCGCAATTATAGCGCGAACCCGTAATATGCGGCTTGAGTATTGTATCACAAGGCTACCCTTGTGTCAATAGCTTTTACAAATATTATTCCAATCTTTTTGCAGCGCCTGTTTTTGCAAGCATTATACTCAGCAAAGCACCTGCAATTACGCCCACAGCGCCCTGAATAATGTTGGGCGGAACATTGACAAGAGCAGAAGCAAAGCCGTAAATAAAGCCCTCAAAAACATAGTAGCCGACAACCATAACAGCCTCTGCCACAATACCGCTGAGAACATACGCCGCTGCTTTGCTGACGGATTTCGCCAACGATCTAAAGATAAAATACGCAACTATCGCAACCGCACCCTTGATGATAAAAGTTGCCGGAGCGTAAATAAAATAGCCAAGAAATACATCAGCAAGCGCCGGGCCGATACCGCCTGCGATAAAACCGTATAAAGGGCCGAGAAGCCAGCCGCCGACAAGCACTATGCCGTCACCAAGGTTTATGTAGCCGCCCAAAGGTGAGGGAATATGAAGCATCAGTGTTGCAACGCAGGCAAGCGCCGCAACCAGTGCAGACAGTACAAGTTTTTTCGTTTTGCTTTTCATTATATATCACCTTCCGTTAAACCTTATTTTATTCCTATTTTACTGCAACTGTCAATTTCAAAATTCCACAAATCCGCTTGTTTCTCAAAAAGAAGATTTGTTTGTTTTTATTTGTACGATTGAACACTTACGGCTTTTCTGCTATAATCACATAAGAAAACAATAACGGAGGCTGATTAACCGTGACATTTGAGATTAAAGGAAAAGACTTTATAAAAGACGGCAAGCCCGTAAAGCTGATTTCAGGTGCCGTACATTATTTCCGCAATATGCCCGATACCTGGAGCGATATTTTCAAAAAGCTTAGCGCAATGGGCTGCAACTGCGTTGAGACCTACTGCGCATGGAATATGCACGAAAAGCAGCCCGGAGTTTACGATTTCACAAACAATCTCGATATAGCCTCTTTCATCCGTGCCGCAGGCAAAGAAGGGCTTATGGCAATTGTCCGCCCCGGTCCGTACATCTGTTCTGAGTGGGAGTTCGGCGGTCTGCCCTGGTGGATACAGGCGGATGAGGATATTGAAATACGCTGTATGAACAGCGCCTACATAAAGCATTTTGACCGCTATCTCGACCGTATGTGCGACGAAATCCGTCCCCTGCTCTGCACAAACGGCGGCCCGATAATCATGGTGCAGTGCGAAAACGAATACGGCTATTACGGCGACGACAAGGAATACCTGCAGTACCTCAAGGACGGCTTTATCCGCAGAGGTATTGACGTTCCTCTCTTCACCTCCGACGGTACAGGAGAAGAGGATCTGCTCGACGGCACAATTAACGGCTGCCTTGCAACGCTCAATTTCGGCAGCAGGGTTGAAGAAAACTTCAAGGCTCATGACAAGCTCTTCCCCGACAGCCCGAAGATGTGCATGGAAATGTGGAACGGCTGGTTTGATGCGTGGGGTGATGAAAAGCACCACACAACCTCTGCAGAGGATTACGCAAGGGTTGTTGACGATATGCTCAAGCGCGGCAGCCTTAATATGTACATGTTCATCGGCGGCACAAACTTCGGCTTCACATCGGGCGCAAACCACTATGCAAAATACGCTCCCGATGTAACCAGCTACGATTATGATGCTCCACTCACCGAATGCGGCGACACAACGCCGAAGTATTTTGCAGTGCGTGAGGTTATAAAAAAATATATTGATTATCCTCTGCCCGAAGTGCCTGCAAACCGAGAGAAAAAGGCATACGGCAGAATTACTCTCAACGAATCCGTCGGATTTTTCGATGCACTCGACACGCTCTCATCTCAGATTCATTCCGACGTGCCTCGCTGTATGGAGCATTACGGCACAGGCTACGGCTATATCGCCTACCGCACAAGGCTCAACAGAGATTATGACGATGTTGAGCTCACCTTCAGCGAAATAGGCGACCGTGCTCAGATTTATATAAACAAAACTCTTGCAGGCATTGTCTACACAAATGACGACGAGCTGTCTGTTGACATAACCGCAAGCAAGGGCGATATGCTGACAATCATCTGCGAAAATATGGGACGCACAAATTTCGGCCCGAAGATGATGAAGAAAAAGGGCATTGCAGGCAGATGTCTGCTCGGCGGCAGAATACATTTTAACTGGAACGCCTATCCCCTGCCCATGGACAACCTTGAAAAGCTTGAATTTTCGGCAGAAAAGCCCGAAGAAAAAGCAGCTTTTTACAGAGGATATCTTGAGGTTGACGAGGCAAAGGATACCTTCCTCAAGCTCGAAAGCTTTACCAAGGGCTTTGTAGCCGTCAACGGCTTCAACATCGGCAGATACTGGGAAATCGGTCCGCAGAAAACACTCTATATTCCTGCATCTCTCCTCAAAGAGGGCAGGAACGAAATTATAGTTTTCGAATCTGATGCAATCAAGGGCGATCCCGTAATCGAATTCTGTGACAAACCGGAATTGGAATAAATCCCACCGAAGGAGAATGAAAATGGACAGCAGAATAATACGGGATTTCGCACCCTCTGCACAGAACAACCGCAACAGCGAAGGCTCATTTATAGCGCTTGATGACGGCACAATTCTCTTTGCTTATTCACGCTACGGCTCAGAGGGTGACGATGACGGCTCCGTATCCGATATATACGCCTGCGTTTCAGCCGACGGCGGTGAAACCTTCAGCCAGCCGTATGAGCTCATCACCCACGGTGAAATGAACGCTACCACACTTATGTCCGTTACCTTGATGAAAATGGCAAACGGCGACATCGGTATGTTTTTTCTCGCCAAAAGCGAAATTGTCAACTGCCTTTCGTATCTTATCCGCTCGGCCGACAACGGCAGAACTTGGAGCAAACCCGTGCTCTGCAGCGAAAACAAAGGCTATTTTGTAGTAAATAATGACAGGGTAATCCGCACCTCGGGCGGCAGGATTCTTATTCCTGCGGCAAAGCACGCCACGATATGCCTGCCGGGCAGTACGGTGGTTGACGATATCTTTCCGGGTGAGCTTTATATATTCGCTTCAGACGATGACGGACACACATTTTACACACTCACAAAAGGTATAACCGTTCCTGTTTCGCACGGCTGTACAACAGGTGTTCAGGAGCCCGGGCTTCTTGAGCTTGGCGAAAACAGCCTGTGGTGCTATATACGCACCGATTCGGGCAGACAGTACGAAACATTTTCCGAAAACGGCGGAAGAATATGGGAGGAAATCGTTCCCTCAGCTTTCACAAGCGCAGTTTCACCGCTCTGCACAAAGCGGCTGAGTGACGGCAGAATTATTGCCGTTTGGAATCCCATACCTGTTTACAACGGCAGAAGCGAAGAGGTTGACGGTGTATGGACAGGCGCTCGCACTCCGCTTGCCGTCGCTTTGAGCAGTGACAACGGCAAAAACTTTTCCGATCCTATTCTGATTGAAACCGATGAAAAATCGGGCTACTGCTATACAGCCATTCACGAAACTCCCGACGGCTCTGTTCTGCTCGCCTACTGTGCAGGCGGCGTTGCCGACGGCAGCACGCTCAACAGGCTGAGAATAAGAAAAATAAGGTTTGATTAACACTTGTTCATAAGCGTTAAATGTTATAAAATAATAGATATACAATAATATTCAGAGGTTAGAATATGGCGAAAAATAAATCTACTCGGAACAAAACAATTGATATAACTGTTGAAGAAGGAAAAGAATATCTTGAGCGTTGTATAACTGTACATTCCAAGCTTCATTCCAT
>JAZPYF010000014.1:0-1869 GCA_045544055.1 Acutalibacteraceae bacterium | reverse complement strand
CCGTGCCAATGTAGACAGAGATATAGTGGGCGAAAACGCAGGTCTTGAATGTAAAACCACATCCGCATTTGCAAAATCGGATTTTGAGAGCGGAGAGATTCCTGCCTATTATTACTGTCAGTGCTGCCATTACATGAACGTTATGGGTTATGACAGAATGTATCTTGCAGTATTGGTTATGGGCAAGGGCTTCTACTGGTTTACTATCGAACGCAATGAGGATGACTGCAAGGCGCTTCTCGATGCGGAAATAAGCTTCTGGAATGAACATATTCTTCCCGATGTAAGACCTGACCCCGATGGCAGCGAGAGTGCATCAAGAACTATATCCGCACTCCATGAGGATTGGAAAGACAATGCAATCACCATGTTTGAGCAGAACGACACAGCGGCAGAGCTTATGACTGTTCAGGAACAGAAGAAAGCAATTGAATTGAAAGAAAAAGAGCTCAAACAGCGCTTGCAGCTCGCTCTTGATGGTAACACAGACGGATTTACAGTCGATTATAAGATCACATACAGACCGCAGAGCAGAACAACGGTTGATAGTAAGAAACTGAAAGCCGATCACCCTGATATCTACGAAAGATATTCCAATACCACAACAAGCAGAGTGTTCAGAATTTCTGAAAGAAAGGATTAATTTATGAGTACAGTAACCAATACAAGCGGCATCATCGCCGCAGCAACGCAGGCAAAGCCTGTTGAGAACAAGCCCAGAACTCCCTCGCAGCTTCTCAATTCCCTGCTGAACGGTGCTGCTATTCAGCAGACCTTGAAAAACACGCTCAAAGAGAACTCGGGCGCTTTTGTGACATCGGTAATGAATCTGTTCAACGAGGATAAGCTTCTCCAGCAGTGCGAGCCTAAGGCGGTGCTTGGCGAGGCGCTGAAAGCGGCCGCACTGAAACTTCCCGTAGAAAAACAGCTCGGTTTTGCTTACATAATTCCTTTCAAAGATCACGGTATACCGAAGCCGCAGTTTCAGCTTGGCTATAAAGGCTATATACAGCTTGCTATGCGCACAGGCGAATACAAGTACATAAATGCCGATGTTGTGTATGAGGGTGAGCTGAAAAGCGTTGACAGGCTTACGGGTGCAATAGATCTGTCTGGTGAGAGGGTTTCGGATAAGATCATCGGATATTTTGCATACATTGAGACCATCAACGGCTTTTCCAAGACTTTTTATTGGAGCAAAGAAAAGGTTATTGCTCATGCAAAAAGATACAGTAAATCCTATAAGCCCAATTCAGGTGTATGGGGCAGCAATTTCGACGAAATGGCAATCAAAACGGTGCTTAGAAATTTGCTGTCACACTATGGTGTAATGTCAATTGAAATGAGCGAGGCTATTACTTCCGAAAATGTCAGCGGAAACTATGAAAACAGCACCGATAACGGCGCTGAAATCATCATAGAGGGCACGATCAACGAAGAGGATACCACTGCTCCAACCGAACCCGAAACACCCGTCACAGAAGCGCTGAGCGGCACTGATGAAGATTATCCTTTTGCTGACGGATGATATATAAATACAAACTCCCTGAAATCCCGCCGAGCAACAACAAATTTATCGGCCGTAACGCTCGGTGGGAATACCAGCAGGAGAAAAAGCGGTGGGCGCAGATGATACAGCTTCTCTGCCGCCCGAAACCGCTGCAACCTCTCCCGAAAGCAACTGTGCGGCTGATATATCACTTTGAAAACAAGATCCGCCGAGACCCAGATAATTATTCCGGCAAGATGATACTTGACGGACTTGTTAGGTCAGGTGTCCTTGCAGATGACAGCTTTAATTGCATAGAATTGCAGTTGGCAGCGGTCTACGATAAAGGCGGTTATACCGAAATTCTCATTGAGGAGGTA
>JAZPYF010000013.1:0-30882 GCA_045544055.1 Acutalibacteraceae bacterium | reverse complement strand
GGGGTAAGGACTTATCACCCTTGCCGACGAGGAAAGTGCGGGCTTCACAGAGCAGGATAACGGCTAACGGCCGCCGAGGGTGACCTTAGGGACAGTGCAACAGAGATATACCGCCTGCATTCGCAGGTAAGGGTGGAAAGGCGAGGTAAGAGCTCACCGGCATGCAGGAGACTGCATGGCCCTGTAAACCCTATCCGAAGCAACACCGATGGGAGTGGCTTGCTCGGCCCATACTCCGACGGGTGGCTTGAGCCTTGCGGCAACGCAAGGCCTAGACAGATAGTTGCCTTAAAAGACAGAACCCGGCTTACAGATCCGCTTGTGCTTTTTTCAGGAAGGAAAGAAACGAATTGGAAGACATTTATATCGGCTCAAATAATCCGCGCCGCAAGCCTGAGCCTGAGGAAAACGGCGATATTTATTTCACGCCGCGCAACCGTCCCGATGATATATACATCGGCAGGCGAAACGTTGCTCCCGAAGAGGTTTTCGGTGATGAGGATGATTATGATTACGGCTTCGAGCCTGAAGAGCCTGAGGAGCCGCAGCAACCCGAAAGAAAGCCCAAAAAGAAAAAGCGTGCAGGTAAGCTTGTGCGAAGGCTCAGGGCGGCAGTTCTTATCGCTGTGCTGTTTATAGGCATTTTTACGGGCTTTGTTTACAACACGTTCAGTAATGTTAATTACACCGAAACGGGGCATAGGAAGAACGTATTTCTCGACAGCAGTGACCTTATGCACAGCATAAACGTCAAGAATATACTCCTTATCGGAGTTGACCGCAGAAATGCGGACGATACATCACGCTCCGACACAATGCTTATGGTTTCCGTCAACACCGCAACGAGAAAAATCAAGCTGACCTCATTTATGCGTGACAGCTATGTGTATGTGCCCGAGAAAAAGCGCAATGCAAAGCTCAATGCCGCTTGCTCCTGGGGCGGTGCACAGATGGTAATGGATACAATTGAGTACAACTTCAACATAAAAATCGACTATTATATGCTCGTTGATTTTTCAATGTTTGAGGATATTATCAACGGTCTTGGCGGAGTTGATGTTGACATTACTGAAAAGGAAGCAAAGTATATGCGCGATATCGTTCACTTAAAGTCAGTACAGGCAGGTGAGGATATCCACCTCAACGGAAATGAGGCACTGTGGTACTGCCGAATCCGTAAGCTTGATTCCGACTTTATGCGTACTCAGCGCCAGCGCAAGGTTATGACAGCGCTTATTGATAAGTGCAAGCACACAAATCCCTTTGCGCTGTACGGAATTGTTGAGGATGTTGTCAGCAGAATCGAAACGGATATGTCTCCGATGAATCTTACGGGGTTTGCGATGAACGGTCTGCTGCGCTACCTGCATTATGATATTGAGCAGGGAAGTGTGCCTGCAGAGGGTACGTGGAAGAATAAGACGGTTTCGGGTCAGTCTGTGCTGAGCGTTGACCTCGGCGCCAATATTGAATATCTCAAGGAATTTATATACGAAAAATAAGGGAGATTGATGAAACATGAAAAAGTTTATGGGAGAAGATTTCCTGCTCGACAATCCGGCTGCCGTTGAGCTTTTTGCTGCGGCAAACGAGATGCCGATTTTTGACTGGCACTGTCACCTTTCCCCCAAAGAGATTTATGAAAACAAGCAGCCCTCCGATATCGCATGGCTGATGCTTGCCGGCGACCACTATAAGTGGCGTGCCATGCGCTCGTTCGGAATTGATGAAAAATATATTACGGGCGATGCAAGCTGGCACGATAAGTTTGTTGCCTACGCCACTATGCTTGCCTACGCTCCCGGCAACCCTCTTTACCACTGGACTCACCTCGAGCTTCAGCGCTATTTCGGAATTGATACTCCGCTCAGCGCAAAAACAGCAGAGGAGATCTGGGAAAAGGCAAATGCTCAGATTGCGGCAGGCGGCTTCACTCCGCGTGAGCTGATTGCACGCTCAAATGTTGCCTGTGTCTATACTACCGATGACCCTGCGGATTCGCTCGAATACCATGCGCTTCTCGCCGCTGATGAGAGCTTCAAGACCAAGGTTATTCCTGCGTTCCGTCCCGATAAGGCTCTCTCAATTGAGCTGCCCTCGTTCATTCCGTGGCTCGCTTCGCTTGAGGAAAGAATCGGCAGAAAGATTGAAAGCTATGTCGCTCTCGAGCAGGCTCTTCTTGAAAGAATTGAGTTCTTTGCACAGATGGGCTGCCGCGCAAGCGATCACGCTTTCACCTACGTTCCCTGTGCAGAGGCTTCAGCTGATGAGCTTGAGGCAATATTCCAAAAGGGCAGAGCAGGCGGCAGCTTTACCGCTGATGAGCTTGATGCTTACCGCACGGCACTTCTTCGCACAATGGCTAAGGAGTATGCTCGCAGAGGCTGGGCTATGGAGCTTCATATCGGCCCGATGAGAAACAACAATACGCTTATGTTTGAGCGTCTGGGTCCCGATACGGGCTTTGATTCAATTGACGATAAAGAAATCGCTCAGCCGCTTTCACGCTTCCTTGACAGTCTTGCCAAAGAGGAGCTTCTCCCAAGAACAATCCTCTTTACGCTCAACCCGAAGGATAACTATGTTCTCGGCACAATGCTCGGCAACTTCCAGAATTCCGATGCTCCGGGCAAGATTCAGTTCGGCAGCGGTTGGTGGTTTAACGATAATCTTGACGGAATGCGTGAGCAGATGAGGGCTTTCGGCAATCTCTCCGTTCTCGGCAAATTTGTCGGTATGGTAACTGATTCACGCTCATTCCTCTCCTATCCCAGACACGAGTATTTCAGGCGCATTCTTTGCGGTTTGCTCGGTGATATGGTTGAAAAAGGTCTTTATCCCAACGATATGGATACTCTCAGGCAGCTTGTGCAGGATATTTCCTTTAACAATGCCGCTGAGTATTTCGGTCTGAAATAAGGTGGAAGATTTTATGAAAAGACGTTTTAAGGGTATTGATGTTGAGGTTTTTCCGCTCGGCTTCGGCTGTATGCGTTTTCCGATAAAGAACGGTAAAATTGACCGTGTGAAATCCACTCAGATGATCCGCCACGCGATTGATGAGGGCGTAAACTATGTTGATACAGCCTACTATTATCACGACGGCGAGAGTGAGAGCTTTGTCGGTGAGGCACTGCGTGACGGATACCGTGAAAGAGTTTATCTTGCCACAAAGTGTCCCGTCTATGACCTGACGGATGAAATTACGTTTGAGCAAAGGCTTGATACTCAGCTTGAGCGCCTGCAGACGGATCATATCGATTTCTATCTTCTCCATACGCTCAACCGTGACCTGTGGAACAACAAGGTGCTTAAATACAATGTGCTTGACAGTATGGTAAAGGCAAGGGAACAGGGCAAAATAAGATATCTCGGCTTCTCTTTCCACGATGATATTGATATGTTCAAGGAAATTGTTGATGCCTTTGACTGGGATTTCTGCCAGATTCAGTACAACTATGTTGATACAAAGCATCAGGCAGGCACAGAGGGTCTGGAATATGCATGGGCAAAGGGTATGAGCTGTATTGTAATGGAGCCGCTCAGAGGCGGCAGACTTGTACAGGGCTTGCCCGAAAGAGTAAAGGATGCACTGCCAAAGAGCAAGAGCAAGGTTGAGCTTGCACTCGACTTTGTGTGGGACCGTGAGGAGGTTGCTCTGCTGCTCAGCGGTATGAGTACCCCGAAGCAGGTTGAGGATAACCTACGCTATGCAAAACGCAGCAGTGTCGGTATGCTCACCGCACACGAGAGAAAGGTGCTTAAAACAGCCGATGAGCTGTGGCACACAATGCCGCTTGTAGGCTGTACGGGCTGTGAATACTGTATGCCCTGTCCTTTCGGCGTAAATATTCCTGCAGTATTTTCAGCATATAACTCGACCGTTTTCAAGGGCAAGCGCTCCGCTTCGCAGGCTTATAATTCGCTCGACGGTAAGGCAGACCTCTGCCGAAGCTGCGGCAAGTGCAAATCTGCCTGTCCCCAGAGCATTGATATCCCCGGGGATATGAAAAAGGTTATTGAAGCTTTCAAAGAGTAATAAATTGTTAAATAATAAAACCGACGGAAATCCTTTAGCGGATAACCGTCGGTTCTTTTAGTTTGTCGGAATGTTTACTTTACTTTGACCTTGTAGCACTTGATCTCAAACGGATTGATTTCAAAGCTGAGAGTCTTGCCGCTTGCAATGTCAACAGCAACATCCTCACGCTCAAGGAGGTTACACTCGGCAACGCTTGCGATTTCTGCAAAGAAGTCAACCTTAACGGCTGTTCTTCTGCCTGCCTTTTCAACAAAGCGGACAATGTAAGCATCCTCATCCTCACACTTCTTGACAGCTTCAAGTGTTACGTTTTTGCCGTCAACGGTGATGAATGAGCCGCTCTCTGCACCCTTTGCCTCATCTGCAAGGTCAACGGGAAGCATCGGGTTATTGAACTCAAGACCTCTTACGAGAGTCTCAGCGTCCTTCCAGCCGCCTGCGTGCGGATAGAGTGAGTATGTAAAGTAGTGGTCGCCTCTGTCGGAAGCGGGGTCGGGGTTCATCGGAGCCTTGAGAAGAGTGATGATCATTCTCTGCTCGTTTACCTCGTAGCCGTACTTGCAATCGTTGATGATTGTAAGACCGTAGCCGTCCTCAGACATATCGATGAAGTTGTGAGCGGAAACCTCGAACTTTGCCTTATCGTAGGGATTGTGGCGGTAGTTGGAGCTTTCGATTGTTGCATAAGCAATATCTCTTGTGAACTTCTGAGCCTTGATATCAACATCAAAGCCGACCTTGAGGAGCTTCTCCTGCTCGTGCCAGGAGATGAATGTATCGAAGTCGATTCTGTCAAGCTCGTTATAGATGATGATGTTCTGCTTGAGTGTTGACTTGAGGATGTTCTTTGTGATTGTGACGCAGGTGAAAACATCGCCTGTTACTACACACTCAACCTTGCCTGCCTCTGTGTCAAACTCACGGTCTGTATATGTTGCAACGATATCCCATGCATCGTACTTGCCGGGAAGATCCTCATAAATGCGGAATACGTTACCCTTGCCCTCAAGAACCTCTCTGCCGTTCTTCTTGTCGAATACGGAGATAAGCTCTGCAGCACCGTCAAACTTAAGGCTGAAGTATGCATTCTCTACGTCTGCACTCTCAACTGCCTTTGCCTCGGGAACAGCGGCATCCTTGGTGTAATAAACCTTATAGCCTACTGCGGGAACATCCTTTGCGACAAAGACGAGAACCTTTGTGCCGTCGAGCTTGGTGTAAGCCTGTACGGGAACCTTGTTGCCGTCAGCATCGTAGATTTCAACATCCTTGTAGGGAAGCTCAACCTTTGATGTTGCAGGTGTGCCGAGTGAGTTGAACAGAGCGAAGGGCTTGCCGAACTTTGCGCCTGCACCGATGTTGCCTGCAATTGCATTGAGAGCCTCATCACGTACGCTTTCACCGATAGCAATGATATCGTCATAAATTGCGCAAAGGTCACCGAATACCTCTGTGATGTGTGAGCCGGGAAGAGAATCGTGGAACTGGTTGGTGAGAATCATCTGCCAGCCCTCGTTAAGCTTTTCAAGCGGATACTCATAGCCGTAACCCATTGCAATGCTTGCGAAAATTTCTGCCTGGCGGTAGAGGTTTTCGCTGTATCTGTTGAGCTTCTTGAGCAGAGCCTTTGTTGTGTGAACGCCTCTGTGCTCCTCAAGATAAAGCTCGTCTTTCCATGTGGGGATGTTTGTGGGTGTTGCCTTTGCTTTCATACGGGCAAGTGAATCCTCGATCTTGCTTGTCTGTGTTGCAGGCAGACCGGGGAAGCTCTTGTAACGCTTTACGTACTCAAGCATTTCTGTGTCAACACCGCCGCCGCCGTCACCCCAGCCGTAGCAGTACATGGATTCGCCGATTGTAGCCTTGTCTGTGTACTTCTTCCAGTTCATCTTGAGTGAGTCGGCCTCAACTGTGCCGATGAAGTGAGTGGGAGGAACGATTGAGAATACCTTGGAGCCGTCGGGACCTTCCCACCAGAAGGTGTTGTACTGCCAGGGGTTAGTATCGTTCCAGATACCCATCTTATGTGTTACGAAGTATTCTACGCCTGCCTTCTTGAGGATCTGGGGCATTGCGTAGCCGTTGCCGAATACGTCGGGTACCCAGCAGGTCTTGGGTGTGATGCCGAATGTCTTTTCAGCGTATCTTACGCCGTGAAGAAGCTGACGGACAAAGCTTTCGCCTGAAACAAGGTTACAGTCAGGCTCAACCCACATTGCGCCGATGTATTCCCATCTGCCTTCTTCAATGCGCTTCTTTACCTGCTCGAACATAGCAGGGTAGCGCTTTTCCATTTCGATATATGTGGGAGCTGTGCTCTGTGAGAAGATGAAATCGGGGTACTGCTCCATGAGTCTGAGCATTGTTGCGTGAGTTCTGCCGAGCTTACGAACGTACTCCTTGTATGCCCACATGAAAACTATATCAAGGTGGGAGTTACCGACAAGGGCAAGTGTACCCTCTGTCTTGTAGTTGGGATTGTTGTAGATTCTATCCTTAAGAACCTTCTGTGCCTCAAGCAGACCTGCCTTGAACTCGTCGCCGTCAACATCGAAGTTAACGTGAGTGAAAGCCTCTTTGAGAGCGGAGCGGATAAGCTCTGCAAGACCTGTGTCAAGAACGGGCATGAATAGTGCGTTGAAAGCAGCCTTGAAGTCCCAGTAAACTTCTTCGATTACGGGATCGACAACACCGATGAATGAACAGGAGAGAGTCTTTACTGTGGACTCGTTTGAGTGCCATACATAGTATGACTCGATGTCAACATCGTAGTGCTTGCCTGCCTCTGCACAGTCGGAGAGGAGAACGCTGTTACGGAACGGGTCAAGACCCTGGTAGGGTTCACCGTTGAGGGAGAGAAGTGAGTCGCCGCCGAAGTAGACGTTGAGTGTTACCTTCTTGCCTGCAAAGCGCTCGGGAATATCGAAGGAGTTCTTGAAGAATGCACTCCAGCCGTTGTTGCCCCAGCGGTCGCCAACGTCGAGATCCTTCCATTCGTCATAGAGATATTCGTAATCGCCGATACCCTTGTAAATGCACTCCTTCATCTTCCATGCGGGGAGAGATTCGATATCGGTGTAGATTCTTTTCTTGAGAGTTTTGAGCTTTACGTTGACAACATCGTCAAAAGAGAAAATGCCTCTCTGCTTACCTTTGGTAGCATCGCGCCAGTCATCAACATGAGCATCCATCGCATCAAGAGCTGCGACAGCGTCAAAGTTTTTGATTTCTGCCAAAACACATCGTCCTTTCTTGTGTAAAATATCGGTTTTGATTTCAAGACCGCATTGTGTCCCTTACAGTATAGCATCAACGGCTGCAATTTTCAATACAAATAATTATTAAAAACTTATTTTACAGATTTACTTATTTGCTTTTATATGGTAAAATAACATTTGATTTTATTTTACGAAAGGAAACGAGCGATGATTCTCAATAAGAATGTAAACATCCCCGACCTCGGCGTTGTCGGTCCCGAGAGCGGTTTCCATCTTCTTGAAACGACAGAAGACGGAAAGTTTATCACCGGCAAAAACGGCGTTGACTGCATTGTTGCAACAGGCGATAAGAAGGTTGAATTTGTGTCCTTCGGCTCGCATTCTCTTGCCTGCGTCAAGTCCGCAATCGCTTACCCCGTATATTATCCCGTTTATCCCGTTAAGACGGAGTATCCGCTTAACGCTGTGCTTATGGACCTTGACGGTACAACAGTAAGAAGTGAGGATTTCTGGGTATGGATCATCCAGATGAGCACCGCAAGCATGCTTGGCAACCCGAAGTTTGAGCTTGAGGATGCTGACCTTCCTTTTGTTTCCGGTCACAGCGTTTCAGAGCATCTTCAGTACTGTATCGACAAGTACTGCCCCGGTGAATCTCTCGAAAAGGCACGCGATTTCTATTTCGAGCACACTCACAGAGAAATGGAAGAAATTATGGCAGGCAGAGGCAAGGACGGTGCGTTCACTCCGACAGAGGGTGTAAAGGATTTCCTGCTTGAGCTCAAGAGTATGGGTATCAAAATCGGTCTTGTCACATCCGGTCTTTACGAAAAGGCATGGCCTGAAATTCTTTCCGCTTTCAAGACCCTCGGTATGGGCGATCCCAAGGATTTCTACGATGCAATCATCTCTGCAGGTTTCCCGCTGCGTAAGGGCAGCGTAGGCACTCTCGGCGAGCTTTCACCCAAGCCCCACCCGTGGCTCTATTCCGAAACATCAATAGTCGGTCTCGGTGAAGCATTTGCTGACAGAAGCAGGGTAATCGGTATTGAGGACAGCGGTGCAGGTGCCTGCTCCGTACGTCTTGCAGGCTATACCACAATCGGTATTGCAGGCGGCAATATTGAATCGAGCGGTACTAAGGCAGTCTGCTCTCACTTCTGCAACAATTTTGAAGAAATTATGAAAATAATCAAAGGCTAAAGGAGGATAAAGACTATGGATAAAAAAGATAAGATTCAGTGTCATTTTATTTCCAACACTCACTGGGACAGAGAGTGGCGTTTCTCTGCAAGACGCACACAGTATATGCTCGGCTATATGCTCGATATGCTGCTTGACATTCTCGACAAGAATCCCGATTACAGACATTTCCACCTTGACTCACAGACAATGCCCATTCAGGACTATCTTGAGGTTTACCCCGAAAAGAAAGAAAAGCTCAAGAAGTACATTCAGGAGGGCAGAATTGCTGTCGGCCCCTGGTTCTGCCTGCCCGATGAGTTCACAGTCGGCAGTGAGGCTCTTGTAAGAAACCTCCTCCTCGGTCACAAAATCGGCAAGGAAATGGGCGGTATCAGCAAAACGGGCTATTCACCGTTCGGCTGGGGTCAGATTTCTCAGCTCCCCCAGATTTATTCAGGCTTCGGTATTCACTTTGCTTCTTTCTACAGAGGTATAAATGAATACAAGGCTCCCAATTCCGAATTCTACTGGGAAAGCCCTGACGGCACACGCATTTATGCTTCCCGTCTTGCAAAGCGTCCCCGTTACAATATCTGGTACGTTGTACAGCGTCCCGTTTACTTCAACCAGACAGATGAGAACAACCGCGATATGCTCTGGAACGACAATAACGGCGTTTTCAAGTTCATTGACCGCGATTGGAAGCTCGACTATCAGTACACACATCCTTTCTACGAGTATCACAGCGAGAATGTTCAGGCAAGAGCTGAGCAGGCTGTCAGAGAACAGGACGGCGACTGGACAACACCGCACCGCTTCTGGTCGGCTGGTCACGATTCCTCCTGCCCCGATGCACGTGAGGTCAGACTTATCAAGGATCTTGATTCCGCTCTTCCCGATGCTGATGTTTTCCACAGCACACTCAAAGAGATGGAGCAGGGCATTATCGACAATTTCGATCCGAACTCTCCCGTTCTCAGAGGCGAAATGCGTGACCCTTATACAAAGGGCAGCGTAAGTGAGCTTTGCGGCTGGATTCTTTCCGCCAGAACATATATCAAGCAGGAAAACTTCGACACAGAGCGCAGACTTATCAACTACGCTGAGCCGATGGCTGTTTTTGCTTCACTTTCAGGAGCACCCTATCCGCAGAATTTTATTGACCTTTCTTACAATTATCTTCTTCAGAACCACGGTCACGACAGTATTGGTGCCTGTGGCAGAGATGTTGTTTATGAGGACGTAATGTCCCGTTACAGACAGTCACGCGAGCTTTCAATGTGCGTTTTTGAGCGTGCATTTATGGATATCGCAGGCGATATCGACCTCAAGTCCTTCAGCCGTGACGATGTTGCTGTTGTTCTTTTCAACCCTGCACCGTTCAAGAGAACCGAAACCGTTAATATGCGTGTTGAAATTCCTGCAGAGTGGAAGGCTGACAGCTTTGAGATTATTGATACAGACGGCAAGACAGTAAAGTATCAGGTGATTTCAACCAACAAGGCAAACGCACAGATTATCCAGAACCCCAACGATACAGCAAACGTTCTTCACACAGAGCAGTACCTCATTGCAGCAGAGGTTTCCGATGTTCCCGCAATGGGCTACAAGACACTTAAAATCCGTCCGCTTTACAATGTAAGAGCAACAACTCCCGTAACGCTTGTAAAGACAACACAGGTTATGGAGAACGAATATCTCAAGGTTTCCTTCAACCACAACGGTACATTCAATGTATTTGATAAGGTGAACGGCAAACTTTTCGAAAGCCTCGGTTATTTCAAAGACAGCGGCGAAATCGGCAACCCGTGGCAGCACGTTGCCCCCGAGTGCGATGAAACCTTTACTACTCTCGGCGAGCAGGCAACAGTCACTCTCCTTCGTGAGGGCGAGTTTGAAACAACATACAAGGTTGCAATGCGCTGGATGCTTCCCGAAAAGAGAGCGTTTGATGAAAAGTCAAGAAGCGAGCACAAGCTCCCTGTTGATATCGAGAGCCTTGTAACTCTTCGCAAGGGCGCAAAGTTTGTTGAGATTGAAACAACAATCAACAACCGCTGCGAGGACCATTACCTCCAGGTTGGCTTCCCGACAGGCATCAAGGCAGAGTATGCAGATTCACAGGGTCAGTTCGACGTTGTATCACGCCCGATTGCAAAGCCCGATTACTCACTCTACGATGAGCCTCCGATGACAGAGCATCCGATGAACTCCTTTGTCAGCATTACCGACGGCGTAAACGGTGCAGCTCTTCTCAACACAGGTCTTAAGGCTTATGAGGCTGCAGACGATGAGGACGGCACACTCTACCTCTCACTCATCCGCGCTTATCCGCTTCGTATCTGCGTTACAAAGGATATGCAGAATTACAGCGATTGGGACAAGGGCTCACAGTGCATCGGCAAGAACACATTCCGATATGCATTTATGCCCCACAAGGGCAACTGGGAGGAAGCAAACGTATGGCAGGAGAGCGAGCGCTTCAACCTCTATCTCACCATCGGTCAGATTGCTCCCACAGCACACGGCAAGAA
The DNA here is from genome assembly GCA_045544055.1 of Acutalibacteraceae bacterium. Lineage (GTDB taxonomy): Bacteria > Bacillota > Clostridia > Oscillospirales > Acutalibacteraceae > UBA8612. Next base: position 19,903 of record JAZPYF010000013.1, on the reverse strand, counting down.
TCCTCTTGCTCACTCATTCCTCGAGCTTCGTGACGAAAACCTCAACGTCAGCGCAATCAAGAGCAGTGAGGACGGTGAGGGCTATGTTGTCCGTCTGTTCAATCCCTCTGACAAGACCGTTAAGAATGCAATCCGTCTCAACGGCGGCATAGCTCCGATTGAAAAGGCACAGTCACCGGTTGAGCGTCAGGTTGCAGAGTTTGAGCTTCCCGCTTACTCAGGCAAGCAGTGGAAGGAAGTCAAGCTCGTTACACTCGAAGAGCTTGATGAAGCTCCTCTCACCGTTGGTGCAGACGGCTTTGTTGAGTTTGAAATCACAGGAAAGAAGATTCTCACAATCAAATTTGTCGGCTGATAAACCGCAAAAAATAAGACCACCGATTTTTGTCGGTGGTCTTTTGCTTTGCTTTGATTAACCGTCTTTGAGCTGCTTTACCGTGAGAGTGCTGTCAACGGGAGCTTCGACATAGTCGAAAAGCTTGCTGAGGTCTGATGTGATTCTGAAAAGGCTGCTGCAGTTTTCGCGGATGAAGTTTTTCTGCATTGCCTGCTCCATTACCTCGTTGAGTCCGTCATAATAATTGAGCACGTTAAATACGGCAATGGGTTTGTTGTGGCGGCAGAGCTGTTTTAAGGTAAGTATTTCAAAAAACTCCTCATAAGTTCCGATTCCGCCGGGAGTGATGATAAAAGCATCGGCATTGTCTTCCATTAGCTGCTTGCGCTCGCGCATTGTTTCGGGCATCAGAAGCTCGTCGCACTTATCGTAAATAGCCTCAACACTTTCTTCTTCAAAAAACTTCGGTATAACACCGAGTATTTTGCCGCCGCCTTTGGTAACACCTCTTGCAGCTGCACCCATAAGTCCGTTTGCACCTCCGCCAAAGACGAGGGAATGACCTCTCTTAGCCATTTCTTCGCCCATAATCTCGACCTGACGGATGTATTCGGGGTCAATTGTCGGTGACGCCGCACCGTAAACACAAATTCTCATTTATGACACTCCTTTCCGATAATCATATAATATGAAATTTTTTTGAAAAAATCAACTGAAATCAGCAAATAAAAAAATCAGCGAAAATTCATGGAATGAATAATCGCTGATTTAACTGTTTGGTTAAGGCTTAAGCGGGATTAGTTTTTCTTGAGCTTACGCATGAGAAGAACTGCCTTACCGGGAGAAAGATTCTGGAGCTTTGCAAAGGCATCTTCGAATTTTGCGTTACCTGTCTTATAGTAGATTTCGCAAGCGATCTCAATATGGTCAACATTTTCCTTATTTGCCTTTTCATCAAATTCAAGGCACTTCTCAATGTATTCAACAGCGGATTCATAGTCACCTGTTCTGCGGATACAAAGAGCAAGGTTGTAGTAAAGGAAACCTGCAGGGCAGATTTTGATTGCCTGCTGAAGCTCGTGGATTGATTTTTTCAGCCATTCATCGTCGCCGGTATTGAGGTAAATACCGTAATAGAGACGGTTGGGCTGGTTATGAACCTGAACATAGTCTTCAGGGGCTTCGTCTTTGCCTTCGATAGTAAGCTGCTTACAGATACGCTCGATAAGGTCAACGATTTCAAGCTCTTTGTCAACCTTGTTTGCATAGGTAACAAGACAGCCGAGATATTCAGTCTTTTTCTTGAATGACATATCGCTGTCAAAAAATTCATCAGCAAACTCAATCAGCAATTCGCCCGCTTTTTTTGAACCGAGAACGGCAACCTGCTGAACAACAAGGTCGTAGTATTCGAGTTTTTCCATTGTGGGTTCGAGGCGCTCCATAGCTTCTTCAGCCCTTGGTATATCCTTCTGGATAAGTGCAAGACGCAGTCTCTCAAACGGGGTCATATTATCGTCAGGCTCAGCGGCTACAGAAGGTCCGGCCGCTCTGGCGGTTGAAGGTCTGTCGGAGCTGATTGCACGGTCAAGCTTACGCTCAACACGCTGAAGGATATCGGCAATCTCGTAAAGACTTGCAGCCTTACCTGAGCTTTCAAAGCCTTTTTCAACAAGCGGAGCAACAAAGTTTTTGAGCTGAACAGCAGCATCTCTTATGCCCTGAGGTGTGAAATCGTATTCAATATATCTTCTGGTTGCAATATCAACCGGCAGGGGCGGTGAGGTTTTTGACTTGAGAAGAACAACGGGTTTACCTGTTTCATCTCTGCGGCCGAGCTCATAGTATACATTTATATTGGGCTCGCTCAGGTTACAGATACAAAGGTCTGATTCCTGAACGCTTTTGATAACGTCAATGTCAATCTGGTTTGCTTCGGAGCGGTGGTCACCTCTCATAACGTTGAAGCCGAAACGTTCGATAGAGGGTCTGATAATCAGATCAAGAAGAAAGTCTGCATCTTCTCTGGTCTGAGAGCCTGCTTCGCCGATAGGGGAAATTACAAAACAGCTGTACTGGTTTGCCATTTTTATTACTCCTTGTGTTTTGGTATTTTATCTGGCGGAGAATATCCACCCATGATAGTACTTTATATTATATATTCAATTTTGCGTTTTGTATAGTGTAAAGATAAAAAATTTATAGTTTGTTTACTTGCAAAAGATATATTGAAAAAGAGTTATAATTGTTGTATTATTAAACCAATATAAGGAGGTGTTGCATATGGCAACTAAAACAAAAAAACACAAAAGTAAGGCAGTAGCTGTTGCAAAGCCGACCGTAAAGCAGGCCTTTCTCAATTTTATTGATGCACTTACAGACAACAGAAATTTCTGTATGCTGTGGCTGATTGCAGGCTTTATCTTCTTCACGGTTTACGGATTTATTGACAATCCGGACCTTGCAAAAACTGCAAGCGTAATCGGTAAAACACATCCGAGGCTTTTTATGTGGTGGGCTGTTTTTTCGGGCGTTTCGCTTTTCCTTAATATTCAGTATCTCTACAAGCTCAATTCATTTAAGATCGGAAAGCTGGCAAAATTCGGCAATATCTGTACATATCTCGGCTTTGCCTGCATCGTTGCGTGCGTAAACATTCCCTCTGTTGAGCCTGAGGACGGCAAACCGCTGCAGATGGCAGCTCATTGGTCAACTGCTCTGCTCTTTGCCGCATTTTTTGCCGCCGCTATAATTGCTTTCCTGATTCATAAATCAGGACAAAAGAGCGGCAAGCATATTGCAATGCTCGTCATTCTTGCTTCCACACTTGTGCTTATGATAGTTCTGCTTCTCCTGTTCGGTAAGAGCGGCGGAATTGAAAGCATACCGATGTGGGTTGCTTATGCTATTGTGTTCCTTATGAATTACACAAAGCCGTTTCAGCCGAAAAAATCATAATAAATAAAATTATACTAAAAGAAAAATCAGCGAAAATTCACTTACGAATAATCGCTGATTTTTTTTTATTCTTCTGAGTTCTGCTCGTCAGTTGTTTGAGTTTCTTCTGCAGGATCGGTGGAGGCGAGTACATCTCTGCCGTAATAGAGTCTCATTACGCCGAAGGCATTTTTCCTCAGCTGATAATATCTCAGCTTTCTCTTGAACTCTCTTGTGTGTATGTAGCTCGGTGCATACGGATCACGGTGACCGAATTTCATAAGGTCACACATCCAGCGATAGCCTACGCCGTATTCATCGTTGCGGTACTTGAGATCTTTAATACGCTTTCTGGCAACCTTGCGCTTGTGTGTTTTCTTAGCATATTTGATTTCTGTCCAGACAGCGTGTCCTTCGTACCTGAATCCGTCGAGAGAAACAGGATTGCCGAATTCATCCACCGTATCATGCGGTTTACCTTGATGCATTTTGTAGTCATCCAACGATGTGAATTGCCATTGATGCACCATTTCGTGACAGAGTGTGACAAGGTATTCATCCTGCGGATATCCGTCACGGATAAAGATTGCACGGTCAGAATTATCCTCGAGCCTGTAAGCTGCACGCTGAATATCATAGTGGTCCACAGCATCGTCCAGAGGTGTGCATCTTATATGCTCAATGTTATTTGCAGTAGCATAGCCGGGGTAAGCTCTGCCGCTGCGGCTGATACCTGCAACAGGAGCATCGAAGGCATCATCTGTAATGATGAATCGGTTAGCAAACGGTGTGTTTTTGCACAGGTATTCCACATCTTCAAAGTAGTTATAGAAGGGGATTTCACGGGCGGTTTCTCTGTATTTGTCCTGGAACCACTCGTCGATGCCCAGTTCAAATGCGGTAACAGCATCAATACCGTGTTTTTCGCTGCAAATCGCCTTGGCATAGCAATCGGGACAGCTTACGATACCTGAATACTGATAGTAATGGTATGCATTTTTTTGCGCCGGTGATGATGTGATCTTTGCTCCGCAGAAATCGCAGCTCATGGAGTATTTGTCAGTAAGATCCAGCTTGTTGAACTTACGCTTTGATGTTCTGATAGAGTTGACATAAACCCTGTTTCCACTAGCAAGCACAAGATCTTCGTCCTGTTCGTTTTCATTTATTACGAACAGAAGGAGCTTTCTGAGCTTATGCAGAACGGGAAGATACTCTTTGCCGAACATAACAATAGCTTCGTCACGGTCAACAAACTCAATGTGATAAAGGTAATCCTCCAGAATTTTAAGCATGTACTTGAATTCCTCGTCCTGCCAGAAGACATTTACAATACCTGTTTCGATTGCAGAGTCTTCCATAATGTACATGCATATTTCGTTTTCGCCTGCCGGATCCGGATCGTTGATATCCAGCGGTGTGACAATATGACGGGGAGTGATATCGTCAAAAGACAGGTGAAGCGGAATACTCCAGCCTGAGCAAGCAACCATTATTTTGTCTGAATGCTTGGGGAAGAAAGTGGGCAGCATTTCATTGAAGAGCAGAGCAAACATATGAGCGAGCGTGTCTTTGTTTGCTGAGTTTATCATGGGGCTGCCTATCTTGATTCTGAAAATGTTGGCATTGGTGTATTTCTGTTCGGCTACATTGCAGATTTCGCTGAAGGTGTAATGTGCATTTTTACCGAGAAGAGAATACGAATCGGTAAAAGTGATACGGCCGACAACATTTACATCAACGTTGCAAACAAGGTGCGAGAAAGTGATATACGAATCGTTGCCGTGGTGGTAATTCTTGCCGTAGTCCTCAAATGAGCTGACGGATGCCAGACAGGTGCGTACTGTTCTTGTTGCACATACGGGATCACGGTTGTTTGAATCGGTCAGTTCAACCTGATTTCCGTTGACGGAAAGAACGGTGTATTTTATACCGTTGAGGACAAGCTTTTGCTGCGGTACAAGATACTTGTAATCTCTGTACGGGCGGCGGATTGTTTCATTGTTTACGGTGAATATCATCTTTGATATGAACTCATTTTTGCTCATTATCGTAATATAAGAGTCTTTATCCAAATGATATCTGCCGTCTTTTTGTGTGATGATAACATCAATTTCGCCTTCGTAGGCGATGACTGTAATCATTTTGAGAATCTCGCCCGGTTCAAATGTTGCGTCTAGTTTGAGTGTGTTGGCATATTCAGTCAGCTTCTCGGGAGTACAGCCAAGGATATATGCCAGCGCAACCGCCTGAGAGGCAACTGCTCTGGGTGTTTTGATTATTCCTGAGGAGAATGTTGTAAGCACGCCCGGCTCAGATGAAAAGTACTTAAGATTGTATGCGAGATATTTTCTGAGCAGATAGGGTCTTGAAATAATATTGATAAATTCCGACTTTCTGCCGATACCGCGCATGGAAAGATATGTGTGGGCGATGTTGTTGTAGGTATCTGAAACCGTGCAGTAAACACTTTCGCCGCCGATTACATCCTTCCAGCCGATGTGGTGATCAATCCTGCCGAGTACGGATTCATTGGTATAGTTGTGTATATTCTCAGCATAGGCATCAAATTCATCGGCGACAACCATAGCATCGTTGCTTATGAATCCGAGAGCGTAGTATGCCAACGCAATATGTGTGCCGAAATTTCTCGATGCGTCAGCAATTTCCCGTGACTGAATTCTCTGGGAATTTTCGCTTTTCCAGACTATATCATAGCTGGTTTCGGGTGCGCTTCTCGGTACGGTAATCTGGTAAATGGTTCTTGTTGAGAAGAAATTGTCCAGAGCCTGCTCAAGGTCAAAGAAGCCGTCGGTCATATAGAGAGTGCTGACGGCATCTTCGCTGTCGAGTATGGAATGAACGGTTTTGGCAAAAAGCGGTTCTTCCTGAACACAGTCATTGAAATCGTAGTAAACCAGCAGACCGATTTTAGCAACAGCCTTACGGATGAGCGGAGTGTAAAGAGGGTCGCAGATGTCGTCTGGTGAAGCGATGACAACGTCGGGCTCTTTTTCAGGCACATAAATTTCGTCCGGGTCAGACGGTATGTTGCTGAACGGATTGAGATTTCCGACAGAGTTTTTCTTTTCCTGCTCACTGATTTGTTTTTCATTGCACCATTCACCGATTGTTCTTATAACAGGAACAGCTTCAAAGCCAAAATATTCGGTGAATGAGCGGCTGAGCATTTCGCGCAGAATACGCTGATTGTCAACCGAGTTAACAATAAAAACAATCTTTTCTGTTTTGGCGATTTTTTGCTTGATTATAGCGGCGAGATATGGCTCGAAATCCGCATAGGACGGTGCTTTCAGCAGCACGTTCTGGTTTTCGTCAAGCAAATTGTATGCTGCACAGAAGAGCTCATTTACCTTGAGATTGTTTTCTGTAATAAAGTTCTCAAGCTGAACATTGGTGTGAGTTGTGTTATAGGAATAGTTCTTCTTGGTTTTGAAATCGTAGAAGGTTATTGTCGGAACAGGAGAGTCCGGCAGGTAGTGCTGCTTTGTAGCTCTGATGATATGAGCGTGATTTGAAATATGATTATCACGGAAAAGATACTCATAATCATCTGAACAGCTGTGCTTTGCAGCGGCAAGCTCGCGTGAATTGCGGCAGCCTTTTTTGCGTTGGTATTCTGCGATGCGTGAAGATAAAACAGATTTACCTGATAAAAACAGTCCCGCTTCAAGTGCCAGCGAAACAAGGCTCAGAGCGGTTTCGGGCAGCAGAGGGTCAGTGTAGTAATAGCTCTGGAAAATGAAGAACAGATAGAGCGCTGCAGCCGCAACAAAGCAAGCAATACCAAGGTTATCGACCGAGCTCTTGAGCACAAAACCCGGACCTATATCGTTTTGCTTGTAGAAAATTCTGACAATATCACCGCTGAGCCCTTTGGAATAGGCAGAGGGGATATAGCTTTTGCTGTGCTTGTTTCTGTTGTTTACAATCAGCTTGCAAATAATAATTGCCGCCGCTTGCAGAGCCACCATAATCCAACCCAGCTCGTCGGGAGAGATGAGTGCGGTTGCTGTTACTACGACAAATGCAACTGTGTTGATTATACAAAAAGCACCTGCAGTTATCACAGCTTCAAGGTTCTGATAGCTGTTTCTTCGGGAAGGGGGGAGAAGAATTTCAGCTATATACAGCAGTATCAGTGCCAATACAGGTTTCATTCTGTCCCTCCGTTCTCACATAAAGATATATGTGCTTGAGAAATCCACGGGTTATCAAAATCTTCAAAGGCGAAGCAGTTTTCTCCGTCAAATAAGGTGGAGCAGTTTTCTGTAATCTCTTTGACGCAGGCATCACGGTTGCAAAGCTTTTTGACGAAGGAATGATCCGCTTCCTCAGTGCTTGTACTGTTTGTGTATGCTTCATCGGTCGATTCGTAATATCCGAACTGCCTTTGCGATTTGCGGTAAGAAAAATCATCTTCTTCAGCAGCATTTTCTCTTTCATATGCAAGGCTTATATCATAGAGTGCAAGCACAAATTCCGCAAAGCTGCGGCAAGTGTCCATGTCAGATATAATTCCCTTCTTTTTGTATTCAAGAGAAGCAATCTTTCTGTTGTAAATCTCGATGGCGTGGTCCTTTGCGTGATGATTGTAGAATACGGTTATGAATTTATTGAGATAAATCCTTATTCTTGCAACTGCTTTTGCTGCGTCATCGATGAGGCTGCTGATTTCATGGCGGATTTCGGATATCAGCTTTTTAATTTTTGCGTATCTGGCTGAGTTGATGATAAATCCGCAAATTCCTGCGGCCAGAATTATGCCGACGGGAACAAGAAGAATGACAAGTAAGGTGTTTCTGTTTATTGATGTGAAGCCGTTTTTAATAAGCTGAGTAAGGTATACCGAACCAACGCAGAGCAAAAACAGCACAATGCCTATGCCTGCGGTGATAAGATAGCTGTTGATTTTAGGTTTGTCCTGCTTGGTCAGGGAATGAGCAAGCCTGAGCGATTCTTCAATGTTGAGTGACGGACCGTTCAGCTCTGTCATTTCTGTTTTTTTGAGCAGATCGTTCCCGGTAGGTAACGGATTGGTTACATCGGGCTTTTCCGTGGTCAGACATTCGGGCAGAGCAGCATCTGCTGAACTTGCATCTGTTGCTGCCATAACATAACGTGTTGCCTCAATGTCGGAATGAACGGTTTTTTCCAGTGCTGTTTTGTATTTGGAATAAGCAGTGGCAAGACCTTTGAGTGTTTCTTCACTGCTCTGCTTCTGAGGCAGGGTAAGCTCTGAAACGGAACCAAGGTCCGGCGTTTTCGCAAAATTGCGATGCTTATATATGAGGGGCTCTTTTCTTTCAAGCTCCTCTATTTTTTCTTTCAATACACTGATAATGTGCTCATTTTTTCTCAGGTACTCGTTAAAACCGAACCACTCATATTGTACCGCACTGAATATTGATTTGTAATTCAGCTTGAGAAGCACGGAAAAATCATCAAGCGCACCTTCTCCCAGCTGCAAAAGCAGTGAGAGAAATGCATAAAGGCTAAGGCAATGCTCCAGCCTTTTATGTTCGGGGGCGAGGGGTTTGGTTTTGAGCGGATGAGATTCAAAGGTTATTGCTATGTTGTGACATTTTTCTATGTTGCTGTTAGTATGCTCACACAAAGAAAACGATTTTGAAGTTTGACAAAAAAGCAGAACTTCCTCTATGTTCGGAGATTGCTTGATGTTGGCAAAAGCCTTGAGATATTCTTCCGCTGTATCAATCTTCTCGAAGACATAGATATAAACCCCAAAGTCATCAAGCCTGTCTGCCGGGATTGCGGCAGACAGGGCTGAAAGGGGTATGAACTTTGTTTTCTCATGCTGAGTATCAAAAGCTTTTTTAGAAAAAATCGATCGTAAAAAGACAATGCTGTCAAAAATACCGTCATCAACGATAACAGCTGTGTATTTTTGATTAATAGGCATTAATTCTCGCTCTCTCTCAATAATTGATCAATCATATGGAGTGCTCTGTTAAGCTCGAAGCGTCCGCCGAGGGCAAAGGGCTTCTGGTTAGCAGAGGCAACAGAAGAGGCTGTGATACCGCCGAGAATACCGGCAAGCATATTCTGGGCCTCAAGGTCGGACTGAGGATCTGCGCCGCCGAAATCAGATACTGCTGCAACGGTAACAGGTGCAGGATTGTCGCAAACAGCCTTTTTGTAAAGAAGCTGAACTGTCTGTTTTGCTGTATTTTCAACCTCTGCGGGAGAAGCGGTAAGGCTCTTGATTTGGTTAAAAATAGAGGTTATGACAACGTCAAACATATACTGAGAGGATTCGATAGCGTAATTCTTCTCGATATGCTTTGCCTTGTAAGAACCGTTATAGTAGCCGTCAATAACGTCAAGGATGCAGTTGTAGCTTGCAGAAGCAACATTTTCTTCTTCAAGTGCCATCTTCAGGAAGCCTGCTTTTGCAAACATTCTGTCCTCAGCCAACTGAGCTTCGCCGTATTGAATAATTGCTGTGGAAAGTGCGGGGTCGTTTGTAAGGCGCTCAAAAATCTTGTTGAGAATAGCGTTGAGGAGATCCTTCTTTTCGGCAGTGCTTGTTGCAGGGTTTGCAAGTGCCGCCTGCTGAGCGGGAGAGATGAAGGTAACTGTGAGTGTTCCGTCGTGACCGATATCCTTGAAAATGTTGTTGTTATAATCTCCAAAGAAAACAGAACCGTCGAGTGTGACCTTGATGACATTGTAAACAAAGCCGTAAACAAAGGCTTTTGCAGCGTGTTTCCAGACTGATGTTGTGTGCTCAGCAGTGATGTCCGCAAGTCTGTCTGCAATGTGCCAGCTTCTGTCAAGGTGAGGAGTAATCTTTGTCGGGTCGGTGACGACTTCATTGATGTACTCTCTGTAAGCTCTGTAGTAGCTCATTGCGTCCTGAGGAGCATTCTTATCAAATATAGGAGCAAGAAGTGCCGTGAAGTTTGACGGTTCAAGACCTGAATAGGTTGTCAGACAGGCGATGTAATCGGGAGAGGGTCCGGTGAAGCAAGCGTTTACGTTTACGCCCTCAACCATTGATGTGCTGACACCGGGAATGATGTAGGAAAGCTCTTCGGTGATATCTGTTTCCTCGTCATTTTCTGCGCCTGAGAAGGATGTCTTCTTGGTAAGGATGCTCTTGTTAAGTACGATGTATCTGTTTGTATAGTCTGCATCGGCAGAAATTGAAACCAGACCGCAGCGAGGCTCTGATTTACCTATTGCAAGAGAGAGCAGTCGGTTAAGTGTTTCTGTGACATCAAATGCAGCCAGACCTTTTTCACGTGCTTGGTCATAGAAGCTCTTTTCGTACGGTGTAGTACAGACGAAATCATCGAGTGTAAGGTGAGATGAGTTGCTCTGGAGAATATTCCAGTAGTTCTTGACACCGCAATCGTATCTTATTGCATCTACGACATTTTCGGGGAAGAGCTTGCCGTATGTAAGAGTGATTTTGTGCATGAAATGTCTCTGAAGCCTTGATCTGAGAACTTCGACATAATCTGTCGGAATTCTGAAATCTTCGCCGCCGAGGCTGATGGTGGTTTTTGCATTTGCATTGACATGCTTGTAGTAGCCGTTGTAAATGAGATTATTGAGCTCAGCTGAAAGGTCATCATCAATGATGTCGTCATCGCCGCCCTCATCGCCTGCATGAATTTTACCTTCAAGGAGCTTCCAACAGTTGACTGCGGAGAGCTTGCTGCCGGCAATGACAGTATCAGCTCTATCGTTTCTTCTGTCGATCTCTTCAAGGCAGTCAACAGCGGAGTTATCAAAATACTCCTTAACCTTGTTTACGCTTTCGAAAAGATCTTCGATCTCATGAATGAGCTCAACAAGATCAACGATCATTCTTTCTGCAAGCATGGATTTGAGCCAAAGCTTAGCGCTGTCGAGCATGGAGTTGCGCTCTTCATTAACTCTGATATCGCGGTTTTTCTTGCTTTCAAGAATGTTGTCCCACTCGCTGTCCGGCTTCTCATCGGGGTTGGGTACGGTTGCACCGGTGATGTTGTACTGCAGAACACTGTACAGGTCATACAGGAAGCAGCGAAGAGCGATGGGATGAAGGTTATGGTCTCTGATAAATGTGTTGATGCGGATTTTATTCCTGTCTTTGCTGTAGAAGCTCGGCTTCTGTGCCTCTACGGGGCGCATAATGTCGCTTTCAATTGTGGGGATGCTGTCACCGAGAGAAACAAGAGCTGAGTAGTATTTGCGGAAACCGTCCTTTGCTGCGGAGAGACCTCTTCTCTTTCTGTAAGTGAAGGAGTCGTTGAGGGTTACACCGTTACTTGCTTCGTGAAGAGCTTCGTTGTTTTTGATAAGTTTTTCTTCAATATAATTGACAACTGTCTCCCAGTATGTTTCGGCAAGTGAAAGATCGGATGCTTCGTCAGCGGAAATAAGCTGACGGCAAATCTCACGGAAAAATACATCGGAGCTTTCTGTAACGGCACGGATATAATGGGCATATATGCTCTCTTTAGCGGGCTTGGGAGTGCCGTTTTCTCTTGCCATGCGGATTTCTTCGCGATAAGCCTCATTAGCTTTCTGGTCGGCATGGAGCCATGTTGTGGAAAGTGTGGAGCTGACCCATTTGGAAACAGAGTACTGCTTGTAAAGAGCTCTCGGATATACGAGTGCGGCCTTACCTACAGCACCGAAAATACCGGCGCCGTTTGTGTCATATACTCTCTTGAGCGTATTGTCCAGTGCACTCATAATCTTGCCGTTGGCAGGGCCGAAGAGGTATTCAATAAGTGAATCAGCCATAAGGGGAATGTGAACTGTGTCAACAGCTCCTGTTACGGATTCGCCCTTACCGTTGATGCTGTCAAAGAGCATAATGCGTCCGTAAGGAGCAATTCTCTCATCTGCAGTATCAACCTCGTGAGGCTCAAAGTATTCAAATCTCTTAAGTCTGCCTGTATTGAGGGACATAAGCTCACGCATAACAGCGTAACCATTGACCTTTGCGTTGGCAAGATTTTCTATGGAAAGAGTGCTTGAGAATGCATTGGGCATAAGCATTGCGCACTCAAACTGTACGTTTTCGCTTGTATAGGAGTTTCTGATTGCATCTTCAAGGTACATAGGTACCTGAATAACAGTACCTGCACCTGTACCGCCGGCAACGGAACAGATTACAAGAACAAGAAGTCCGTTTCCGTCAACCTTACCGTCAGCAGCGTTGAGCTTGTGGATAGCCTGCTCAATTCTTCTGCCGAGATGACCCTGTGAGTTTGTTGCGCGAAGTGCAATTCTGGAAACAAGACGAATCTGTTTAGCGCCGTTCTTGGTGTTTCTTGATCTGAGAAGGTCAAGCTGTGTACCCTTTACCATCCAGTTTTCGGTATCGGGGTTATCCTTCATGAATTTGCCGATTGTTGTATTGTTGCCGAGAACGATCTGGTTTTCGAGCGGAATATGAGTATGAACCTTGATTTCGGTAATATCGGTGTCAATTGAAACAGCCTGTGTATAAGGCTTGTATTCTTCGGGAACACGGGACATTATGAGGTTGGCAACCTTGCCGCCAACGCCGCCGAGTCCTATAAGGAGCACCTGTTTGGGTTTATATGCGCTTATTGGAGTGTTTTGCTTTTCTGCCATTACATTTTTCTCCTTTTGTATGTTGATTTGTTTTTGTTACAGATTTAATTAAAGCTCGCCATTTGCTTTCTGAGTTCTTTTTCTTACATATCTGAGCAGCTTTTTGGGTACTCCCTTTGAGTATTTCTGTTCCTGCAGAAACTCAGATTCTTTGATGATAAGAACCGGTCCGTATTTGCTGTTGAGAGATTCGTTGGTGAGCTGGTTTTTGTCAGCAAAGCCTCGGAGCGAAGCCCTGTTCTGCTTGCTGTCTATGACCTTGTAAAGCGGCTCTTCCGAAGATCTCATCGGGTTTATGGGGTTGGGTACAGAAGCGGTCGGTACATTCTGCACAAAAGCTGAGCCGTTGCTTGCAATCAGCATCATGTTACCGTACGCGGGATCAACAGCACTCAAACGGATTCTGAACGGATGTTTCCACGGCAGGGCGGAAACAAAGTCTATCACACCCGGATGGAACAGCGTTTTTGGTTTACAGAGAGTGTTTTTGATATTGACCGGGCTCTTGTAGTCAACAATCCTGTATGAATACAGCCTCAGGTCAAGCGGGAATTTCGGCTTGATTGAGTAGATTACAATAAGGTAAATGAGAGCTGCGATACACAGTAGGGCGATAATAAGGCCGATTACATTGCGGTCTCCGGGCAGGTTTACATTAAGTGTTTCGGTAATAACTTCGTTTCTGTCTGAGGTGAAGACAACTTCAACTTTGAGATCGATAGGAGTGAAGAGCTTGATTATACCACCTTTTGGAGTAATTTTGTATGTACCGTTGCTCTCGTCTTTTTCAATTTTGAAGCGACCTGTGATGGGATTGTCACCCTTGATTGTGAGGTTGGATGCTTTGATTTCATCTGCGGTGAGCTTCTCACCGTTGTATGTAGGTGTGGCGGTGATGAATTTACTGCCGTCGAGTTGGTTGATATCCTGGCTGAAGCTGCCGCCGTCCGACAGTGTGAGAGTCAGTATACGAAGATCTTTGAGGTCTTTATATTCCTCGTGAATGTCGAGGGTGAAGCCGTCTGTGAAGTCAGCAAACATATCAATTGTGAGTGTGTCGGAGTCTACGGTGAATTCAATGTTGTTGCTGTTATAATCTTTACCGTTGATGTTGACGCGGTATTTTACTCCGCCGTCGATGGTGCTTTCATCAATCTGCTGTTTTGTTGTTGGGTCGCAGATTGTATAGACCAGCTTTGCTGTTTCACCTACTTTAAGCTCAGATGGATCGCAGGCTGTTCCGTCCTGGTTGTAGAACTGAGCGTAAAGACCGATAGCAGGCTCAACAAGAATAACAGTGTTCTGTGGATTAATGGGTCGGTCAAAAGAGAAGGAAACCTTACCGGAAGCTATGCTGTTGCCTGAATTTTCAGTAATAAAGCAAACAGTCGATGTATCAAGAGTCGAAGTTTTGATAGGTCTTGAAACATTATAATTCTCTTTTGTGTTAAGGTTTGATGCGCTTGTATGACTTGTGATGGAGGTCTTTGTATTTTGGGTGAAAATTATGATATTCTTTGCAGGGTATGGAACGTTAAATTCTACGGTTTTGTTGCCGTTGGAGTATGTAGCGTTTTCTTCTTTGATTTCAATTCTGTTTGAAATAATTGCGGCTGCCTGGTTCATCGAGGTGATTACGTCTGAACCCTCAAGCGTGTAAAGATTGGGAAGGTTTTTGTTTTCGTCCTTTAATATCATGCCGCTGCTGTTGATTGAAACGCACAACAGGTTGGGGTACTTGCCGTTTTTGAGCTGTGTTTTTGCAAAATCAGCAAGGTTCTGCTCATAATCCATAATGGGATAGGAGAAGCCGCCGTCTGTGATTACGATAAGCCAGTATTCACCGTCATCGTCCTGTGTAACGGCTTTTTTGATGTCTGCCTGAGCATCAGTTACGGCAGAGAAAGGAGTTGAGCCGTCGGCCTCAGGGTATTTGACCTTGATGTTCTCAAGCAGCTTGTTGCTCTTGTTACTCATGTCAACTTTGCCGTCGATTTTTGACTTGGCATTCAAAAAATAAAGGTTGATTGTGTCGGTTTTGTCTGTCATTGCGATCAAGGTTTGCAAAGCGTAGTTTGCGTCAAATTCGCATTCGCCTATCATGCTGCCTGAATCGTCCATGACAAGGTAAATGTGCTTTTGCGGTCTTGCAAAGACCGATGCCGCACCTGAAGAAAAACTGAACATTGTACAAAAAACGGCGAGGCAGAGGAAAATTGCGGAAAAACGCCGAAGAATTAAGCTGCTTTTTTTCATAGTTTACCACCTCATTATTTGTCTTAAAAGCAGATTACAATTAATAATATATTAAATACATTATTAAGTCAAGAGAATGTGTCGCTGTTTGATGAAAAAAGTTGGCGAAATTCATAAAATCGGTACATTGAATAAGAAAAAATTGTGATATTTGGCGTATTTTCTCGTGCGGAACAATAGCTTGTGTTATTGGTTGTATACTGAATATGGATTTCAGAAGAATTTACATAAAGATTATGGCTTTGGGGGACTGAAATGTTTAACAGAAAAATATTGGCTGCGGCACTTGCGGTATTGTCTGTTATTTCACTTGCGGCTTGCGGTAACAGCGAAGCAGAGAACGGTGAAAACGGTACTGCTGCCAATGTGCAGGCACAGCCCGAAACGACGGCAGCTGATGAAAAAACCGAACAGAACACAGCGGCAGAGGAGAATTCCGAAACGGTTGATTTTACGCAGAATACGGAAGAAACTTCCTTAGAGGAACAAGCCTCTCAGGTTCAGGATAATCCGTCGCTCCTGGATGCAGAGCAGATAGTTGAGTTTTATAAAGCTGCGGCAAAAAAATCAAATCCGTCGATAAAATCCGAGCAGATGATTACCCTCAAAAGCATCAACGTTAATAACGGTGAGTATGAGGGGCTTTTCGAATTTATAACTCCGATAATGTCTAAGCTTCTTGCCAATAATTCCAAGGAAAAAGACGGTGTTACAGGCGGCTTTTCAAATCTTTCTGCGGCAGATGTAAAGTCGGCAAAGGCTTACCGCATGGGAGAAAATACAGTTGTTGAAATGGTGATGAAGGATCAGGTTTCGGGTGCGCGTGAGGATGCGCTCACAGGCTCTGTCGGTCACGCAATTACGGCTGTAGGCGATATAGGCGTTGTTATAGAGCAGATGAAAGATCTCGGACTTCCGCTTGAAATTTCAGACAGCAACACAAAGATTTATTACACAAATCCCACCGTAAAAGTGCTGGTGAACGGCAGGGGAGAAATCGTAAAAGGCACGTGGTTTTATACGGTGGATATCCGCCTGAATAATTACAAGGCTTTCGGCAAGGCGGTAAACACAACCTCAGTTGTGATGGATAACGAAATCACAGTCAACGGCGGTTTCTGACAGTAAAAAACAAAAGTGAGTATCCGAACGGGTACTCACTTTTTTAGTGCGGTTTTTATTTTTTTGTTCTGCCGGGCTCAGTTTTTTTGAGGAGCTGTTCATAGGGCATGAGCATTCCCTCGTTCATTTTGTTGCCCATTTTGGAAAGGATTTTTTCGCTGGAAAGCATAGCGCCGACAGCGTACATGAGCATTGTTTTTCCTTTGTTTTTCTGGGGAAAATCGTATATACCCTGCTTTTTGTAGAACTTGTGGTCGGCACGCATCATTCCGCGCATTCCGTAGATAAGATCACGGAAAATCTTCATACCGCCAACGCCCCAGAAGCTTTGCGGTGCGGTGTGAGCGGTTTCGAGCGCAAAGGTGAGCGATTTTGCGAGCGTGTCAATCTGTGCGTCGGTGTCGTGCTCGTCTGTGGCAACGCCGCAAAGGAAGTTGCCGCCCGTATCCGCACGTGCTTCAACAACTGTGCGCAGGTTATTTTCTTCAGAATAATCGCCCGAAACGAGGTAGCCGACAGGCATACCGACGGTTACTGTTCTGTGACCGTTGCAGAAGTTTCTGTCATCATACATTTTGAAGCGTGAGCCCATTGAATGGTCAGAAACTGTAAAGGCATAAACAATGGCATCCGCTTTCTGTATGCTTTCGCGCAGGAATGTATCAAAGTTATCCTTATATACGCATTTTTCGCTTACGGCACAGCGTAAACAGCCAAGGCAGCCGCCTGCAAGCGGATATTCGGATATGTTTACTGTGCGGGTTTTATAGCCGAAAACATTGGTGAATCGCTCAATCATTCTGCTCAGATTTGAGCCACTGTCGGTTTCGTCTGTAAGGATGATGACGTCCTTGTCGGTGCGCTTTTCTGCTGCGGATTCTGCGGCGGTTGCCTCAACCCGAGGTGCGGCGGACTTCTTTTCGGGTGCGGCAGTATATATTTCTTCCTTTACTGCCCAGAGAAAGCGCTCGAAGAATTTTTCGGCATCGCGCTGACCCTGCTCCTTGAGCAGATCCTCCATATCTGCCGAGAGACCGCGGACATAACGCATACCAAGATCAAGCGAATTCTCTTCGATGTATTTGTGAGCGGTAATATCGTAAAAATGTTTTGAGGTGGAAATCTGTGTTGCATATTTATCTGTCAGGTCAATTTCGCTTGCCTTTGTCAGCTCGATGAAACGGTGAAGCTGTGCCGGAGCAAGAAAAGTATACACAGGGTATGAGAAAAGCACCGCATCGGCTGAGTTGAGCAGGTCTGCGGCCTTGGTGAAATCTCTCTCAAGTGCTTTTATCTGCTGGCCTGCGTGAAGCACGCAGAATTCATGCTCGGGAAATTTTTTTTCAAGATAGAGTACTGTTTGTAGAGTAACGCTGTATTTACCTTTGGGGCTGCCGTTGATAACTGCAATTTTCATAATCAAGTTCCTTCTTATAATTCGTATTTTTTATTCTTCGTCAGGCTGCTGTCCGTCGTGAGCCTGCCATTTACATTCTGTTAATTCAAAATTGCTGAAGGTAGCTTTGAAGGAGGAAGACTCAGGGCTGCAGGCATAGATTCCGAAACGGACAGTATCCTTTACATTGAACATATGACAAATTCTCATTTGCTTGAATGTGCTGCCGTCAACAGAGTTTTCAATGCAGAAATCGTCATCCCTGCGGCTTAATCTGAACCACATTGTTTTGACAGAAGCATCAATATCGACAGAAGCCCAGTCGGAATAGCCATTGTTTGTTACAACGCTGCCAAGACGCTGGATATTGCCGTTCTCATATTCAACAGATGCTTTGAGCCAGTTTTCACTGTCGAGGTACATAACGATTCCGCTCTGGTCAAAGCGCACGCCGGAATCATATTCGGTTTTCACCGTGAAAGAAAAATATTTTTCATCAGAGGAAAACTGAAGTACGGGAGCGTTATCATTTCTGAAATGGTAATAGGTTCTCTGCCATAAATCGGTGAAAGGCTCGGTTATAATTTCAATACGGTTTTCAGTTACTTTGTACTGTTTCGGAGCTCTTGTCCATTCCATAGCCTGAGTATTGAATTTCATCTGCATCGTCTCCTGTGCTGTAATCTTAGTCTATTGTAGCACGAAAAACAACGGTAATCAATCGGTATAAAGAATAATAGAAGCAGACGGCTGTGTGATTGACAATAACGGATTTGCAAAAATATATAATTATAAATGTTACAGATTATACAGCTGATACATCATTTTCACATTGAAACAACCCGTTGACATTGCAATATAAAGAATATATTATAATCACATAAAAACTATAGGAGATGATTTTATGTGGGCAACATTTACAGCATATATTACAGCGATAATTGTGTTCTTTTCATCACTTTTTGGCGTTCCGCTCCGGGACGGCAGTGTGGAGAATGACGGCTACACCTATAAGAATTTACAATACGGTCATCATGAAAGGCAGGTAGTTGACTTGTATCTGCCAAAAAACAGTGATGGCGAAGTTGGTCTTATTCTGTTAATACATGGCGGTGGCTGGAAGGCAGGCAGTAAAGAGGAATACGTCAACACAGCGCCTTCTTATGTTGAAAAATACGGTTGTGCCGTAGCGGCTTTGAATTACAGGTATGTTTCTGAGGTTTATGATCTTCATGACTTGCTTGATGATGTTGAGAACTGCCTTGACAGGGTAAAGGAAATAGCAAAAGAAAAAGGAATTTCCCTCAATGGCGTGCTGCTTACAGGCGTCTCAGCGGGCGGACATCTGTCAATGCTTTATGCTTATGCAAGAAAGGATACTTCTCCGATTGAGCCTAAGGCGGTTATCAGCAACTCAGGTCCTGCAGATTTAACCGATGAAAACTTGTATCATTGCAATCCCCTTGGCAGCGAAGAGGAAATCGCATCTCTGCTTTCTCAGACATGCGGAAAGAGATTCACTTATAAAAACAGAGCGAGAGCATATGACGCACTTGCGGCAGTATCACCTGTTACTTATGTTAATGCCGATACTGTGCCTACCGTGATAAATCACGGTATGAAAGATACCGTTGTGCCGTTCAGCAATGCATTGGCAATTGTTTCCAAGCTCGAGCAGTACGGTGTGAAGCACGATTTTAATATTTATCCCAATTCAAACCACGGCCTCGAGAGTGACCCCGAAAAAGCACAGATAGCAGACAACCTGTTTACAGAGTATGTGTTAACCTATCTCGGCGCAGAAAAATAAGGGCGCAACTTATCGGAATTAACTGTTTATCTTCCCTTATTTGATTCGGATTAAGAGTCAGATATACTTCACTAAAAAGCACTTGCAAACGCAGGTGCTTTTTGCAGTCAGATAGTATCGCCACGGCTGTTTTGTCAAATATAAGTGCATCAATCCCACGGGCTAAAAATGCTCCACCGGAGCATTTTCTTAACGCCCTTTCGAATCCACCCTGTTTTTTGTAAAAAAAATTAAGAACCACACAAAAGTGTGATTCTTAATTTGGTACGAATGTGGATAACGGATTCAATAAAACAAATATCTATTGGCAGTAACATACATATTCTTAAACATAGTATTGTAAAACTGATATATTATAATAAATCCAAATAATTTTTTAGGGTGTGTTTAGGAATTTATTATTTCAAAATTGTATTCCTTT
>JAZPYF010000012.1:0-58442 GCA_045544055.1 Acutalibacteraceae bacterium | reverse complement strand
CACCGGGTGCCCACCATGTTCCGCCGTATTCGCTGACAAAGTAAGGCTGACCGCCGTAAGACTGGCGGTGCGGATGCGGTTCGTGTACCTTGCCTGCGGCAAGGTCATTCTCAGCCATCATAGCTGTGAACTTCTCAACATTCTGCTCATACTCGTGAATATCATAAATATCGGTCATAATATGGTAGTTGCCGCTTGTGTCGATACAGGGACGTGTGTTGTCGGCAGCTTTGGTAATAAGGTAGATGTTGCGAAGAACATCGTCATACTGCTGTTTGCCGTTCATATCCCATGTCTCGTTGAAAGGACACCAGCCTACGATTGCAGGGTGGCTGTAATCGCGGTCGATTTCCTCAAGCCACTGAGGAGCAAACTGAGCAAGTGAATAGGGCTCGGTATGGTTTGTACCCCAGTTAGCGTACTCACCCCATACGATGTAGCCAAGACGGTCGCAATGGTAGAGGAAACGCTGCTCAAAAACCTTCTGGTGAAGTCTTGCGCCATTGAAGCCTGCAGCAAGTGAAAGCTCGATATCCTTAACAAGCGCTTCATCTGTGGGTGCAGTATAAATACCGTCGGGATAGAAGCCCTGGTCAAGCACAAGACGCTGGAACACCTTTTTGCCGTTGATGCAAATGGCGTTACCGTTGAGTGAAACAGTACGCAGGCCGAAATAGCCCTTTACCGTGTCAACAACCTTTCCGTCCTTTACAAGCTCATATGTAAGGTCATAGAGTCTGCCGTTGCCAACCTCCCAGAGATGAGCCTCGTTAAGAGCCATGGAAACGTTAACTGTGTTGCAGGTAACGTCAGCAACAGCTGTGCCGACCTCTTCACCATCATAATATGCGGTAAGCTGAAGCTCGGTTGCAGAAATATCGCCGGCGATATAAACATCGCAGTTGATGATACCCGAAAGGTCTGCTGTTCTGATTTTTGAGTTGGAAATATATGTATCGGCAACCTGCTCAATCCAGACAGTCTGCCAGATACCGGTTGTTCTTGTATAGTCACAGCCGTGGGAATAGAATTCCTCGCTTTGCTTGCCTCTGGGCTGAGTGCCGGGAAGAAGACGGTCAACAGCGTTGACAACAATCGTATTTACTCCGTCATTGACAGCCTTTGTGATATCGTAAACAAAGCCTGTATAGCCGCCGATATGCTTCGGGAATTCAACACCGTTTACCCAAACGGTTGTTTCGTAGTCGCAAGCCTCGAAGTGAAGCAGAGTTCTGCCATCTCCCTTGCTAAGCTCTACTGTACGCCTGTACCAGACGCTGTTCATAAAATCCTTGTAGCAGATACCTGAAAGCTCACTTTCAGGGCAGAAAGGAACTGTTATCTTCTTGCTGTAAACAGCGTCAGCCTCATACATTTTGCGAGCCTTGCCGCTTACACCGAAATCAAACTCAAACTCCCACTCGCCGTTGAGATTAATATAGCTCTCACGCACAAGCTGAGGACGGGGATATTCAGAACGCGGAATATTGTTCATAGCAGTTATTCTCCTTTTTATTTCTTCGTCTTGCTCTCAAGCAATCTGTTCTTTTCGTTCCAGAGAGGCTGAGAAAGGTCGACATAATATCTGTGCGGATTCTCAAAACGGGTTACCTCATCCCAGAGTGTAGCAACCTGCTCCTTACAGTAATCTCTGATTTCGCTGACAGAGGGGCATTTGTATACACATTTGCCTCCATCAAAAATTCTTTCACGAAGCGGTCTTGCAATATAATTGGTGACAGTTTTACGCTTCCATGTGTAAACAGGGTCAAACAGCTCATAGGGCTGAGAATCATTGATAACCTCGCCGTCAAGAGTAATTACGTCTGCAAGCGCCTTGCCCGAATCTCTGTCATAAAGACGCCACAGATTCTTAAAGCAGGGCGTAGTAATCTTCTCAACATTTTCGCTGATTTTGATTTTGGGTACATATTCGCCGTTGCGTTCGATTGCAACCAGCTTATAAACGCCGCCGAAAACAGGGGCAGATGACGCTGTGATAAGGCGCTCGCCTACACCGAAGGAATCAACCTTTGCGCCCTGTATCAGCATATCGCGGATGATGTTTTCATCAAGTGAGTTTGATGCAACAATAGCACAGTCCTCAAAGCCTGCCTCGTCAAGCATCTTGCGCATTTTCTTAGAGAGATAGGTTATATCGCCGCTGTCAATACGCACACCCTTGGGACGGAAGCCTCTGGGAAGCACCTCGCGCTTGAAAGCCTCAATAGCATTGGGAATACCGCTCTCGATAACATTATATGTATCAATCAGGAGCGTGCAATTGTCGGGATACTCATGGGCATAAGCGCAGAAAGCCTCAAGCTCGGTATCAAACATCTGGACCCAGCTGTGAGCCATTGTACCAAGAGCAGGAATACCGAAATCACGCTCGCTCATTGCACAAGCAGTACCGACACAACCGCCGATATAAGCTGCTCTTGCGCCGTAGATTGCACCGTCAAAGCCCTGTGCACGGCGTGAGCCAAACTCCATTACCGCTCTGCCGTCTGCCGCACGGACAATACGGTTTGCCTTTGTTGCAATAAGGCTCTGGTGGTTGATGCAAAGCAGCACCATTGTTTCGATAAGCTGAGCCTGGATTACAGGACCTTTGACCGTAATAATCGGTTCACCGGGGAAAATCGGCGTGCCCTCAGGCACTGCCCATACATCGCAAGTAAATTTGAAATTCTTGAGATAATCAAGAAAGCGCTCGTCAAAGCCCTTGTTGCGGAGCATTTCAATATCGTTATCCGTAAATACAAGTGACTCAAGATACTCAATAAGCTGCTGTACGCCTGCCATAATCGCAAACCCGCCACCGTCGGGAACACGACGGAAGAACATATCAAAAACAGCAGTTGTTTCAGCCATACCGTTATTAAAGTAGCCCTTAGCCATTGTAAGCTCATAAAAATCCATAAGAGCAGTAAGGTTTCTGCCCCTTTCACCATCACGTTTGAAAGACATAAAACTCACCTCGCGATATATTATATCATAAAAAACTAATAATACAATATTTTTTACAAATCGCTGTAAAAAGCTCAAAATATACTTTTTGTTTACTAAACTTAAACCAAACTTAATTCTGTATATTTTCCGTATAAAAATTCCGTTCTCGCGTTTATTGACTTTTAAGCAAATAGTGTTATAATCAAATTGTAAAAAATCTACAGTAAGTCGTTTTTGAAATTGTGTGACTATACTGATTGTATTTCACCGCAAGGAGGACTCCATTATGAGAATTAGAAAGCAGGCTCTCGGCGACAGAAATGTTATCGGTGCGAGAGTTGAACAGCAGCGTAAAGCAATCGGACTTAAGCAGAAGGATCTTCTTACTCAACTCCAGATAAACGGTATCGATCTTAACGCTTCCGGTCTTTCAAAGCTTGAAGGTCAGCTTCGTTATGTTACTGATTTTGAGCTTGTTGCTATTGCCAAAGTTCTCGGTGTCAGCATTGACTGGCTCGTTGGTCTTGAGGATGAACAGTAAATTAAATTGCTCCCCTATATAAAGACGCCCGTTCAAGCGGACTCTCAGAGTCTGTACGGGCGTCTTTTTTTATATCATAATCGGGCTGAGCTGCTTTGATTCGAGCGCCGCTCTCACCGCCTGAGCGGTATGTGAAAAATCGGCTACAAGTGAGCGCGGTTTGGCAATCGGGTCATCCTGGCGCATAGGAACAAAGTAAATGTTTCTGTAGTTGAGAAGCTGACCGATATTTTTTGCAGCATTTCCGAGCGCATCATTTGTTGATACCGCAATCACCACGGGACTTGAGTTTCTCAGGTGAGACTTACACGCCATAGTCACAGCCGTATCCGTTATACCGTATGCCAGCTTTGCCAGAGTATTGCCCGTGCAAGGCTCTATTACCAATATATCCAGCATCTTTTTCGGGCCGATAGGTTCTGCCTGCTCTACGGTATGGATTATTCCCCTGCCGCATATATTTTCAATACGCGAATTTATTTCCGACGCTTTTCCGAAGCGAGTATCCGTCGAAAAGGCTGTATGCGACATAATCGGAGTAACCTCTGCGCCGAGAGAAACAAGCTGAGCCATTGTATCAATCGCCCTGCCAAAGGTGCAAAAAGAGCCGCAAAGTGCAAAGCCTATGCGTAAGTTCTTCATATTTTTGTCACCACGCCTTTCAGGATTGTGCGGGCAACTGCCTCGCCTGCACTTTCGGGAGATATTCTGCCCGGCAAAGAAGGTGCTTTGATTACCCTGATACCGTATTTCTCTGCTGCATCGAAATCCACTCCGTAAGGCGCAGAAGCAATTTCAACAATAAAGCAGTCCTTCTTAAGCATAGAGATAAAATCCGCTCCAATCACAGGCGACGGCACAGTATTCACAACGAAATCGAGCTCATCGGCAACACTTCGCGCCTGAGAAATATGCACAGGTCTGCAGCCGTCTGCCTCAGCACGGGCAAGAGCGGCGGATGAGCGTGCAAGCGCGGTAACCTGTGCACCCAGAGCAGCAAGGCGCTTCGCAACAGCAGAAGCTGACCTGCCATAGCCGAATACGGCAGCAGATGCACCGTGAATATTTCTTTTGCTGTTATCTATTATTTCATAAATCACGCCCTCTGCAGTAGAAACCGAATTGAGCACAGCCAGTGCTTCGTCCTCATAATAATCACAAGGCACTGCTCCCTTTGCCGCAACCGCCTCACTGAAATCACGGCTCATCATTCCGCCAAATACGGTCACTCCGCCTTTGAGCAGAAAAACAAATTCTTCAAGTGTAATCAGCCCGTTTTTAGGGTCTGAATGTATATGGACTCCGTCGCGGCTGACTGGCAGCGGAAGCACAACAAAATCCGCTTGCTTTATCAGCTCACCGAGTCGGGCAAAACTGTCGGCAAAGAAAACCTCGGCTCCGTTTTTTCTGAGATATTCCGCAGTAAAAATCCGCCTTGTATCGCCGCCGACAAAAAGATATTTTTTCATTTCACCGCCTCCGAATTTTTTGTAGAAAATTATTATATAAAACAAATTGCCCTACGACATAATATGTGCTATAATAAGCAGTTGTGAAACAGATATCATCCGGAGGTGACGGTTTTGAAAACCATTGATCAACTCTTAAAAGAAATAAAACGTGTTCATTTTATAGGAATCGGCGGCAGCGGTATGTGTCCCCTTGCCGAAATACTTCACGCTCAGGGCTATGAGGTATCAGGCTCTGATGTAAACGAGAGTGAAACACTTGCCAGAGTGCGTGCACTCGGTATTCCCGTTTCAATGCCGCAGAAGGCTGAAAATATAGAGGGCGCGGAAATGATTGTGTACACCGCCGCTCTTCTGCCCGATAATCCCGAGCTGTGTGCAGCCAAGGCATCGGGTATTCCCACCTTTGAGCGCTCAAAGCTTTTCGGTGCGATCACACGCATTTACAGCAATGCTGTATGCGTATGCGGCACACACGGCAAAACGACCGTAACCGCAATGCTCACACACATTATGATTAAAACGGGGCTTGACCCGAGCGCGGTAATCGGCGGCAGACTTCCGCTCACTCAAACCAACGGCAGAGTAGGCAAAACCGAAAATATCGTATGCGAGGCGTGTGAATTTGTAGACACATTCCTTGATCTTTCGCCCGATGTTGCGGTCATACTCAACATTGATGAAGACCATATGGATTATTTTAAGACTATGGATAATCTCATCGCTTCATTCACAAAGTTCTGCAACCTCACAACACGCTGTCTGATTGTCAACAAATCCGATGCTGAGGTTATGAAGGCTGTTGAAAACGCACAGCCCAAGCAGTTAATCACATACGGCTACACGGCTGATTGCGATTTTTACCCTGAAAACATCAGCTACACAAGAGGAGCTTATGCAAGGTTTGACATCTGCCACAAGGGTGAAAGCATCTGTAATGTTCAGCTTGCAATTCCAGGTGAACACAATGTGCTCAATACGCTTTCCGCTGTTGCGGCAGCGTGGATAAGCGGTGTTGATATTGAAGCTAGCGCAAGGGCTGTTGAGAGCTTCGGCGGAGCAGGCAGACGCTTTGAAAAAATCGGCGAGTGGAACGGCATAACACTTATTGATGACTATGCTCACCACCCCAAGGAGCTTGAGGTTACGCTCCGTGCGGCAAAGTCCATGGATTATAAGCGTGTATGGGCTGTTCACCAGCCGTTCACCTACTCACGCACACATTTACTTATGGACGATTTTGCCCGTGTGCTCTCAATTGCAGATAATGTTGTAATGACGGAAATCATGGGTTCACGCGAGGTAAATACCCTCGGTGTATATACATCTCAGCTTGCCGAAAAAATACCCGGCAGCGTATGGTTCAACACTTTTGACGAGGTTGCTCAATACGTTGTCGAAAACGCTGAAAGCGGTGACCTTGTAATCACGCTCGGCTGCGGTGATATTTACAAGGCAGGCAAAATTATGATAAAGCTCTGGGAAGGAAAGGAATAATAAATTGATACAGGCAATAAATGTAACACTTCAGTACGGCGGCAGAACCCTTTTTCAGGGGGCTGACCTCACTTTCACACGCGGCAACTGCTACGGAATAATCGGCGCAAACGGTGCAGGCAAATCCACTTTTCTCAAAATTCTCTCCGGCGAAATCGAGCCCAACAAAGGCGAGGTTGTAATCACTCCCGGTGAGCGTCTTTCAATCCTGCGTCAGGATCACTTCGCATTTGATGACTGTGACGTTATCCGTACGGTTCTTCTCGGCAACCCGAAGCTGTGCGAAATCATCGACGAAAAAGAAGCTCTCTATGCCAAAGAGGAATTTTCTGAGGAAGACGGAATGCGCATAAGCGAGCTTGAGGAAATTTTCGCCGAAATGGACGGTTGGAGTGCAGAAAGCGATGCTGAAATTCTCTTAAACGGTCTCGGAGTTACTAACGAATACCACTACGAGCAGATGAAGAATCTGCCCGGTGACATAAAGGTTAAAGTTCTTCTTGCACAGGCTCTTTTCGGTCAGCCCGATATTCTGCTCATGGACGAGCCTACAAACCATCTTGATGTTGATGCCATACATTGGCTTGAGGAATTTCTCATTGACCTGCACAGTACCGTAATCGTCGTATCCCATGACAGACACTTTCTCAACAAGGTATGCACTCATACCGTTGATATTGACTACGGCAGAATTACAATGAGCGTAGGCAACTACGATTTCTGGTACGAATACACCCAGATGGCTCAGCGTCAGCTGCGTGAACAGAACAAAAAGGCTGAGGCAAAAATCAAAGAGCTTCAGGATTTCATTGCACGCTTCAGCGCAAACGCTTCAAAATCCAAGCAGGCAACAAGCCGCAAAAAGCTGCTTGAAAACATCAACGTTGCCGAAATTCCTGTTTCGTCACGACGCTTTCCGTTTGTTTCGTTCAAGCCCGACCGTGAAATCGGCAACGAGGTACTCACCGTAACAAACCTGAGCAAGACCGTTGACGGAAGAAAGGTTCTCGATAACGTTTCGTTCACAATTCTTCCCGGAGAAAAGGTTGCGCTCATCGGCAGCGATACGGTTGCAAAAACAACTCTGCTCCAGATTCTCGCCGAAGAAATCGAGCCCGACGAGGGCACAATCAAATGGGGCGTTACGACCTCACGCTCATACTTCCCCAGCGACAACAGCGCTTTCTTTGACGGTGTAGAGGACAGCCTGACCGACTGGATACGCCGCTACTCCGACCTTGTTTTTGAAACCGATGTAAGAGGCTGGCTGGGCAGAATGATGTTCTCGGGCGAAGAGGCCACCAAAAAGGCAAAGGTGCTTTCGGGCGGTGAGAGAGTGCGCTGTATGCTGTGCAAAATGATGCTCAGCGGCGCAAACGTGCTTCTCCTTGACGAGCCGACCAACCACCTTGACCTTGAATCAATCGCTTCTCTCAACGAGGGTCTTACAAAGTTCACCGAGAGTGTAATTTTCACCTCTCACGACCACCAGTTCATTCAGACAATTGCAAACAGGCTCATTGACGTAACACCCGGCAGCTTCTTTGATAAGAAGATCACCTACGATGAATACCTCGAAGAGCTTGCTGAAGAGAAAAAGAAATAAATCAGCCAATTAAGAAGGCGGAGTTAAAGCTCCGCCTTTTGTCGTTTTTTGTTGTCAAATAAGTTGATTTGTGTTAATATGCAGATATAAACCAACCAAGGAGACTGTCCTACTATGTCAGGATTCAACGCAGAAGAATATAAAAAGCAGTTAGAAGCATCGGAATCCTGCTTCAACTGCGAAAAAGTTCCTTTACCGAAGCTGAAAGCTGATGACCGTTATATATTCATCAGCTATTCTCACAAAGACTACAAAATGGTTTACAGCGACCTGGCAGACCTTTATGAGAGTGAAATTCCGTTCTGGTACGACAGAGGATTGCCCGCAGGACAGAACTGGGACGATGTTGTGTGTGAGAAGATGACTGACTCGCGCTGTGCAGGCGTTATCTTTTTCCTGAGCGAAAGCCTTTTCCTCAGCCGTTCAATCCGTACAGAGGTTGAGATTGCCATTAACCACGACCAAAGTGAAAGCCTCTTTACTCCAGGTCTGACGCGAAAATATTTTTGTGTAAATCTTGCAGGTAAGAGTCCGTCGCAAATTATTAAAAGTGTTTTCGCCAAAAAAGAATTTCCCGATACCGAAGACGAAATGACAGCCCGTATGGAGTGGCTTGCCACCCTTGCAAAGGCATTCCCCGATAAAGCAACCTACCTGCCGTTTGACGCACCTCATCACAAATCAAGCCTTGTTCAGCAAATTGGCGTCAATTTCGGCATAAACCCGAACTACAATCCGTTTGATTTCGGCGGCGCAATCTTCCGCTCCGGCAGCGGAGTGATAGAGTTTGAGAGCGGTGCTGTTTATGACGGCGAGTTTGCAGACGGGCTTTTTTCAGGCATCGGAACTTTGGCACATCCTGACGGCACAATTTACAGTGGAGAATGGGTAGAAGGTAAATTTCACGGACAAGGTACTTTGACTTTTGATAACGGTGACGTTTATACCGGCGAATTTGTTGACAACAAAATGAATGGTCAAGGCACTTATACTTTTGCTGACGGTGCTGTTTATATCGGCGAATGGGCTGACAATATGCGAAGCGGTCAGGGAACTATGACTTATGCTGACGGTGATGTTTACACCGGTGAATGGGCTAACGGCAACTGGAATGGACAGGGGATTCTGACTTTTGCCGATGGCGCTGTATATACTGGTGATTTTGTTGATTATAACCGCCACGGTCACGGCACTATGACTTATGCTGACGGTGATGTTTACACCGGTGAATGGGCCGATGACAGCCGTCACGGTCAAGGCACTTATACCTTTGCTGACGGCGCAACTTATATCGGAGATTGGGTTGATGACAAACGCCACGGTCAAGGCACTATGACCTTTCCGAACGGAGCAACTTATATCGGCGAATGGGTTGATAGCAAGCGTCACGGTCAAGGCACTATGACCTTTCCGGACGGATCAACTTATACCGGCGATTGGGTAGATGGCAAAGATAAAGGTCAATGCACCTTTGTTCGTGGCTCTGACGGACACAAGTATGTAGGAGGTTGGGGAGAATATGGTTCAGCAGGATATGGAACATACATTTATCCCGACGGAGCATCCCGTTCCGGAATATGGCATGGTGAAACGTTGTTAGAGGGAGAAGGTGTTATGCGATACCCCGATGGTTCATACTACGACGGACAAATCAAGAACAATCTGCCAAACGGCTACGGCACATTCACTTTCTCTGACGGAACGGTACAGACAGGATATTTTGAAAACGGTGACTTTATCGGCGAGAATCCCTAAAAAGAGCAACCACATTCTCCCTTGTGTAAGGGCATGAGTCGACTCTAATAGTTTGTAATACATATTGATTTTTGCAAGCAACCCTCAGTCACTTCGTGACAGCTCCCTTCAAAGGGAGCTTTTTAAGATCCTTCACTTCGTTCAGGATGACGTTTCCTGCAACACTATTGTACATGGATAATTTTGTCATTCTGAGCGACAGCGAAGAATCTTAAACAAAACCTCCTTTTCAAAGGAGGTGGCATTGCGAAGCAATGACGGAGGATTGTCAAAAAACAATATTGCGTATCATTTATACAACCCTCAGTCACTTCGTGACAGCTCCCTTCAAAGGGAGCTTTTTAAGATGCTTCACTTCGTTCAGGATGACATTTCCTGCAACACTATTGTACATTGAAATAAAAAATCCCCCTTTAAGGCAAGGAATGCTTTTGTCACTCTGAGCGACAGTGAAGAATCTAAAACAAAACCTCCTTTTCAAAGGAGGTGGCATTGCGAAGCAATGACGGAGGATTGCAAAAAACAATATTGCGTATCATTTATACAACCCTCAGTCACTTCGTGACAGCTCCCTTCAAAGGGAGCTTTTTAAGATGCTTCACTTCGTTCAGGATGACGTTTTGAAAAACATATAAAAAATCCACGAAGGTTCACAGCTTCGTGGATTTTGTTTTTTTATGATTTTTTATTGAGTATTGAATCGGGCAGAACAGACGCTTTCAGCAAATCTTCAGGAGCTACATCAAGCGCATCTGCGATATCGAAAAAAGCTTCCATAGAAAAACTGTGAGCTATTCCCGGAGCTTCAATTGTACTAATCAATGAGCGACTAACATTTGCTTTTTCTGCTAATTTTTCTTGCGACAATCCACGCATTTTTCTTACAGTAGCAATTGTAATACCAAGTTGTACAAATCTATCCCTATTCTTAAAGCTCACATTTTTTCTCATAGTAATTCCTCGTTCACCTATATACTACCTAAATTATAGTATTTTCGAGGAAAAGCTCTATATTACAAGAAAAGCAATTGACTTAAAAGAAAAGCAATAGTATAATATATCATACTATTGAGTTAAAGAGTGAGCAACTATGTTTATGAATCCTTACAAGGTCAGCTTTTTCGGGCACAGATATATCTCTCCGCTGATGTACAAAGAGCTTGAGGCTCGGCTTGACAGGCTTATACTCGACATAATAAATCAAAAGGATGAAATTGAATTTCGGGTTGGCTACGGCGGCGATTTCAACGCTCTTGTCTCCTCGTCAATCAAGCGCATTAAGAAATTCTCGTGCGAAGACAACGCAATGCTGACACTTGTTTTGCCTTATGAACGTGCAGTGCTGAAAAACAACCTTAGTTCGTTTATGGATTATTACGATTGGATCGACATTTGTGAGGAATCTGAAACAGCTCACCCTAAAAAGGCGTATGAAATCTGCAACCGATGTATGATTGACGATTCTGACCTTGTAATATTCTTTGTAAATCAAAATTCGGGCGGTGCATATAAAGCGTACAAATACGCACTCAGCAAAAAAGTGAAGCTGATAAACATCGCCAAAGCGAACAAGTGCAAATGATATCCGAGCGTTTTTCGTTCGCATAGGGGCGACCCTGTGTGGTCGCCCGAAATACCGTTATATTTTAATTCGTGAATTGCCAACGGCGTTCAGTTCAACATTCAATAAACAAAGCACAGATGATTTTCATCACCTGTGCTTTTTCTTTATTTATCCAGATTTTCCTGTGCTACGCTGAGCATGAGCTTGATTCTGTTTTCCTGGTTGACACGTGTTGCACCGGGGTCATAGTCAATCGGCACGATATTTGAATCGGGATAGAGCTCCTTGAGCTTTCTTATCATACCT
This sequence comes from Acutalibacteraceae bacterium, assembly GCA_045544055.1. Taxonomy (GTDB): domain Bacteria; phylum Bacillota; class Clostridia; order Oscillospirales; family Acutalibacteraceae; genus UBA8612. The sequence continues at coordinate 46,749 of JAZPYF010000012.1, read as the reverse complement.
TTACCGACTATATGGTTGGGCAGGCAGCCGAAAGGCTGAGCGCAGACGATATTGCCGTAGCCGCTCTCAATCAGCTCCATCATCTCTGCGGTAAGAAGCCAGCCCTCGCCCATTTTACAGCCTGCACCGATTATCTTTGTGCATTTTTCCTTGATGTGTGCATAGGGAGCAGGCACAACAAAGCTGCCGTAAGCCTTTGCCGCCGAGATAAGCTCTGTTTCGATTTTTGTAAGGAAGCTCATAGCAATCTGCATTGCGATTTTCTTCAGCTTTTTACCGCCGTAGAGCTTGATATCCTCAAGTCGGTTATCCGTTTTGAAGAGGAAGAAGCCGAGCAGACCCGGAACCATAACCTCACAGCCCTGGCTGAAAAGGAACTCCTCAAGATGATTGTTGGCAAGCGGTGAATACTTTACATAAATCTCACCTACAACGCCGACTCTGACTTTTTCCGTTTTCTTAACAGGTATCTCGGCAAAGGTCTTTGTTATTTCGGGAAGAATTCTTTTCATCTCTTTCATCGAGTAGCCCTTGCCGTTATTAAACCACTCGCTGATATCGTCAATCCACTTCTGAGTAAGGTGCTGAGTATCACCGATATTTACCTCGTAAGGCTCAACCTGGTTTTTGAGGAGCATTATAAGGTCGCCGTAAATGAGCGCCGAAAGCATTTTCAAAGCCATTGAAATTCTGATTTTGAAGCCGCTGTTTTTCTCAAGACCCGAAAGGTTTAGAGAAATGACCGGCACCTGGGGATAGCCTGCTTTTTTGAGTGCCTTTCTGAGCAGATGAATATAGTTTGATGCACGGCATCCGCCGCCCGACTGAGTAATCATCAAGGCTGTTTTGTTGACATCGTACTTGCCGCTTTCAAGCGCATCAATGAGCTGACCGATAACAAGCAAGGCGGGGTAACACGTATCGTTGTGAACATATTTGAGGCCCTCGTCAACAACAGCTCTGCCGTCGTTTTTGAGAAGCTCAACCTTATAGCCGTACTGGGCAAAAATATTGACCAGAATCGAAAAATGGATATCTGCCATATTAGGTGCAAGCAGAGTATAATCCATCATATCCTTTGTAAATTCAACTCTGTCCTGAGGATTCATTTTTTCTCCGCCTCCCTTATCTTCCTGTTGCGGCAAACAGACTTCTGAGCCTTATCTTCACCGCACCGGGGTTTGAAATTTCATCAATTTTGATCTGGGTATAAATTCTGCCGCCGCGCTCAAGAATCGAGCGCATTTCATCGGTTGTAATGGCATCAACACCGCATCCGAATGAAACAAGCTGAACGATATTTATATCGTCATCCTTCTTATCGGCAACATACTTTGCCGCAGCATAAAGGCGTGAATGGTAAGTCCACTGGTCAAGCACGCTTGTCGGGAATTTCTCCACAAGAGGGCTGACCGAATCCTCTGTAATAACAGCGGCTCCGCACGAGCAGATGAGGTTATCAATGCCGTGGTTTATCTCACCGTCAAGGTGGTAGGGTCTGCCGCAGAGGATAACAACGGGCATATCCTTTTTCTTTGCCTCGTGCATGAATTTAAGGCCCGTAACATGAATGTTGTTCATATAGCTCTTATACTCTTCAAAAGCCTTATCCGTTGCCGCCTGAACAGCCTTGAGCGGAATATCGCCGAATGACTTTGCAAGAATTTCACGGATTCTCGGAACAAAATCCTTGGGTCTATGAAGACCGACATAATCGCTGATAAAGTTGACCGACTCAAGCCTTGAAACATTGGAGCGTATAACCTCGGGATAATATGCAACAACGGGACAGTTGTAGTTATTGTCACCGAGCTTCTCATCAATGTTGTAGGTCATGCAGGGATAGAAAATGTGCTTTACTCCCTTATTGAGCAGCGACTCAATATGACCGTGAAGCAGCTTTGCGGGATAGCACACGGTATCTGACGGAATCGTATGCTGACCGAGGACATAAAGCTCTCTTGATGAACTGTCGGAAAGCGCCACGCCAAAGCCGAGCTGAGTGAAGAATGTATGCCAGAAAGGAAGCAACTCGAACATATTCAGTCCCATAGGCAGACCTACGGTTTCACGCTCACCCTTTACGGGAGCGTATTTGCCGAGGAGCTGACGCTTATACTCAAACATATTCAGCCCTTCGGTATCCGTTTTCGTCGAAAAGGCTCTGCTGCAGCGGTTGCCGCCGATAAATCTTCTGCCTCCGCTGAAGGTATTGACAGTAAGTCTGCAGTTGTTACTGCACTTACCGCAGACAACAGCCTTTACTGTATGTTCAAAGTTTTCCAGCTCCTCACGGCTGATAAGCGTACTCTTTTCGCCTGCTCTTTCAGCGGCAATAAGTGCAGCACCGTAAGCACCCATAAGACCCGATATATCGGGGCGGACAACGTTTCTGCCAATCTCCTGCTCAAAGGCTCTGAGCACGGCATCGTTGAGGAATGTGCCGCCCTGCACGACGATATTCTTTCCGAGCTCGTCGGCATTTGCCGCTCTGATAACTTTATAGATAGCGTTCTTTACAACGCTGATTGAAAGACCTGCGGAAATATTTTCAATCGTCGCACCGTCCTTCTGTGCCTGCTTGACGGATGAATTCATAAACACCGTACATCTCGAGCCGAGGTCAACGGGTCTGTCCGCAAAAAGACCGAGCTTTGAAAAAGCCTCGATATCATAATCCCATGCGCTTGCAAATGTCTGCAGGAATGAGCCGCAGCCCGATGAGCAAGCCTCATTGAGGAAAATATTGTCTATTGCATTGTTTCTGATTTTGAAGCACTTGATATCCTGTCCGCCGATATCGATGATGAAATCAACATCGGGTCTGAACTTTGCGGCGGCGGTAAAGTGAGCAACTGTTTCAACAATTCCTACATCCGCACAGAACGCATTTTTGATAATCTCTTCTCCGTAGCCCGTAACGGCACAGCCGCCGATTACAGCCTGAGAAAACTTGTCATAAACCTCAAGCAGAAATTCCCTTACCAATCGGACAGGGTCACCTGAGTTGGGCATATATTTGCTGAAAAGCAGCTCGCCTTTTTTGTTGATTGCGGCAGTCTTGACCGTTGTCGAGCCTGCATCAATTCCTATAAATATCTTTTCGCCGCTCTGAACAGAATCAGCCCTTGCAACATGGTTGCGAGAGTGTCTCTCAGCAAATTCGGCATACTCCTTTTCGTCTGCAAATAGCTGCTTTGCGCTTAGGTATTCGCCGCTGTTGGTACACGCTGCGATCTTTTCCTTTGTTTTTGCAATGTCAAGCTGTTCGCCCTTTGCACAGAAAGCCGCACCGAGCGCAACAAAATAGAGTCCGTCCTCAGGACAGAAGCCCTTGACACCCAGGCCCTCATCAAATGCAGAACGAAGCTCTGACAGGAAGTAGAGAGGACCGCCGAGGTAGACTACATTGCCCTCTATTCTTCTGCCCTGAGCCAAGCCCGAAACCGTCTGGTTTACAACGGCGGTGAAAATACTCGCCGCAACATCCGTTTTTGCCGCACCCTGGTTGAGCAACGGCTGAATATCGGACTTTGCAAAAACTCCGCAGCGTGAAGCAATGGAGTAAATCTTCTCTTTTTGCTTTGCAAGCTCATTGAGCTCAAGCGGTGAAACCTCAAGCAAAGACGCCATCTGGTCAATAAAAGCGCCCGTACCGCCTGCGCAGGAGCCGTTCATTCTGACCTCCATACCGCCTGTAAAGAACAGAATCTTAGCGTCCTCGCCGCCAAGCTCAATTACAGCGTCGGTACCGGGAATCAATTTTGAAACAGAAACTCTTGTAGCATAGACCTCCTGCACAAAATCAAGCCCAAGCTTTTGGGCAAAGCCCATACCCGCAGAGCCTGAAACCGTAAGAGCCGAATGTGAAAATTCAGGATGCTCACGCAAAATCTCTGTCAGCATATGCGCACTCATTTCGGCAATTTTTGAATAATGCCGCTCATATGCCTTATATATAATTTTTCCTTCGTCGTCAATCGCAACACATTTGAGTGTTGTCGAGCCAACGTCCAGACCGATTCTCATTTAACCTTCATCCTCCGAAAATGTTAAGCCTTCATCTTTTCAATCTCCGCGAGACCTTCACGCATGAGACGCTCAACTTCTCTGTGCAGCTTTTCGTTTGCTTCTTCTATTGTCATATCGGTAACCTTGAACGGCTCGCCGTAGCGCACGTTCAAGGTCTTACTGCGGAATGTGTAATCGCCTGTCAGACCGCAGGGCACTATGTATGCATCTGTCTTTTTTGCAAGAGCCACTGCACCGGGCTTGAACTCGAGCAGAAACGCATCCGTTCTGTTACGCGTACCCTCGGGGAAAATTCCTATTGCTCCGCCCTTTTTGAGCACCTTCATCGCAGACTTTACGCTCTTTATATCGGTAGTTGATCTGTCTACGGGGATGCAGCCCATTGCGCGGAAAAACGGCGCAAACCTGCCCTCGAAATACTCTTTTTTTGCCATGTAGTGAATCATACGTTTTGTTGCGGCGATCGTCGGGCACTGGTCAAGCAGGTGAACGTGGTTGCCTGCAATAATAACGGGACCGTTCTGCGGTATTTTCTCTGCACCGATAATTTGCGGGCTGTAATAGCCTTTGAACACCGCACGCATAAACGGCATAAAGAGCTTATAACCAAGCTCTCTGTCTTCGGGTTTTTTCATTGTTTCATTTACCTTCCTTAATTATCTGTTCAAGAACTGTTTCTTCCAGCTTTTTGTTTGTTGATTTAAGACTGCCCTTCTGAACCTTAATGGGCGGCATAAATGTAATCTTTAAGCCTTTCTTAAAAGGCTTGTACTTTCCTGTAATTGCAAAGGGAACGATATCCGAGCCTGAATCGCACGCAATTTTGACTGCGCCGCCCTTGAAAGGCATCATAGGCTCATCGGTACGGTTGATTGTGCCCTCAGGGAAAACAGCAATCAGCTTGTCATCTGCAAGATATTCCTCTGCAAGAAGCACAGCCTCTTTACCGTTTGTTGTTCTGTCAAGCGGAATAATACCGAGGCCGGGAAAAATATACTTGCCTATGCCCTTCATAAGCTCTGCCTTTGCAATGTAATGAACACATCTTCTGGTTGAAATCGCAACGGAAAAACAATCAAAAAAATTGGTGTGGTTGCCTGCAAGAATTATCTTGCCATTTTCGGGAATATTCTCCTTGCCAACAACCTCAGGTCTGTAAATCGCCTTAAAGAAAAAAGCAATAGGCGGTCTGACCACCTTGTAAAGCATGGGTTCTTTCATTCATTTATCCTCCGATACAAAATTAAAACAGATGGAATCAGTTTCCATCTGTTGTTTTTTCAGTTTTTACTGCAATAACAACAAAGCCTTTACTTTTGATTCTGTGAAGCGTACTGTAACGGGCACAGTTGCGTGCAATTCTTCGCTTAGCCTCATCACTGAGGGTAATTTTATCCATAGCTTTGACATAAGTTTCGATATGCTTCTTTTTCATTACATTCCGCTCCTTTCAAATTCATTTTTCAGCAGCTTGCGTGCATACTGCAGCCGCTTTCTGACCGCGACGGGAGAAATGCCGAGAATCGATGCAATCTCTTTCGCTTTATATCCTTCGATATAATATAAATCTAGCACGACTTTATATTTTGACGGCAGGCGCATAATCATATCAAAAACATCTCTGTCAATATCAGCCGAGCTGCTGATTTCAAGTTCCTGAAAGCTATGCGAAGCCTGATACGCTTTGAAGCGCACCATATTTTTGCTGATGTTGGTAATTACTTTAATAAGCCACGCTTTTTCGTGAGCATCATCACGGAAGAGAGGTGCTTTCGTCATATATTTGATAAAGGTTTCCTGAAGTGCATCCTCAGCATCCTGCTCATTCTGAAGAATTGAATAAGCAATACGGTACAGCGTATTGCTGTACTTTTCCATTACATATTCCACAAACCTCAGTTCTTCGTTAAAACGGGACTTTATACTCAATGCACTTCACCCCTTCCGACAAAATTCGGCAATTATACACCTATAATATAAACACTTATGAAAGCCGAAATGTGATAAAAAATTTAAGATTTATTAAAAAACATTTAATATATAGCTAAAAATAATGTTATTAAACAATAACACAATTTTTTGAAAGGCGCAATAACAAAATTCGGTAAAAATACAGAATAATTATCTGTCATTGTCTATTGACTAATTAAGCAATTTGTCGTAAAATGAATAAAATGGTTGTACATACTGAACACTTAGTGTGTACGCCAATATATTTTGCCTGAGCGTTTTATCAGTTAAAAGCGTTGAACCTGTAAATCACTAAAGGCAAATGATTGGAGTCTTTACAATGGAAAAAATCATCCTGTGGTCAACTCTTGCCGTTTACATATTGGCAATGTTCATCATCGGAATCACACAGGGCAAAAAATCCAAAAGCATCGCGGATTTTACCGTAGGCGGCAGAAATGCCGGTGCGTGGCTTTCAGCTCTCTCTTACGGCACGGCGTATTTCTCTGCCGTTATGTTCGTCGGTTATGCAGGCGGCACAGGTCTGAGCTACGGTCTTTGGGGTATCCTTGCAGGTATCGGCAACTGTGTATTCGGCTCGTGGCTTGCTTGGAAGGTACTCGCACGCCGCACGCGCGATATCGCCTCCAGGCTCAAGATCAAAACAATGCCCGAGTTTTTTGAAAAACGCTATTCATCAAAGGCAATGAAAACCTTTTCCGCCTTTGTTATCTTTATCTTCCTTGTTCCATATTCGGCTTCCGTTTACAAGGGACTTGCAAGCGTTGCAGAGGTTCTGCTCGGCGTTGACGTAAACATCTGTATGATTGTTATTGCTGCCGTTGCTCTGCTTCTGCTCGTATTCGGCGGTTATCTTGTTCAGGCAAGGGCCGACTTTGTTCAGGGCATTATTATGATGTTCGGAATTGCACTGCTTATCGTCTTTGTCATCAGAAGCAAGCAGGTTGGCGGAATCAGCGGTCTTGCAGAATATGCAAAATCCGAATGGGGCTTCACAAAAATGGAAGGCAGTAAATGGGTTTCGCTCTGGGCAACCGTGCTGATGACAAGCTTCGGCACATGGGGTCTGCCCCAGATGATTCAAAAGTATTTCGGAATTAAGGACGATGCACAGGCAAAACGCGGAATCAGCATTTCAACATTCTTCGCACTGCTCGTTGCAGGCGGCGGCTATTTCATCGGTTCACTCTGCCACCGCTTCTTTACCGTAGGTGAAGATATGCCTGCACAGGATTACATCGTTCCCAATATGCTCAAGGCTACCGATATGCCGGTAATCCTGCTCGGAATTGTTCTGGTGCTTCTCATTTCGGCTTCGGTTTCAACGCTCTGCTCTGTTTCGCTCACAGCCTGCTCAACGGTTTCGATCGACCTTATCCGCTCAAATGTAAAAGGCATGAGCGACAGCAAAACAGCAAAGCTGACAAAGATTTTCTGTGCAGTTTTTGTTATACTTTCTTACATCGTTGCAAATACAGACACACCTATTCTTGATATGATGAGCTATTCATGGGGTATCATCTCAGGTTCATTCCTCGCCCCCTATGTGCTTGCTCTCTATTATAAAAAGCTCAACAGATTTGCTGCATGGCGCGGCATTCTTGTCGGCTTCTTCATCGCACTTACCCCGGCACTCGCCAAGATGCTTACAATGTTCGGCGTTACAAACGAAACGGTTGTCAGTCTTGCGTCAAAAGGTCCTGTCTATGCATGTGCCGCAATGATTGCCTCACTGATAGTATGCGTAGTTATTTCCGAACTCACACAGAAGAAAGCAGAAGACAACAGCTTCTTCTACACAGGCGTAATTGAAAAAGAATAAACCTAACGGAGGATTGAAATGTTTTTTCAGAAAGACATAGAAACAATGTCCCGCAAGCAGATTGAAGAACTTCAGCTTGAGAGACTTAAATGGACGGTTGACTACTGCTACCGAAACGTTCCTTTCTATACAAAGAAGCTCGACGAAGCAGGAGTTACGGCTGACAAAATCAAATCACTTGACGATATCAAGTATATTCCGCCCACCACAAAGGCGGACCTGCGCGACAACTATCCTTTCGGTCTTTTTGCAAAACCGATGAAGGAAATTGTGCGTATCCACGCTTCATCAGGTACAACGGGTAAGCCCACGGTTGTAGGCTACACCAAGCACGACCTTGACATCTGGTCAGACTGTATGGCAAGAATTGTTACCGCCGCAGGTGCAACGAGCGACGATATCGTTCAGATTTCATTCGGCTACGGTATGTTTACCGGTGCTCTCGGTCTGCACTACGGACTTGAAAAAATCGGTGCAACCGTTATCCCAAATTCCAGCGGTAACACAGAAAAGGCTCTTATGTATATGAGAGATTTCGGCACAACCGCACTTGTAGCAACTCCCTCTTACGCACTCTATATGTGCGAAACCGCAAAAAGCCTTGAATATCCGATGAGCGACTATCATCTGAGGCTCGGTCTTTTCGGCTCGGAGGGCTGCACTCCCGAAATGAGAGCACAGATTGAAAACGGCTGGGGACTTTTCGCAACAGATAACTACGGTATGAGCGAGCTTATGGGTCCGGGTGTTTCCGGTGAATGTACAGAGCGCTGCGGTCTTCATTTCAATGAGGATTACTTCCTGCCTGAAATTGTTGACCCCGAAACCCTTGAGGCAAAACCCGAGGGCGAATACGGCGAGCTGCTCGTCACAACTCTTACCAAAGAGGGTATCCCCCTTCTCAGATACAGAACAAGAGACATCACAAAGCTCAACTACGAGCCATGCAAATGCGGCAGAACGCACGTGCGTATGGAAAAGGTTCAGGGCAGAAGCGACGATATGCTCAAAATCCGCGGCGTAAACATCTTCCCGTCACAGATTGAAAGCGTGCTTATCGGTATGGATCAGGTCAGCCCGCACTACCAGCTTGTTGTACGCAGAGAGGGCTTTGCAGACACACTTGAGGTACAGGTTGAGCTTGTTGACAGCAGCCTGCTTGACAGCTACGGCAAGATTCAGGAGCTTCAGAAGAAGATTGCAAAACGCATTCAGACAGTACTCGGCATTCAGTGCAAAATCAACATTGTTGAACACGGCACGATCGAGCGCTTTGTCGGCAAGGCAAAGAGAGTAATAGATTTGAGAAAAGAAAACAAATAAGGAGAAAGATACAATGGCTAAAGAGCTTAGAATCGGTAATGACGCCGTTGCACGCGGTCTTTACGAGGGCGGCGTAAGAGTAGTTTCCAGCTACCCCGGCACACCCAGCACCGAAATTACAGAGTTTATTTCTACATACGATGACGTATACTCAGAATGGGCACCCAATGAAAAGGTTGCCGCCGAGGTTGCACTCGGTGCCGCAATCGCAGGAGCAAGAGCATTCTGCGGTATGAAGCACGTTGGTCTCAATGTTGCATCCGAGCCTGTTTTCACCGGCTCATACACAGGTGTCAACGCAGGTTGGGTTATCGCAGTTGCTGATGACCCCGGTATGCACTCATCACAGAATGAGCAGGATTCACGCCACTATGCAAAGGCCGCTAAGGTTATGATGCTTGAGCCGTCAGATTCGGCAGAGTGCCTTGAATTTGCCAAGAAGGGCTTTGAGCTTTCCGAAAAGTTTGACTGTCCCGTTATCCTCCGCCTCACAACAAGAGTTGCTCACTCACGCAGCCTTGTTGATACAGGTGAAAGAAACGATATCGGCGTTAAGGAATACACAAAGAATCCGCAGAAGTATGTTATGATGCCCGCAATGGCAAGAGGCAGACATGTTGTTGTTGAGCAGAGACTTCTCGACCAGGCAAAATGGGCTGAGAGCTGTGAGCTCAACAGAGTTGAGATAAACGATACAAAAATCGGCGTTATCACTTCAGGTATATGCTACCAGTACGCAAAAGAGGCTCTGGGTAAAAACGCTTCCTACCTCAAGCTCGGCTGTGTATATCCCCTGCCCGTAGAAATCATCAAGGAATTTGCCGCTAAGTGTGACAAGGTTTACGTTCTTGAAGAGCTTGATCCGTTCATTGAGGAGCACTGCAAGGCAAACGGTATTGAAGTAATCGGCAAAGATGCATTCACCGTACTCGGCGAATACTCACAGAGCCTTATTGCCAAGGTTATTCTCGGTGAGGAAACCGAAAGCATTGCAACAGACCTTGAAATTCCCGGCCGTCCTCCCGTACTTTGCGCAGGCTGTCCGCACAGAGGTCTTTTCTATGCACTCAAGAAGCAGAATGTCACCGTCAGCGGTGATATCGGCTGTTACACACTCGGTGCGCTCGCACCTCTCGGTATGCTTGATACCTGTATCTGCATGGGCGCTTCCGTTTCAGCTCTTCACGGCAGAAACAAGGCAAACCCCGAAAACGAGAAAAAATCCGTTGCAGTTATCGGTGATTCAACCTTTATCCACTCAGGCATAACAGGTCTTATTGATATTGCCTACAACGCAAGTAACTCAACAGTAATCATCCTCGACAACTCAATAACAGGTATGACAGGCCACCAGCAGAACCCCACCACAGGCAAAACAATCAAGGGCGACCCCGCAACAGCGGTTGACCTTGAGGCGCTTGCAAAGGCAGTCGGCATCAACAGGGTAAGAGTTGTTGACCCTTATAACCTCAAGGAAACAGAAGCAGCTGTCAAGGAAGAGCTTGCTGTAGAGGAGCCGAGCGTTATTATTTCACGCCGTCCCTGCGCACTGCTCAAGTATGTCAAGCACGAAAAGCCGCTCAAGGTCAATGCTGACAAATGCCGCAGCTGCAAAGCCTGTATGAAAATCGGTTGTCCCGCAATCAGCTTCCGTGACAAGAAAGCTGTTATAGACTTCACCCAGTGTATCGGCTGCGGCGTTTGCGAGCAGCTTTGTGCATTCGGTGCAATTGAGAAAGGAGAATAAGCTACTATGGAAACAAAGAGCATTATGATAGTTGGCGTCGGCGGACAGGGCACTCTCCTTTCAAGCCGTCTTCTCGGCGCAGTTCTCACAGCAAAGGGCTATGACGTTAAGGTATCCGAGGTTCACGGAATGAGCCAGCGCGGAGGCAGCGTTGTAACCTATGTCAAGTACGGCGATGAGGTTTACTCCCCTATCATTGAAAAGGGTGAGGCAGACTACATTCTTTCATTTGAACAGCTTGAAGCCGCAAGGTGGCTCCCCTACCTCAAAAACGGCGGTAAGCTGATTGTAAACACACAGAAGATCGACCCTATGCCCGTAGTTATAGGCGCTGCCGAATATCCGCAGGGTGTTATTGAGGCTATTGCCGCAACAGGTGCTGATATCACATCTATTGATGCACTCTCGCTCGCTGTTGAAGCAGGCTCCTCAAAGGCTGTAAACGTTGTGCTTATGGGCGTTCTTGCCGCAAAGACAGATATCGCCTACGACACTTGGATTGAGGCTGTTAAATCCACCGTTCCCGCAAAGTTCCTTGAGCTCAACCTCAAGGCATTTGATATGGGCTACAATTTCAAATAAGAAAGCAGGGATTATAATGACACCGGTTAAACAGATTTCCGTATTCGTTGAAAACAAGCACGGCAAGCTTTCGTCAATTGCAAGACACCTTGCTGACAATGGTGTCAGCATCCGTGCACTGTGCATGGCAGACACAACCGATTTCGGCATTTTCCGCCTTATCGTTTCCGATTATGAGGCGGCAGAAAAGGCACTCAAGACAGCAGGCGTAACCTGCTCGGTCACAGAGGTGCTTGTTGTTGAAATTGATGATACTCCCGGTGCTTTTGCCGATGCAATGGCACTGCTTGCAGACAATCAGATAAGCCTTGAGTATGTTTACGCTTTCCTCACTCCCGAGGTAGGCAAGGCATACATCATCATCCGAGTTGAGGACAATGCCGCAGCTGCAAAGGTACTTGCAGACGGCGGAATCAAAATCGTTTCACAGGACGAGATAAAGGCTAACGCCTGAAATAATCAACAAAAAAAGCTTCGGATTTTTTACATCCGAAGCTTTTTATTTTATTGACTCAACCGCTGTTGTAGTATATATTTATTTATGTATTTATATCTCGCAAAGGAGACTGATTATGGACAAAATCAAAGCGGCACAAAAAGCAAAATCACTTATTTCGCAGATGACGGTTGAGGAAAAAATGTCTCAGCTTCTCTATAATTCACCTGCTATTGAAAGGCTCGGTATTCAGGCATACAACTGGTGGAATGAGGGCGCACACGGTGTTGCACGTGCAGGCACGGCAACCGTATTCCCCCACACAATTGCAATGGCATCCACCTTTGACCCTGAGCTTATCCGCGCAATCGGCGACGTTATTTCAACAGAGGGTCGAATTAAATACAACAAGCATGTCAAGTACGGCGACTTTGATATTTTCAAGGGTCTCACCTTCTGGGCCCCCAACATCAATATTTTCCGTGACCCGCGCTGGGGCAGAGGTCAGGAAACATTCGGTGAGGATCCGTTCCTTTCCGCCACACTCGGCACAGAGTTTATAAAGGGCGTTCAGGGCGACGGAGAGTTTTACAAGGCCTGTGCCTGCTCAAAACACTTTGCAGTACACTCGGGCCCCGAAAAAACACGCCACGGCTTTGATGCAAAGGCAGACAAGCACGATATGTTCGAAACATATCTGCCTGCATTTGAAAAGACAGTTGAGGCAGGTGTCTGCGGCGTTATGGGCGCATACAACCGCACAAACGGTGACCCCTGCTGCGCTCACCCCTATCTGCTTGTAGATATTCTCCGTAACAGATGGAATTTTGACGGCTATATCGTATCTGACTGCGGCGCACTCGGTGATATTTACCGCGACCACCACTACACAGACACCAAGGCTGAGGCGGCGGCAGTTGCACTCAAATGCACCTGCGACCTCAACTGCGGTGATACATACGATGCACTTATTGATGCATACGAACAGGACCTTATAACAGAAGAGCAAATCACCGCAGCGGCGGAAAGGCTCTACACAATCCGCGCTCTGCTCGGTGAATTTGAAGAGGTAAGACCGTACAGCGATATTCCCTTTGAAAAGCTCGACTGCAAGGAACACAAGGAGCTTAATCACCGTGCCGCTCAGCAGTGTATGGTTATGCTGAAGAACGACGGTTTCCTACCCATAGATAAAAAATTCAATAAGCGTATTGCAGTTGTCGGCCCGAATGCACTTTCCGTAACGGCACTTGAGGGCAACTACAACGGCTACGCATCCGAATACATAACAGTTGCAGACGGTATACGCCGCATATTCAAGGATGCCACCGTTACGGTTGAAAAAGGCTGTAACTACTGCGACGAGCATCTCAACCATTGGAGCGGCTTCCAGAATATGATAAGCGACGGCATTGCAACCGCCGCAGAAGCTGACCTTACAATTCTTGCGCTCGGTCTTGATTGCTCAATTGAGGGTGAGGACACAGGCTTTGACAACGATTATACCGCCTGCGGCGATAAAAAGTCACTTTACCTGCCTGCAACACAGCAGAAGCTCGCTGAAGCTGTGTGCGATGTATGCGACAACGTTATTGTTGTGCTTATGTGCGGCAGCTCAATCGACCTTGGCGAAAAGGTTACAAGCCACGCAAAAGCCATTATCCACGCATGGTATCCCGGTGCTGTTGGCGGACTTGCTGCAGCAGAGCTTATTGCAGGCGAATTTTCACCTGCCGGCAGACTGCCTGTCACAATCTTCAAGGGCGACCATGCTATTCCCGATTTTGAAGATTACGGCATGAAAGGCAGAACATACCGCTATATCAACGGAGAGGCTCTCTTCCCCTTTGGCTACGGTCTTTCATTCACAAGTTTTGATTACAGCAACGCTGTGATAGATTCAATTGACGAAAACAGAATCACCGTCAGCGCAGATATTACAAATATCGGCGATATGAAGGGCTATGAGCGTGCTCAGGTATACGCAAAATATACTGACAGCCGTTATGCTACTCCGCACTTCCAGCTCTGCGCCCTCAAATCAATTGAGCTTGACAAGGGCGAAACGTTAAGAGTTACAATGGATATTGACCGTTACTGGCTCAAGGCAGTCAATGACGAGGGTGAGCGTGTTGAGCCCGACGGCAAAATCACACTTTATATTGGCGGACATCAGCCCGACAGCGTCAGCAACACTCTTATGGGCTACGAGTGCATAGAGCTTGAAATCAAATAAAACGGAGTTAGTTTTACTATGAAAACATTTTTATTCCAGGGCGATTCAATAACAGACGCCAACAGAGACGATGAAAACGAGGACAATTTCGGCTTAGGATGCGGCTATGCATTGCTTCTGGCAGCTGAAATTGAAAGACACTGCAAAGGCAAAATTAAATTCATCAACCGCGGTGTAAGCGGAGACAGAATAACCGATGTCTATGCACGAATCAAGGAAGATATAATAAATTTATGTCCCGATTACATTTCAATTCTTATAGGTGTCAACGATGTTTCTCACGAGCTTACAATGAATTGCGGTTTGACCCCTGAAAAATTCAGAAAAATTTATGAAATGCTCATAGAAGAAATCAAGGAAAGCTTGCCGAAAGTTGAAATTATAGTATTGGAACCGTTTGTTCTCAAAGGCTCTGCTACAGAAAAACTGTGGGATAAATTCAACGCCGAAGTAAGAAAGCTTGCAGAAATCTCAGCTCAGGTTGCCGAAAAATACAATTTACACTTTGTACCGCTCCAGAGCGAATTTGACGAAGTTTGCGTTGACGGTGACACAAGATACTGGAGTGTTGACGGAATTCACCCGACCTCTGCAGGGCACCAGATAATTAAAGAAGAACTGCAAAAGGTTGTTGCTGACATTATCTGAAAATTTCATAACAGCCTTACAAAAAGCCTCCCTACGGTAAAACCGCAGGGAGGCTTAATCTTATGTATTTACATTACTGCTGAACGATCTTAAAGCTGTATTGTGCATCGGGGCTGTCGGCGAAATATACAAACGAGAAGCTGTATGTACCGTCATCGTTATAATGAACACCGTAGCCGTCATATCCGTTTTCGGAGCACGTGCTTGCCTCAACCCAGCTTTCGCCGCTCTTGACATAAACCTTGGGACATTCGAGCTTTGTAAAGCCGTCAAAGCGGATTGCGTTATAGTTTCTGCCGCCTGTAACATTGACCTCAGCTACACCGTTATCTGCAAGCACTGTGGGTACAAGTGCATCTTCCTTAACCGTACCTGTGACCGCCTGCACGCTTACGGGCTTGAGTGCGCTGTCCTCACGGACTGCTCTGACATTGCTGTCGTTATCTTCCTTGCCCTGACCCCACGGGAGAAGAATAAGAGTGAGCTTAATGCTGTCACCGGGCATAAATGTAATTTCCTCAACATCAAGTGTAAGGCTGCCGCTTGTAAGAGCTCTCTTTGATGTGTCGCGCACAGCAAAAGCGATATTCTGTTCTTTGCCGCCCATGACAATCTTACTGTCTCTTACAATCATAGCAAAATTACAGCCGAAGTGATTGTCTATATTCGGCTCAGTTTCCTTTGTCGCATCAAAGAAGCCCCAGTAGGGTGCCTCGTCACCGAGAGTGTAGTAAACCGTTCTGAGATTGTTTACATCGGCAACCGCACAGTTGTTATCTGCATCGAGATAGCCGAGCTTTTCAAAGTTTGCATAGCGTCCGTCAAAATAGAACAGATCGAAATCTCGCTTGAAGTTTTTGAAGGTAATCTCTTTGTTGAAATCAATGTTAACCTCATAATAGGTTCTGTTTTCGTCAGTCTGCGGGAATTCGACATGGCGCAGTGTGTAAGTATATGAGCCGCAGTCGGATTCGTAAGCATTTGTAATATCGCTGTAAAGCGGACCGACAGAATCAATTTTCGCGTTCTTGTACTCGCTGAGCACCTCGCCGCTCTTTATTCCGAGAGTTCTCTTATTGTAAAGAACAAATCTGAGCGTACCGACAGAATTGAACTGAGGCTGTTCAGCCCACATAATACCGCTGCGGGTACGGAAGTCAGGCAGAGTCCAGCCGTCCTTTTCAAACACGAAATAGGGTGCGATACAGTTGGACTCAGTTGTACCTGTTGAAAGGTGGTAGTAAGAAACGTGGAACTCAATGCTCGAAAGCTGCTTGAGAGGGCTGTGTCCCCAATTTTGGTAAAGGTTGAGCACGGTGAGATCGAGGGTTTCACCGGCTTTGATCGAAAGCGGGAAGAAGCAATCGCCGTACTGATAATCCTTTACGCTGTAGAAAGGCTCGCCGCCGTCACCCTGGAAGTTTTTACAAACCTGAACATTTATCGGAACAAGAGTGCCCGAGCTGTCAAGGATTGCGCCTGCCTCAAGGCAGCCGTTTTCACCGTTTGTGCGAATATAAATCTCTCTGTTCTCACCGTCACAGGTGATGCTGACAGGCATTGAGAACTGATGATTCGGGCGGTTATATGCCGATGTGAAATCGGTACCTTTCATTGTAAAGGTATATGTTCCGCGAAGAGCATCGTAACCGACATAGGCGCCGTCTGCGTTTTCGCCGTTCACGGTTATGCCCTCAAGAGGATTGCGCTCAAGAGAAGCTGCCTTTGCTACACCGTCAAACGAATGAGTGGAATCTGTATAAATACGGAAACCGAATGTTACGCAGTTGAGGTTGTAGCCGCCTGTTTCGTCGTTCTTGTTTATTCCTGTTCCTGCCGTATAAGCAGCATACTGTCTTACATAATATGTGTCACCGAACTGCTCAACAACCATTTCTTTAGTAGAGCCGTCTGACGGCACAATAAAGCCTACAACACCTACACCGTCAATATCAAATGCGGCGTATTCCACGCTCGCAAAATCAATTGTATTAAGGTTGGAGTGAACGCCGTTTTTATCCTTGACCTGAACAGCCTTTACTGTTGCGGCGTCAAGTGTAATCTCGCTGCCGAAGCCCTCAAGAGCAGTTGTAGGCTTTGCGGCAAAAAGAGAGTACTGTGCATAGAGTCTGTCACCGTAAAGGTGATACGCCTTATCGACCTTGAACAGCTTTGAATCAGCATCAAAATCACGCACGTGACACTCGTAATAGTACTTACCGAGGCGGATTGTGTTTACTCTGCCATCATCCTTCGAGGTTGAAAAATAATGTCTGTAACCGCCCTGCTCAAAGAAAGAATCAAAACTGTCCACAATATATGCGTTGCCGTTTTTGTCAGCAAGCGTTGCACTGTTGCCCAGTGCTTTCAGTGTATGTGTCAGCACAGCATCTGCATTTTCCATTATGTATGCAGAGCGCTCAGCGTCAGCGTAATATGCTTGAGCCTTGTCATCAACCTCAGCGGCATACTTTATCGAATCGGCAAGAGTAGTATCACCGTCAATATCGTTCACCACTTCAGTTTCGGGAACAGATGACTTCTGCGGCTCAACATAGTCGCCGTAGCTTACGTTGAACACAAGCATCTGCAAAAAAGCGAGAATCGTTGCAGATATTTTCTTAAAAAACTCAATCATAAATGTATTCTCCTTTTATTTTACTTCGTCAAGTAAATCCTTGTACTGATAAACCTTGACGTAATCTACCAAAAACTGTGCCGAATCACCCGACTTGCTTTCACGCTCGGACGGAATACCGTTTTCGCCCCTCATTTCAACAGAAAGAATGAGATATTCTTCGTTCTGACTTACTCCGCCGAAATCCGTACGGAAAGTTTCAACGCCGTTTATGTAGAAGATATACTCTTTTTCATTCCATTCAAGACCGTATGTGTTGTATTCCTCATAGGGATTATTCTTCAGAAGGAAGCATTTTGCGCCGAGCTTTTGGTGAGCATCTTCGTAATTATCGAAATGCAGGTTTGACGTAACGCTGTTGGGAAGGAAATCCTCATAGCGGTCACTTTCAAAAATATCAATTTCCGTACCGTCTCTGCCGTTGCCGTCCTCATTATAAACACCGTCGTTCATAAGCCAGAAAGCGCTCCAGATATCGGCACCCTTAGGCAGAATACAACGGCATTCAAAATAGCCGAATTTCTGGCTGAAACCGTTCGGAGAGTCTGAATCGGTATCAATACCTGCCGAATACCAGCCTGCGCCCTTGCCGCCCATTCCGTCTTCAAGATAGACTACGGGAATTACAAGGTTGCCGTCTTTTGTTGCGGCAAGATACTGGTTCCAGTAGCTGCCCTTTCTCACCTCGGTCCTGTCGCCGTACTGATAGTGACCTGACCATACGCTGCGGTCAAGCTCAGCATCAAAATCGTCAACAAAGGTCGGAGCTGAAGCAAACTTACTCATATCAAGCTTTTCACCCATGGGGTAGCACGGAATATCAAGCGTGATACAAAAAGAAATCAGAAGCGAAGCAAAAAACGAAACAATTTTAGAAAACAAGCCCATTTTTTCCTCCTTATCAAGTGAAGCTATTATTTTTATAATAACACAACAGGTTTTAATTGTCTACCGCAATATTAAATTCAAGTGTCATATCTGTTGCATATGGTATTTCGCCGATATGGCATGTACCAAAGCGCGACACCGTCATAGCCTTAAACCTCCGTTATTCTATTCAATCCAAAAAAATTATTTCCTCAATTTCCTTATAATCCGATGCCGTATATGTGGGCATAACATCGCTGACCGCACCGCCGAAAAGGCAGGTATCAATTCCCGAATTCAAGCCGCCCTTTATATCGGAGCTTGGCGAATCGCCGATAATAATAATTCTGCTCTTATCCTTTTCGTCAATGTTTGCAAAAACATAGTCAAAATACTGCTTATCGGGCTTGCTGTAGCCCGTTTCTTCCGACACAAAGGTGCGTATAAACACTTTATCAAGTCCGCTGAGGGCAAGTCTCCTACGCTGAATGTACTCCGTACCGTTCGTAACCGCGTAAAGCTTCAGCCCTTTACTCAATAGCCTTTTACAATGCTCAACCGCGCCGTCAAAAACAAAAACGTTTTCAGACAGTAAACCTTTGAAAATTCTGTTACATTCTTCACCGTCGGCATCAATTCCGAGCTTTTCAAATGTGATTGAAAAACGGAGCCTGCCTATATCCTCTTTGCTGACCTCTCTTAACTCAAATCTTTTCCAGAGGCCGTCGTTAATCTCGTGATAAAGCTCGTAAAATCCAGCAGAATAGGGAATTCCAAGCTTTTGCACAGCAAGGCGGAAGGCTGTATTTTCAGCCCTTTCAAAATCGAGCAAGGTGCCGTCAAGGTCATAAAGAACAGTTGTATATCTCAAAGCTAATCCTCCAGACAACAGAGATATTTTAACACTATTATATCACATCGCATAATATATACAAGAGCGGAAAAAGCAAAAATTTACCGATCCGCTCGAGTACTATGTAAAGGAGAACAGCTTTATGCGCATGAACGAGCGTTCGGTCAACGGCTGCGAAATGTGCAGGCGGCAGGAAGTGCAGTTCCGCCGCAGCGAGCAGCCTTTTCCGGACGATTGCAGTATTGCAATGATGTATGTTCCTATGCAGACGGATACAACCGTTTACGATGAAATGAAAGCACTGTGCGAGGGCACGCTTTTTGTCGCTCTCAACAAGCCTTTCCTGAGAGGGTGCAAATCATGAATCAGAATGACCTTCTCAAAAAACTGTCCGCAGCAGAGTTTGCACTCTGGGACCTTCATCTCTACCTCGACACTCATCCCGGTGACCTCACCGCTGTAGGACTCTATAACAAGTATCACAAAAAATATATGCTCCTGCGTGAAGAGTACGAAGCAACCTGCGGCAAGCTCTCACCCAGGAGCGCACAGGGCATAGAGTGGCTCTGTGACCCGTGGCCTTGGGAGAAAGGACGGTGTGATTGCTGATGTTTTTGTACGAGAAAAAGCTGCAGTACCCCGTTAAGGTTTCAACCCCCAATGCAAAGCTTGCTCAGGTTATCATAACGCAGTTTGGCGGACCCGACGGTGAGCTCGGCGCCTCAATGCGTTACCTCAGCCAGCGTTTTGCAATGCCCTGGGGTGAGCTCAAGGGCCTGCTTACAGACATCGGTACAGAAGAGCTTTCGCATATAGAAATGGTCTGTACGCTGGTTTATCAGCTCACGAGAAACCTTTCTGTTGATGAAATAAAGCGACAGGGCTTTGACAAATATTTTGTTGACCATACAACGGGCATTTACCCTGTTGCCGCAAGCGGTGAGCCGTGGACGGCTGCAACTATTCAGTCTACGGGCGATGTTATCGCTGACCTTAGTGAAGACCTTGCTGCAGAGCAGAAAGCGAGAAAGACCTACGACAACATTCTCCGCCTTTCCGATGACCCCGATGTAAACGATGTTATCAAATTCCTGCGCGCACGCGAAATTGTGCATTTTCAGCGCTTTGGCGAGGGCTTGCGCTTTGTAACCGACAAGCTCGACAGCAAAAACTTCTACGCCTGCAACCCCGGTTTTGACAAAAATTGCGGCTGCTGAAATAAGCAAATAAATAACCAAAACAGACTGCTTCAGCCTTGGAGCGGTCTGTTGTATTTTTATGTAATTCAGCAGGTGTATATTTAACAAAACTTTGAAGAAATTTTTGTGCGATTGTACAAGAGCAAATTCTTTATTTATTTATAACAATATGCTAAAATATATTATGAATAACAATACCTGCGAGTGATTTTGCTTTCGAGGAGGTAACTAATTATGAAAAAGATGCTGACTAAATTTTTAGCTGTGGTTTTGTGCGTTGTTATGGCGCTCACTGCGGCACCGCTGGGCGGTTTTGTTGCATCTGCAGCAGAGGGTGACCTTGGTACCATTACATTCGGTACATACAACGATGCACCGCTTATCTGGAACATTCTTGAGGAAAAGGAAAACGGCGACCTAGTCCTTATCACTCAAGGCAGCATAGGCAGAGTCAAGTACTTTGATATTACAAGTGCGGTTGTTTGCAACCAGACAAACAACTACTCAACAAGCAACATCAATAAATTCCTTAACGACGGTGAAAGCTCTTTCTATGCAACCGCTTTCACTGCTGATGAAAAGGCACTTGTCAAAGCTACCGAAACCACATACATTTACTATGACACAGTGGCAAAAGCAAAGACAACAGGCATTCTTACAGCCAATGTCGTTATCCCCAGCGAAGCTATGATTTCAACATACGGCATCGGTGCTATCTCTGCTGCTTACTGGCTTACTGACGGAGCAGGCACCGCAGCCGCCAAAGCATCAAAGATTATGAACACTACCGGCAAAATCGGTAATGCAGGTAACCATCTAGAAAGAGACTGCCGCCCCATGATAACAATCGAAGCTGTTACAACAGGTAAGTTTGAGGCTGTTGAAGGCATAACATACATGGTAAACGGCACAGCTGTTGAAGGCTACACCTCTATTAACAATGTGCTTTTCTCAGTAGCTGTTGACGATAATTATTCTTCGGATAACCTTGTTGTCAAGCTCGGTGACACAACACTTACACCTGTTGACGGAGTTTATACAATTCCTGCAGGCTCCACAGAAACTGTTACGGTTTCTGATGTCACCGTTCTTCCTGCCGATTTTACAGCATATAACGAAGCTCGGGCAAAAGCAGAGAGTATCAACAGAGATCTTTGCACAGAAGAATCTCTCGCAGCTCTTGATGAGGCTCTCAATGCAGACGTAAGCGGCTACACAACAATCCTTGATCAGGATAAGATTGACGCTGCAACAAAAGCTATCACAAAAGCTCTCGCTCTTATTCCCGCTGACACAGCGGCTTATCTTGAAGCACTTGAACAGCTCAGGGTTGTTTATGCTAACGAGCCTATTCAGATTACAGAAACCCAAAACGCTCCCCTGTATAATCTTGACGCCCTTGACGAAACGGGTATCAGCTATAAGATTGTAATCACTAAAACCCTTCGTGAGTTTGAAGACAATACCGATACACCCATAAGCACGTTTACTGCTGACAGACAGGCTGAGGTTGATGCCGCAACTGCTGAAATCAACGCCCTTATTGCGAGTATCCCTTATAAGGCGGCAGATATCAGCGAATGGCTGAATGCAATAGAACGTGTACGCAATATCAAGCCCGAGCTGTACTCCAATGCTGCCGAGCTTAACGCTCAGGTAAATGCAATAATTGCCGAAAACAATTATGAAGAGCTTGTACTCGATATCACTCACCAGGCTGAAATAGATGCTTCTACTCAGGAGATTTTAACAATATTTGCACAGCGCGAAGAATTAAAACTTGAAGATGTTTTTGCCGATCTCGGATCGGCTGTTGACCGCTCTGCAACCTACAGCTCCAATCAAGCTGTTTACTGCAACACAAACGTGTGGGATGCTTTCATTACCAATCTCACCAATGCAAATGTGTATCTGGCAGATAAAGAAGCTTATTCCGATGTATCGTACAGAGCTCAAATAATCTCTGCCAAAAATCAGCTCACAGCGGCAATGGATGAAATGGATATATGTGTGGCATTGGCTACCGACAGTTCTGCTGATGAATCCGTAACAGGCAAGGTTATCTGGTATTATGATACCAAGCTCGAAACGCTTTATGTCGGCGGCGAAGGCAAGGCAGGTCTTGATTTTATCCCTTATTCAACTGCTAAGAAAATAACCTTATCCAAAAAAGTTTCCGGTTTGTCTGATCTGGATTCTTATGAAAGTGTTAATTTTATAACCGTATATGAGGGCAACCCTTACTATTCAAGTGACGAATACGGTGTATTGTTTAATGCATATAAAACCGAACTTATTTATTATCCTGCAGCTAACACAAGAACAAATTACGCTGTTCCCGACAGCGTAACAACAATCGGAGAAAAAGCATTTTATAATTGCAAAAACCTTACCGATATAACCATCGGTAAAAATGCAGCAACAATCGGCGATAACGCATTTATGTACTGCAACAGTTTAACAGCAATTACAATTCCCGACAGTGCAACAAAAATCGGTAATTCTGCGTTTAAGAATTGCGTCAGCCTCAAAGATGTATGTTACTGCGGAACAGGAGATAATTGGAATGCAATCTCAATCGGTTTAGGTAACGATTCGCTGACCTCTGCTTCAATTCACTTTATCGGATCTTCAATCGTTTCAGGTGCCTGTGACAAGGACTTCACATGGGCTTTGTATGAGAGTGGACTGCTCGATATCAAAGGTACAGGAGCAATGACAAACTGGAGTTCATCATCTGATGTACCGTGGCGTTCTTACCTCGAAAATATCAAAGATGTCAATATCGGCAATAATGTAACATCAATCGGTGATTTTTCATTCTACGAATGTACAGATCTAACAAGCATCACAATTCCCGACGCTGTAACAAGTATCGGTGCTTTTGCGTTCAACAGTTGTACGGGGCTGACAAGCATAACAATTCCCGACGGTGTAAGAACAATTGGTAATTCTGCGTTTGAGGCTTGCAGCAACCTCAAAGATGTATATTACAGTTCAACAGAAGAGGATTGGAACGAAATCATAATCGGTTCAGATAACGCTCCGCTGACTTTCGCTTCAATTCACTTTACTGAGCCTTTAATCGCTTCGGGTACCTGCGGCGATAGCCTTACATGGGCTCTGCACGAAACAGGTCTGCTCGAAATCACAGGCACAGGCGCTATGACAAATTGGAGTTCAGGAAGAGATACGCCTTGGTATTCTTATAAATCTGATATCAAATCCGTTTTGATTGGCGACGGTGTAACAACTATCGGTAAATACGCTTTTAATTATTTTTACTATATTTCAAGCATAACAATAGGCAACAGTGTAACAATAATAGGCGATTATGCGTTTACCGATTGCTACAATATTACAAGCATTACAATCCCCGACGGTGTAACCTCTATTGGCGTTTATGCATTTTATTGTTGTACAAATCTTACAAATATAACAATCGGCAGCGGTGTTTCAAGTATTGGTGAACGTGCTTTATCTTATAGTTACAGACTTACGGACATTACTGTATCTGTTGACAACCCGTATTATTTAAGCGACAGCGACGGTGTTCTGTTCAATAAGAATATGACCGAACTTATACAGTATCCGATAGGAAAAACAAGAACAAGCTATACAGTTCCCGATACCGTAACTGCAATCGGATCGGAAGCATTCGCTTTTTGCGATAATCTTACAAGTATAGTATTTCCCGACAGCTTAAAAACTCTTGGCGAGTATATATTCATAGATTGCTACAATTTATCGAAAGTAACAATCCCTGCCGGCATTGAAGCTATCGGTGATTATGCTTTTGGCTATTGGACCAAGCCGTATTTCAACGGTACACTCGAACAGTGGAAAACGGTTGAAACAGGCCCAAATGACACATATATTGCATCAAAAGTGATAATCTGCGGCGGTACGGACAGACCTTATTATATACCCGGTACTTTCGGAAAGAATTTCGAATGGATTTTATATGCTGACGGTGAGCTTGTCATAAGCGGAAACGGCGATATGACAAACTGGTCTTCTTCGTCAGATGTACCGTGGTATTCAATGAGTTCGCATATAAGAAGTGTTACAATCGGTGAAGGTGTAACAAACATTGGTAACTATGCGTTCTATAACTGCGAAGGAATCACAAAATTAACAATTCCCGGCAGGAAAACAAGTATCGGCAAATATGCGTTCTACGGTTGTATTAATCTTGTTGAGCTCACAATGCCTGTATCTGCCCAAACTGTTGCCAATTCTTTTGGAGGTACTCGATACATAAGGAAATTAACCCTTACCGCCGGTACAGGCACAATGCAGAATTACAGTACATCTTATTCAAGTTCTGCATATTACCAATATACCCCTTGGTATGAGAGCCGAACTTTCCTTAAAGAAATTGTTATCGAAAACGGAGTTACGAATATTGGTAATTATGCGTTTTATTATAATACCAATCTGGAGTGCATAACAATTCCCGACAGCGTCACAGCTATCGGAACCAATGCGTTTACCAACTGTACCAGACTAAATACTGTTTACTATGGTTCAACTCAGGACGATTGGAACAAAATTTCAATCTCTGCTGAAAACGAGCCGTTAACTTCCGCTGCGATTTATACAGTTACCGACTCCAATACCTTGGGCGATAATCTTACATGGAAATATTATGCAGACACAGGTCGGCTCAGTATCAGCGGCACCGGTGATATGACGGATTGGTCAACAGCAAACGAGACACCGTGGCACTCTTACAGTGCGTCCGTTTTATCGGTGATAATTGATGACGGTGTAACATCAATCGGAGCATATGCGTTTGTCAACTGTACAAATTTATCTGATGTGACAATACCCACAAGTGTAACATCAATCGGTTCAAATGCATTTGGTGACTCTGTGAATATTACCGACGTTCATTACGGTTCCGATCCGGATGATTGGGCAAAGATTACGGTGGATATCGGTAACAACGCCCTTACCCACGCTAAATACCATTATGTTTCCCATTTTGTGGACTCGGGCTATTTTGGTGAATTCATTGAATGGGAATTGTACTCGGACGGTACACTCACAATAGTCGGTGAAGGCGGAATGTATAATTGCGTAAGTGCGGATGCTTACCCGTGGTATCAGCACAAAGATAAAATAACGTCTGTAGTAATTGACTATAACCCAAATCTGCCTGAACCGATTAAATTAATCGGCAATTATGCGTTTCAAGGTTACCCAAATCTTACAAATGTCAAATTCTACAGCGATATAACCGTAATAGGCAACTATGCTTTTGCAGATTGCTCTGCGCTTGAAAGCATTACCATTCCGGATACCTTAAAAGAAATCAAAGAAAATGCTTTTTACGGATGCACAAATATTAAAAGTGCTGATTACAGCGGAACATATGAGCAATCGAAAGCGGTAACGGTAGGAGCAGGCAACTCGGCTCTGCTTAGCGCATTGGTATTTGAAGCCAATTCCGAAAGACCTTATTTTGCTCCGGGTAAGTGCGGAGAAGATCTTGAATGGGTGCTTTATACCAACGGCGAGCTTGTAATCACAGGCACAGGTGCTATGACAAATTGGTCACAATCCTCAGCGCCTTGGGCTTCACACAGCGATATAATCAAATCCGTTACAATATCCGACGGTGTTACAAACATCGGCGATAATGCGTTTTTTGAATGTATAACTCTTACCGATATCACAATTCCGGATAGCATTGCAAGCATTGGAGAAAACGCCTTTTACGGTTGCTCGGTTACCGAGACTAATTACAACGGTTCATCCGAGCAGTGGAATGGTGTAACGGTTGAATCAGGTAACTCTTGTTTACTTAGCACTTTGATATTTGAAAGTGATACGAACAGACCGTATTACGCAACGGGTATGTGCGGTGAAAATCTTACATGGACTATGTACAAAAGCGGTTTGCTTGAAATCACAGGTACGGGTGCAATGACGGATTATTCAGTTGACTCATCATCGCCTTGGGCTGTTTACAGCAGCATACTCAAATCCGTCATAATATATAAAGGTGTAACAAGCATTGGTAATTCTGCTTTTTTGTCTTGCGACAGTCTTGCAAATGTCACTATTCCCGACAGTGTAACATCAATCGGTGATTCTGCGTTTTCATCCTGCGAAAGCCTTGCTGATATAGTAATCCCCAACGGTTTAACGACAATCGGCAAATCTGCGTTTGCTTCTTGCGTTAGCTTGAAAAGAATTACAATTCCCGTCAGCTTGACAACAATAGGTAAAAGTGCATTCTCAGAATGCTTAGGTCTTACCAACGTTTATTACGGATCAATATGGGAAGATTGGGAAAAAATCACGATCGGTTCAGATAACGAGCAGCTTCTCTACGCTGATCTTCACTGCATCGATTCTCCGATTGCAACGGGTATGTGCGGCGAAAATCTAACGTGGGCCTATTATGCAGGCGGTCTGCTTGAAATTACAGGCGCAGGCATAATTTCCGGTTGGTTAACTTATGAAAATATACCTTGGCATTCTTATTGCAGCGAAATAACAACTGTTAATATTCACGGCGGTGTAACATCCGTCGGTGCTTATGCGCTGGCAGGCTGTGATCATCTTGCAACCGTTCACTATTTAGGCAGCAAAGACCATCTTACGGTTGAAGAAAATACTTTCGGCGAAAAAGCAGTATCAATTCATTACTGCTCAGAAATGATTGAAATTCCTGTAAGCTGTATAAAAGCAGGAATAAGCAATTGGTATTGCGAGGCTTGTGACGAGACAGTAGCAAAAAATACGGTAATTTCTTCACTCGGTCACGATTGGTCTGAAAAAGACGGTGCCTGCGCAAGACCAAACTGTGAATTTGAATGCGAACATCCGCATGATAAGCTTTGCTGGCATACGGCTATTAAACCTACCTGTGAACCGGGTAAAGAAAAATTGGTGTGCAGTATTTGCGGTTATGACGGAAGCTACAAAATTCTCTGTGATAAATCTACTTACCCGAAATGTAATATCAGCTATGCGGAATTTGTAGATAAAACATGGGATTTTGCTTATCCCGGAGCAGAAAAACTGATTCTTCATTTTACTGAAAAAACAAGCATATATGAATATCTTTATATCTACAACAGCAAAGGTACTATGGTGGGATGCTACAGCGGTTCTCAACTTTCGGGAAAAGAGATTGAAGTATATGGTGACAGCGTTAAGTTGAGGATTGTTGCTGAAACGCTCAATTACTGGTATGGCTTCAGTTTTGATTCGATTATTGCCGTAATGACTGTTGACGGTTGGAGGCGCGAAATACCTGTAACCGATGAAGGTCAGCACGATTGGTCTCACGAGGACGGTGTATGTACTGAGTGCGGATATCAGTGTCCTCACGAAAGCATCAGTCTCGGTGTGTGTGAAGAGTGCTCTTTCTGTAACCACCTTGATACAGACGGAAATCAAATTTGCGACAACTGCGGCGGGGTTACAAGAGCAAAAATCCTCACCACAGATTCAGAGGGCCGACTGTATGCCGACGGAGATTTGTGCTATGCGTACGCTTCTGATGAAATATATATTTCATCCGGAAAATATAAGCTGACGGCTGATATAACAACTTCCAGTAATGTATATATATTGGAAAACAACCAAGTTATAATCGATCTCAACGGATATACTTGGAATATGGGTGTGTACAGAATGTCAATAGGCGGCGAAGTATCTTTATACGATTCGTCTGTGCAAAAGACAGGTAAACTCACATCATCGGGAACATCGACGGTTCAGCCCGAATCTTATACCAGCCCTGTTTTTAATCTTTACAGCGGAACTGTAGAAAACGCCTCGTTATCTCAGTCTGCTCGGGCACTTTCGATAGACGGAACTTTTAATCTTTACGGCGGTAAAATCAAGAGTAGCGGCTATGCTTTATACTATTTGTTAAGCGACAACTCTTTGATTAACCTCGACGGTGCAATTCTTGAAAGCGGTAAAGGCTACGCACAAATTCAAACCGATCTTGGGTCATATGAAACAGCAAAATCTGTTATTGATGTTGCTGATTATGCAGGTGACAGTTTGACAGTTTACGCATTAATCAACAATACCGGAAAAATTATTCTTTTCAAAGGTGTTAAAAGTATTGCCGATGCAGACAGATATATCGTTAAAATGTCCTCAGCCAACGGAGATCTATTCACAGAAAAAGAAGAATATGATCCTGAAACAGGTGAAAAGTATATCAGCGTTGCCAAAAATGCTTGTATAAAACAGCCCTCGGCAAACAATAATTTTACGGCCGATTTCAACAACGATAACGCATCATTTCAATGGTACGAAACTGAAAAAATAGTTTTGACCGAAAAAAATACCACTCCTTTTGAATATGCAGAGCTTCCGCAAGCCACTACCTCGCTTGATAAATGGGTTGTTAAGGGCGAATGTGTTCTGTTCAGTTACGATGTAAAAGCCGGTTACTCCCTATATGTTTCGTCTGAATCGTATCGAATTGCGGCTTATGTATATGTTGGAGACAAAACTTTGGAATTTAACACAGGTAACCAACCTGAGCCGATAACGTTTGATACCGATACTACGATTTATGTAAGAGCTGTGTCAAACTCAACAACGGCAGTACTCGGATTCACCCTTGTAAAAAACACTCTGCTTGAAGGAGAAACAAACGAAACCTTGCAAAAGCCTGAATGCGGCAAATCATATTTTTGCAGGGCTACTACACAAGGAATTTGGTCGACTTCGGTTGTTGAATCGGATACAGTAAGCGTTATGCACGACTGGAACAATAGTGTTTGCTCAATATGCATGATCAACTGTTTCGAGCCGATGAACGGCATGATAGCCGATGATGAAACCGATATGATTTATGGTCTTAACGCCGGCATAGATTCACTTGATGAATACACTGCTCTTGCCGCAGACAGCGGTCTTAAGTGGACTTACACATTCGGCAAGTATGGCTTTGGTACGGGTACAGTTGCTGCAATTAAAAGTGCTAACAATGTTATTGCAGAATACACCGTTGTTATCTTCGGTGATATCGACGGCGACGGATGGTACGATGCTAACGATGCGTTTCTCGTAAATATGATCGCAAGCGGTCTTATCTCGGCTGACAGCTTCAGCGAGGCACAGTTCAAGGCAGCCGACTGTAACCACGACGGTACGGTTGACAGCGCCGACTTCCACCTGCTAAACCAGGCAAGCATACTGCTTGATGATATCAACCAGTCAGCAACTCAGCAGGAGCTTGTAACAAATTCTGTTTACATCAGCTATTGTTCGCTGATTGACCAGACCGCAGGAGAGGAAACAAACCTTGTTCCCGCACCCGAAACAGGTGCAGAAACAGCCCCCGAAACCGCTCCCGAAACCACGCCCGAAACAAATGACGAATTTGATGCAGAAGCTATCTTCACGACAATCTTTGATATCATCAAGAAGATTTTCTCATTTGTTTTCTCGTTCATAATCAAATAATTGTTCAAAAAACAAACAGCCCCGATTGATCTATCATCAGTCGGGGCTGTTTCTATCGTTCGGATTTTTTTCAATATAATAAAATATCTAAAAAATTATAATTTGGTATTTGTATTGCTTTGTACTGCAGATTGTGATAGAATTTTAGTGTATATGTAAAAGTGTGTGTTTTTTTGTAAATCTTATGTCAGGTGATGCTTATGTTCGATATTCATTGCCATATATTACCCTGCGTTGACGACGGCTCGGGAAGCATAATTGATTCGATTGAAATGGCGCAGCTTGCTGTTCGTACGGGAACGAACGGAATTATCGCAACGCCCCACTGCAATATGCCCGGAACGCCTGAGAATTTCTGGTCAACGGATTTTGATGCAAAGGTTAAAGAGCTGAACGGTATTCTGCAGAGTCGAAACATACCGATAACAGTTTATCCCGGCCAGGAAATATTTGCTTATGGCGATATCGCAAAACGACTAAAAAGAAACGAATTGATTACGCTTAATAATTCCGGATACATTCTTATTGAGTTTGACTTTTCAGCTTCCGAACGGGAAATGCTGACTTACATTCAGATGATAACGGCAGAAGGTTATGTGCCTATCGTTGCTCATCCCGAACGGTATTTGATTTTCGGCGAAAATCCCGAAAGGATCAGATATATACGCAGCGCAGGTGCACTCGTTCAGGTCAACAGCGGCAGCGTAAAAGGAAGCTTCGGCTATTTTCCCGAACGTGCGGCTTCATATTTTCTTGCAAATCAACTGGCTGATTTTGTCGCAAGCGATGCACACAGCCAGTATTCCAGAACGCCCGATCTTTTTCAGGTGCACGAAATAATCTGCGAAAATTACTCCTACGAATATGCAGATTTACTGTTGAACGAAAATCCCTTGAAAGTAATAAATAACGAAGAAATACGGTGATAATTTATGGTTAAACAGTTGCGCAGACTTACATTGGTGCTGTTTATTCTGGTGTTGGTAGCTTTCATAGCTTTTACAATTGCAGAAAAACTGACAACAGATACCACAATACCAACTATATCGGTTGATTCCGAAGTTATTGAAATAAGCGTAAAAGATAAAAAAGACATTCTGCTTTCGGGAGTTACTGCTTACGACGGAAAAGACGGAGATATTTCAGACAGAGTTCTCATTGAATCTATATCGAAATTTATCGAACCGGGTGTTTGCTCAGTAACTTATGCCGTATCTGATTCAGATAAGCATGTCACAAAGCTGACACGCACCGTCCGCTACACCGATTATACCCCGCCCGAGTTCTATATGAAGCGTGCGCTGGTTTACGGTGTTGATGAGGCGCTTGACATAAGAGCTGCCGTTGGTGCACGCGACAGCATAGACGGCGATATAAGCGACAGAGTTTCAATCGTCACCACCGACTATATCAAAAATACAATTGGCGTTTTCACTGTTTCTCTTCAGGTTTCAAACAGCATGGGCGATACAATATATCTTGACGTTACGGTTCATGTTGAAGGCAACGAAACAATGGCACCGCAGATTCAACTTAAAAAGAGTCTGATATATGTTAAGAAGGGCGAAGAGCCGAGATTTGAAGACTATCTCGGTGATGTTACGGTTAACGGTGTACTTATGAAGAAGGATGAAATTCAGCTTCTCATTTCCACCAACTTTGATTCCGAAGAAACAGGCACTTATAACGTACATTACTATATTTCAACCAATGAAGGTTATGAGGGCCACTCGATTCTGACGGTTGTTGTAGAGGAGTGATGGGAATGAAAAACAGAAATTCAGAAATTACATTCAATTTTGAATGGAACAGTCTTATAAAGGATATGGTACACAGCCTGTGGTGCATTGTCCTTATTGCCCTGGCTGCGCTGATGAGCATTCAGGTCGTCGAAAAGAGCATCTATACTCCTACGTATACCAGTACGGCTGTTCTCGTTGTGCGCTCAAGAGTCGGCACAACGGGTGCGTTCAGCAGCCTGACTGCATCAATGGAAATGGCAAACATTTTCACAGATGTTTTCAAACAGAATTCTCTAAAAAAACTGGCAGCAGAAAACATAGGTTTGAATTCTTTTGACGGTACAATTACCACAAGCCTTACAGAAGCCACAAACCTTCTGAATGTTTCCGTAAAAGCGAAGGATCCCGAACTCGCTTTCAGATTGCTCAGGTCAATCCTTGAGGTTTACCCGGAGGTTACTCAGGCTGTTTTCACTGATTCGGTTATAGATATTGTTTCCGAGCCTAAAATGGCAACCTTCCCTTCAAACTCAAGACTCACTGTATACAGAAATGAAATAATTTTTCTTTCCATGCTGCTGGAGAGCGGACTTATTGCAGTTTTCTCGCTGTTTCGCGGTACGATTAAAGAGGAAAAAGGGTTTGACGAGAAGGTTGACGCCAAGCTTCTCGGCACGGTATCCCACGAAAAGCCTCACCTTTCCAGAAAAGAACGCTTCAAGCGAAAAAAAAGAGCACTTCTTATCAACGATGCTTATTCAAGTCTGAGATTCTCAGAGGATTATCAGAAGCTTTGTAATAAGTTTGAGTATCTGTACAAGAATCAGGGTAAACAAACTTTTGTTATTTCCAGCGTAGCTGAAAATGAAGGCAAATCCACCGTTGCATCAAACGTTTCACTTGCTCTTGCAGAACGCGGTTATAACGTTATTCTTCTTGATATGGACCTGCATAAGCCCTCAATTCACAAGATTTTTGATTTTCAGGACGCAGTCGAAGCAGAGCATTTTGATGTGATGTCAAGCGAAACAGAGCTTGCCGATATTAGGTTTTACCGTTATAGAAAAAGCGGGCTCACTATTGCTTTCAACAAAAAAGCAAACACAAATAAAAAAGTTATGATCAACAATCAGGCAGTAGGAATCAAGCTCGAAAAGCTTAAATCCAAGGCTGATTTCATAATTATTGATACGCCGCCCACTTCTGTATCTGCAGATGCGATTGCAGTTGCCGAAAACGCAGATGCAACAGTACTTGTTATACGAACAGACTGCGTACTTGTTGAAGATATAAACGAAGCAATTCTGAACATTACGGAATCCGGCGGCAAGCTTGAAGGCTGCATACTCAACAATGTTTATGAGCCGTTCACACTGTTCGGTCAGATCGGCGTTGATGAAAGAGGTTACTATTCCCGCAGTAACCATTACGGATACTCTAAAGCCGCATGGTCATATACAGACGGCTATTCGCGAAACCATGAGGCGGGCGACTCATCCGATGATGCAAGAAGTGACGAATAAGGTTGGTATATTATGAATAACAATCCTGTTAACAAAGAGAATAATGGGTCGAGCGTTGAATTGCGTATATTTTTAGGAGATATATGGCGCGGCGTTAAAAAATTCGGCTGGGTTGCGGTTGCTCTTGCGGTGCTGCTCGGCGGAGTGCAGTTTTATCGCAGCTATACCGGTTTTGTGCCTGCGTACAATGTTTCGGCAACGTTTACCGTTCACACCGAAAACAAAGTACTTACGGGAGATAACGGAATAGCAGCTTATTCTTTCTATTATGACCGTGAAACCGCCGACCAGCTGGCAACAGTTTTTCCGCATATTATCAGAAACCAGATTCTCCGCACCAAGGTTTGCAACGACCTGGGTGTTGCAAGTATGCCTGCTTCCGTCAGTGCAAAATGTGTACAGGGTACCAATATGGTTACCCTTACCGCAACCGGTACTGACCCTCAGATGACATATGATACTCTGCTTTCAGTTATAAAAAATTATCCTGAGCTTGCTGATTATATTATCGGTCGCACCAAGGTTGTAATGATAAACGAGCCTTTCGTGCCCGAAAAGCCCTCCAATGAGGGTGCATGGATAGCTTCTGTATCAAGAGCCGTCCTTATAGGTGCAGCGCTTGGTTTAGCGTGGATTGTTGTGTATGCATTCATGCGTAAGACCGTGCGGACAAAAGAGGACATCAAAACAGTATTCAATCAGCATTGTATTGCTGTTTTGCCTCAGGTTACGTTCAAAAAATACCGCAGAGAAATTGACAAAAGCATACTTATCACCAATCCTCTTGTAGGTAACGATTTTCTTGAATCCCTGCGTTTGATGAGAGGCTCGCTTCAGGGCTTGCTGACGGAAGGCAAAAAAACAGTAATGGTTACAAGCACTGCTCCTGCAGAGGGCAAAACCATTGTTGCAGCAAACCTGGCTTCGATTTTTGCCAAGGAGGAGAAAAAGATCCTTCTTATAGATGCAGACCTTCGCAATTCAGGTCTTAAGGAACTGTTGGGAAATGAAAGCATTCCGAAAACAGAGAAAGAAAAGAACCGTTTCTACCGTGTAGACACAATAGATTCTCTCGGCTTCGATTTACTTACCTTTAACAAGCAGATCAATAATATCCGAAAAATCATCCGCTCAGATGAACTGAAACGAAAGCTTGATGAATTCAAGTCAAAGTACGATTTCGTCTTTATCGACACTCCTCCTTGCGGTATAATTTCCGATGCTGCCATAGTTGCTCAGTCGGTTGACGCAATCGTTTATGTTATAAGAGAAGATGCTGTTATGCAGAAAACCATCCGTTCAGGTATCAGCTCAATGCTCGAAACCGATGCGCAATTCCTTGGCTGTATACTCAACGGTGCGGCAATAGGCTTTGGCGGATATTACCGATACGGCGGCTATTACAGCAACTACCGCTACGGATATTCATCAAAATACGGTTACGGCAAAAGTAAAACAAAAAAGCAATAAAGCAGACAATTGTTGAAACGGAGGTGATAATGTGAAAAAACCTGCTGAATATATATCTTTGTTCCGCTCAATGGGTAAGGAATGGAGGTGGCTTCTGCATTATGTTTCGCGTTATCGTCTCCAGATAACTGTCTATGTTTTTATAGGTATTCTCAGCACAGCAATGGGCATCGGCTCGACCGTTGCCTCAAAATATCTTATAGATTCCGTTGTTTCCCGTGACACTAAAACCGTTGCCGTGAGCGCTGTACTGGCTGTAGGTCTTGCCTTTGCACAGATTGCGGTAAACGCAGTAACATCAAGGGTTTCAACCGTTGTGGGAACCAAGGTCAGCAATGAAATCCGCTCAAACGTGTATGAACATATTGTTTATTCCGACTGGGAGGATATAAGCAAATACCATTCCGGTGACCTGCTCAACAGAATTGAGGGCGATGTTTCCGCATTGGCAAGCAGCGTGATTTCTTTTGTACCGAGCATTTTTATGAGAGTAACTCAGTTTGCCGGATGCCTTGCCGTTGTTCTCTACTATGATCCGATAATGGCATTTTTCGCTTTGCTCAGTGCACCTTTTCTTGCGCTCACATCAAACATTTCAGCCAAAATGATGCGCAAGTACAATATTGAAAGCCGCAATATGAACGGTAAAATCCTTTCGTTTTATTCGGAATCAATACAAAATATTCAGACAATCAAGGCTTTCGGCATAACAGGAAGATATATCAATCAACTCAAGGATTATATGGCTGTTTACAGAAAAATGAGGCTTGACCACAATAAATTTTCCGTTATAATGACAGCAATCCTTTCGGTTATAGGCTTGATGGTTGCATATATATGTTACGGCTGGGGCGTTTGGCGTTTGTGGCAGGGCTTTATAACTTTCGGTACAATGACTCTGTTCTTACAGATTTCAGGTCAGCTTACATCATCGTTTTCCGGCATTGTTTCATTGCTGCCCACATCAATTTCAATTGCTACGGCAGCAGGCCGAATTATGGAAATTACCGATATTCCTCTTGAAAAAACCGGCGACGATTCCCCTGCTGATGAAATGGCTGCCGCAGCCGAGGAATCGGGAATTTATCTAAAATGCGACAATCTTACTTATGCATACAAGGGCACGGATACACCTGTTGTAAGAAACATTTCATTCTATGCAAATCCTGGCGAAACGATCGCTCTGGTAGGTCCTTCGGGCGAGGGTAAAACAACAATACTCCGCCTTATTCTTGGCCTTGTAACGCCGCAGGACGGATGTATGACAATGTCAGTTGCTGACGGCAGGACACTTGACGTTTCCGCAAGCACCAGAAGATTCTGCTCGTATGTACCGCAGGAAAATGCGGTTTTCGCAGGCAGTATAGCCGACAATTTACGCATAGTAAACCCTCTGGCTACGGACGAAGAGCTAATTAAAGTGCTTGAAAGTGCAGATGCATGGGGCTTTATCGAAAAACTTCCCGACGGAATCTACACACAGATGAATGAAAAAGGCGTGAATTTTTCCGAGGGTCAGGTGCAGCGTATTTCAATCGCGCGGGCGTTACTCAGAAATGCGCCTGTCCTTGTGATGGACGAGGCTACGAGTGCGCTCGATGTCGCAACAGAGGCAACTGTTCTTACAAATATTATGAAATCGCATCCGAACAGAACTTGTGTCATCACCACCCACAGACCGAGTATGCTGCAATATTGCAACAGAGTATATGAGGTTGATGATGCAGGTAACCTGATACTCAAGTAATAAAAAACAGTTTGTGCAATTTTGGCTTTTGCACAAGCTGCTTTTTTATATTATTTTCATATATTTCTTTTTGCATATTATTTTTATATATTTATATTGATTTACATAGGAAGTGATGATATAATTTATTCTGTATAAAAATGTGGCAGACTAATTTTCGGGAGGGCTGGTTATGTACCGTGTTAAAGAAGGTTTCATTATACGAAAAATCGGCGGTTATGTTATGGCAGTACCGACAGGAACTCAGACATCCGATATGCACGGTATGATAGCACTCAATGAAACCGGCGAGTTGCTTTGGAATATGCTTGAAAAAGGTGCCGAACCCGAAGAACTTGCCGATGCTCTTGCCGAGCATTACGAAGTGGAAAAATCGGTCGCACTCAGTGATGCTGTCAGGTTTATCGATATGCTGAAAGAACAGGGTGCTTTACAGTGACTGATAACTGCGAAAAATTCGGCGACGGTTTTCTCGGCAAACTTAATATTTGGGCAAAAGAGGCATGCATACCGTTCAGCACATCCTTTGAGTTGACACCTTTCTGTAATTTTCGCTGCGTTATGTGTTATGTCCGTCTTGATAAAACTCAGGCAGAGCAGCAAGGCAGGTTGCTTTCAGCTGTCGAATGGCTGAAAATAGCAAAAGAACTGCGCGATATGGGCACACTTCAGATCGACCTCACGGGTGGCGAAGTTTTTGTCTACCCCGAATTCTGGGAGCTGTACAGCGAACTTAACAAAATGGGCTTCCTGATAGCTGTGCTCTCAAACGGTTCACTGATTGACGAAACGGTGATGGAAAAATTTCGTTTGTACGGTATGCCGCACAG
Organism: Acutalibacteraceae bacterium; assembly: GCA_045544055.1. Classification (GTDB taxonomy): domain Bacteria; phylum Bacillota; class Clostridia; order Oscillospirales; family Acutalibacteraceae; genus UBA8612. Next base: position 9,630 of record JAZPYF010000012.1, on the reverse strand, counting down.
CGTAAAGCTTACACTGTACGGCGCAAGCGACACTACTTATAAAAAAGTGTGCGGTTCATCAGACGGTTTTTCAAAAATTTCAAAAGCAATAGACCTTTTACAAAACGCAGGCGTACCGGTGTCAATGTCGGCAACCATTGTGCGTGAAAATGCCAATGACCTGCAGGCTATGTATAAATTCGCAGCAGAAAAAGGAATACGGCTGCATCATTCCGTAGCAGTGCTCAAGCCGTCACGCGGTGCGGTTAATACTGCAGAGAGTTCAAGGCTCGGATTTCTTGACTATTCTTACGAATATACGTTGGAGGATCTGGAAAACAGCCGATACCGTATTCCTGAATATCCTTTTTCGATGTGTGCGGGTTACCGTAAATCATTGTTCATCACCTGGAACGGACATCTTCAGCTCTGCTCATTTATGAGCAATCCTTATGTGAACTACTCAGGCAATATAAAAGCTGATTTCGCGAATCTTTACTGTTTACTTGAACAAATAAAAAATCCGCCCGAATGTGCAGATTGCGAATGGAAAGAGTTTTGTCAGCGATGTCCTGCAGTATTGTGCTGTGAAAGCGGTCATCCTGAAAAAATTGATAAAAATTTCTGTGAAACATCAAAACAGCTTAAAAGATTATACGATACAAAAAGGAGAATGAATTATGAAGAATAAGTACGTTGCTCCCGAAAGCAAACTCATTGCGCTTAATTTCAAAGAAAGCATTGCTGCCTCTGAAAGCGGCGATATCGTCAGCGGTATGGCTGTTATCAAGTTCCATGCAACCAAAGATGCCTGCAGAGATACTTACACCAAGCGCATACCCGTAGCCGAAGGCATCGGCCCCGATTTCATCGAATATTACAGTGATTTCATGTCAAAGGTACAGTCAACAGGTGATTTTGAAGCATACTTTTACTGCTTCAACGGTTTGCAGGATGTATGATTTGTATTGCAGAGTTACTTGTTGAATGGGGCGATGACCGCCGCAGCTTCATAAAGGATTTTGTTGCGGATTCGGACGGCACGCCTGTGATGAGAATAGATTTCCGAAGAAAATTACCTGTTTATCACAGTGTAAAATACACCGACAGTCTTTCTGAAAGATTCATCTGTGCAGATAACGGCGGCTTCCTTTTTGCCAACAAGGATTGGTCTGAAGCAACCTCATATCTTCTGCCCGAGTCGAATATGGATTACACCTTACCGCTGGCGGCAATATGCTCAAGATTTTCTTATTACAAAACGCTGCTTGCACATTCTTCGTTTGTTATATATCAGGGTAAGGGCATTATTTTTACCGGATATTCCGGCGTAGGCAAAACCACACAGGCTGAACTATGGGCAAAGTATAACAACGCCGAGATAATAAACGGCGATAAGGTTCTATTGCGTGAGACAGACGGCAGATTTTATGCATACGGTCTGCCGTGGAAAGGCTCTTCGGAATATTGTCTGAACAAAAAAGCCGAGCTTTGCGGTGTGGTTGTGCTCAGACAATCTGAGAAAAACCGTATAAAAGCGCTTGATAAAGAAGCAACAGAATACTTTATGCCGCACATCTTCCTTCCGCATTGGGATAAGGAATGTCTTAACAATGCATTGGACACCCTGGATAATCTTATAGGTAATGTACCGGTATATCTGCTTGAATGCAGACCTGATGAAGAGGCTGTCCAAATTACAAAAACTGCTGTTTTCGGGTGAGTTATGGAAAGACTTGACTGTTCCGCATATGCTGTGGCGGGTTCAATTGAAGAAATGATAAAAAGCGGGGCGACAGTACCCGTATATATCAGCGGCAACAGTATGAATCCGTTTCTGGTCAGCCGACGGGACGTTGTTTATTTGAAAAGCTTCTGCGATGCTGATCTGAAAAAAGGCAGTATTCTCCTGTTCAGACGAAACGACGGTCAGTTAGTCCTGCACAGAATGCAAGGTTTTGTTTCCGACTGCAAGCTTCAGGTCGTCGGCGACGGTCAAGTGGAGTGCGAAACAATATATAAAGCTCAAGTTGTTGCAGTGGTCAGCGATATTGAGCGCAAAGGTAAAAAATTCAGTTCAGATTCATTGAAATGGAAAACGGTATCATTCTTCTGGCAATTGCTTATGCCGTTACGTCCCGTTATTATGAGAATCTGGCGTAAATCAAACAAAATTCGGCGGAGCAAAGATTATGGAGCAGGCAGTTAAGATAATAATGCAGCTTATCGGCAGTGAAGTTTTCGGCAACAAGCTCTCTGTGACGGATGAAATCTGTTTTACGGATAAATTGCTTATAGAAATGCTTATTCTTGCCCGTAACCATAACATTGCTCAGCTGGTTGCCTCTGCTTTACTGAAAAGCGGCAATATTGAAAACAGTCCGCAAAAAGGATTGTTTCTCAATGAAATATATTCTGCGGTATATTCGCAGGAAAAAATGAATGAAACAAGCCGTGAAGTATATGCGATACTTGACAAGGAAAAAATCGCATATATTCCGCTCAAGGGAGCGGTTGTACGAGGTTTGTATCCGGAGCCGTGGATGCGTACAAGCGGTGATATTGATATTCTCGTACAGGAGAAGGACAGACAATCTGCAATAAATGCAATCCTGAATCACGGCGGATATGAGCTAAAAAAAGAAAGCACTTACGATGTTTCTTTTGTATCCCCTAACGGCACATTGCTTGAACTTCACCACAAACTTTTTGCAGATAAAAAGCTGGCTAAAAAAATTCCGGATGTATGGATTTCTGCAAAGTGCGAGGAAGATTCAGATTACAGATACAAACTGAGCGACGATATTTTTTGTTATTATCATATTTTGCACATGGCAAAACATTTTGAAAACGGTGGCTGCGGCATAAGGTTTTTTGTTGATTTGCATCTGATTGAGCAGACATATAACCTTGATTCTTATGAAATTAAAAAGCTGCTGAAAAAAAGCGGTCTTTCTGTATTCTCCCATTATGCAAGAAGGCTGTGCGCCGTATGGTTTGACGGACAAAAACATAATGAAGAAACTTCGCAGATGGAAAAGTATATTATCGACGGCGGAGTTTTCGGAACGAAAAAAACAAAGATTATATCCCAACAGCAGCGCACAGGCGGAAAACGGCAGTATTTTTTATCAAAAATATTTGTACCGTACAGCTCACTCAGGTTTTTGTACCCTGCTCTTGAGAAGTATCCATTTCTGTTTCCGTTTTATGAGGTGCACCGTTGGTTTTCTTTTTTGTTTGGAAAAAGAAGAAAGTACAGAAAAAATTACTCTGCAATGTTTGATCGAGTGTTGAGTAATCAGCCCGAAAATTATTCATTGTTTGAAGATTTGGGGCTTAAATAAAACCAGGTTTCTTTTGATATAAGAGGTTCGAAGAATGTACGAAAAAGCAATTAAAAGAGCATTAGATTTCCTTTTGGCTTTGACAGCACTTATCGTTTTGTCACCGCTGCTTATTGTACTGATAATTATCGGTTCAGTGATGATGAAGGGCGCTGTGTTTTTTGTTCAGCCGCGCCCCGGTAAGAACGAGCGCATTTTCAAGCTCATAAAATTCAGTTCTATGACGCAGGAAAAGGATGCAGACGGTAAACTGTTGCCAGATGAAAAAAGGCTTACAAAATACGGTAAATTTCTGCGTGCAACATCTCTTGATGAACTGCCCGAGCTTTTCAATATTCTCGCAGGTGATATGTCGCTTGTCGGTCCTCGCCCGCAGCTTGTCAGGGATATGGTTTTCATGACTCCCGATCAAAGGCGCCGTCACAGCGTTATGCCCGGTCTGACCGGTCTCGCTCAGGTCAATGGCAGAAACAACATTTCATGGGAAAAGAAGTTTGAATACGATCTGGAGTACATAGACAGCGGTATTACCTTTGCAAAAGATATAAAAATCGTTCTGCAGACTGTAGGCAAAGTTTTTGCACGCGATGATGTTGTCCGTGACGGTACTGTCAGCGACCTTGATTTCGGCGATTATCTGCTTGAAAAAGGCGCAATAAACCAAGAAGAATATAATCAATGTCAGCAAGAGGCAAGAGAATTGCTGGAGGTATAGGATATGCCCGACACAAAGTTTTCCGTGTCCATGTGTGTTTATGTAAAAGACTCTCCCGAATGGTTCACGGCTGCTGTTGAGAGCATTCTCAACCAGACGGTGAAGCCAAGTGAAGTAGTTCTTGTGGTTGACGGACCGGTAAATGCACAGCTCGATGCAGTAATATCATATTATGAAAAGAATCCCTTATTCCGTATTGTGCGCCTGCCGCAGAATGTCGGCCACGGTAAAGCAAGACAAGCAGGTCTCAGCCATTGTCGATACGAACTGGTCGCTCTTATGGATGCGGATGATATAAGTGCAAATAACCGTTTTGAAAAGCAGCTAAAAATGTTTGAAAACGATTCGTCGCTTGCAATAGTAGGCTCAAACATAACCGAGTTTGTTGGTGAACCTGATAATATTGTCGGCGCAAGAGTGGTTGAAACAGATGATGCGGCAATAAGAGCGGATATGAAAGTGCGCTGCCCGATGAATCAGGTAACAGTCATGTTCCGCAAGAGCATTGTTGAACGGGTTGGCGGATATGTTGATTGGTTTAATGAAGAGGATTATTACCTCTGGCTGCGTATGTATATTGACGGTGCAAAGTTTGCAAACCTGCCCGATCACCTTGTGAACGTTCGTGTCGGCAAAGATATGTATCAGCGCCGCGGCGGAAAAAAGTATTTTCTGAGCGAAGCAAAGCTCCAGAAATATATGTATGACAATAAAGTTATCGGCTTTGGTGATTTTATGGTCAACGTCGGCAAAAGGTTTATCGTACAGATTCTTTTGCCGAATAAACTTCGCAGTTGGGTGTTCAAAAAATTCGCGAGAAAGACAGTTTGATTTTTATGAGTGAAAAGAAATATAAAATCGGATATACTACAGGTGTTTTTGATATGTTTCACATAGGCCACTTGAACATTATCAGAAGAGCCAAGGAACAGTGCGAATATCTTATTGTAGGTGTTACAACTGACGAACTGTGCATAAAGAGCAAAAACAAGCATCCCATAATCTGCGAAGACGAGAGAGTGGCAATTGTAGAATCAATCAGATATGTTGATAAAGTTGTTCTGCAATCCGATATGGATAAACTGTCGGCTGTTAAGAATTACGGAGCTAATGCAGTTTTTGTAGGGTCTGATTGGAAGGGCACTTCTTCGTGGATGAAATATGAACAGGAGTTTGCCTCTGTCGGCTGTGATGTTGTGTATTTAGAGCATACAGATGGCATATCATCTACTATTTTGCGCGAAAGGCTAAACGAAGAATGATTTTTGTTTACAAAAAATGGGAAGAGATTTGCCGCAAATTAAAAGAAAAAGGCTTGCAGAGTATTCCTGCTTGTGAAGTAAAGAGCGACTCAGGTAACTACCTCGTACTCAAGCACGATGTTGAGACGGATGTTTTCCGTGCATACAAAATAGCACAGATTGAAAAGAAATACGGACACAAAGGCAGCTATTATGTTCAGGCATATCTATTAAGCAGCAGCAAAAATGTCCAGTTGCTTTCAGAAATGCAACAGATGGGCCATGAAATATCTTATCATTACGATGTACTTGATTCCTGTAAGGGCAATTTAGACGAAGCTGACCTTGAATTTGAAAAAAATCTGAATTTGTTCAGAAGCAACGGTTTCCATATTATTACCGTATGTCAGCACGGCAATCCGATTATCGAGCGCAACGGTTACAGCTCAAACCGTGACTTTTTCAGAAACAGCAATATCCAAACAAAATATAACGGTATTGCAGATATTATGGTAAATTTCAAAGAGAGTTTTTCAACCGATTATCTGTATTTTTCCGATGCGGGCAGAATGTTTAAGCTGATTTATGACCCGATTAACAATGACATAATAAGCAGTGACGATAAGAATATACCGTTCAACAGCGTAGATGAACTGCTGAACGGTATGAGTGACGAAATCGGAAACATTATCAGTATGCACCCTCACAGATGGATGCAATCTGCATTACTTTATTTGTGCAAAAAATGGATTTTCAAGGTATTGAAAGCTGTTGCAAAGATAATGGCTAAAATACCTGTTTTTAATAAAATCATGAGCAAGTATTATTATCTTGCTAAAAAAATATGATTTGTGAAAAGATGTGAAATAAAATGAGCAAGCAGTCCGTTCGTGCGGTACAAAAGAAAATACTTGAAACAATGAAATATATTGATAAACTGTGCCGCGAGAATGAGATTGTTTATTACATAATGGGCGGTACTGCATTGGGTGCTGTGCGCCATGGAGGTTTTATCCCGTGGGATGATGATCTCGATATTTTTATGACTCCCGAACAGTATGAAAAGTTCAAGACTGTTTTTGAAAAAGAACAAAACGGTCAGTTTGTAATTCAGGAATGGCGCACGGATTCAAAATACCTTGAATATGCAAAGGTTCGTATGAACGGCACAACTTTTATTGAAGAGAATTTCAAAGATTTCAAGGATATGCATCACGGCATTTATGTCGATATTATGATTCTTCACAAAGTGCCTGAAAACAGACTTATTCAGAAAATGGTTTATCTTGAATCAAAATTTGTTACGCTGTACGGTTTGTCACAAAGGAACTGGAAGCCTAAATCAAGTGCACAGTCGGTTGTTCTGAGATTGCTGAAAATACTGCCTTGCAAACTTATGGCAAGAATAGCATACAGCCACATTTATCGCTATGACGGCAGAGAGAAAAATTATAAATATTGCTACTGGATTACTCCTGCCGGATTTCGCAACGGCCTGTTCGATGGCTCTTTTTTTGAAAAACCTGTTGATGTACCTTTTGAGGATACCGTTTTGCTCGGTTCAGAAAAAATCAAAGAATATCTGGAATACAGATACGGCGATTATATGAAGCTGCCAAGTGAAGCTCAACAAAAAGCGGCTGTTCATGCGTTTGTTTTTGATACGGAAAAAGATTATACAGAATATTTGGGGAATGTGTAATGTCAAGATTTGAAATTCTGTGCGTTACAATGCATCAGAATGATTTCTCAAAAATTGAACAGATGAATATTCACTCCGATGTTGTATTTGCCAACCAGGCAGATACAACGGCTATGGATGAAGTTGAGTTTGACGGTCATCGTGCCCGTATGATTACAACGGATACGAGAGGCGTAGGTATCAACCGTAACCTTGCACTTACTTATGCAAGTGGCGAAATATGCCTTTTTGCAGATGACGATGTCATTTATAACGATGATATGGAGCAAAGAGTGCTTGCAGAGTTTGATGCGCACCCTGATGCTGATATCATAATTTTTCACCTTGATACCGATTCGGAAAGAAAACAGATAAAATACAGTCAGACCCAAAAATGCGGCAGATTCAGCCGTATGCCGTGGGCAACTTTTCGTGTAGCATTCCGTCTTTCTTCGGTAAAAAAAGCAAACCTCTGGTTTACAACTCTGTTTGGCGGCGGCTGTGTTTTTCCCTCGGGAGAAGACAGTATGTGGCTTACAAATGCCAGGAAAAAAGGGCTTATCTTTTATGTTTCAAAAGAAACGATCGGCAAGGTTTCTTTTGAAGAGTCAACCTGGTTTACAGGTTATGATAAAAAGTTTTTTTACGGCAAAGGTGCTTTTTATCAGGCAGCTCATCCGAAAACAAAGTATTTATGGATGCTGTATTTTGCATTAAGAACAAAAAGCAAGTCAGATATTTCAACGAGAGAAAAATTTTTATGGATGAGAAACGGTATTGATGGTTACACCAAGACAATGTCTTATTCCGATTACATTAAAACATATAAACACTAAGTTCACTTTGTGCTGTGGAGGCAATATGGGACTTGATTTACTTTTTCTGGGCAGACTTTTTCCGAGAGAAAAAGAAACAGAAATTAAAAACAAAATGAAGACAGGTATGCAGGATGCTGCAAATGCGCTTCAATGGAATATTATTGACGGATTGGAAGCGAACAATTGTGGCAGAATAAAAATTCTCAACTACCTTCCCATTGACAGTTATCCCAATGGATATACAGAAAAGAATATAGAAGAATTCAGTTTTGCACATACTGATAAATACGATTGCAAAGACCTAAATATCGGATGTACAAATTTGTCTGTAATAAAGCAGTTTGCTAACATTTATCCGTTTAAGCGTGAGGTGAAAAAATGGGCGCTTGATAAAAATGAAGGAAAAAAGGTGCTTGTTCTTTATACGGCATTAAGTATGTTTTTATCGTTAGCTAAGTATGCAAAAAAATTAAATCCTCAGATAGAAGTTTGTTGCATTATAGCTGATCTTCCCGAATTTGCTGCAGCAAGCAATTTGCACGGAATCAGAAAAATATATAACTCTTATCAAACCAACAAATGTGCTTCGCTATATAAATACATAGATAAATTTGTTCTGCTGACAAAGCAGATGGCTGAGCGGCTGAAAATCAAAGTGCCGTTTACGGTTATAGAGGGAATAGCTCCCGAAAATGATTTTGATTTAGAATCTGAAACAGCAGAAAAATATAAAAATCATAAATATATTCTTTATACCGGCACACTCAATTATAAGTTCGGTATAGGCGAGCTTCTTGATGCCTTTAAGCTTATTAAAGCTTCAGATGTGCGTTTGCTTATTTGCGGCTTCGGTCAGGCAGAAGAACAAATAAAAGCGAATATGAAATATGATTCCCGAATTGTATATCTTGGCAAAGTAGACCGCAAAGATGCCTTGGTGCTTCAGCGTAATGCAACAGTGCTTGTCAATCCCAGACAAAACAATGAAGAGTTTACAAAATACAGTTTTCCGTCAAAGACTATGGAGTATCTTTCCTCCGGTGTTCCGTTGGTTGCGTATAAGCTCGACGGCATGCCGGATGAATACGATCCATACATAAATTATGTTCCGGACAATTTGCCTGAGTCTCTTGCATATGAAATATCAAAGGTACTTGATATGAGCGATGAAGATCGTATGTGTGAAGGAAAAAAGGCACAGGCTTTTGTTGCTGAAAACAAAAACTATATTGTACAGTCTAAAAAGATACTGGATTTTATATTAAAGATTAACTGAAAGGAGGAACAAAAATGGGCGTTGCTCTTAAACTCAATATGCCTGCGGCAACACCCAAAACTATGTTCCGCTTTTTGGTGTTGGTGTTCTGGACACAGCACACGATTTTGAAATATGTTGAAGAGGTTATTGAACGGCTGCCGTTCGTAAGCCGCTTTGCGCCGTTCGTTATTCCTGTTTTGTTTATGTCATTGCTTGCATTGTCTTTGCCTTATATTGTGCGGCAGCTACGTAAGGCGGATGTGCTGTTTGCGCTGTCCGTTGTGCTTGTGGTTGTTATGACGCTGTTGATATATCCTGACAGCAAAGAATATATCTCTCCTCAGCTGTGGCGTATATTCGGAATGTCTGTTCCGCTTTATTTTGTCGGAGTAATTTATGACAACGAAGAAACTAAAAAAGATTTGTTCTGGTGCTCTCTTGTCGGTGTGCCTGTTGCGTTTTTGTATCAGCTTTATTCTCTGGCATCAGGTCGAGTGCTGGAAAGCGACAATATGAACGCTTCGTACAATGTTCTGCCAAGCGTTATATATCTTATTTATTGGGCCATTATTAACAACGGAACGAAAAACT
>JAZPYF010000011.1:0-18267 GCA_045544055.1 Acutalibacteraceae bacterium | reverse complement strand
CCACCGGCAGATCATACTCCTGTCTGCGGTATATTCTCTTTCCAACGTTCGTACTGAAATATGCTCGTCCAGATGCTTATGTACAATCTCTGACTTCTGTTCCGGCGTCCATATTCGTTTCTTCTGTCCTTTTCTCACCGTTCCCACCTCCATCTATATTTTAGCATAAAGTAAAGGTAGACAACATGGTGGTTTTCCATGTGTCTACCTTTATCTTACAACTTCAATTCAACCGGTGGTTATAATTAGTTGTGTGTTATACGAATGATTTACAAAACATTACTACTTTTCAGCATCCAAGGATGAAACCGAATGCATTAAAGATTCCGTTAAATTTCCATACAAGGCAATCCCAGATGAAATAGAACAAGCGGCATGAGATATATTCAACAGGGCTATTGATAATCTCAATAAGCTCTTCTGTCTGAGCTCTGTAATTCTCAAGAAGCTCAGTTTTCTCGTTTGATACATTGGGTCTTGCAAGAAGCTCATCAATCTCAGCAATAAGTGAATTGATATCGTCTTCCCAGAAAATTGTTACACGCTTTTTATCAAAGCGGTTAAATTCCGCTATGATATCGCTGACATCATATGCCTCATAAACCGTGACGGTAACGCTGATTTCATTACCCGCCTTATCGGTTACGGTAACTATCTGCTCACCCTCTGCAGGGCTTACGGTAAACTGTCTGCCCATTGATTCATCTTCAGCCGTTTGAGAATCATAGACAACCTCGTCATTTACCGTTATTTTTCCTACATTGTCATCATCAACCGTAACGGTTACCGCTCCCTCATAAACACCACCATTTTCAATACCGGTGATAATAGGTGCGGTGTTATCAAACACCAGTCCGTCAGAGCTTATGTACGAAGCATTACCTGCATTATCAACAGCTTTCACGTATACGACAACAATCTGCTCGGGATCAAGCTTGACCGTATCGGTATACTCAACCCATTCAGCCGCCTTAACGTCGTCAAGACTCATCACTCTGTCAGAAAGATAATAGTATATCTTGTTAACACCGCTGCCGCTGTCGTTTGCGGTAATCTTAACCTTCTGCGTTTCCTTGAAGAAATGGTTGAAAGTGATTGTGTTGAGGAAGCTGTTCCAGATACTGTCCTTAACCTGAACCTCAATTTCGGGTGCAGTTGTGTCGGCAATACCTTCAACGGTGATTGCGATGTCTGACTGTACCTGAGCAACGGTATATACACCGTTTATTGCTGTAATTTCGGTTGAGTTGACACAAACCTTGAACTTATCAGTCTTTGAATATCCGTCAAGGGTATCAACCGTAAAGCTGAACGGCTGACCGTAGGCGACCTGTGTACCATGCTCTGTTCTTACTGTGAAACCGATTGCGTTATCGGGAAGGATAACCTTACAGGTATCCGGAGTATAAACAGCTCTTACAAACTTATTCTCCTTAATATTTTCAAGGCTGCCGGGCTCCCATACGGGTGCAGTATTTGTATAACCTGTCTTTTCGGGAATTGAAGGAAATTCACTAGCCGCAAGGTCAGCTCCGTAGTTGACAGTTACAGCTTTGTACAGCTCATTGTCAACGATAAACTTAACCTCAAAGGTTTCAAAAATGCTGAATGTGTAGGAGATAATGTTACCTGCCTTATCTGTTGCCTCAACGGTATGCTCCTTATTATCGGGAGTAATTGTAAAGCTGCCGTCTGAAAGCTCAACCTTTTCACCGTCAAGAAGCACGATATCAAGGTTATCATCGGTTGCTGTTACAGTAAGCTCGCCGTAATATGTCTTCTCATCTTCAATTCCGACAATTACAGGCACCGTGCTGTCAAGCACGAGACCGTCAGAGTTGATATACGAAACATTACCTGCGTTATCAACAGCCTTGATATAAACAACCGCCTTCAAATCGGGATTAAGATTGATTGCGCCGTCATACTTTGACCATTCCGCCACCTTGACCTCATCAACAGTCAGGGCTTTTTCGGAAATATAATAATAAATATTGTTTATTCCGCTGCCGCTGTCATTAGCGGTAACCGTTGCTTTTTGCGTTTCCTTAAAGAAATGCTCAAAGGTTACTGTATTAAGGAAGCTGTTGAACCTGTGTTCGCTCAACTGAATTTCCGCTTCGGGTGCAGTTATATCTGCAACACCTTCAACAGTAACTGTCTTTTTAGCGGTAACGTTATCTATTGTGTAAATACCGTTTATCGGTTCAATTTCAACACCGTTTATTTTAACGGCAAAGATCTCTGTTTTGCTGTAGCCGTCTGCAAGGTCAACGGTAAAGCTGAAATCCGAACCGTATTTAACGGTTGTTTCACCCTCAGGAGTTACGGTATATCCAACACCATCTTCAGGAAGCTCAATCTGATAAACGCTGTCTTCAAGCGATTTATTGCCGCCAAGAACAGCTGCAACGCTCTGCTTATCAAGCTCAACGGTAATAATACCGTTTACGTTGTTATCGGTCAAAAGCTGCATATTACTGATACTTGCAGTACCATCAACGGTTGTTACCGACCATTCTGCCTGTCTGCCTATGATACTGTTTTGAGGAATGACAATATTTCTGTCGCCCGAAACAGCACGCAGTTCAAGCATACCGCCTGCACCTGCGGGAATTGTTTTATTCGTGTAATCCGTGCCGTTAAGGAAAATTGCAAATTCAGAACCGTATTCTCCGATTATGGAGTTTACAAGCTGCATTTCATAAACTCTCGTTTCATTTCCGGCCAAATCTTTGGCGTAAACAGAAACAGTCTGTTCCAGCTTTGTAATATCCGCAGCAATGTCAACCTCAAAATTACCGTTTTCATCAGGCTCAACACTCCTGCAAAGCATACCGTCAATATAAATATAAACGGTAGATTTCGGCTCACTCAAGCCTGCGACGGTAATAGATTCATTGAAGAACGAACCGTTATGAGGTGAGCTGAACTGAAGTCTGGGTGCAGTTGTATCTACCTTGAAGCGATAATTTTTTGAAAAAGCGTCGCCGTTTTCGTTTTCACCGTGAACGGTAAGTATGTGTTCACCCTCTGCAAGAGCATCTTTGTCACCGAGATTGATTGCAAAAGAATTTACAGCTTCAAATACACCTGTTTCAGCGCCGTCATCAAGCGACCAGGTGCCGCTGACGGGCATATCGGAAGAAACGTCAACAGCTACTTTGCTTTCATTCACGGTGTCAACCGTTGCCGATACCATTGAAATATCTTCGATGTATTTTGCCTTCTGTGCTCTGATATTGAGCTTAGGTGCAACGGGAGCCTTCATTTCAATTTCTTTAGAAAATACTTCTTTTGAGAAAAGAGTATTGCCGTTGGCATCGGTCTTGTGTGCAACAACACCCACACGGTAGGTTTTACCTGCTTCAAGTCCGATTACTTGCGTTGTTTCGGTTACATTCTCTGCGTTCTCAGCTTCTGATGCAGAAATAACGTTACCGTCGGAATCGGTATAAACCGAATTTGTAAAGTGACCGCCCGCAACGATCGTCTCGGGAAGTGCACCGTTTTCATCAGGCTCTATCCACTGGCCGCCAAGCTCGGTTTCAACCCAATCTGCTTTGCCGTCTACGGTCTGCTGTTCGTAAACGGTTACAACATAGCCATCACAATCAGACCTTGCGGCTACATTTACATCAATGCTGTAATCACCGCCGAGCTTAACTCCGCCGATTTCGGGATCAGCAGGCTGATTAGGATTAACGTAATCGAATTTTCCGCCGACCTGAACTATATCGTTTATGCTGTTTGCTTCGCTGCTTGCAACGATCTTAACCGTGTAGCTGCCGCTCGGCAGATCTGCAGGAATTTCAAAAGCAGCAGTACCACCCGAAATTATTGCAGTATCCTGTGTCTGATAAAGCATATGCGCTTCATCATCTTCACCTATTGCATAAACTGCAAGGTTATCAATATCCTCAAGAAGACTGCCCTGCCAGTTGACAGTCATATCATCTGCATCATAGGTATAATTTACGCTGTCAAGTCCTGCCATATGCTCCATTTCGTAAAGAGCAAGGTCAGCGGGTGCGTTAGCAGTAAGAAGCCAGTTGTGAGAATAGGAAGCCTTATCGGTGAATGTGATCGTTGCATGAGCCTGCTTTGTTTCCTCGTTATAGGAAAGAAGAGCATTTGCATCAGTCTGCTTGTCGGCATCAACGGAATTGTCAATCCACTTAAGCTCATATTTGCTGCCGTCATCCTCTGCAATCAGTTTAATGCCCGAATTGCCGTTTTTGTCGCCGTAAGCAATTGCCTGTGCTTGTGCGAGAGTTTCAGCCTCAAAGGTTACAGTAAGAGCCATATCGCTGTTGCTCTTAAAGCCGCCGAGCTGAACAGTATGATTCATACGGTCAACCGTGCTTGTTACCTTGACTTCATCCGTAACGGTTTTCTCGGCAGCTGACTGGGGAACAATAATTGACTCTGCGGCAAGCACTGCATTTGTGCCTGCACTCATATAAAGGATCTGACCCGTATTTGCATCAACACTTACCGGTGTTGACAACAGTGCAATCGGATAAGTGGGCTCGGGTGCATCGTATTTACCGAAGCCGAAATCCACATCGCCGCCCCAATAATAAGTAACGCCCATATCAATACCAATTACATGCAGAGCACCCCATATTTTATTGGTATTCAGACCCAAATCGGCCTGACCTATGGTTATACTGCCTATCAGCGGCAAATCGGGAGTCTGGAGCCTTGCAGTTACAAAGCCCTCCCAGAATATTGAGTCATTCCTTTGGTCTTCCTCTATAACAATATATCCGGCACCTAAAATGATATCGAGAATATCAACGTTTACTGAACCTCTGAATTTGAATTCGGGGTACCAATAAGCTGATATGCCAAGCCTTTCAATAAGCTCAATTCCCATTATTCCGAGCTCGGAAAGCTCAATTTCAAAGCCCCGTGCGCCGATTGTAAGGTCTGCCCTTGTCTCAAATGCAGAAAAGATTGCAAATTTACCCGAGAACAAAAGGCTTATGGGAGGAACTGATGACTGAACATAAAGTGATCTGTACATACCGTCCAGACCGCCGCCCATACCTCTGACCCAAAATACACCTACGCCGTCAACATTAATACCCGGATAGTTGCCTTCGCAGTAGAAATAAACCTTGTCCACACCGGGAGAAATGCCGTCAACCTTCATAAGGGTAAGAGCTGCTTCAACCTTGACAACGGTGAGGAAGCTCGCTTGACCTTCAACGCCTACCTCCCAATGACCGGCAGCAGGAAGGATCTTAAGGTCAAGAACGCCGCCGATGCTTGGAATTCCGCTGAAATACTCGGGAATGCCAACCTCAATTGATACGTTGAAGCCAATAAATCCACCGCCGAAAAGAATATTGCTGACATTAAGGTTAAGAGTACCTCTCTGCGCAATTTCCCAAGCTCTCTGATCCGCAGCAAGGCTTGAACGAACCTCACGGAGCTGGGATGCGGTATAATTCTTCCTTGCAAATGCGTACTGAACAACATCTATGGGAGAGGTTTGAGTTCTCTTATGATCGTAGTTTTTAGGAAGAAGGAAGCTCGGAGACATTTCACCGCCAAAGGAAATAACTCTTTTCTTCGGTGTAGAATCCGTCACTTCGCCGTATTCGGTTGCCATCATACCGAACTGACAGTATCTGAACTCAAATACGATACCGGCAAGAGTCTGTGCGTCGCTCGCCGCACCGGGCCAGAGCAGTGTTATTGCGTTTGTGTTTGTTATGCTGTTTTCAACATCAGTAGTCGGTGAACCGTCAGCATTGTATTGAATAAGTGAACTAAGCTCACCGTTTTCAAAGGAGGTTATGGCACAAACGCCGTTCCACACCTTTGTTCTGCTGTTAGTGGTGTAAACTCTGCCGTCAATGTCAACGTTGATAACCTGGTTATCAGTACCCGGATTTTCAACAAGAACCGAAAGATAACCATCCTCAATGTCAAGACAGTTACTGATATTGATGGTATTTGTAATTCTGCCTTCAACATCGGCAATTGAAGTTGCCTTCATTTCAACGGGATTTCCGTTGTCATCATAGCGAACACCGAAATTGCCTCTGATTTCAAGATAAACCTGATTGTTAGGATCCTTTACCTGTTCCTCATAATCCTTTTCATTTTCATAGATTCCGACCTTATACTTGGGATTGCGATCGGTATATCCTTCGTCCTTTTCTACGGTTACAAGACCGTATATCGGAGACATAACTTCAGGCTTGCTTGAAACCTGGAACTGCAGAAGCTGAGCGGTAGTATCTTCTTTTCCTGCTTCGTTCCAATCAAATATAACCTGATATGCACCGGGTATCATTTCCTGCTCAACAATGATATACATTGTGTTTGTACCCTGATCAACGACAACATCCTTTGAGGGAATAATAACATCGTCTCCGCCTGCAACCGGTCTGAAAACAGTTGCATAGGCGGTGGGATCTGCCATAAGAGAGAAGTTATTGCCCGAAAGGAAAAGCTGACGGGTGCCTTCGCAGTAAATAACCTGAGGGTCAATACTGTTAAAGGCTACAACTTCACCAAGCACACCGGGACAGAACAGATAAAACTCTCGGCTGCCCAGAAGCTTTGATCCGTCATGGACAAGAACCTCAAACCGTCTGTATTCGCTGACCTGAATGGGAGAAATGTTGTAATAAACATCTATAAGTGTTTCTTCGCCCGCAACAAAATCGGAAACATATGTTGAGTAATCACTCTCACTGCCATAGGAAAGGTCAAGCTGCCAATTACTGTAAGGTACAACCCCATTATGTGATTTGATAGTAACACTTACGCCCGAAATATCTGAGCCGCTGATGTTTTCAATCGACATCTGGAGCTTTACATCACCGTTTTTATCACCGACCTGCGGAAGATATGCCGTTTTATCCTCGTTAAATTCCATACTCGCGGGAAGCGATGTAAAGTTGATTGCAACACCTTCTTCATCACTTACGGTAGAATTGGAAAAAACGCCGTAATACGTGGCTACGGTAGCATCTCCGTTTTGCGCAACAGCACCCATATCGTAATAAAGGGCGTATGCACTGTCAGCAGTCATATAATCGATATTATACGGGTTTGTAAAATCAAGCTCTTCATTCGGAATAAAATCGAACACGCTCGAAGCAAGATTATTCCAATGACCGAAGGCTATCTGATAAGGCATAACCTTCTCACTGCCGACTGCCGCATCAGTGGTATAGGCACTTATGTTCGGTGATTTTGCATCATCAATGGCAAACATCGTACCGTTATATTCTATACCGCCCTTGGTTTCAATTATCTTTTCGCCGACAACTGTTGTATATTCGTTGAGTGAATTCGGAACCTGATATGTGCCGTAATCCTGATAACCGAGTGCAGTATCAAGCATAATTCTGAGCTTGACGTTTTCCACATCGTCAGAGGTTGTGGAAACCTTATAGCTTATGCCGACCATACCGTGCTGTGAAGCCATCTCATCGAGCAGAGTCAAACTCTGCTCGACTGTGATATCCTTAACGCTCCAGGACGCAACAATGGAGTTGCCCTCTTTTACAATGTTGACCTCTCTGCCTTCAAGCCAGAGAAAGCCGTACTTTCTGCCGAATATGTAATCCTCTACATCGCCGTTCTTTCTTGTAACACGAATCGACGTATAGGAAGTATCATATTCTTCTGCAGGATACAAAAGGAACTTATTGTTATCTGCCTTTTCGAGCTTATCGCCTTCAAGTGTGTCAATAAGGAAGCCGCCGTTTTTGCCGGAAACCGTAACCTTGACATATTCATCCGATAGCTCAAGCTTTTCGGGATTATCTGCACTTGCATCTGCCGCGTAAACCGCAGAAGGAATACTTGCCACAAGCATAACCGCAACCAGTACAGACGACAATATTCTTTTAATCCTTGTTTTCATAATAACTGTCTCCTTTACTAATTTAGGCTACCCTTATTCTGCATAGAGCACGAAGCGATAGGATTCGTTGCTCTGAGTTGTGACAAGGAAGCTGTAATATCCCGATTCGCTAAAATCGAGTGTAACCGTGTTTTCTTTTACATCTGTGTAGCCCTGTGTAACGGGAGTTGAGCCTGTTTTCATCTGACCGATGCTCTTGATACCGGGCTTATAAACGACCTTGTAAGGCTCGCCCGTGAAAGAAAAGCTGATTTCCTGCTTACCCGTCGAAACAACAACCGTTGCGTCTTTCTCAACGGTTTCACCGTTAACTTTGATTTTCATTTCCTTACCGTCATAAATTCTTATCCAGAACATTCTTTGGGTTTCGTTATTATTCTCATCGGAAACTCTGCAGGTTACAAGATACTTTCCGCCCGTATTGCCGATGTTATAATCATATATGACGGTCAGCTTATCCGAAGGAGTAACATCATCGGAAACCATAATATTTTCTCTGATAATAGCGTCAATCTCCTCTTTAGTTGACTCAACTGAAGCCGAGACAAGATTCTTCTTAACGATAACGTCAGGAGCGTTTCTGTCCTTTATCGGAATACGCAACAGCTGAACTATAGCAGCATTGCCGTAGTTATCAGTTGCCTTAATTATCGGATAAAGCCCCTCTGAATCCTCTTTGATTTCAACCGCTGCCCAAGTGTTTGCGGGAATATTCTGTGCATCCTTAGCGTTTACCGTAACGGTTGCATCACGGTTTGTCTTTACATAAAGCACATCGCCGATATCTGCATCATAGGTTTCAGGGTTAATTATTGAAGCCTCATCCTTTTCAGTTGCAAGAACAAGCGAAAGCTCTTCGGTTATAAGGTCTTTGATCTCAACCTCAAGCTCAGTCACGTTACCTGCAAGGTCAGCAAATTTATAGGTATAAATACCGTCTTTGGTTACCTTTTCAGTAAACTGTGTGCCCTGCTCACCGCTGTACTGAAGAATTACACTTTCATTTGCCTCAAAGGTGACAACTGCATTTCTGCGGTTCTGAGCATATTCTACAGTTGACGATACCTGAGCTGGTATTTTATCAACCGTCTTTACGGCAGGAAGATTGATATAACCTACAAGCGATCCGTTAACCGCAGAAATCATTTTAAGAGTAAGCTCCGGAGCATTTATTTCGTAAACAACAGTAACTCTGTTCTCAAGATACGAAACAGTTACACCGTCGGGTGTCGGGACTCTTGCACCGCTTTCATCAACAGGATAAATATCGCAGATTGCCTTATTAAGCCTCATCTGAACGCTTATATCACGGTTTGTCAGCAGCTTACCAAACTCATCATAATTTGCAGACCACTTTGTTTCCTCAACTGACGGAACGGATTTATCAATCTGAACAATGTCAATTTCGATATTGCCCTTGTGCGTTGCTCCGCCGTGGTCATACGAATAACCGATAATAACCTTTTGGTTCTCCTTATACGACACATACTGGTAACCGTAAAAAACAGAATCTGTGTCGGTTTCGGTATGAGCACCGTCGCTTGTTATTTTAAGGTTTGTTACACCCTTCATATTCGGAGGCAGAACGTAAACTCTGACTTCGTCACCCGTTTTTGTAAGAACTTGAACTATGCTCGGTTCAGGTGCTTCTGATCCGAGATTAGTAACGTTAAACTGAACTGTGGCAGCATTTCCGGCCTTATCAACAGCGTGAAGTGCAAAGGATGTGTTTTTGCTTATCTCAAGTGTTCTGCCTATGAGGCTTACACCATCGACCTCATCGCTTTTACCGACCGAATAATTCGGCGCAACCGCATAAATATCCTGCGTGACAAAGAGCTTAACGGAATTTTCGTCGAGCACATTTACGTTGAGAACATAGCTGTCCGCCCAGCCGATTTCTCTTAAGAGCATATCAATGTTGTCGTAAACCTTTTCGCCGTAGACAGCGGAATAATCCGCCATAACAAAGCCTGCATCCTCGGGTCTTGATTTGTCCGTATCGGTATAGACTGCATTAATCGGCTGTGTGCTGCCGCTGTAGGCTGCAAAGCCTGTTATTGCAATGTCGGGTGAATAAGTATCGCTTTCTGATGTTGATGTTTGACCGGCTTTGAGTGTCACGGGAAGCACGGCAGTAATATCGGGACATATTGCGCCGGCTATGTTCTTATAACCAGTGAAGGTGTATTCAGTAGCACCACCCGGAACAAAAACATATTTTGGAGCAAAACCGGTTTTGGGGTCTATTATCTCTGTTCCGTTTTTATCGGTAAGAACAGCCGTTATTTCACCCACATAGCTGTTATCCTCGGCATTTACCTTATATTTGTTATACTGCCACTCGATTACGGGAACGATTTCGCTCGGATAAATGTTAGTAATTTCAGGATAAACGCAGTCGATATATTCGCCGTTTTCATCAATATGATCAACGCATACATAGTTGTTGTTCGTTGCAGTAATAACCAGCTCTGAGGTGTTGGCTCCCTGTGCACTCCAGCCCTCGGGAAGCCCGTCAGGTAATTCGAGAGTACCTGACTGAGTTGTAACGGTTATTGTTACAGGCTGTGTCGTCGGTTCGGTTTCAGAGAAGGTTATTACGGGGTCAGCGGGAATACCCGAAACGGTAAGCGGAAGCTCGTAACGAGCACCGTACTTATCGTATACTTCGACCTTATAATCGCCGTCGGCGTAGAACGTTTCGTATACGTCTTTCTTATAATTATTGTAATCCGTTGCCAGAGGAGTTTTCGTTATATAGGTGTTTGCATAAACTCTGTTTTCACCCAAATTCGGAGCATAAAGCTCAAGTACAGGTGCGGTGTTTTCTGCAGATACGTTAAAGGTTTTGGTGTAAATCTCTTCACCGTCAAGATAACCGCAGACCTTTACCGTGTGGCTTACTGTTGCACCGTTTTCAACCGTCGGGTCGTACGGGAAAACAAACTCAAGCATCTCTCTGTAGGTATAGCCCACATCGCCTACGCTGAAATAAGCGGTATGGAAATTAACAATACCTGCACCGTTTGCCGATTCAATGAAATCGTTTTCCTCAGAGGCGGAATACGCATTGAGCGTTACGGCAGAGCCGTCATCAATCTGAACGGAAATACTGTCAGCTACAGCAGAAATTGACAATCCGTTTAATCTGTTGAAAACGAGCTTATGTGTTGTTCTGTCATCCGTTCCTACTGTACTGTAATCGGGGTCGTAGTAATCAACGGTCATTGTTCCGATTTCCGGATTAATACCGTAGGGATAAAGATTATCCTGTGTATTTTCCTTGTTGGGAAGAATAGGATATGCCGTTACGGCGCTGCCGACAGCGTCAACAAGGGTTATAAATTCCCAGCATTCGGGTGTACCCGTGATATCCGTTCTTGTGGAATCGCTGCCCTCGTAGCCGTCGGAAGAAAGAGTGAGTCTTATCGGGTTTGACGTGTCGGTAATTTCAGTATGCTCCCATGTATTATACTCATCTACATACTTTGAATGGTAGAGCTTAAGACCGCCAATCGGAGAATAAGCATTGGTTACATAAGCATCTACGTACTGAGCAGTTTTCTTAGTTGTCGTATACTCATAATACTCATCATTTTCATCATAATCGTATCCCCATGCTTCAAGCTCAACTGAAGGACCGAATTCATATTCGAGCTCCATATCAATCTGATGATCAAAAAGATTGAGCTCATAGGTATAAACAGGAGATTCCTTACCGTTTTCCATAATGAGCTGGTAGCAGATCGTGTTACTGCCTATTGCAACCTTGAAATCACTGACATCAGTCTGTGCAAGCTCCTCAGCAGAAACAATACAGTTTTTCTCATGGTCCGAATACCATCCGAAACGGTTGGAAATATAACGTTCCGCCTGATTGTCAGCAGCGTAATTCAGCGTATATTCAAGTGCCGTATAATCACCCGACTGAGCCTTATTCCAATAACGGATACCTTTTACCTTTCCGATATTCTTGCCAAGAATACTAACGCTGTCATAAAGAGCGATAATATCTGTGCTTACGGAAGAGGGATAAGTTGTTCCGTTTGGAAGAGCATTCTGATGCTCAAGCCTGTAGACAGGGTTAGCATCTTTTTTTACAACCTCGGAATTAACAGTATTGCCGTATCTGTCGGGCTTTACAACGGAAATATTGACAGTTTCAAGAACCTTACCCTCTTCTGCTGTAATTGTCTGAACAATATGTCCGTTGTACGAGCTCTGGTACGTTGCCGCAACCGTTCTGGAATACTCACGAACACCGAAAACCTCAGGAAGAACGGAATTGTCAAGAACGATGTATTCGCCCAAAATCAATTCCTGCGTTTTTCCGTTTTTCTGTGCGACACAAACCTTAAGGATATACGCGCCTGTTTCATAAATATTGCCGTTCTTATCCTTATCGGAAAGAATAATGCTCTGGTTTGAACTTGAACCGAGTGAATATCTTTTACTTATTTCTTCTGCGGTATCCATATTTCCGTCAGCATCGGTTTTTAGAAGCACCGCGTAACTTTTTGAAAAATCAACGTTCATTCTTTCCCATTCAGGGATAAGAGCGTTATTAATCGAAAAGCTGTATCTTATACCGGTAAGAGTTTCACTGACTTCGTAATATGTGTAGCCATTAGCAGCTACAGCAGCCATTTCCGTGCCGTCTGCGGCGTAAACACCGTCGAGCTTAACAGAGTGAACATCACCTCTTAAAGGGGCATTGGCAATAGTGACACCTTCTGCAACAGAATAATGATTATCTGCCAAAGGAGCAACCTCTGCTCCCAGAACGGGTGACAAATCAGCAGAGCTTGCCGCAAAATCAACCGTCATATAGCCGTAATGATCAAAAGCAGGTGTTACGTTTGCCGTAACGGAGGTATAGCTCGAATTTGCGATTTCAACCTCATACCACTGAGCCGACGTATCAAACAGCTCTGCGGTTTCGCCGTCTGCAAGATTCATTACTCGCACATAGGTTTTATCTCCCGAAACAACTGTTGCTCTCGTATAGCCGCCCTTTACGTTTGTCTGTTTCGTATAGGGAGCGTGAACAGTAATTGAATGATTGACTGAAGGAATATCAATTCTGCTGTTAACGGTATACATCGGAATTCTCTTTTCAAAGTCGGCAATAACCCGAATACTGCCGGAAACTCCGTTTTCTTTGCCGTCAAATGCTCTGATATAAAGAACCTTATCAAAATATGTATCCGCCACAGCCGCAGCATAGCTAATATCAAAGCTCGGTGCGCATGGCTCTTTACCTGTTAGATCAAGCATAGTCCAGCCATTGGCGGCAGGCTGTTCGCTCGGTTCAACCCACTGATATTCAAAACGGCTGATTTTATTGGTATCCTCAACCGTTGCCTCAACCGTAAGAGTTTGCAAATCCTTAACTGTAAGGCTTGTAATAACGGGAGGTTTATCGTCAAGGCCAAGCTCAACAATAGGAACGCCGATGTTACTTTCGTTACCTTTTGCATCTTTGAGTCTGAAAACAGCTGTAATCCCCTGCTCATCGCTGATTTCAGTTCCTTTTTCGGGATACAGCTTAAGGTGCATATAGAATACGCCCTCTGCAGGAACGGTAAATTCAGTTTCACTGTCGCCTGCACCGATAATTCCCTTTGATGAAAGATCACCTGTGATATAATCCGGTGTTCTTGCCATAGAATACTGATAGCTAACGTTGGGTGAGCCCTCATAGCTTTTGAGGCTGACAAAGCTCGGAATGTCCGCTGTAATACCCGAGCCGTAGGTTACAGCATCCTCTGCACCCTTTACCTTGCTATCTGAAATATCAAGACCGATTATGTAATAAACCTCGTCATTTGAAGTCGGAGTGTATGCGGAATCGTTCACCTTGAAAATTCCACCCTCGACAATTTCAACGGTAGGACCTTTAACGTCAAGGAAAGTCTGGTGACTTATAACGGGCTTAAAGAACTTCTGTGTTTCGGTATCCTCATCCATTCTGTTGCCCGTCATATCGCTGATATATGAAGCGTTAATTATTCTCACGGGCTTTATCTGCGTGCCGTTAAGCTGCATATCCTGTGTTATCGTAAAGCCCTCAAAATTGAGCTTCGAAACAAGGTTATTGTTTACAGTATCACGAGCACTTTCAATCGAAACGAGCGGAGTAGTTATCGTGTTACCGTCAGCATCCTTAATACTCCATTCGAGCTTTACATCGGATAAACTGCCCTGAGACAATCTCACAGGTTCGCTCATAAGTATATCGGCATCAATAGTGTCATTGATACCCGAAAACAGCTCTTCTCTTTTGATATCATCGGGCCATTTATCAGGATCGGAGTCTGCCTGAGATCCGTCGGGATTGATTGATGAGCCACTCATCAGTACACGTGATGCAATGGGGTTTACAACGTCAAGCGTATAATTCCGTTCTCTGACGTCCCAATCAGCAGGAATAGAAATCTGATTTCCGACAAAATCAGTAAACGGAAGCGTTGCACTGTAACCGTCTATAACACCTGCCGTTGTCTGAATGGGGTATGAGCCGTATTCGCTCAGGTCACTTACATAGGTAATTTTCCATTCTTCGTCATGGAGTGCCTCGTAGCCGACCCAGTTTATGCCCGCCGCTTTATCTGAGGCAATGAATTTATGTCCCGTATGAGAGCTGTCATCTGAAATCTCCTTATACAGCGCCTCATTCTCATCAGCATCGTCAACTCTGAAAACTATCTTTCCGTCTGCAAAGTCAACAGCTCTTGCCGTTACGGCAATCGGAGTTGCCGACTGATTCTTTCTCGGAACAAGTGTTATTCTCAACTTGAGCGTTTCGAGCACTTCGTAATCTACGGTATCCGCTGCACTGACTCGTATTGTTTCGGAATAGCTGAGGTACAGATGCGGTATATCATCCTTAACATCCATACTGACACTGCGGACAGTGGGAAATACATAATCCCTTGACAGCACCATTATATCCGAAATAATAACACTGCTGGTAAGATCAATAGAGGCTCTCCCATAGTCCTGCCAGCCGGAGTCCCTGTCACCGAGATATTTTGTATAGGCACCGGCACCGTTCTTATATGCAACTTCCTCGCGTACCGAACCGTAGGCAAGCATTCTGCTTTCAAACTGTTTTGTATTAAGCAGACCGTAATTCGGTCCCCCATTTATAAGAACAGGTGTGATAATACCATATGCGGCTCCGTAATATGTACCTCTCCACGAAGCTCTGATTGCGCCGATTCCGTTTACACCCGGCTTTCTGTCACGAACCTCAATCAAGCTGTCGTGCGGCCGAGGATAAAAATATCTTTCAGCATTGTCAAACCTTGAAAAAAGCGAAGCGTCATCAGACATTACCTCAGGCATAACATGGTAATCAGATAACGACGGCATCGGAAGATAATCATCAGATGCTGAAATTATCAGCCCAACACTTACGCTGCTGAGCACAATAACGAGTGACAGGATGGTGCAAAGGGTTCTTCTGCTCGTCATTTTGATTTTGGATTTCAATTTGTTTTTCATCAAGACACCTCCGTGAGGATTTGAATTTATGTATTAATTCTTATGCGTTTATTTGCTGTTCAACAAATTCTTTGAAGCCGTTTAGTACACGCTTTCCTAATTTCCGACAATCCAGAGCCAGCACCCTGTCAATCTTTTCCTTGCGTATTTCTTCCGGCACGTTATATATGCTCAATATCTGGTTTAATGCACCGGTTATTCTCACATCAAGCGACAACGAAGCATCGTTTGAGATAATCGTTGCATAATCAATACCCTGAATAAGGATTTCAGCTCCTGTAAATTGATCTTCAGTCCAGCCTTTACATTGCTCGGCAAAAATTCTTTTTGCCCTTTCAACATGGTTATTGCGCAGATACTCAATGCACATCGGGCTTTGAAAAACAGAAATAAAAAAGTCTCTCGCCACCTCATTCTCATCGCAAGCAGCCGCGACAGTCATCAACTCAATACATATCGACATTGCCGGACCCAGCCCTTTATCAGCTTCATAGCCTATCAGCTTTTCCTGAAACTCACAAAGCATTTCAACAAGCACAGCAAGCAGATGTTCCTTGGTTGGGTAATGATATGTCAGATTTCCGGTTGAAATTCCAAGCTCCTTGGCAATCATCTGCGGTGATGTTTTTGAATAACCGATTTCAAGAAACAGCGTTGCCGCCGTCTTGATAATTTCATGTTTAATCAGTTTTGTTTTTTTTAATTCCGCCATATTCTTCCCCTAAACTCAATAATTTTAGTTTTAGCACAAATACAATTTAGCACTTATGCTAATATTTGTCAATACAAATCATAAAAAAATCATCAATTACAAATAAAAAACTTTGGCTTTCCCTTTCAGTAAGATAAGGCGCATATTTCCTGATAATTTCTAACACAGAATAATCTGCACAATAACAAGACTAAGGCTTATCAAATGAGTTATAAAACTGCTGAAAACACAGAAAATGCAACAAAAAACCGCTTCACCGTACGTAAAGCACTGTGAAGCGGTTTGCTGTTTTATGTTCAGATAATAATCTGTGAGAATAATCCTGTGAAGAAACCGTATATAACCGATATTGTGTGGAACAAGTTACCGACAGATCGGAGTGACATTGTAAAAATCGCAGGAATATCAATATCTTTGCCTTTTACTGCAATTACAGGAGAAGCATCACTTCCGAGTTTAATTTCTTCAAGCTTATCAAGAACAGTATTTGCTATGATCTCATTACCCTGTGCGCTGGGATGAATTTCATCATCGGCATAGTTTGCCATATCATCACCGAGCGCTGTTGCAACATCAACTATAACTATTTCGCCGGGATTTTCTTTGTTATATCTTTCGATTGCGGCGTTGATTCTGTCTGCACCCTGCTGATAAGGTGCTCTTAGATAACCTGACTGCGGATTATAAAGCGTCTGCATAAGAATAACAGCACCGGAATTGTGAGAATTGATGATATCGATTATTTCACAGAAATTGGTATAAAAGCCGTCTGCAATACGGTCGAACTCAGAGTAATCACCTAAAACAATAGAATCAAACATAAGGCCGATAAGATTGCTCATAAGGAAATCATTACCGCCGATTGAAATGCTTATGATATCAGCTTTTTTCAGGTCAGCAATAACCGTTTCTTCTTTAAGTCGATTAATGAGATTGGTTGTTGTATGACCGGGTATTGCGTGGTTAGCGTAATCGTAGCCGTTGGTATCTGCAACGATTTTACCGTAGCAGGCTTCTTTTGAATTTGAAATACCCGAACCGTAAGCTATTGAATCACCAAGCACGAGATAAAAAGGCTTTTCGGTTTGTGCATATCCGTAAACCGTGAACAGACAGACAACCATAACAACACTTAAAACAATTGCAGTAATCTTTTTCATTTTTATTTCCTCCTTTTTCCATTGTCATAAATATACCACCATATTTTTTCACAGTCAATATTATTTCGATTAAAGCACAATAAACAGAATTTTTAATTCTCTATCAACTGTTCTGCAACAATGCCTCTAATTTCGGGAATTGCTGAATTAAACTGCTTTCTTCCCGAAAAGGTCTTTTCTGTTCTTCTGTCGCTTGAATTATCAGCCCATGTACTAAGATTTGAAATACAGTATTTCATGAACATATTTATATAGACATCAAAATTTTCCTGCGTACCGTTGAAGCTGTACCCTTTCACAATCGGTTCTTTATTCTGCAAAAACAGCTCCCTTATTTCAAATATATCCAGGAGATTTCCGTTTTCATCGCTGAACCAGCACCCGAAAGACGGGTCAAAGGAACACCATTTATCTTTTTCGGATATGTAGACCATACATGTAAAATGAGAACCTGTAAAACCGGAAGAAACCATACACACAGGAAAAGCATTTATTCCTACAGATATAAGACAGTCAGCAAAAGCTATTGCTCTGTAACGGCAATTAACGGCACGAATAAAAGGCTTATCAAAAGAATAATCCAAAATATTAAGCGTATCGTCCTTCAGAAGCCTCATCTGCATGCCGCTGTAATATGTGTGCTTCGTAAGCCATTCGAGAATCTGAACGGTTTTATCAAAATCGCTGTCAGCAGTAGCAACATCAGATAAACCATACTTTTCATTAAGTTGAGTGTGGAAATCATAAGTTTTAATGATCTTATTCAGCTCTGTTTTTGTAAAAACCGTATCCTCTGCTGCCATATCCTTGATACACACAGGTTCTTTCAACAATTCTTTTTTATAATCAATGTTAGAAACATATTCTGCATATTTCTCTTTGCTGAACTGCACAATAATGCTATCAATTAAATCAAACCGTAAATCAACCAAAAACAGCACTGCAACTATTAATCCTATTATAACAGGGATTTTTAACTTTTTCAT
>JAZPYF010000010.1:0-31970 GCA_045544055.1 Acutalibacteraceae bacterium | reverse complement strand
CCCCCTTGCGAGGGCAAAGAGTGAAACCGCCTATCCGTTATAGGTAACACCTTACGAATGAGATTATAACCGCTCCTTTGATAAATGTCAACAGAGCCGCTCAATTCTTGGTGTTTGTTTGGAGTTTATTTGGTGTTTATTTTAGCGATTGGAGTTTGTTTTTCGTGAAAGCCCGTGAAACGCATAGTGTCACAAAATGGCTCTGTATCAACATAATTTGATAGTTTGTGAAACTGCGTGAAAGCTTTGTTACTCAATTCGTAATGAGCAGGTTGCAGGTTCGATTCCCGTCACCAGCTCCAAGTAAAAACCTCTTTTGTCCACAGACAAAAGGGGTTTTTACAATGATATCCGTTCCTGCCGGAACGGATAATATACCCTTGAGGTATGATATCTGCTTCGCAGATGATATACGCTTCGCGTATAAAGGAACGGATATTATATCATGCTTGCGAAGCAAGTATATCACGCGGTACGAGCCGTATATCATATCGCGTCAGCGATATATCATTGAAAAATCCAACAAAATATAATATAATACCGATGAAAGAAGGTGCGTGTATGTCAGAAAATAAATTGCTTGATTTATCCTTTGAATTTGCGGTTAAGATTGTGAATCTCGTTGATGGAGTTACCGTACCCAAGAGTTCTTATATGACAGATCAGCTTGCAAGAGCCGGTACATCCGTTGGAGCGAATATCCACGAAGCTCAATATGCACACAGCAAGAAAGATTTTGTTGCAAAGTTGGAGATTGCGCTGAAAGAATCAAGCGAAACCAGCTATTGGCTGAAACTGATGTATGAGACCAAAAGAATAGATATCACCACATATCAACATACCGAAAAGCTATGTGGCAATATTCGCAGATTATTGATCGCCTCCTGCAAAACCGCCAAGGAGAATGCGAAATGAAATTTGAATTGATGACTTCTGTCAGCGATAAGGATTTAACCGTAATTAAAGCCGCATACGATCATCCGTCAGTTTCACGCTTTGTAAGTATTGATAAAAAGAACTATTGGAACTATGTAACCGAGAATAAAAATGTCAGATTTTACAAAGTGTTTTATCAGAATATTCTTACGGGTACACTTCATTGCGAATTGGTTGATGATGTTGTGTATCCGGCAGTTGTTATTTTTCCCGACTATCAGAATAAGGGCATAGGGACAGCGGCTGTTAAAGCGGTTTGTAACGGCGGTCTTGATATTGCGTTTAATAAAATTTGTGCATCGATTGATTTCAGAAACACAGCTTCAGTTAAAGCGTTTGAAAAATCAGGCTTTGTTTTAAGGGAACGATGTGATGAGCTGCTTGAATATGAATACATTATAAAAGCCTGATTTGCTGTTGAACAAATCAGGCTTCGTTTATTTTTCGTTTCTGTAATCCTCGATTATCTTACCGTCCTGTATGCGGATTACACGCTGGGCTTCGTCGGCAATTCCGTTATCGTGGGTAATGAGTATAACCGTTCTGCCCTCTTCGTGCAGCTCGTGGAGGATTCGCATAACCTCTTTGCCCGAGCTTGTGTCAAGGTTGCCTGTCGGTTCGTCGGCGAGAATTACGGGCGGCTTTGCGGCAACGGCTCTTGCGATTGCAACACGCTGCTGCTGACCGCCTGACATTTGGTTCGGCAGGTGGTTCATACGTTTTTCGAGTCCTACACGCTTGAGTGCTTCGGTGCTGAGCTCTCTGCGCTTGGGTGCCTTGATTCCTCTGTAAACAAGAGGCAGCTCGACATTAGCCTGGGCGGTGAGACTGGGAATAAGGTTGAAGCCCTGAAAAATAAAGCCTATCTCCTGGTTGCGTATCCCTGAAAGCTCATCGTCAGTCATGGTGGAAACATCAATTCCGTCAAGCAGATACGAGCCGCTTGTGCAAACATCGAGTAGCCCCAGCATGTTCATCAGCGTGGATTTGCCCGAGCCGGACTGACCGACAATAGCAATAAACTCGCCCCTGTCAATCGAAAGCGAAACGCCGTCGAGCGCGTGTACCTCATTTTCACCGGGGTTATAGATTTTATATACATCTTTAATTTCAATCAGATGAGCCATGGCAGAAATCTCCTTTGTCGTTTTGCAAACGGAACTTAGCTTTATATTATTTTAATAGCATACTCATTTTAAGTCAAGCGGGATGTATTGAAAATGTGCATGGAATATGCTACAATAATTAAACCAAATAAACATTGAGAAAAGGTGACGAAAAATGAAAAAAAGTTTAATTTTTAAGTTTTTTGCTGTTGCACTTGCAATGGTAATGGGCGCTTGTGTTCTTACCGCTTGCTCAGGTAATGAGGGCGGCCCCGAAGAGCAGGGAACAAACGCTCCCTCAGGTTCAGAGCATACAAAGGTTAAGTTTGAAATGGAAATTGCAGGCAAGGCTGCAGGCAGCTTCACAATGGAGCTTTATCCCGAGCATGCTCCTATTACTGTTGCCAACTTCATCAAGCTTGTTAACGAAAAGTACTATGACGGTCTTAAGTTCCACCGCATTATTGACGGCTTTATGGCACAGGGCGGTATGAACGAGAGCAAAAAGGCAGACACAATCAAGGGTGAGTTTGCAAACAACGGCGTTGAAAACAATCTTCAGCACGACCGCGGCATTGTTTCAATGGCCCGTACTCCTGTTTATGATTCAGCAAGCAGCCAGTTCTTTATCTGTTATACAAGAGAGCAGGTTGCTCACCTTGACGGTGACTATGCCGCATTCGGCAAGGTTATTGAGGGTATGGAGGTTGTTGATTCCTTCCTTGAGATTGATCGTGATTATAACGACAAGCCTGTTGAGGATATTGTAATCACATCTGCTTATATTGTGGAATAAGGTGAATGCTATGGATGAAAACCGTGAGATAATTCAGGACGAACAGCCTCGGGCTTTGCCGATGAAATGGTACAATTTTGTTGTAAAGTTTTCTATGATATTCAGCGGCGTAGTTGCTGTTATCAGCGGAGTGATTGCCGCTTCGACTATATTTTATTCTGCTTTGGCACAGGCCGGAATTACAGAGTTTATTGAGTATTTTTATACCGGTAACAAGGCATTTGACGTTATTTTTGGCGTTCTCTTCTTCCTTATCGGTGTCGCTAATTTCTATGTTCGCTCACGGATGAAGAGGTTTGCCGCAGATGCGCTTAAAAAGTATTACGTGCTTATTATTACCCAGCAAGCTTTTTTCTATATTTACGATATTCTGTTTGCTGTTGTGACTAATACAAAGCTCGACATTGCCGATACTGTATTGTTCAGCCTTGCAACTGCTATTGTATGGGTTGCACTGGAAATGTATTATTTCAATAAGCGTAAGCACCTGTTTGTGAATTGACTTGGAAGTTTTGTCTATAAGATTCTTCGTCGTTTCACTCCTCAGAATGACAATAATGTAAACAAAAGGCTGTGAGTATTGCTCACAGCCTTACTTTTTTATCTTTTTTGGTATGCTTCAATTGCCTTGCGGTAGTTTGCAAACTGGGTTTGTGAGGGTTGCACCGGGCGTGAATTGCATGGAATATCGGGCTGAGTACCGTCTGAAAAAGGAATAGGGCAGAGAGTATCGTTTTCGTATTTTGCTCTGTCCTCTTCCTTGCGGAAATCGGGTATGTCATAGGGCTGATTTCCGTTGAGAATACTGCGGTGAGCAAGAATTGCAACAGAAGCCATTGTGGTTGCGAAATAAACGTCAAACGGCGGCTTTTTGCCTGTACGGATGCACTCGAGAAATTCGCGTACAACAAAGAAATCGCTTCCGCCGTGACCTGCTTTTTCGGAGAGTGCGGCATCCTCTGCACTCTGCTCTGGGTCATAGCAGTTGATCTCCTGCATTCCTTCGGGGACCTGCCAATCGTTATAGCGCAGCATTATTTTTTCACCCATACCGCGTATGTTTTCAATCTGTCCGTTTGTGCAGCAAAGGCGGTATGAGTTGCCGTGTGCGCCGAAAGCGGCACAGCCAGTTACTTTGAAAACGGAATCGTCATCGTTGAGCGTAGTTATGATTGCGGCGGCATCGGTTACGTAGCGTGCGGCAGAGCAATCGTCGGGCATGGTGTTAAAAACGGGCATTGCGCTTACTCTTACGGGAGTTGAACCCGTTGCATACATAATCGGTGCAAGCGAATGTGTTATGTAATATGAACGGGGCAGGTAATTGCGCCAGTGATTTTCTGTGGGTGCGAGCATTGCGGCGGTTTCACCGTCATATACGTCAAACGGATGGTTATATTCGCCCTCGGCATAAAGTATTCTGCCGAGCGTGCCGCCGTCATAAACGCGCTTCATCTCTTTGTTGAAGAGCATAAACGGATAGTTCTCTGCAAGCATATATATAGCCTTGCTCTTTTCTGCCGCTCTTACAAGTGCAACACCGTCTGCCATTGTGCCGTTAGAGGTGCATTCGCTGAGCACGTGAATATTCTTTTCAAGGCAGCGTATTGCGTAGGGTGCGTGCTCGGCAAAAAAGTTTGCAAGCACAACTGCATCCATAGGGTGATTTATAAATTCATCAAAATCTTTATAGAACGCTGCTTCTTTTATTGCGCTTTTACGTTCATTGATGACCGTTTCGTCACGCTCACAGACTGCCACGATTTCAGCACCGTTTGCAATAAGGTTATCAATAAAGTTTTCGCCTCTCCTGAGTCCGAAAATACCTACGCGTATTTTTTCCATATTTATTACCCTTTCAAAAAAATCAGCCCAATCCCTGCAATCAACAGGAATTGGGCCGGTTACATAACTTAAATTAAGCCTTTACTTTGTCAAGCCAGCCCTTTTTGTACATAAACAGAGCGCCGCCGACTGATGCGACAATACCGACAAAGAGGAGTGTGCTTGCACCCATTGATGGTGAGAAGATAAGCACGATAATCATAACGATAATCGGGAAGAAAGAAATTCTCCAATGCTTGATGAAGTAGCCTGCACCGAGCGCACCGAAAAGTGCGGGAAGTACCTGAGCGAATGCGGGCTTGAGAAGTGCGTTGTCTGTAAAAGACTGAAGGAAAGGAGCAAAAGCGATAATGCCGATTGCAAGAACAGCTGTTGTAACGATTGAGCTTGTTGCAATAGCGATTGTTGAAATAACTTCGCCCTCTTCTGAGTTTGCCTTTACGTCTGCACCCTCCATTGCGCTGATTGCACAGGGAAGCTTAAGGTTGGCAATGTTGCCTGTAACGAATGAAAGGTAAGTGCCGCCTGCACCGAGCATGGGCGTGTAAACGAGTACTTCTACAACAGCAACGGTCCAGTATGTGGGGATAAGCTTGAGAAGACCCTGAAGAATACCGCTGATGGGCGGAAAAACATTGAGGTAAAGGCAGATGCCTATAGGGAACATAAGAAGTGCGCAAAGCGCTGTGATTGAAGAAATTCTGCCCCATGAATGAACGCGGTCAATATAAGGTTTGTTTGTGTTTTTAGCCATTTCTTAACCCCTCCATTCAAGCATTGCAATGTCTTCGGGAAGAACATTGAAGAAAACAATTGCTGCGATCATAGCTATTATCATACCGATAGGCATAACAAACGGTTCGAGCCATGTGAGCTTGAGCTTCTTTGCAAGAACCTCAAGTGCGATTGAAACAACAACTGCAACAACAAGCGTGATAATTGAAAGCACGCCTGCACCGTCGCCAAAGGTTTCGGGTTTACCGCCGCCGATGATTGCACGGGCAATGAAAGCGCCGATAAGACCGATGAAGATAGCGGGAGTAGCGAAGCTGTTGATAAATCCGCCGAGGCTTCTCTTCTTTTTGGTTTCTCCTGCAGCGTTTTCTGCTGTCTGCTCTGCAGGCTCAGCCTCTTTCTTGCCGGCTGCAAGGAACTTTTTGTGGAGCGGCTTTGCCATAAAGGGGAGAAGAATAAGAGAGAAACAGATACCGAGCGTCATAACCCAGGCAACGCCTGCATAAACCTCAGGGTCTGTGACAGGTACAGCCATACCGCCCTGATGACCGAGAGCTTCCATTGCGGCCTCTGCTGCCGTTGTTTCGTACATCAGATTACCGAGAACGGAAAGGCGTACCCACGGAATAACAAGACCGAGTGCGGGTGCGAGAGCAATAACCGTTGCGAGAACGGAAAGTGCTGACGGAATTGTGAAAAGTGCGCTTGATGTAACTGCATTGCGCAGCTTTGATTTGTCCAGACCGAGGGCTTTGCCCTGCTTCCATGCTTTGACAAGGAAGAATAAGGACTGAACGAGGACGAAGAGGATAACCGCTCCGGCTATAAGATATAAGCCGAGGCTGCTGTTGTTAAACTCCATTCAGTTTCACCAACCTTAAAAATTTTGAATTCACTTTATAATATATTAAATAAACAAATATGTCAATAATTATTGGTCCGGCAATTCTTTATACTGGTAGCATTTTACATAGTCAACAACAAATTCTGCTGGCCAGTTTTCTTCGGGCGTTTTGCTGATTTCGCCTGTACCGTGTCTGTCAGACCACTGTACGCCGTTTTTTCCTGCGAATTCACAGGAAAGAATAAGATATTCGGGGTTTTGTGAAACGCCGCCTGTTGAAAGTCTGCCTGTTTCAACGCCGTTGATGTAGAAGATATATTCTGTCGGACTCCACTCAAGACCGTAGGTGTTAAACTCGTTATACGGGTTACCCTCAACGAAAATCTTGCCTATGGAGTCGCCTTTTTTATGCTCGCCGTAGCCGTCGTAAACAATTCCGCTTATGACCGCATCGTTGCCCCACCAGTTGTCCTTGTAGTACATTGATTCAAAGATATCAACCTCTGTACCGTCCTTGCCTGTGCCGTCGACATCTTCAACATTGTGATTCATCATCCAGAATGCACTCCACATTCCCGTTGCTGCAGGCAGTTTACACCTTACTTCAAAATAGCCGTAGCACTGTTCATACTTGTCGGCTGTTTGCAGGCAGGCTGTGTACCAGCCCTTTTTGTAGTCTTTGAAGTTTATTTCGTCTTTCCATGCATCGTAATATCTGTTTTCAAGCGGCTCGTCAAGATACTGTGCGGAGATTATAAGGTTGCCGTCACGCACGCTTGCCATATCTTCGTGCCAGTAGCCGCCCTTGCGCTCTGTTTCCCACCAGGGAAATCCCCATTTGGTTGTATCTATTTGTGTGCCGTCAAAATTGTCCTCCCATACGGGCTCGTCTGTGAACTTGCTCATATCAACGGTTTTGGTTTCGTCGGGGATTTTGCCGAGGTCAAGCGGAGTGAGAAGCGATGGGCTGATAAGCGTCACCAGAGCAATAAGGAATTTTACGCCGTTTTTGAGAACTGTTCTGAGCATTTTTGTTACCCCCTGTCAAACGTATGCGTGCCTGCTGTGATTTGCTGCTTTTTGCCGTTGATTATTACTGTTGCATCCGTCGGCACAGCTACGGTAAGAGTTTCCTTGTTCCATTCAACGCTGATGTCCTTGTGGGTTGCCTTTACCCAATCAAGCACAGAGAGGAAATCGGGCTCAATTACAATGCCGTTTTCGTCAATTTTAATGCCTGCGATGTGGCGGTAGAACCAGTGGTCAACCTCGCTGAACATATGGTGGTTGAGTGAATTTCTCATCTCCCAGTCCTCGCTCAGGGCGGTCAGACCGCTGTTTATCCAGAAAGCGTAGCTCGGATAAGTAGGCTCGGTTACCATTTTGTAAAGCACATCGGCATAGCCGTTATCATCAAGAGCGGAGAATATGTATTTTGCTCCGAGTATTCCGCAGTCAATATGCCAGCCGTTTTCTTCTACCAGCTTGGCAAGCTTTGCTGCCTTGAGCGGAATTTCATCGGGCTCATACATTTGCTGATATATACCGCAGGCGATGAAGGTCTGGCTCTTTTCAAGCTCTTCATCGGCGAGAAATTCTCTGCGGTAAGCCTGCTTTATCTTTTCGGCAAGCTCAGTGTAGGGTGTGGGGTCTTCGCCCATTATTTCGGCACATTTTGCCGCAATACGTGCAAACTGAGCGTAATATGCGGTGCTTGTAACATGATGTGAGCATTCAACAACATTGTCGGGCGGACACCAATCGCCCAGGCCGAATCTTACAATGTAATTCTCCTGCATTGTGTAGAGATAATCAATATAAAGCTTTATGTTATCCCACATCTGTGCTATTGCGGAGGAATCACCCGTTATCTGGTAAATCTGCCACGGAATGTTTATGAGCGCTCCGTCCCATGCAGGACCGTTGCCCCAGTTGTAGCCCCAGCCGCCCGTGGGTATGATTCCGGGCAGCTGACCGTTCTGACGCTGAACATCCTTGAAATCGTTAAGCCATTTTTTGTATGACCTTACCATGTCAAAGTTGTAGAGCGCCTGCTGGCAGGAAAGCTGAGCATCGCCCGTCCAGCCGTTCTGCTCTCTGTGCGGACAGTCTGTGGGTATGCCTACAAAGTTTGAAAGAGTTGCAAGGCGTGAAGCGGAGTGGATTTTATTGAGCATTTCGTCTGAACACTCGAATGAGCCGATACTCTGCAAATCTGTATGTACAACACAGGCAACGATTTCAAAATCCTCAGGTGCGTTTATTACTTTCACATAGCGGAAGCCGTGGTAGACAAATCTCGGCTGCCATTCCTCAGCACCCTCACCCTTGAGGATGTACTTGTCCGTGTGATTCTGCTGCCATGTGAAAGAGGTTATGTTGTCTGTTTCAACCTCAATGCCGACGGGCTTGAGCTGCTCGGCATAGCGAAGTTGAATTTCTGTGCCTTTTTTGCCGCTCGCTCTGATTTTTACCCAGCCTGATATATTTTCGCCGAAATCGTAAATGCCGTTGCCCATGTATTTTGCCTCAAGAGTGCGTACTATTCTTATCGGCACCCAGTCAACAGGCTCAATTTTTCCGCCGGGACCTGCACACACATCGGCATTTGCCCATTCGGAATCGTCAAATCCGGGCTTGTTCCAGCCGGGCATTTCAAGCCTTGCATCGTAGGTTTCACCCTCGCGCACATGGTTGTAGGTAACAGGTCCGTTCTCAACCCTCCACGAGCTGTCGGAGACTACGGTCTGAGCCGTGCCGTCGGTATATTCAATATCGAGCTGCATTACCATCTTGATATGGCTGCGCCACGGGGCTTTTTCATAATCCCATGTTTTGCCTATATCGTTGTACCAGCCGTTGCCTGCAAAAACACCCAGCACATTTTCACCCTCGGTGATAAGGTTCGTCACATCGTAGGTGAGATAAAGCGTGCGGGAATCAAACTTTGTAAACGGAGTAGAAAGCACCTCGTTGCTCACTATTGTGCCGTTTACGGTGTATTCGCCGTAGCCCAGAGCAACAGTATGCATAACAGCATTTTTTACAGGCTTTTCAATATTGATGCTCTTGCGAAAAAGTCTGCTGCCGTCATCAATTTTTCTGTCCTTCGATATCCATTTTGCGTTTTCAAACATACTTTTTCTCCTTGTCGTTATGATTGTAGTTTGCTTGAACGATGCTCTGCTTACACCTCATCAGTCACCGACAGAATTTTAAGTGCCTTACCCTGAGGGAAGGTGGCATTTTTGTTAAGAAAATGACGGATGTGGTGTAGAATTGTATCTTCAATTTACAGTTTAGCAACGAACGCTCAAAAAAGCAACAAAATGATTACAAAAAGAAATAAATCTGTAATCGATTTTTAGTTGTTTTGCTTTCTCCAATGGTTTATAATTTGCCGTAACAGAGGTGAAATAATAAATGCTGAAAAAGATATTGGCTGTCGCAGCTTCGTTGCTGCTCTTGATTGCTGTTGTGGGATATTTTGAATTGAAAAAAATTTTTCCTGCAACACCTGAGGTACAGACAAATGTAAGTTCGTATAAAGAGCTTTTGGATAAAGCAATGAAAAATGCAAGAGATCCTAAGGTTCTTGCAACTGTGAACGGTACAGAAATTAATCAGACGGATTTGGATATGTATTCTATAGACGGTAAGAATAGGAGTATAAATGATCTTGTCCGCTATTATGTTATTGCTGATTATGCTGAGAAAATCGGGCTCGAACTCGACACGTGGGATAAGGATTTGATCAAAAGTATAGAAAATACTGACGATGATGAAGGCATTGACGAAGAATACTGTCGGAGTGTTTACGGTATATCTTTGGCAGAGGTAACTGAATACAGAAAAAACAGAGCATACACAATTGGAATGAACTCTGCTTTTTCGTTGATGATTATTGAGGACATAGAGTCGGGAGAATTTGTTGAGCGCCATCCGAAATTGAATAAAGCATACGAAACTTTTGAGAAGCAACGCTACACAAATAAAAATGCTTGGGATAATCTTGAAGATGCTTACTATGAACTGATTAAAAAAGATTATGATATAAGAATTTATTGAAAAAGACGGTGTGATTTTTGTCACACCGTCTTTGATATTATTGAAAATTTATCTCTGTACTCTGCCTGAAGCGTTGCCGCCTGCAAGCTTTTCAACCTCGTCAACCGTTACGAAGTTGTAATCGCCCTCGATTGAATGCTTGAGTGCGGATGCCGCAACAGCAAATTCAACAGCAGCCTGAGTGTCCTTTTCGCTGAGAAGTGCATAAATAAGACCGCCGCCGAAGCTGTCACCGCCACCTACACGGTCAATGATGTGCAGGTGGTATACCTTGGAGAAGCAGTATTCGTCGCTTGCAACATCGTAGAGCATTGCACTCCAATCGTTGTCAAACGCACTTTTGCTCTCACGCAGGGTTATTGCAACCTTTTCAAAGCCGAATTTGTCGGCAAGCTGACGGGCAACGGATTTGTAGCCCTCTTTATTGAGCTCGCCTGCGGTGATGTCTGTATTTTCTGCCTCAATGCCGAAAACATCCTTTGCATCCTCTTCATTGGAGATACACACATCAACATATTTGCAAAGCTCGGTCATTGCCGCTCTTGCCTCGTCACGGGTCCAGAGCTTGCCGCGGTAGTTGAGGTCACAGCTTACCTTAACGCCGTGAGCCTTTGCCGCAATACAAGCCTGTTTGCAGATTTCAACAAGGTTGCCGCCGAGTGCGGGGGTGATACCGGTAAAGTGGAACCACTCAGCACCGTCAAAAATGCTGTTCCAGTCAAAATCCTCTGCAGAAGCCTCAGCAATTGCGCTGTGTGCTCTGTCATAAATACAAACGCTGCCGCGCTGAGAAGCGCCTTTTTCAAGGAAGTAGATACCTACTCTGTCACCGCCTCTTGTGATGTCAGCGGTGTTGACGCCGTATTTGCGCAGCGAATTTACAGCCATCTGACCGATTGCGTGCTTGGGGAGCTTTGTTACATAGTGAGCATCAAAGCCGTAGTTTGCAAGGGATACGGCAACGTTTGCCTCACCGCCGCCAAATGTGGCTTCAAATGAATCTGCTTGAACAAAGCGCAGATAATCATAGGGCTGAAGTCTGAGCATAAGCTCGCCGAAGGTTACAACCTTTTTCATTTTGCTCTTGCCTCCTTGACAATCTGTACCGACTGTTTGCAAAGCTCTGTGATTTCGTCCCACTTGCCGTTGTCAATAAGGTCTGCGGTGACCATATACGAGCCGCCGCAGGCAGCAATAACGGGGCAGGAGATATATTCACCGAGATTCTTAAGAGAAATGCCGCCTGTGGGCATAACCTTGAACATCGGGAAAGGTGCGCTCATAGCCTTGATTTTGGCTAAACCGCCGCTCTGCTCTGCAGGGAAGAACTTGAGCACCTCAAGACCGAGCTTGTATGCAGCGTGATAATCTGTGGGTGTGGTACAGCCTGCGTAAATCTCAATGCCCTTTTTCTGGCAGTATTTTACAATTTCGATATCAAGGCCGGGTGTAACAATAAACTTTGCACCTGCCTCAATTGCTTCGTCTACCTGAGCTGTTGTGAGAACTGTGCCTGCACCGACGAGCATATCGGGCTGAGCCTCGCTCATGAGCCTA
Organism: Acutalibacteraceae bacterium; assembly: GCA_045544055.1. Taxonomy (GTDB): domain Bacteria; phylum Bacillota; class Clostridia; order Oscillospirales; family Acutalibacteraceae; genus UBA8612. Next base: position 20,083 of record JAZPYF010000010.1, on the reverse strand, counting down.
ATTGCCTTTGCGGCACCTGCCGCACGGAATGTGACCTCCGCAACAGGCACACCGCCCTCGCAGAGCGCTTTGGCAAGCGGTGCGGCATCTCTTGCGGGATTGTTGAGCTTGATTACAGGTACAACGCCGATTGCTGAAATTTTTTCTGAAATGGAATTCATATTTTTTCTCCTTTATACGCCTGAATATGCCGAGAAGCCGCCGTCAACGGGAATTACAACGCCTGTGATGAAGCTGGCGGCATCGTTATTTACAAGGAAGAGAAGACTGCCGTCAAGCTCTGCACTCTCGCCGAATCTTCCCATAGGTGTTGCGGCAAGGATTTTGCCTGTGCGTGCTGTGGGTGAGCCGTCGGGATTCCAGAGAAGAGCGGCATTCTGCTTTGTTGAGAAAAAGCCGGGTGCAATAGCGTTGACTCTGATGCCGACTCTGCTGAAGTGAACGGCAAGCCACTGTGTGAAGTTTGAAATAGCGGCTTTTGCACCTGAATAAGCAGGAATTTTTGTGAGAGGAGTGTAAGCGTTCATACTGCTGATGTTGATGATGTTGCAGCCCTCTCTGCCTACCATCTGGCGGGCAAATGCCTGTGTTGGGATAAGTGTGCCAAGGAAGTTGAGGTTGAATACAAAGCCTACGCCTGCGCTGTCAAGGTCAAAGAAGCTCTTTGTGTCAGCATCGATATCGCCAAGCTCAAAGTATTCCTTGTCCGTCGTTGCCTTGGGGTTGTTGCCGCCTGCACCGTTGATAAGAATGTCGCACTTGCCCATTTCTTTTTCAACTGTGTCGGCAACAGCATAGCAGATCTCCTTGTTAAGCACATCGCACTTGTATGCTTTTGCTTCGCCGCCCTCAGCTCTTATCTGTGCCGCAACCTCTTCTGCGGCGGCATCGTTAAGGTCAAGCAAGGCAACCTTTGCGCCTGCGCGTGCAAGTGTTTTGGAAAACGCACTGCAGAGCACGCCGCCTGCGCCTGTAACTACGGCAACCTTGCCTGTAAGGTCTGTATTAAGTACATTTTTCTGCATTTTGATTTCCTCCGTTTATTTTGCCGCTTTTTCGCAGGCCTCAAAAAGTCCGTTAATATATGCTGCACCGAGCGCACGGTCATAAAGGCCGTAGCCGGGCTTTCCTGTTTCGCCCCAGATCATTCTGCCGTGGTCGGGTCTTACATAGCCGTCAAAGCCTGTTTCTGCGAGTGCCTTTGTGATTTCGTACATATCAAGGCTGCCGCAGGAGGAAAGGTGACCGCTCTCTTCAAAGCTGCCGTCTTCCATAATCAGAATGTTTCTCATGTGCATGAAAGCGATTCTGTCCATTTCGCTGTATTTTCTGACCATTGCAATAACATCGTTTGTTGCCGCACAGCCGAGTGAGCCTGTGCAAAGGCAGAGACTGTTAGCAGGTGAATCGACAATGGCAAGCATACGGTCGAGATTCTCTTCGCTTGTGATTATTCTCGGCAAGCCGAAAATCGGGTAGGGCGGGTCATCGGGATGAATTGCCATTCTTACACCGCATTCCTCCGCAACGGGAATAACCTTTTTGAGGAATTTCTCAAGGTTTGCCCACAGACCCTCGGAGCCGATTTCACCGTAAGCGGAGATAAGCTCTCTTACCTCGTCCTGTGTGTAGCTGGAATCCCAGCCGGGAAGATGAATATCGTCCTTGAGCGGGTCAAGACCCTTCATCTGCTCCCAGTACATAACAAGGCTTGTTGAGCCGTCCTCAGCGGCCTTGTCAAGCTGAGTGCGTGTCCAGTCAAATACGGGCATAAAGTTGTAGGTTACGCACTTTACGCCGTACTTTGCACAGCGGCGGATATTCTCACAGTAAACCTCGAGCAGCTCGTCAACGTTACCTCTGCCGAGCTTGATGTTTTCGTGAACGGGAATTGACTCCACAACGTCAAAGACAAGTCCGTTGTCCTCACACTGCTTTGCCATTTTTGCAATAGATTCTTCGGGCCATACTTCGCCCGGCTTTACATCGTAAACAGCGCTGACGATTGACCTCATGTTAGGAATCTGTCTGATATATTGGAGCGAAATCGGATCGGATTCGCCGTACCAACGGAAAGAGAGCTTCATTTTGTTTCTCCTCTTCAGTTCTTTTTCTTAATCTTGTTGAGCTTCTTGTTAATGCTGAGAAGCTGTTCTTTTGTAACGCTGATGTTTATCATGCTCATCATGCTGGAGGCTCTGAGAATTGAGAAACCGCCGAGCATTTTCATAACATCGGGTGTGAGCTTGAAGCCTGCGGCTGAAAATCCGCCGCTGTTCTCTTTGGACTTTGAGTTTGCCTTGAGCTGCTTCATTATCATTGCACCGACGGAAAGCATTACGAGCTTGCCGCGGAATGTCTCCATGACCTCGCTGATGGGAGTGTTGAGTGAGAGTCTGCCCTCGGGCTCAGTAACATCAAACCAGTTGAGGATTGCGCCCTTTTCACGCAGCAGATAATCCTCGTTGAATTTATCAACCTTGCGGATTACGCTTTCGTCTTTGCATTCGCCTGCAACAGCAGTGAGTGTGGTTTCGCCTGCGTTGGGTACATCGAAATAGAAGAAGTGGTCAGCGGCTGTTTTCTTGCCGAGACTGACTCCGTTTGCAAAAAGCTCAACCTCAGGCTGATTTGAGTAAACGGTAACCTTTGTTGTATCCTCTACACGGTCAATATATCTCTTGCCGCAAAGGTGTACAAAGGGTTCGTCGGAGAGCCATGCTTTGTATGCGAAGAAGGAATCCTTCTTGTACTTGCGGTCAAATGTGACAAGACCCTTGTGGTTCTGTCCGTTTTCGCCGCCCTCAGCTCTTGCGTCTGCACCGAAGTCAAACATATTCCATACGTGTGTTGCCCAGATAAAGGGACGGGAGAAGAGCTGCTTGATAAGCTCCTCGTGATAGAATGCCTGGTATTCTTCGGAGTAGTCGCCCTGAGAAGGAGTGGAGTTGTGCCAGTTGAGTGCCTCACAGCCGTATTCGCTCATGCCGATAGGAATATTGGGGTGCTGAGCGTGGAACTTATCAAACCACGGACCGTTCATTGATGTATCGCCGCCGTACCAGCCGAAATAGTGGTTATACGAAACGAGATCCGGAATTTTGAGATAAGAAGCATCTATACCGCACATTGAAACAACAGCTATTGTTGTAAGACGGGTTTCGTCAAGCTTGTGTACAAGGTCATTGAGGATTTTGTGGTTTTCGATAAGGTCGGAATCCTCAGCGCCGCCCATTGTTATTTCGTTTGAAAGACCCCAGAAGAAGATTGAAGCGTGGTTGTAATTCTGGCAGACAAGCTCATACATCTGTGAAATTGTGTTTTCGCGTCCGTTGGGAAGATGCTTGGAGATATAGGGAATCTCCGCCCAGATTACAAGACCCTTTTCATCGCAAAGGTCATAGAAATACTGATCGTGCTGATAGTGAGCAAGGCGGATCGTGTTTGCGCCTACTTCAAGGATAAGCTCGATATCCTCCTCGTGATGCTCGGGGAGAAGTGCGTTGCCTATACCGAGTCTGTCCTGGTGGCGGGAAACACCTCTGAGCGGATAGCTCTCGCCGTTGAGGAAGAAGCCCTTATCGGGATCAACCTTGAATGTGCGGCAGCCGAAGCGTGCACTTACGCAGTCAAGCACCGTATCGCCCTCAAGAAGCTCAACCTTTGCTGTGTAAAGGTAGGGATCCTTCTTGCCGTGCCAGAGGTGAACGTTTTTGATGTCAAGCTCTTCGTCGCTGTCGTCTGTTGTCTTTGTTGCAACGGTGTTGCCCTCTGCATCAAGAACGGTGTAGCGGAAGCTCTGACCGTCTTTTTTATTTGTTACATAAACCTCAATTTCAATTTCGGCATCCTTGCCCTCTATCTCAGGTGTTACCTTGATTCCGGGTGCGCCGTAATAATCAAGGTCGAAGTGAGAATTGCTTACGCCGATGATATTGACATTACGGTAAAGACCGCCGTAGAAAGTGAAGTCAGCCATCTGCGGATAAACTCTGTCGTTGGGTGAGTTGTCAACTGCGATTACAAGCAGGTTTGTATCTTTGAGTGAATCGGTCATATCCACACGCCATGTGGAATAGCCGCCATCGTGCGATTTTATTTTTGCACCGTTGAGGTAAACCTCAGCAGAGGAGTTTGCGCCCTGAATCTCGAGGTAAACTCTGTCTGTCTGCGGCAGGTCAGCCTTTGCAAATTCCTTTGCATAGTAGCAAGTACCTCTGTGATAATCGTTGCCGCCGTCCTGTCCGTCGGTTGCGTTCCATGTGTGGGGAAGATTGAGCTGCTCCCAATCTGCAGGCAGAGCAGAGGGTACAGCAGAGGCGGTTTTTGAGAAGAGCCAGTTGCTGTTGAAATTCATAACATTTCTCATTAATATATCCTCCTTATATCTAAAAACATTTTCCCTTTTAGTATATTATTAAAATTATATATCTTTTACTTCTTACAGTCAATAAAATAGCGCCATATCACTTTAACAAAATTATTGCCTGTTTTATTGTTGAAATTCACAAAAACAAAAATCACTTGTCAGACAAGTGATTTCAGATACGCTTTCTGTTCGGGAGTAACACGGTAGCTCTCCCTTGCTTTTTGTATTGTTTTAACGTGTGTGAATGTGTCAAGACAGCGGTTTTCGATATAAGGCAGGGTGCAGTCATATTGCTTTGCAAGTGCGGTTGCAAAATACCACGCCACAGCCATTTTTATGTAGTATTCGTCGCTTCTGATTTGTGCAACGGCGCTGAGAAGCTCAGTGGAAAAATCAACGTCGAGAAAATGCGTCATAAGCATTACAATGCCGAAGCGAACAGTATATGTTTGTCCGCTTTTTATCCATTCAAGGCATTTTTCTTTCAGCTCGGTTCTGTGCTTTGCAAATACTTTTGGTCGGAGCATATCGCAGGTTGCCCAGTTGTCAATAAAGGGCAGAAATCTTTCAAGCTCGGCAACGGTGCGGTCATAGTCTTTTATCTGCTCAATCATAAATGCGTGCAGGTTGTTTTCGTCATAATATCTGTGAGGAAGACTCTGCATAAACCGGCTTGCCTCTTCGGTGCCGTAAAGCTGTTTTGCGAGCTTTCTCACTTCGGGCGTACGCACGCCTATAACCGTGCTTTTGTCGGTTTCGGGTATGAGTCTGCTGTGAAAATCGCGGTAAGCGATATCCTGCAGACCGAAAAGTAATTTCTGTATTTCTGTCATAATTATTCACCGATTTTATTCTATCATATACGGTTATCGGAATACAATGCTTGTAAAGTTAAATTTTATGTGCTAAAATGGAAATACAATATTTTCGGGAGGTTGAAAATATGAAAAAAACAGCAAGATTTACAGCTTTGATTTTGTGTCTGATTATGCTTTTCCAGTGCGTAATGGTTTCCTCTGCCGCATTTGACGACAAGTCAATGACAAAGGCGCAGTGGGATAAGCTCTACGCATCACTCAGAGACGAAAATACACTTCCTATGCTCTGTGTCGGTGCTGACGAAACTCAGCTCAACATCTGCTGGCATGCGGATAAAGACGGCGCAAAGCCCGAGGTCAGGCTTGCAAAGAACAAGTCTATGACAGGCTTTGTAACATTCAAGGGCGAAACAACTCCCGCCGAAACGGATGAGCAGGTTGTCTGCCGCATTACAATGACGGGTATTGAAGAAAATACGGTTTATTATTATCAGTGGTACGGCGATAAGGGCTGGAGCAAGCCATGCAAGTATGAATCAAAAGGCTTTGACAGCTATAAAATGCTGCTTGTAGGCGATATCCAGATTGGCGGTCAGTCAACCGACAATCCCGAAGAGCAGTCCAGAATCGGCTATGTATGGCAGGGTGTACTTGATGAGGCTCTTACAAAGAATCCCGATATCAGTTTCCTTCTTTCACCCGGTGACAACACCTCAACAGGTAAGGCTGCCGATGAGTGGCAGACACTTCTTATGCCGGAATATACAAGAAGCCTTCCGCTTGCACTCGCAATCGGTAATCATGACAAAAAGGGTATGATGTACGAGTACTACACCCATATGCCCAATGAGTTTTTCGGTAAGTATTTTACGGGCCTTGACAGAGATTTCTGGTTCCGCTACGGTGATGTGCTCTACCTTGTTTTTGATGCTTGTTCAGGCTCTGCGGCAGACCACAGAGAAATGGCAAAAGAGGCCGTTGAAGCTAACCCCGATGCTAAGTGGAGAATCGGTGTTATGCACCAGGGTCTCTATGCTCCCGGCATTGCAATGCTTGAGCCTGAGACAAATATTCTTCTCAATGCTGTGTTCCAGCCTGTTTTTGAGATGTATGACCTCGATATGGTCTTTACAGGTCACACTCATATGCAGGGCCGTTCAAACTTCATCAGCGACGGTGTTGTTGTCGGCAAGGCTGAAAGCGGCAAAACCTATAAGAATCCCAACGGCATAATTTATCTCAATACAAACGCCTGCTGTGACCAGGGCTCAATGGAGAATATGTATCTCTGGCCATATACCGCATACGGATTTGAAAATGCCGATGTAACAACGTACTCAACAGTTGAGTTTACCGATACCACAATGTCGGTCAAGACCTTCCGCGGCGATAACAGCGAGCTGCTTGACAGCATCACAATCGAAAAGACAAAGGGATTTGACGATCACCCCATAAGCGTTTTCTTCCGTACAGCGCTCTATAAGGCGGTTGAGTTGCTCGGTCTCGTTTATATGAAGATTGATGAGGTTGTTGTATCAATCAGAGGCGGTCATTTCTGATAAAAATTCTATGTAACTGAAAGCCGTCTGCGTGAGCGGACGGCTTTTTCTCGGTAAATAAAAATGGACAGAGATTATTTGATAAAATACATTGATGAGGTTTACGGTGTAAGCCCTGAATATCCGTGGGAAAGCGCACCGGCTTTTGCAGTTTTCCGTCACCGTTCAAATAAAAAGTGGTTTGCTGTAATTATGGATATTTCCGCTAAAAAGCTCGGTATGGAGTCGGACGCAAAAATTGATGTTATGAATATAAAAACCGACCCGATTCTGCTTGGCTCACTTCTGCACGAGAGCGGATTTTATCCTGCCTATCATATGAGCAAGACAAATTGGGTGACGGTTGTCCTTGGCAAAAATGCCGATGAGGATAAAATCAAATGGCTGCTCGGGCTGAGCCATGAGCTGACCGCATCAAAAAAAGGAAAACGAAAGGAAGGATAATATGTACGGCATTGAACTTGGAAAAAGCGGTATGCAGGTACCGACCGTTGCTGTCGGATGTATGCGTATCAGCTCAATGAGCGAAAAAGAAATAGGTGCATTTATCGCAACTGCGCTCGAAAACTCGGCAAATTTCTTCGACCACGCAGATATTTACGGCGGCGGAAAAAGCGAAACTGTTTTCGGCAGGGCATTGACACCTTCTCTGCGTGAAAATATTATCATTCAGACAAAGTGCGGCATTGTGCCGGGTAAAATGTTCGATTTTTCTTATGAGCATATAATTAAATCCGTTAATGGCTCGCTTGAAAGACTTGGTACGGATTATATTGATGTGCTTTTGCTTCACCGTCCCGATGCGCTTATGGAGCCAGAGGATGTTGCAAGAGCTTTTGACGAGCTGAAAGCTTCGGGCAAGGTGCGCCATTTCGGTGTTTCAAACCAGAATCCTTATCAGATTCAGCTTTTGCAGAGCTGCCTTGATATGCCGCTTTGCGTTAATCAGCTCCAGTTTTCCGTAATGCACGCTCCGATGATTCAGTCGGGCATAAATGTGAATATGTATAACGATTCGGCGGTTAACCGTGACGGCGGTGTGCTGGATTTCTGCCGCCTGAATAAAATAACAATTCAGCCGTGGTCGCCGATGCAGTACGGATTTTTTGAGGGCTGCTATATTGATAACGAAAAATTCCCCGAGCTTAACAGCACGCTTGACAAGCTCTCCGAAAAATACGGCGTTTCCAAAACAACGCTTGCCTTTGCGTGGATTCTCCGTCACCCTGCAAAAATGCAGCCTGTTACGGGTACCACAAACCTTGAACGCCTTAAGGCTTGTCTTGATGCGGCAAAGGTCAGCCTGAGCCGTGAGGATTGGTATGAGATTTACAAATCTGCAGGAAATGTTCTGCCTTAAGTTTTAATTTGAATATTTTTATTAAAATCAGCGATTGTCCGTTAAGGATTTTCGCTGATTTTTTGTTTTGCAAAGGCATAAATTACTTGAGAATATTTCTGTTTGCAATGCGAAGAATAGCTGAAAAGGGTGTGATTTAATTGCCGAAAAAAATCGGAAGACAGAGCTTTGAAATATCTGGTACGGTCGGCATTGCCGCGGCGGCAGGCGTAGTCGGCAAAAAAGAGGGCGACGGCCCTCTGGGTGAAGAGTTTGACCGTGTGTTTGAGGATGTGCGTATGAATGAGGATACGTGGGAAAAGGCTGAGAGTGCAATGCAGAAATGTGCTGTTGAAACTGCGCTGAAAAAAGCAGGTAAGGCTCCCGGCGATGTTGACATTATAATGGCAGGTGACCTGCTCGGTCAGAGCATGGGTACGACCTTTGGCATAAGAGGTCTTGGCATTCCTTTTGTCGGGCTTTACGGTGCCTGCTCCACAATGGCGCTTTCCCTCGGTATGGCATCACTCGCCGTGGACAGCTCTGCGGCAGGCTGTGCAGTTGCCGCAACCTCGTCACATTTCTGCTCTGCCGAAAAGCAGTTTCGTCTGCCGCTTGAATATGGCGGCCAGCGTCCGCCGCAGGCTCAGTGGACTGCAACTGCGGCAGGTGCGGCTGTGCTTTCAGCCGAGCAATCAAATGTTTGCATTGAGAGCGTTACCTTTGGCAAAATGTGTGACCTCGGAATTACCGATGCTAATAATATGGGTGCGGCAATGGCTCCTGCGGCGGCAGACACAATTTATACTCATCTGAGCGAAAGAGGGGTATCGCCTGAGGAATATGACCTGATTGTGACCGGTGACCTCGGTGCTGTGGGATCAAAGCTGATGTATGAGCTGCTGGATAAGGATTTCGGCCTTGATATCACTCAGCGGCACAGAGATTGCGGACTGTTGATTTACGATATGAACGACCGTCAGATAAACTCGGGCGGCTCGGGCTGCGGCTGCAGTGCGGCTGTTGTTTGCACCCATTTTATGCGCAGGCTTGCATCGGGTGAACTGAAAAAAATACTTTTTGTCGGTACGGGAGCACTGCTCTCACAGCTTTCTCCGCTCCAGGGCGAAAGTGTGCCGTCTGTTGCCCATGCGGTTGTGCTGAAAGGAGGGAAATAATTTGCTGACAAGGGTTTGTACAATGATGAAGCTGCTCGTGTGTGCAGGCAAAACAATCGGTGTGCTGTCAGCCGTAAAGAAGGTTTTATGTGTGGCGGTTACCGTTTATTTTGCGGCTCAGGCGATAATGCTCACGGGCGGTTTGCTCTCCTCAATGAGTGCCAAACGGTAATTTTTGTAAAAAAAATTCTTGCAAGTCGCACTGCGTTGTGATATATTTTCGTTGTTGGTTTACTTTATATGGAGGCATAGTTATGATAAGAATTGGTATTTACGGCTACGGCAATCTGGGCAGAGGCGTTGAAAACGCAATCCGCCAGAACGATGACCTTGAGCTGGTTGCGGTTTTTTCACGCCGCGATCCCTCGAGCGTGAAGATAAACACGCCGGGAGTTAATGTTTACAAAGCCGAAGAAGCCGAAAAGATGACCGACAAGATAGATGTTATGATTATCTGCGGCGGCAGTGCGACTGATCTTCCCGTTCAGACTCCTGCACTTGCAGAGCTGTTTAATGTTGTTGACAGCTTCGATACTCACGCTAGAATTCCCGAGCATTTTGACAGGGTTGACGAGGCGGCGCGTGCTTGCGGCAAAACCGCACTCATTTCTGTCGGCTGGGATCCGGGAATGTTCTCTCTCAACCGCCTTTACGGCAGTGCAATCCTCCCTGAAGGAAAGGATTATACTTTCTGGGGCAAGGGTGTCAGCCAGGGCCATTCAGACGCTATCCGCAGGGTGGACGGTGTTGCCGACGGTAAGCAGTACACAGTTCCCGTTCAGGCGGCTCTCGATGCTGTAAGAAGCGGCTCAAACCCCGAGCTTACAACAAGAGAGAAGCACACAAGAGAGTGCTTTGTTGTTGCCGAGGAGGGTGCAGACAAAGAGAGAATTGCAGAAGAAATCAAATCAATGCCCAACTATTTTGCAGATTACGATACAACGGTTACTTTCATCTCCGAGCAGGAGCTTAAAGAAAACCACGGCGGCATTCCTCACGGCGGCTTTGTAATTCGAAGCGGCAAAACGGGTGCTGACCTTGAACATAACCACATTATTGAATACAGCCTCAAGCTCGATTCAAACCCTGAGTTTACGGCAAGCGTGCTTGTCTGCTTTGCAAGAGCGGCAGCAAGAATGAATGCCGAGGGTATGACGGGATGCAAAACCGTTTTTGATGTTCCGCCTGCATACCTGAGTTCAAAATCAGGCGCAGAGCTGAGAAAAAATCTGCTTTAATAAAAGTCAACGCAGTCTTTTTAACAGAAAGACTGCGTTGTTTTTTTATCTGAATATGTAGTTGCAGAATTTTCTGAAATCGGCATAGAGCGGGCTGAGTTTTTTCAGCAGAATATCAAAAAATCCTTTTCCGGTTTCTTCTGTTTCTTCCGCCGTACCCTTTGCGGTGCTGTCAAAAACAAATGTGAAGCGTCCGCCGGGGGCAACATCACCGTTGACATAAAAGTCAGTTATATCATCGCTCTGCATATTATCAGACCACTTGAAGTTGAACTTGATTTCGTCTTTTGTCAGACCGAGCGCCGTACGGGGTACGCTCAGCTGAAGTATATTGCCGTTTGAGCTGAACTCGACCTTGCATACCTCTTCAAACTCTGTTCCGCCAAGTGCTTTTTCAAGCGTTGCCTTGCCGTCTGCAGGTGAGGTGCGGTTTATGACGTATTCAAATCCCTCCCAGTTTGAGGAAACGCCGCTCGTGTCGGTATCAAGCAAAAGGCGCATCCACGCACTGTCTGTTGACGGTGTGAGGTCATTCGCCGTTCTTACATAGAAGTAGACATTTTCGCTGTCATAGGCAACCTTTGCCTGCACAATATCGTTGCGCATTGTGCTGTTGGTGTAATAGTAACCTTTCCAGCCTGCACTGTTGCGTTCTTTTGTACTGCCCTCGTAGTGGTTGTACTCGGGGAGCACGCCGTCCCATTGTGAAGCAGAGCCGTTGATGTCTATAGTTTTTTCTGCCTGAGTTTTTGGGAGTGGATCTGCGCCCTTGAAACGGCGCACATTCTCTGCTAGCTGGCAGTAATAATAGTCCTTGAGTATACCTGCGGAGGGCTCAATATCTCTGCTGTGCTCGGGGTTGTACTGATCGGGGAAAGCACTTTCCGTGCCTTGCCAGTTTGCAAATCTGCCTGCGATCCATTCGTTGAAGCCTGTTACGAACACAAGGTCCGGGTCAACATCAATCGCATAGTCCCACTGCTGCTGGAAATTGAGGCCGTAGAGCAGAGAGTTTTCAATGTTTTTATCAACGGTTATTTCTTTTCCTGCGTAAGTGTAGCTGTATGAATAATCACCGTGAGCAAAGCTTCTGCCCTGAACATCAAGCGTCGGATCGTTCATGGCAACAAGTCTGCCTTCGCCTGCATTCTGTGCAACGGAAACGCACATCTGCTCTGTGCCGCCGAAAAGCTTTTTGCCGAACCTTGCCTGAGGATAGCTTGAGCACCAGCCCCATGTATCCCTGATATAGGCAGAATCATCGGTGAAATATGTAGACTCGTTGTCACGGAAAGTGAAGAAGTCGTATATCTCCTTGTCCTTTTTCTGCGTTATGTCAAGCGCTCTTACATCTGCCATAAGCATAGGCTTTCCGTCCCATATAAAGAACATATCGCTGTATTCTTTTTTTGAGTAAATATCGTCATAAATAAAGTGGAGCTGAGTTCTTATTTCATCAAGGTTGGAGAAGTTGAGTATGAACGAAATTTTGGGAGCATTCACACCTTCTGCTTTAGCTTCTTTCCATACCTTGAGCAGTTTGCGGTACGCATCCTCAAAAACGAGCGTGCCGTTTGTGGTATCGAAGAATACTACGTCAATTCCGGCATCGGCAAGAAGCTCAGCGTGCTTGCGAAGCACATACTCATCGGTGTTTGTATAAAAACCGAACAGAGGCTCGTCCCAGAAAAACGGTCTGCCGTCAATATAGTTTCCCCATGCGGGGTGGTCCCAGTCATTATTTGCATCGGGATAAACATCAAGCACGCTTCCCGTTGTTATCGGCTCGTAATCTTTTACCCACGGATAATGCCAGGTCCAGTAGAACATGGCGACGTACTTATCCTGCCTTTTTTCGCCTACATCGTTATAGGTCGAAAGCGTGCGTCCGAGTCCGTCAACAGCCGCCCACGTGGAGGGAAGAATTTCTCCCGATACTTTTTCTGCACCCGAAGCACCTGTTGAGAATGTACCTGCGATTACGCAAAGGAGTAAAACCGCCGAAAGAATCTTTCTGATTTTCATATTCTTCATCCCTTTTATACAGGTTTTGTGAGGTATGCTTTGCCGAGCTTTTCGGAGATGCTGTTAATGCAATCAACTGCATTTTTTTCGCTGTCAAATATACCGAAAACTGTCGGTCCGCTGCCGCTCATACAGCAGGCAAGTGAACCGCAGCGTCGCATAATTGCCTTTATTTCGGCTCTCTGCGGCACTTCGATGAATTGCTCAAAAACATTGCCGACGTTTTCTAAAATGCCTTCAAAATCGGAATTTGCCGCCGCGTGGAGTATTGCCGTGCAGTCGGGGTGTCTGATATTGCGGCAGGTGTCAAATGCGTCGTAAGCTTCTTTGGTGGAAACGCTCACATCGGGCTTTACAAGCACGATAAAGCAGTCCTTCAGTTTGGGCAGGGGAGAGAGCACCTGACCGATATCCTGTGCGAGCATAGTGCCGCCGCAGATACAAAAAGGTACGTCTGCACCTAACCTGACACCGATATCGCACAGCTGAGCGGTTGACAGGTTCGTTTCGCACAGTGTGTTCAGCGCCTTGAGTACGGCTGCAGCATCTGTACTGCCGCCTGCAAGACCTGCTGCAAAGGGAATGCGCTTTGTGAGAGTAATGTCTGCACCGAGCTGAAGCCCTGTTGCTTCAAAGAATTTTTCTGCGGCGCGGTAGGCGATATTTTTTCTGTCAACGGGCAGGGACTTTTCGCTGCAGGTAAGGTTTATAACGCCGTCATCACGCAGGCTGACCTCAACCGTATCGCAAAGGTCAACCGTCTGCATAATCATGAAAAGGCTGTGGTATCCGTTTGGCAAAAGACGGATTATGTCGAGCATAAGGTTGATTTTTGCGGGTGCTTCAAGTGTAACTTTTCCGTTGAGCATGAGTATCACCTTCCGTGAGTTTTATTTTTCAATCTTTACCTGTACGGGCTTGCGACCTTTGAAATAGGTTACATATTCAAAGCCGCAGCTCTGAGCAATTTCATAGCCGCTGTCAATTCCTGCACCTACGTGCTCGGTGAAATGAGCGTCTGAGCCGAGGGTGAGAAGCTCACCGCCGAGCTGTCTGAAACGCTGTACATAGTCGGCAGTCGGCATGGTTTTGCCGATAGGCTGACGAAGTCCGCTGGTGTTGATCTCAAGCGCCTTGCCGTTTGCGATCAGTACCTTGAAAATCTCATCTGTTATATCGCTGTAACGGCTGAGCTCAATGTCTGTTCTGCCTGCCTGAACAATATATCGCATGGGATAGGTGAGATGTGCCAGGGTATCTAATCCGTTCCATTTGGCAAGCAGAAGCTCTTCTGCAAAATATTGGTCGAGCAGGGCGTAAATCTCGTCCTGAGTGCGGCTCACATAATCGAGGTCACCGAAATCGGGCTGTTCGCGAAGATTATGTATTGAACCTATGACAAAATCGTAATCGTATCTTGCAAGCGATTTTTCCGTCAGCGCTGTGTCGTAGGTCGGCTGACCCATTTCAATTCCGACGAGCACATTCAGCCTGTCCTCAAAAGCGGCTTTTGCCAAGGTAATATCCTCATAGCTTGTCTGTTGGCGTGTGCCAAGGTTGTGGCGCTCGAAAAAATCAACATCAAAATGGTCTGTTATTGCTATTGTTGACAGCGAGTTTTCAACGGCGGCGCTGCACATGAGTGCGGCAGGGTAGTTGCCGTCAAACGAGCTGTTTGTATGCATATGTAAATCTGTGCGGTTTTTGTAAACTGCCATTTTAATCACCTCTGCGGATATTATAGCATATTTGAAATAAAATACAATAATATAAAAGCACCGAAGAGCTTTTTCTTCTCTTCGGTGCAAGGTTTATTCTTTGTTTTTCAGCTCTATTGTAAAGGTTGAGCCTTCACCGAGCTTACTGTCTATTCTGATTCGACCTTTACAAAGACGGATTATGCGGTAGACAATTGAAAGTCCGAGACCAAGACCGCTTCCGCTTTTTGATGTGCTGCCCTGATAGTACTTTTCAAATACACGCTGTGACATTTCTTCGGACATACCTATTCCGTTATCGGAAATGACGGCGGTAATAATGTCGCCCTCCTGTCGGAGTGAGACCTTTATCTCACCGTCTTGCGGTGTGAATTTGATAGCGTTGTTTAGCAGGTTGAGCCACAGGTGCTGCATCATGCTTTCATCGCCGTTGTATACAACCTCTTCAATATCACCCGTAATGCTGATATTCTTTTCTGTCCAATCGTTTGATAACATAATTACACAGCGCCTGATTTGTTCGTCAAGTGAGTATGGAGCTGTGTCTGCAAGTATTTTTTGCGATTCGAGCTGAGAGAGAAGAAGAGTGTTGCTTGAAAGCTTTGAGAGCCTTTCTGCTTCGTCGGCGATTATTTTAAGGTAGTTTTTGCGCTCCTCTTCGGTTAAGTTTACGCTTTCGTCAAGCAGAATCTGAGCAAAGCCTTTGATGGAAGAAATCGGCGTTTTGAATTCGTGAGAATAGCCGTTGACAAAGTCGCTGCGGAGCATATGCACCTTTTCAAGCTCTTCGCTCAGGCGGTTAATGTCAATTGCAAGGTTTCTGAAAACGGTATATTTTCCTACCTTGAGCTTGTGGCCGTAATGACCGTGAGCGAGCATTTCGATTGAGTTATAAATTTTTTCAAGGTGGCGTTTGGTTGCACTGTACTGGAGCAGAGTGAAAATGCCGAGAATCAGTATCAGAAGTGCAAGAAAACCGAGAAGCCTGAGCGGGTCAAGCTCTGATGTGTTTTTGAAATATTTTCCCGCCTGGTCCATAACGATTGTTGTAAAACCGCTGATTCCGAGCATAATGAAGGTCTGCAGAATAAACCAGCGTGACAGACCTCTGTTGAGCGTTATGTCCTTGACGGAGGGCGGAGTTTGGTTTTTGCGTTTTCTTTTTTTCATTTTACTATCTCAACCTTATAGCCGAAGCCTTTTATGGTGATGATTTCAATTTCGCTGCAGATGCTCAGCTTGTTCCTCAGGCGGTTGATATGGGTTTTGATTGTGTCCTCCGTACATTCGGAGTCAATACCCCATACCTCATCGAGAAGCTGTTTTTTCGTGAAGATCTTACCGGGGTAAGAAAGAAATTTGTAAAGCAGGTCAAACTCCTTGCGGGAAAAGGGGATTACTTCACCGTTGTAAGAGGCAATATGCTCAGCCTCATCAATGGAAAGACCGCCGATCTTTATCTGGCGCTCCGTTGCGATTCTTGCACGGCGCAGAAGAGCATTGACACGCAGGAGAAGCTCGTCATAGTCAACTGGCTTTGTAACATAGTCATCACTGCCGAGGTTGAAGCCCTCACGCTTGTCCTGAAGCGACTGCTTGGCGGTGAGGAGAAGAACCGGTGTGTTGAAGCCCTCACTGCGGATTCGTTCGAGCAGCTCATAGCCGTCCATATTAGGCATCATAATATCGCTGATAATCAGGTCAATATGACGCGCATAAAAAACGTCGAGCGCATCAAGACCGTCATCAGCACATACAACATCAAAATAGGGCTTGAGTCTGGTAGCGGTGAGAAGTTGAGTGTTTTTATTGTCTTCGACTACAAGTATAACAGCCATAGCAATAATCACCTATATGTTTAAGATTGAATTTATAATATCACTTTTATAATACAATTGCAACACTCTGTTTACGAACGTGTTACAATTCGTTTACAATCGTGTTACGGCAAATGAATATACTCTTAGTGTAATCGCGGATGTGGCAGAAGTTCGCGCTTACTCCCCTAAAGGTGTTTCGAACAAATGCCTTTCTATATTCCCTTTTTGTGTAGCCTGTTAAGGGCATAAAAGAAACAGTCGCAGTGATGAGCTGCGGCTGTTTCTTTTTTATCAAACTTTGTGTTTGCAAATTGCCGCAAATATGTTATATTAAAAAGGTAATGCAAAGGAGGTCTTTATTTATGGACAGAGCAAAACTTACTCAGACACGCGAATGGATACGTTCTCAGCTTGATACCTGCGCCGAATTCTGGCTTAAAAACGGCATGGACAGTGTTCATGGCGGCGTATATACCTGTCTTGACAGAGAGGGCAAGGTTTTTTCATCAGATAAGAGTGTATGGATGCAGGGCAGATGCGGCTGGATTTATGCCTGGCTTTGCCATGCCTACGGTGTGAAGCAGGAATGGCTTGACGCTTCAAAGAGCTGTCTTGATTTCCTTGAGAATCACTGCATAAACCATGATGCGCAGGGCAGACTTTACTTCACCGTAACAGAGGACGGTAAGCCTCTCAGACAGAGAAGGTACTGCTTCTCAGAGGCGTTTTACTGTATTGCCAATGCCGAGTATTACGGCATAACAGGCGAAAAAGAGCACCTTGACAGAGCGCTCAAGGCATACGAAATGTACTGGAATCTCAACCACGGTATGCCCGACCCGACAGGAATGGGTCCCAAGACAGTGCCCGAAACAAGAAGCGGCAGAGCTCTCGGAATCCCGATGATTCTTCTCAATGTTACGGCTGTGCTCAAGCGTGTAAACCCTGAAAATTCCGACCTGTACGATAAGCGATCTGACGAGTGTGTAAAGGATATTCTCGGCTATCACTTCAAGCCCGAGCTTGGTTGTACTCTTGAAAACGTTGCGCCTGACGGAACCGCAAGGCTCAATTATACCGACGGCAGAATGGTCAACCCCGGTCACGATATCGAATGCAGCTGGTTCCTTATGGAGCGTGCAAACGAAACAGGTGACAAGGAGCTTCACGCAAAGGCTGTTGAAATTTTTGACCTTGCATTCAATGCAGGCTGGGACAAGGAATACGGCGGAATTCTTTATTTCCTTGACTGTCTGGGCAATCCGCCCGAAGCGTATGAGCACGATATGAAGTTGTGGTGGCCGCACAACGAGGCTCTTATTGCGTCACTTATGATTTACCGTGATACGGGCGATGAGAAGTACCTTGATATTTTCTATCAGGTTCTCGATTACTGCAAGAAATATTTTGCCGATGAGCCCTACGGCGAATGGTACGGCTATCTGCGCCGTGACGGTCAGCCGACTCAGCCTGCCTGCAAGGGAAGCACATTCAAGGGCCCGTTCCACGTGCCGAGATGTCTTTCGCTTGTCGATATGATGATTGGCGAAATACTTGATAAATAAACCGAAGGGTGCAAGTAAAGTGGAAGTAACAAAAATTGTAATTACCGGCGGTCCGTGCGGCGGTAAATCCACATCAATAAACCGTGTGAAAGAGGAAATGAGCAAGCTCGGATATACTGTGCTAACGGTTTCGGAAACGGCAACCGAGCTCATCTCCGGCGGCATTGCGCCTTGGACCTGCCGTACAAGAGCCGAATATCAGGAGCTTCAGCTGAGGCTTCAGTTTGAAAAAGAAGCGGTTTATGAAAAGGCGGCTTCTCACATGGATGCAGAAAAGCTGCTGATAATTTGCGACAGAGGTGCGCTCGACAGCAGGGCTTATGTAACCGATGAGGAGTTTGAATGTATTCTCAAAAAGCTCGGTAAAACCGAGGATGAGATTTTTTCGGGATACGATGCGGTTTTTCACCTTATGTCAGCTGCCACCGGAGCGGCTGAATTCTATACGACTCAAAACAATGCGGCAAGAGTTGAAACCGTTGAGGAATCGGCAGAGCTTGACAAAAAGGTGTTTGAAGCCTGGTCAAAGCATCCTTATCACAGAGTGATTCAGAACGCGTCGGATTTTGAAGCTAAGGTTAATCTCCTGATTGACGAGATAAAAGTTTTTCTCACA
This sequence comes from Acutalibacteraceae bacterium, assembly GCA_045544055.1. Taxonomy (GTDB): domain Bacteria; phylum Bacillota; class Clostridia; order Oscillospirales; family Acutalibacteraceae; genus UBA8612. Next base: position 1,838 of record JAZPYF010000010.1, on the reverse strand, counting down.
GAATAAAAAAACGCCCTTGGGGAATCCCCTCGGCGTACAAAACAGCATATAAATGAAATAACCCTTGACTGATGTTTCTTTACACATTCAGTCAAGGGTTATTTCTGTGAATTCTTAGTATCTAACATCTTTTGTTTACCTCTCTTTCTGTTATATAGGCCAACCTTCATTTTTTACACTTAGCCCTTTTACCTTTACACTCGTTATTTGTATCGACTCTCTCTTGTAAGCAAGATACCTTGATGTTTGTACGGAGGACTGTTTTCGTTTTTTATGAAGGCTGTGTTTGCGGCTCTGATCTGTTGCTTTTTTCCTTATTTATTTTGAATTTGGATTTTAAGCTTTTTGTTTTGTTTTTCAGAGCCTGAAGATTTTTACCTGTACATCGGTACCACCTCAGTTAAGATTTGGGGTTGTTACCTGTTCATTGGTATCACCTCTCTGTGTCTATAATATAGCATAGGAAATGGGGTTTTGCAAGATGTAATTTTGTACAAAGTTCACTAAAAGTCTTTGTACAAATCACAGAAACTCAGCATAATCACGATAAAAGTGTTGACATTACTATAAGACTTGTGTTATGCTAAATTTGTTGGGGTGTCTTCGGACACCCCCTTTTTCATGCAGATTTTGCTTTTTTCTTGAAAAGAGTTTTTCTTACAGCTTTTTCTGTACGCTCATATAAAAAAGCAAAGGTAGCACTCATTATAGTTATGACAGCAAAAGGTACAATACATTCCTTAACTATGTTTGCGTTGTAAGGTTCAATTTCAAGTATAACGTAGACCTTAGAAATGACTGTTCTTAACAGGTAGTGTATTCCCATTAATGAGAATGAAACTTTTCCGAAATAAACCAAAAGCTTTATTTTTTCTAAAATAATACTGATTGCTAAAATAAATACCGTTCCTGTAATACCGGTAATGTAGAACAAAAAACCGTTGTTAAGTATCTTTGAGCCAAGGCTGACTTTTCCGTTTAAGAGCGCAAGAGGTATTACTATCGCTGCACATATTAAAGCAATTGCGATGCAGATCGGAATGCGATGCTTATTTGATTTTATACGGATAAGTGTTTCTTTAATCGGGTTAGCTAAAAGATTACCGATAGCATAAAATCCTAAAGCGAATAAAGCAGAATCGAGACTCCAAGGCAAAAGATTGCTGTCAAATGCAATATAATCAGATTCTAAGAACCAACCGACTGCACTCAGAAAAATGCAGATAACAGTAACAGTTATTTTTTTATATGAGCTGATGAAATAATACATTATTTCTACCGCAAACAAACACAGCACAAACCACATTGGTCGGTTGTACATATTGGCAGAACCTTGCGAAATAAAAACCTGTATTATGTAGCTTAAGCTTTCGTTCAGCAGTTGCATTGAAAAACCGGAAAAAATTAGACCGGCTGAAAAAAAGAATAGTATGGAAATAAATTGAAAAATAAGATAAGGAATTATAAGTGTTTGAAAACGGCGCTTTATAAATGTGCCGAAGTCTGCATATTTTGAGCGGTTGAATGTTATGCCGGAAAGAATAAAATACAGCGGCATATGAAAAGAATAAATAACAGTAAGCGGCGCAGCGGTATAATTAATATGCGCAAAAATAACAAACAGCATACCGACACTTTTGGCAACATCAATTGTATCTATACGAGACTTTGCATCATTTTTATTAAGTATCATTTTATGGTTTCTCTCCAATCAACTTAAATATTAAATGTTCATATTGAAATATATCAGTTCAGCAACAATAAATCAATATAAAAAACAAAGCTCTCCGTTCTTTATTTGGAGAGCTTTGCGGTTTTATTTACTCTTTTTTGCTTTC
>JAZPYF010000009.1:0-10602 GCA_045544055.1 Acutalibacteraceae bacterium | reverse complement strand
GATTATTCATCAGCGAAGCGGCTTTGATTTTCATTATTCATTTGAAAAATAATAGAAAGAAAATCCATTCTCTTTCGAGAACGGATTTTCTTATGGTTACTTAAGGCAGGATTTGACTCTCGCGCTGCGGCGCTCGGTCATTCGCGGCTCTCGGTGTCCACCGGACACCGATTCACTACCGCTCCTACTTCAAATCCTGCTCGATTAGAATAAAAAAGAAACACCTACCTAACGGTAAGTGTTCTTTTTTGGTTGCGGAGGCAGGATTTGAACCTGCGGCCTCCGGGTTATGAGCCCGACGAGCTACCGAGCTGCTCTACTCCGCGATATTTAGTTGTGCTGTCCTGACAGCTTTATTAGTATAACCTATTATAATGAAAAAAGCAATACCTTTTTACAAAAAAATTCAAAAAGGTTTCGACATATTTTTTTCTTACCTTGTCCCGAAAAAGGGACTGCGCGTGCGGCGTATATTGCCTGATGCTTTATTGTATGTTAAAATCGGGGTGGTGATGACAGATGAGCACAGATTTTATTAAAGAAATTCTTTTTGAAGGCGCTATTGAAAAAGACAGCTATCTTGCTAATATGCCCTCCGTGCGGTATCTCGAAGAAAACCAACGCTTACCCATAACGCACGATATAACTATTTTTGTCGGTGAAAACGGAACGGGCAAATCCACATTAATGGAGGCGGTTGCTGTTGCATGCGGCTTCAATGCTGAGGGCGGGAGCAGAAATTTCTGCTTTTCGACAGAAAACACACATTCCGACCTTTATAAAAACATAAGAATATCGAGGAGAAGAACGCACCGTGACGGATTTTTCCTGCGTGCCGAGAGCTTTTACAACGTGGCAAGCAATATTGATGAGCTTGACCGACAGCCTGCCGGTGCGCCGCCGATAATTTCCAGCTACGGCGGAGTTTCGCTTCACGAGCAGTCGCACGGAGAGAGCTTTCTGGCACTTGTAGAAAACCGCTTTGGCGGCAACGGTCTGTATATTCTTGATGAGCCTGAGGCCGCACTTTCACCAATGCGCCTGCTGACACTCATGGCACACATAAACGCTCTTGTCGATAAAAACTCGCAGTTTATTATTTCCACCCACTCTCCAATGCTCATGGCTATGCCGAGGGCGCAGATTCTTGAACTGTCTCAAAGCGGAATACAGGAAAAGAGCTATAAGGATACCGAGCACTATCGCGTTACAAAAGCGTTTCTTAATAATCCCGAGAGAATTCTTGAGAATCTGCTCGGATAAACAATAAAGGCTTGCACAGCGAAAAACTGTGTAAGCCTTAATTTTTTGCATCGTTTTTATCTTTTTCCAGCTGTGCTCTCAGTTCATCCGTTGAGGTGAATTTTACCTCGCCGCGGATATATCTGAGAAGCTGTACCTCAATTTGTTTGCCGTACAGGTCGCCGCAAAAGTCGAGGATGTGAGTTTCGCTGCGCTGTTGATCGTTTTCAAAGGTAGGCCGTCTGCCGATATTTGTAACCGAGCGGTACCACACGCCGTCAACACATGCTTTTGAAGCGTAAACTCCGTATTTCGGCACTATCATACCCTCGGGGAAAAGCTGATTGAGGGTAGGGCAGTCGAGCTTTCTGCCGATTTCGTCACCGTGTACAACCTCAAGGCAATAGCCGAACGGTCTGCCGAGCATTTCATTTGCCTGCACGATTTCACCGCTCTCTATTGCCGCACGGATTCGTGTGGAGCTGACGGGCTGACCGTCATAATGAACGGCAGAAACCGTATGAAGCTCAACACCTGATTTTTCGCAAAGGGCGGCGAGCCTTGTGCTGTCGCCGCTTCCGTTCTTGCCGAAGCGGTAATTAAAGCCGCAGCAGAGCATACCTGCATTGAGCGAGCCGAGAATTATTTTTTCAAAAAACTCTTCGGGTGAGTAATCCTTTATTTCGGAAAAATCTGCCCTTATGACCTGTGCGCCCATTCCGCAAATAAGCTTTTCTTTTTCTGCAGCTGTCAGCAGCTCTTTGCTCTCTGCCTTGCCGAAAAAGCGTGAGGGCATAGGTTCAAGCAGAAGCACAGCGGGTGCAAAACCTCTTTCCGCCGCGCTGACCGCACAGCCGATAACGGCGGAATGACCGATATGAAGTCCGTCAAAGTTGCCAAGAGCAACGGCTTTCTTTTTATCTGTCATAGGATACCCCTTTAAGTTTCGGAATAGATACGTTTTATTGTGAGCTGAGAAGAATCTGCGGTTTCAATTTCGCCGAGACCAAGAAACTTATTCTCAGGCGAATACACCTTGTAAATACCGACGCTGAGCGGAGTGTGAATCCGCTGCCTGTCCAGCGCACCGCCGTTTGAAAAGCGCTGAGCCTGAGGTGCAGATACGGTAACGCAGGGATAATTGAGCAGAGTGTCAAGCGCAACAACATCGTTTTTGCTGATTTCGTCGAGCGTTTTGCACTGCGAAATATCCACGCCGTGTGCCTCAACTCTGCGCAGTGAGGTCAGCACGGCACCGCCGCCGAGCTTTTCACCTATATCCGATGCGAGTGACCTGACATAAGTGCCTGCCGAGCAGGCAACTCTGAAGGAAAACTCCTGCTTTGCTTCGTCTGCGGCTGTCATTGTGAGCGAATAAATATTCACTCTGCGGCTCTCACGCTCAATCTCAATGCCTTCACGGGCAAGCTCATAGAGCTTTTTGCCGTCTTTTTTTATTGCGGAATACATCGGAGGCACCTGGTCGATTTCACCGAGGAAGCTGAGCATTGCCGCCTCAAATTCCGCTGCAGTAAAGTGAGTTTCGGTCCGGCTCAGCACAGTGCCCTCAATGTCGAGCGTGTCCGTTGTTGTGCCGAGGCGTACCGTTGCCTCATAAGCCTTATCGTGCGTGTTGAGATATTCAATAAATCTGGTTGCGCCGCCAAGCATTACGACGAGTACACCCGTTGCCATAGGGTCAAGCGTGCCTGTGTGACCGGATTTTTTTGCACCCAGCACACGCTTTGCTCTGTTTGCGGCAACGAAAGATGTCATGCCCTGCGGCTTGTCAATAAAAGCTACACCCGTCATATAAATTCACCGATTGTGTCAATAAGCAGCTTTGTCGCTTCTTCTCTTGTGCCGGGCAGCTGACAGCCTGCCGCATTCGGATGGCCGCCGCCGCCGAGTCTGCCGCAGATTGCGCTTGCATCAACGGGGCTGTGCGTGCGTACCGAGGCTTTGTACGTGCCGTCACGCCTCTCGCGCATCGTAACGCCTACAAGCACGCCTTCAATCTGCCTGGAGATTGCGGCAATACCGTCACATTCGTTTTCGTCTGAGCCGCTGTGGGCAAACATCTCACGCGTGATTGTAATGAGCGCACACTTGCCGTCATAGAAAAACTCCATTCCGTCAAGAGCAAGTCTTTCAAGTGCCGCATAGGTTCTTGTTTTTGTTTCAAACATTTTAACGTTAATTTCGGCGGCATTTGCACCTGCCTCCATCAGCTTTGCGGCAATGCGATGAGTTTCGGGGGTGACGTTCGCATAGCGGAAACAGCCCGTATCGGTTGTAATTCCTGTGTAGAGGCGGTCTGCAATTTCGGGTGTGATTTCAACGCCGAGCAAGCAGATAATTTCATAAATTATCTGTGCCGCAGCCGCAGAAGAGGAATCTACATAGCTTTGAGCGGCGAAGAGTCTGTTTGAGCCGTGGTGGTCAATACAAAGGTCAACTCTTGAGCCGTATTTTTCCATTGTTGCGTTGCCCATAAGGCTAAGGTCGGCAATATCAACGGCGAGAACGGTCTGCTCCTCAAATTCCTGCTGCTCTGTTTGCAGAAAAAGGAATTTGGCGGGGATTTCCTCGTTGTTGATTACGTTTGCCTTTTTACCCAGCGCACGCAGCGCAAGACAAAGACCGAAGCCCGAACCGAGAGTATCTCCGTCCGGGTGGGCATGGGTGATAATTGTATAATTGTCATGTGTTTTTAAGAAAGAAACTGCGCTGCCTATATCAATCAGCATTGCTTTTCCCTCCTTGGAAATTTTTTGTAAAATCCGTTTATCCGTTGAGCTTGTTGAGCATCTGTGCAATGTTCATACCGTGCTCGATTGAATCATCTGCGATGAAGCGGATTTCCGGAGTTTTGCGAAGGCGCAGACGCTGACCGACCTCACGGCGGATATAGCCTGCCGCATTTTTGAGACCTGCAGCGGCCTCTTTTGCGGCGTCAATACCCTCCATTGCGCTGATGTATGCCTTGGCGTAGGAAAGGTCGCCCGAAACCTCAACGCGGATAACGGTCAGGAGCTTGCCCTGAACTCTGGGGTCTTTTATCTCGTCACGGATGATTGCGATTATTTCACGCTTGATATCTTCCGCAACTCTGTCTGATTTATATCCTGCCATAGTGTTAAATTTAAGCAAATGCCGACAGAAAAACTGCCGGCGTTCTGCTTTTACCTTTCGTTAATTAGTCGCGGTATTCCTCGATGATGAATGCTTCGAAGATGTCGCCGAGCTTGATATCATTGAACTTACTGAGAACGATACCGCACTCATAGCCTGAGTTGACTTCCTTTGCATCGTCCTTGAAACGCTTGAGTGAGCCGATCTCATCTTCGGTGATAACGATACCGTCACGTACAACACGGATCTTGGAGTTACGTGTTACCTTACCGTCAAGAACATAACAGCCTGCAACGTTACCGACAGAGGAAATATTGATGACGTTACGTACCTCAATTCTGCCCTGCATAACCTCACGTGTTTTGGGAGCAAGCATACCCTTGATAGCTGCCTCGATTTCCTCAATACAGTCGTAAATGATTCGGTACATTCTCATATCAACGCCCTCACGCTCTGCGTTTGCCTGAGCTGCAGGGTCGGGTCTGACATTGAAGCCGACGATGATTGCGTTTGAAGCGTTTGCAAGCATAACGTCGCTCTCGCTTACTGCACCTACGCCGCTGTGGATAACGCGCACACGAACCTCGTCGTTGGAGAGCTTTTCAAGGTTCTGCTTGACAGCTTCTGCTGAACCCTGAACGTCTGCCTTGACAACAACGTTGAGATCCTTGACCTCGCCTGCCTGAAGTGAGGAGAAGAGGTTGTCGAGTGTGACCTTCTGAACTGAGCTGAACTGCTCATCCTTGATCTTCTGCTTACGCTGCTCAACAAGCTCTCTTGCAAGACGCTCGTCTGATACTGCGTCAAAAACATCGCCTGCCTGCGGAGCCTCGTCAAGACCCATGATCTCGACAGGGCAGGAGGGACCTGCTTCTTTAACATTTCTGCCGTGCTCATCAACCATAGCACGTACACGGCCGACTGACGTACCGGCAACGATAATGTCGCCTGAGTGGAGTGTACCGTTCTGAACAAGGAGGGTTGCAATCGGGCCGCGACCCTTGTCGAGTCTTGCCTCGATGACAATACCCTTTGCGGCTCTGTTGGGGTTAGCCTTGAGCTCCTGCATTTCTGCAACGAGGAGGATTGATTCAAGAAGGCTGTCAATACCCATCTTTGTGTGAGCTGAAACCGGAACACAGATTGTGTCGCCGCCCCATTCCTCGGGAATGAGCTCATACTCTGTGAGCTGCTGTTTTATTTTGTCCGGATAAACGTCGGGTTTATCCATTTTGTTGATTGCAACAATAATTGTAACGCCTGCAGCCTTTGCGTGGTTGATAGCTTCAACAGTCTGCGGCATTATACCGTCGTCTGCGGCAACAACGAGAACTGCAATATCCGTTGCCTGTGCACCTCTTGCACGCATTGATGTGAATGCTGCGTGACCGGGAGTGTCAAGGAAAGTGATGAGCTCGCCGTTGGCTCTTACTCTGTAAGCACCGATGTGCTGTGTGATACCGCCTGCCTCGGTTGAGGTGACGGAGGTGTGACGGATTGCGTCAAGAAGTGAGGTTTTACCGTGGTCAACGTGACCCATTACTACAACAACGGGGTTTCTTGTCTGAAGATCAGCATCGTCATCCTCTGTGGCGTCGATGATTCTGTCCTCAATTGTAACAACAACCTCTTTGTTAACCTTTGCGCCAAGCTCGGTTGCAACGATTTCTGCCGTATCAAAGTCAAGCACATCGTTGATGGTTGCCATCTGGCCGAGCATAAAGAGCTTTTTGATAACCTCTGCCGCTGTAATTTTGAGCTTGAGAGCAAGGTCGTTTACGGTGATTTCCTCAGGGATAGTTACCGTGATCTGCTTGCTTGCACGCTCTGCAGCAATTCTCTTGAGTCTCTCTGCTTCAGTCTCGCGGCGGTGGGTACGTGTACCCTGCTTGCGGTACTGCTTGGATTTCTGGCTGAGTTTCTGCTTGCGTACGGAAGAATCCTGCATACCCTGTGACTTGTTTACGGGCACGATATTCTCATAATGTTCATTGTATTTGTCGAGCATAACATTGTCTGCTCTGGTGTCAATCGTTCTCTTTTCGCCCTTTGTTCTTGCCTGAAGAGGACCTGAACGGTCTTTTTCCTTCTTCTTGGGCTGCTCGGGCTGTTTGCCTGCAGGTGCGGCAGGCTTTTTCTCTGCAGCGGGAGCCGGCTTTGAAGGCTTCTTTTCTGCAGGCTTTTCTTCCTTCTTGGGCTCGGAAGCAGGTGCTTCCTCTGCCTTGGGAGCCTCCGCTTTCTTGGGCTCGGGCTTTGCCTCTGAAACAGTTGCAAAGTATTCATCAAAGCTTGTAACGCTGTTCTGCTGAGTGAAGGTTTCAAAAACAATATCAAGCTCTCTGTCTTCAAGGGCTGTCATGTGGTTCTTTGTATCTTCAAAATATTCTGCAAGCAGCTCCAGCACAACTTTGCTGGATTTACCGAAGTCTTTGGCGACCTCGTGGATTCTGTATTTAATAACTGCCATTCGTTTTCCTCCTTTAATTCTGCTCAAGCTCATTGAGCAGATTGTCGTATACGTGCGTTTCTATGGCACAGCCGAAAGCTCTTTCAAATCGCTTGGCTTTGATTGCGGCGGCAAGACACTTGCTGTCGCGGCAGATGTAAGCACCTCTGCCGTTCTTCTTGCCTGTAAGGTCGAGCGAGATTTCACCTTCGGGAGAGCGCACCGCACGGATCAGTTCCTGCTTGGGCTTCATTTCACCGCAGCCCAGGCATTTTCGCATCGGTATCTTCCTTGGTTTATTCATTTTATCGTCGCCTTTTAATTATTCTTTTATCTCAAAGAAACCGCTTTCGGGGTTGATATCAATTTTCCAGCCTGTGAGCTTTGCGGCAAGGCGGGCGTTCTGACCCTTGTTGCCGATTGCAAGTGAAAGCTGGTTGTCGGGAACAACTACTCGGCAGGAATTGGGAGCATCGTCAAGCACCTCAACGCTGATAACATCAGCCGGAGCAAGAGAAGCTGCAATAAACTCTGCGGGGTTCTCGCTGTATTTTACGATATCGATCTTTTCGCCGCCGAGCAGGTCAACAACCTTGCCTACACGGATGCCTCTTGCACCGATACAGGAGCCGACAGCATCAACATTCTCGTCTGCGCTGTAAACGGCAACCTTTGTACGGGAGCCTGCCTCACGGGAGATTGCCTGGATTTTGACGGTGCCATCAAAAATTTCGGGAACCTCTTCCTCAAACAGTCTGCGTACAAGGCCGGGATGAGTTCTTGAAATCATAGCCTTTACGCCGCTCTTTTCACCATCGCGGATATCAACGACATAAACCTTGATAAGGTCGCCTGCTTTGAGAACCTCGCCGGGAACCTGCTCAGCCTTTGTGAGGATTGACTCACCCTTGCCCAGTTCAACTGTTGCGTTGCCTGTTTCGGGATCGATATTGATAACCTTTACGGTTACAAGCTCGTTATGCTTGCTCTGGAATTCCTGCTTGATCTGGCTGCGCTCAGCCTCACGTATGCCCTGACGGATAACGTTCTTGACAGTGCTTGCGGCAATTCGGCTGAAGCTTGCGGTCTCGAGCGGAATTTCAACAATGTCGCCTGCGATTGCGCCGGGCTTGTAATGTTCAGCCTCTTCGGGGAGAAGCTCGCTGACGGGATCTGTAACCTCGGATACTACTGTTTTGCGGAGCATAACTGCAATATCGCCGTTTTCAAAGTCGATTTCACAGTAGCCGATATCCTTACCGTATTCGCTCTTGATAGCGGTGATGATTGCTGTCTGGATTCTTTCGCAGAGAATTGCGGCGGGAATACCCTTTTCCTTTTCAAGAAGCCTTACAGCGGCGAAAAATTCTTTTGTGTCCATTTTTATCAATCAATCCTTTCAGAAAATTTGTTATATTGCGTTTGAATCGTCAAGGCGCACCCATGATGCTTCCTTGCGGTCGATTACGATTACACGCTCATCACCGAGGTTGAGCGTAAATGAACCTGCATCGTGCCCCTCAAGTGTGCCGTGAAGCTCACGCTCGCCTGTTTCGAGAGGACGGATGAGCCTTGTTACTACCTGAGCACCGATGAAAGCATCAAAATGAGCGGGACGTGTAAGCTCACGGTCGGTGCCGGGTGAGCTGACCTCAAGACAGTAGCTGCGGTCAATCGGGTCCGCCTCGTCGAGCGGCTTGTCAAGCGCATGGCTCATTGCTACACAGTCGTCAATTCCGACGCCGCCCTCCTTGTCGATAAAAATTCGCAGGTACCAGTTGGCGCCTTCTTTTACAAAGCGCACATCCCAGAGCTGAAGACCGAGCTGCTGAGCAATCGGTTCAGCAATTGCCGTTACGGCTGCAACTGTGTTGCCGCCCTTGCCTTTGCCTGCCATATCCACACTCCTTTTTTCCAATTATGAATATTTGCAAAAGAATAAACAAAAGAGCGGGCAGAGCCCACTCTTCAGTCAAACATTCGTACAACCATAGTTTAACACATAAAAAAGAAAATAGCAATAGTTACTTTAATATAAATAATATTGCTGTCAAACGCTGAGTTTACAGCAAAACCGACTAAAAAGCGGCAGTTTTACATGGCATTGCGTTTACTTCTCTTTTTAACGATCCACCTTATTACAAGTGCAACCGCCGCAACGGGGATTATTATGAGCACCGCCTTGAGCAGTAAATCCATAGGGAAGATTTCGTAGATACCGTCACCCAGCAGAGTGAAAAGCACCACTCTCGGTGCGATTCCGAGCACGGAGATTATGAGGTAGCGGACAAACGGCAGCTTTATCGAGCCGAGGAAAAGGCTTGCAAAATCAATCGGAAAAACAGGCAGCAGACGGATTACAAAAAGGGAAGAAAACTTGCCGCTGTCCTTCATGTTCAGAATTTTGTCGCCGCCCTTTGCCTTGAGCAGCATTTTTCTTACATATTCTCCGCCGAGTGCTCTGCCAAGCCAATATGTAACGGCAACCTCAACCGCAATTCCGCAAAGGCTGATGAACAGTGCTGTGCCGACATCAAACGCCATACCGACGGAAACATAAATCAGCATGGCAGGTATGACAAATGTGAGGCCCTTGAGCGCAAAAATTGCAATGCCGACCGCAACGGCAGCAGCTTCACCCGGAGCGGCATCGACCAGCGCACGCACATCGAGATTTACCAGCTTATCGTAATTGATTGCAACTGCCGTGAAAATCGCACAAAGCACACCGAGCCGCAAGCCCAGCGGCAGAAGCTCTTTTTTTATGAATTCTTTATTCAAAATCTAACCAATCCTTAGTTTTTAATTGCACAAGCATTTGCTTGCGGTTTTTTAGTAATGACACAATGGCAATTCTGCAAATCATACAGAAGAGCCGCTGTCTTCTGTAGCGAACTTATTATAGATTTTTCCAAAAATTCGCTGTGCATAGTTTTCAAGTTTTTCTAAGAGCTTGGTAATATGCAGAAATCCGAACAAATAAATTCTTCCTTTTTCTAAAAGACTGCACGCAATGTAAATTACAAGTGTAAAGCCAAAAATAAGAATAGGTATAAAGAGAGGATTTATTTCTGACAGATTCAACTGCACTTTTTTTATTACATTGAAAAAAACATTGGGGTGAAAATGTATTAAATAAACACCGAGTGCTGCAGGAGAAAAGAATGCAATAATTTTTTTTAGACGATCTGAGAAAGAAAGCTTAACACAGAAAATAAATAATCCTATTGATGCTAAGGTTACAAATATAGCATCGTACCTGATAAATGCATCTTCAAAAACGATCTGCCCGAATAATTTTTCGGTAAAAACAGTTATTATCGGTCTGGATAAAGAGGTCATGATTGTCATTAAAAAATAAACAATTATTGCTGAGGACTTTTTAACTCTTTCTGCAACTGAATATTTTTTGATATATCCGCCTGTAAGATACATCAGCATAAGCCAAAGCGTACTGTAGCCACCGTGGATACCGAAAGGATCATAAGCGAAGGGTATACAAACAAAAACTATGCAGAACACTATTAGACACAGAAATAAGGTCTTTTCAAACAACTTTTTTTCTAAATTTTTTATTACGGTGTTCAACAATGGAATTAGAAAAAACATTCCAAAATAAGCAGATATGTACCAATACTGTGTAGTTGAAATCGGAAGAAAACTTTTTAGAAGTACACCTACATTAAAGTCTTTATTGATAAACGCAAAAATAATGCGAAAACCAGTGGAATAGAAAAATGTCTGCAACCACAACGAACAGATTTTGTACAGACGAATGT
>JAZPYF010000008.1:0-11888 GCA_045544055.1 Acutalibacteraceae bacterium | reverse complement strand
CATGTGTATTACCTGTTTGATAGCTGATTATATTAGCCGTTAAGATTACTCTTCTGTGTTTTCGCACTGCTGGTTAGCAACACCGCAGGATGTCTTGCAAGCTGACTGGCAGGATGTCTGACACTCGCCGCAGCCGCCGTTTTCGCAGGACTTAACAAGGTCTTTTGTTTCGATAGTCTTAATTCTTTCCATTTTAATCAATTCTCCAATCATAATATTTTTAGCAGGGATTATACCCTCAATAATACAAAAGAGAGTATATCACAAGCGCCAAAGCCTGTCAAGCATTAAAGCAGAGGAATAACAGTATCCTTGAGATATTGAATCTGTTCGTCGCTCAATGCACCAAAGGGCTTGCGGCAAACGCCGAAATCGAAGCCGAGCAGATCGAGCACAGCCTTTTCGCCTGCCATAACGCCCACCTTGCAAAGCGCGGTGATGATTTTGTTTGCCTGCCACTGGATTTCCTGTGCGCCCTTGATGTCGCCATTGTTCCAGCACTGCTGAATCTTTATGAACTTATCTGCCATAAAGTTGTATGTAGAGCCGATTCCGCCGTCAGCACCCATTGCAAGACCTGAAATCATCATCTCGTCAAAGCCGTTGTAGATGACAGCATCGGGGCAGCGCTCTCTTATCTGCTGGAGCTTGAAATAATCGTTTGAGGTATACTTGACGCCAAGGATATTCTCATGCTCAAGAAGCTGAGCAATTTCATCGAGAGTAAGCTCAACGCCCGAGAAAGAGGGAATATTGTAGATAATGAGGGGAATGCTTACGCTGTCGGCAATTGCTCTGTAATGCTCCATTACCTGAGCATTGCTGAATTTATAGTAGAAAGGTGCAACTGCAGAAACAGCATCGTAGCCGAGGCTTTCAACATACTTTGCATACTCAACTGTCTGCTTTGTGGAAACCGCACCGACATGAGCAATAAGAGTTACTCTGTCACCTGCAGCCTCTTTTACGGTTGCATAAACAAGTCTGCGCTCCTCCTCAGAAAGAAGAAAAGCCTCGCCTGTACTGCCGGCAACATAAAAGCCGCTGACACCCTGCTCAATATTTCTTTCAACAAGGCGCTTGAGCTGCTCGGTATTTACATTGTCGTTACTGTCAAACGGAGTAAGGAGAGCGGGGAAAATTCCTTTGAAGTTTTTCATAACTGTCAGATATCCTTTCAAAAAACATTATTTGTTAATTATTTTATTACATTGTACACCAATATTCTGATAATTTCCATAAGATTTTCAAAAAAATGCTTGCAATAATCTGATTTTTTGTTTACACTTTTGAAGTAAATTAAAATTTGAGGTGATTTTATTGGCAAATACACTCAACAAAAGATACGGTCTGATGACCGCTATTGCAATGGTAACCGGTGTTGTTATAGGCAGCGGTGTTTTCTTCAAGGCGGAGAAGGTTCTCAGCGCAACAGGCGGCGATCTCAAGCTCGGCATTGCATCATGGATAATCGGCGGTCTTATTATGCTTGCATGTGCATATGCTTTTTCAATTCTTGCAAACAAATTTGAAAAGGTCAACGGTCTTGTAGACTATGCCGAGGCTACTGTAGGCAATAAATACGCCTACTTTATCGGCTGGTTCACAACGGTTATCTACTACCCCTGTCTTACAATGACACTTGCATGGGTAACAGCACGCTACACCTGTGTTCTTCTGTTTGACGATGCGGCAGACATTACAGGCGGACTTTGCATGACAATTGCTGCAGGCTACCTTATTCTCAGCTTTGCAATCAACCTGCTCTCCCCTGTTATTGCGGGTAAGATTCAGGTTTCAACAACGATCATCAAGCTCATTCCCCTGCTCCTTATGGCGGTAGGCGGCACGGTTTTCGGTCTTACCAAGGGCTATACTGTTGAAAACTTCACAACAGTTGTAAACGAGGTTGACAAGAGCACAGCTCTCTTTACCGCAATCTGTGCAACAGCTTTTGCATATGACGGTTGGATCGTTGCGACAACAATCAACGCAGAGCTTAAAGATGCGAAGAAAAATCTTCCCCGTGCGCTCATCTTCGGCTCACTTGCAGTTATCATAGTTTACATCATGTACTATGTAGGTCTTGCAGGCGGTATCCCCAATGCAGAAATGATGGCAGGCGGCGAAACAGGCGCAAAGAAAGCTTTCTCAGCTATCTTCGGCAGCCTTGGCGGCACAGGTCTTTTTGTGTTCGTTATCATATCCTGCTTCGGCACACTCAACGGTCTTATGGTTGCCTGCTCAAGAGGTATGTTCTCGCTTGCAAGCCGCAACGAGGGTCTCAAGCCTAAGGTATTTGTACAGGTTGATAAGGCTACCAATATGGCACCCAGCTCAGCAACATTCGGTCTGCTCATGTGCGTTATCTGGCTCCTCTTCTTCTACTGCTCACAGTTCTCATCATTCGGCAGCAGTTGGGGCATCTTCGCATTTGACCCGACAGAGCTCCCCATCGTAACAAGCTACTTCCTTTATATCCCCATCTTCCTTATGATGATTTTCAAAATGAAGGACCTGAGCGGCTTCAAGCGTTTTATCGCCCCCTTGCTTGCCATTGCAGGCAGTGTGTTTATGATGGTTGCAACAATTTTCTCACACAAAAAGTTTGTTATCGGCTACATCATTATCTTTACCGTAATCATGGTATTCGGTATGTTCTTCTCAAAAGCAAAAGCACCTAAGAAATAAGAAACTGTAAAGAATCAAGGCTGTATCACTTTTACGGTGATACAGCCTTTGTTTTATCTTTACTGATTAAAATTTACCACTTATTTTCAACATATTCGCAGAATGCATACATATCCTTGATTTCGAGCTTTGTACCGTCATCAAGAGTTACATCTCCGCTCCAGAGACCGTGCACCTGATGAGTGTGCATTCTCGCAACACCGACATTCATATCAGTATGGTGGTCAAAGGTGGGGGTCATTGTCATATTAAATCTGCCGTCTTCGGAAACAAATTTCCAGGGCTGCATAAATTTATCGGGCTTCGGGAAAACCTCAACATCAACCGCACCGAACTTGTGAGCCTTGCCGTCATAGAAAAGGCAGGTTTCCGTTGCGTTGCTCTCGTTACCGATTGCCCATGTGATCTCAAAGCCGAAAAGGTGCTTTTCGCCGTTTGCATCGGTAAGATAGGTTGAGCCGTTGCCCCAGTACCATACCATTTTGTGCGGAGTATTTACTCTGCCCCAGTCAAGAGCACAGAAGGAATCAGCCTTTGAGAATCCATAGACTTTATCATCAATTCTGAATGTACCCTCGCAGGGCATACAGTTCTGCTTGGTGGTCATAAAATACTTGGTATCGTCGCCGTCAAACGGGAGAACGGTTGTGATATTTTCAAGTCCGTCCATAATATCCATTGTAAAGCTGCACTCTACCGTCTGCTTGCCTTTTTTCATCTTGAACCAAAGCGTTCTGGTATTTGTACCTGTATTAAAATCGAACTCAGCCGCACCGATTTTATCCTTATAACGGTTGGGAACATCACCCTTTGCAGGCGGAACATATTTATCCTTACCGCCGAGGAAGAGCTGTGTTGCATCCATAATGAGCTTTCCGTTTTCAAGGTCAATAAGCTTTGCACAGACAAAACCGCCTATATTGATATTAGCAAAGTTTATCTGAACCATATATCTGCCATCGGAAACCTGATAGAAATCCCATTCCTTACGGCTCATAAGGCGGGCTTTGACCTTTGTTCTGTCATACTCAAAAACATTGTGTCTTGCCCAACCCTTTGCGGCAAGCTTACCGTCGGAAGTAAGCAGCGGCACACTTTCGGTATACTCGGTCTGCTTTGATTTTTCTTTCCAATCCTTAAACGGGATATATGTACGCTCCAAAACAATTCCTCCTGTCAGTAATACTTTTTTCTTTATAATATACTGTTTTGGGCACGATTGCAATACCAAAAACAAAGCCGCTCCGATTTCTGTAAAAAAATAAGAGCGGTCTGAATATATTTATCAACCTGCCACGCTGAAGCCTGCAAGCAAATCTGCAAAAGGGCTGAACACCGAGGGTACGGTTTCACTTTCCGTAAACAGATATCTGTTCAGCTTCAGGTTCTTCTCACGCTTCATTTTAGCAAACAGCCTTGCGGTATTTTTAGCGTCAACAAGTGCATCGTGTGCGCCGTCATCCGCCTCGATATCTGCCATGAGCAGAGCCTCGGAAAGCTTGTATGACCTGTGCGAATCCATCTTTTCGCCAAAGGTTTTTTGACAATCCTCCCATGTTTCGAGGTATGTATCAAAGCCGGGGATTGCTATGCTTTTGCCCCTAAGCTCTCTGCGTATCTGCAGCTCGTCATTTTCGCTCCACGAGACAAGTATTGCGTCCTCCGGCAGCCAGGCTGCAAAAAGTTCAAGGGCATCACGGGTAGAGGGAGCTCCGCTCACATCACGCCTTGATATGCCCGTAAGGCGCTCAATAAACTTATCTATCACGCCGAACTGAGGCGATACGAAAGTCATAAACTGGTCTGATATTTCAAACGAATCGTCAAGCATAACCGCACCAATCTGAATCAGCTCGTTTCCCCAATGAAAGGCTTTGCACTTACGGCAATCGGGTACGTTGCACATCTCAAGGTCGACTATTACGTAACAGCTCATTTTTTACCTCTTTCTTAAAATCAATTAATACATATTTACCCTTGCCGCCATAATTATTGTGACAGTTTTGGGTATGCATATATCATACACCTTGCTGCGGGAGTTGACCATAACACAAAGTGAATAATCCGACTGTGCTTTTTTACAAAAAGTGAAAAAAATGAGCCGGCGGATATCCGCCGACTCTAAATTTACAATATTAAAGGCTGTTGAGAATATTCATTACGCATCTGAGCTGTTCGGGCTTTACCTTTTCGACAGGTGTGCCGTTTATAACGCAATCTGCAAAATATCTGATTTCGTTTGCATAAGCATCGCTCTTGGGAAGGTTGATAGCGCCTGTATCGCCCTTTGTTTCCTGTGAAAGGTCAATTTCCTCATCGACGAGGTAAATCTTCATCTTGCCGTTTTCGTTTGCAACAATCGCATCCTCAAACTGGAAACGGAACTGAGCGGTAAAGGGATAGCAGGTAGCGTACCACGAAGCCTCGGTATTGATTGTGAAATCGCCGAAATCATAGGTTACGCTGATAAAATCCTGCTCGGGTCGCTTTGAACGGTACTGATGAACAACCTTAGGCATGCCGAAAGCATAAACCATATAGTCAAGGTCGTGGATGTGCAGATCAAACGGAACAAGGCCGCTCCTCTTTTCGTCCATCATCCAGCCGTCCCAGCTCCATCTGGGCTTGTGACCGAGTCTTGTCATTGTACCTGAAAGGAGCTTGCCGTACCTGCCTGTATCAAAAATCTCCTTGAGCACCTCATATTCGGGCCAGAATCTGAGCACCTGAGCAACCATGAACTTGACTCCGTTGCGCTCAGCGGTTGAATAAACTCTGTCGATATCCTCTTCTTTAAGGGAAATCGGCTTTTCGCAAATAACGTTGATGCCCTTTTCCATTGCCTTTACAGCAAAATCAGCGTGAAGATATGTAGGAAGGCAGATATCAAGAATATCAAGCTCCTCATTGGCAAGCATTTCATCAAAATCAAGATAACAGCGCTTGTCTGCGTACTTCTCCATACGCTCGGGACGGATATCGCAAAGAGCTACAAGCTCGACATCCTCCATTTTATCCCACGCAGGAATGTGTGCGCCGCTGATTCCGCCAACACCCACAAGACCAACCTTAAGCATAATAAATACCTCCTGAAATTATGTTAAATTTATTTAGTTAGGATTTTTACTCATTTCAAACACAAGCTCGCCGCCTGACATAAGCTGCTCGTGAGTTATATAGAAGCCGTCGAGTTTTTCACCGTTAAGCGCAACGCTGCTCACATATACATTCTTTTCGCCCTGATTCTTTGCTGTAATTTTAAGAATCTTACCGTTTGCAAGCGTAACCTCAGCGCTGTCGATATTTGGTGAGCCGATCCAGTACTTGTCTGTACCTGCAAGCGGATAGAAACCCAGAGCAGAGAAAACGTACCATGCACTTATTGTACCGCCGTCATCGTTGCCGTCAAGGCCGTTTATATCTGTGCTGAAACGCTCTTTAAGAGTCCAGCGCACCCACTTTTGAGTAAGGTCGGGACGACCTGCGTTATTGAACAGATACGGCGTGTGAATATCGTGCTGATTTCCTATCCAGAAGCCTGCACCGGGGTCGATAGCTGCTCTTGAGAGAGAAGCATCCTTCATAAAGTCCTCAAGCTCGCTGACAAAGTATTCCTTTGAGCCGAACAGATCTATCATACCGTCGATATCGTGTACAGCGCTCCAGCGCCACTGTCTTGCACTGCCCTCACAGTAGCAATCGGCAAACTTCTTTATCATTACCATATCATAGAAAGACGTCATACCGGGTATAAAGTTCCAGACAAAACTGCCGTCGGAATTACGAGCCTGGAAATACTTGTTCTTGGGATTAAAAACATTTTTGTAGTACATGGATTTTGCTGTGTACTTTGCAGCATCCTCCGAATAGCCAAGCTCTGATGCAAGAGTAGCGATTGCCGCATCCTGCCATGCATACTCAAGCGTACGACTTACAGACTCATCACCCGGAGCAAGGTCCTGCGGAACATAGCCATATTCGTTGTACATATCAACATAGTTACGGCCGACTCTTGGAACAGGGCCGTCAGATGACTTTTTCATATATTCATAAGCCGTCTGTACATCAAAATCGGTATAGCCTTTAAGGTAGCTCTCGGTTATGACGATGTTTGCAGGGTCACCCATCATTGAGCCTGAATAGCCTGCACCCATAGGCCACCTCGGAAGTGCACCGCCTGCCTTTGCCATTTCAACAAGGCTCTTGAGACAATCCCTCTGAATATCGGGAGCAATCAAGGTGTACAGAGGATGAGTTGTTCGGCAGGTATCCCAAAGGGACATATCCGTACGGTATGTATAGCCCTTTGCAGTTGCAACCTCTTTTTTGAAGTTGAGGTATTCGCCGTTGACATCGGTGAAGTTCGTCGGCATTATCATTGTGTGATAAAGCGCAGTATAGAAGATTTTTTTGACCTCTTCATCGCCTGTATTGATCTTAACGGAAGAAAGTCTGTCCTCCCACTCAGCGGCAGCCTTTTTCAGCGTCTCGTCAAAGCTGAGCTTTTCGGACTCTGCGGCAAGGTTGAGTGCGGCATTTTCTTCGCTTACAAAGCTAATGCCGACACGCAGCTCAACGCTGTCATTTTCAAGTGAGCCGAAATTGAGGTCGATTCCGCAATCTGTCGGATCGCTGCTGATTTCATACGACTTTACGGGCTTGCTTGCAACAGCGGCAAAATAAATCGGAAGTCCGTCAAATCTGCCTGCAAACTGACCGAAGAGCAAACAGCCGCCCTTTATAACGCCTGTTGCCTCGTCGAACTTAACGTAGCCGTTCTGACCCTTACTATTTGCTGCACCGCTTGTAACGTCAAGGTACAGCCTTGCATCCTTATCGGTATTGAAGCTGTAACGGTGAACGCCTGTGTGCTGAGTTGCGGTAAGCTCTGCCATACAGCCTATTGACGGCATATAAAGAGCATAGTAGCCGGGAGAAGCAGTCTCTTTTGTATGGGTATAGGGCAGAACTCCTGCCTTTTTGTCACCGACAGCAGGAGTTACTCTGAAACAGCTGTAATCCTCTGCACCGGTACCGGAAAGTCTTGAATGGCTGAAGCCACGGATATGACCGTGCTCGTAGTAATAACCGGATGTGTTTGTCTTGAGCAGATATGTGCCCGTGACATTACAGGTATCAGGGCCCAAGCGCACCGAACCGAAAGGAACGGTTGCCGCAGGGCTTACCATAGCGCAAACCCACGGAATTCCGCCCGTACCGATAAACGGATCAACATACTGACCGTAGGTCTGCTGTTCAATTTGCGGCATCTCAGGCGATTTAACAAGAACACCGCCAAAAGCCGAAGTTAAAATAATTTCAAGTGAAACAAACAAGGAAACAAAAGCTCTTATTAAAGTCATAACAATAATACGCCTCCTGTATCACAGCGGCACGTGACCGCATTTTTTATTTCAGCCTATACTCAAAGCGAGTATAATCGCCTTTGATGTACTCGCCCTTAATGAAGTTACGCGCCTTGAAAACAACACGGTCTGCATAAACCTCAGCATAGTAGCCTACACCGCAATCGGTTATACCGAAATTGTTTTCTTTTCTGTAGCCGGGAACGCTGATTGAGTGTACACAGTTTTCCTCGTTAAGTGTTTCTGCAACATAGCTGCAGACACCGCCGTGAAGATGACCGTTGATGAAAAAGACGTTTTTGTATTTTTCCATAACGGCTCTTACCTCATCATTCTGCTCACCCATATCACCCGTTTTCCATACCTCGGGCAGACCGTGAGTATTTGCAAAGGGCTGGTGGCACATTACAAATACGGGCTTACCGTCCTTTGTGCCTCTTGCAAGCTCTCTGTCAAAGAACTCAATCTGTTCCTTTGATATGTAAGCCTTTTCAAGCACGCGCGCATCGGTGCAAAGAACAATAAAGGTATATCCCTTAATATCATAGGAGTAATAATTTCTGCCGTTTGTTTTGATACCGAGATATTCCTCAACCTTTTTCATAACGATTTTAGAGTTTTTCTTAAAGAAAAAACGTGCATCGTGATTGCCGAGGGTAACAAGAAGTTTATCAACGGCAGTCTGCTTGTCAAGCACTCTGAAAAATCTTTCATACTCGCTGTTGAGACCGTAATCGGCAATATCACCTGCCATAAGCAAGGTGTCAAAATGCTCGGCCGAATTTGAAATATCCTCAAAAACATTGCCGAGATTCAGCTCTGCAATTTCTCTGTCGGGCAAGTGCGTATCGGCAATTGCGGCAATTGAAAGCAAAACATTGCCGCTGTCCTCAAAAACGATGGGATCATCCTTAGAAACCTTGAAGACAACATCGTATTTGGGAGACACAGCCTTGAGCTGTGCCTTGTGCTTATTGTAGGAATCTCTGATATTCATTATATTTTCACTCCGATTTATCAATTAAGAACATAGTAACATATTAAGCAGTCAGTTTCAATAATCAGTTTTATTTTGATTTCTTACTAAGATTCTTTATCATAATAGCCAGCACCGCAATACCCTCAATTCCCGTGAGCACGTATTCAACTGCCATACAAAGCGTGCCTGCCGTACCGTAGAGAAGTGAACCGCTGATAAGGAATATTACCACCGAATATACAGCCAGCCATACGCCTGCACAAGCGGCAGCGGCAACCGCTCTCTGCCTCTTTCCCCTTACAGCAAGTGCGCCGCCGAAGGCAAACAGAGCCGCGATCAGCACGAGCGTGAGAGTATAGCCAAAAACATCAACACCCGAAACAAACGCCCGCTTGTGCCAACCGAAAAGCTCATAGAAAACACCGATAAGCACAAGGAGAAGAATATAGATATACTTTCTCGGCTTATTTTTAAGTGCAATAACCGTTGCCGCAAGGGTAAGAGCAACTGCAACGGCATAAAAAACAATTGCAATGGGGAACAAAACCTTATTGCCTACGTTCTCGGCCTTGAAATTGGCAAACCTGATATCATCGGGGCCTAAATTTCCGCCTTCGCTTATTTTTATAATACCCATAGCCTTCATATCGGCAACAAGCTTATCGGTTTCCTCTTTATCAAAGCTCTCAAAGCCTTTCCAGTATCTCCAGCAGATTTCACTGCGCTCAATATTTCTGAGCTGATCTTCGGTTTCTGCCGCACTCTTTGCGGCCTCCCAAAGGGAATCCGCCCTCTTTATATCATCACTGTTAAAGCCGAGAGTCTGTGCCATTGTGTGGTAAATCTTGAGATGTTCACCTTCAGGAGCAGGCTTTTCAATGGTCATATCAATAAAATCACGGATATTCTGCCAGCCCTTGCCGTAATAGGCCGCCAGAAACTCGTTCATATATGCGCTGTAATCAATATAAGGGTTCTGCATCAGCTTGGAGAGCAGATATGCACGAAGCTCGCCGAATTCGCCGTCGCAAGCTTCTATATAGTAGTTACCCTCTTCATAAATACCGACAACATTATTCTCGTAAAAGACCTGCATATTGCGCTGAAGCACGCCGAAATCGGGGAAAATGCCGAGGGTGTGAGCGTAGTTGGTTGTGTAATCCCAGGCGTAAATCCTGTTGCAGATTTCGCCCCATGCCTTAAGATCAGCCATAAGTGAAACATTTTCCGAACAGCTTGCATCATCAAGTGAATGAGCAAAGCAACACTCGATTGTGCAAAGGCGTACGATTACGTTATCGTCAGGCACAACAACGCTCGGAGCCTTTCTTGTATAGCGGTAAGCAAAGGTATCGATAGCAACATTGTCATAGCCTGCTGCCTTGACCTGCTTTGCAATACGATTTACGAAAGTAATCATAGAGCCCGAGTATGATCCGTTTTCATCATCAATGGCTTTACAGCTCTTGCACTCACACATTTTTGCATTCTCACCGCTGTCCGCCTGAGTGAGAGAGATTATCTGCAGCGATTTCTGCGGATCGTGACGCTCCTTAAGAAGAGCCATAACTTCACCCAGAACAAGCTCATAAACATCCTCGTTTGTAAGGCAGAGCTGCTCGTTCTGTCTTATGCCGTTGTGCAGAGCAAAATATTCGGGATTTGATAAGAAGTATTTATCGCGTGAGCAAAACTGTGAGCCGAGCGTATGACAAAAATCAGAAATGTATTCAACAGTACCGCCGAGCTCAGAGGGAATTGTTCTGTAAGGGCTGCCGTTGAGACCGTTTGCAAGCGAATACTCAACATCACGTGGGCTCATCCAATCGGTATCGGTATACTCAAAAAACGGCTCATACTCTGTCTTTTCGCCCGACGGAATCACAAGCTCAGGATTTTCGGGAACTGAATAGAGCGAAGATGTATACCAATCGCAGCCGCAGTATTTCTCAAGAAAAGCATAAACGCCGTGGATTACACCTCTCGTGCCGCTGCCGAGGATTGATGCGCCGCCGTCAGCAGTTTCAATCACATAGCCGTTATCGGGAATTTCATCAGAATAGCTGAGGGTAAACCTGACGCCCGCACCCGAAGCGGAAACAGCATACTTTTTACCCGTAATCTGTTCCAGATATCTCGAAAGCGTTTCGCCTGCGGCAATCAACCTTGCATCACTGCGGTCGGACAAAACAATGTAACCGCCGTCACTCTCTGCCGCAATCGGCGCAAGTGAAAAAGCAAATGAAAACGCAAGTATCAAAGCCAAAACTACGCATATTTTTTTCATAATGCAAACACCCTTTCTTTTGCATTTGTTCTGCTTTTTTCAGTATATCACAACACTTTTTGCGTTACAAGCAAATTATTTCAAATGAGATATTCACATCAAAAAACCTTCATTTACCTTAAAACGATAAATGAAGGTTTTAATCTTATAAATTCGAATCGTCCCGACAATTCTGAAGAATTTTTGCCTCAATCAATTTCTGCAAAAAGGCCTCATATGACGGTTGATTCATCTTGAAAAGAGACTGTTTTGAACTCAACTGCAATTTCATACCTTTGATCAATTCTGTTTTTTCCAAATAAACGACTAGAACATCTTTGTCCAAACTGAGAGCAAGATTAATCTCATTTCTACAGTGTTTGGATTCCACTGTCTGTGGCGTCATAAAAACAAGTACAACCTGAGCTCTTTTTACATGATCTTCAATATATTCCGGCCATTCCGTTCCACCTTCTACTCCGTCATCGTACCATACACGAAAGCCGTTCTCAAGTAAAGCATTAATAATAGGCCTAACTCTTTCAGAGTTTTTGTGAGAATAGCTCACAAAAATATACTTATCATT
>JAZPYF010000007.1:0-37128 GCA_045544055.1 Acutalibacteraceae bacterium | reverse complement strand
GACTGAGGATTGAAAAAGCCAATACCATTTGCAATCCTCTGTCAGATCTTTTGTTACAAAATCTTAAACACCTGTCAAAATACTTGCCTTTTATTTTTATATATAGTAAAATACTACTATCTTATAATGGTGGTATATTATGTTTAGCGAAAAATTTGTTCAGTTAAGGAAACAGGTAATTGAAAAGCAGTTCGGCAGAATGAACGATATGCAGCGCAGTGCGATTTTTCACACCCAGGGTCCCTTGCTTGTCCTTGCAGGTGCAGGCAGCGGAAAGACTACGGTGCTTGTCAACCGAATTGCTAACATTATGCAGTTCGGCGGTGCTTATTATTCAGATTATTGCTGCCGCCCTGTAACACAGAGCGATATCGACGCTGTTGAAGCGTATCTTGACGGTGACGATTTTGCCTATGTTGAGATTGATGATCTTATGCGTGTCAATACTCCTCGTCCGTGGGAGATACTTGCAATCACCTTTACCAACAAGGCGGCAAATGAGCTTAAAGACAGGCTTGAGCGTATGCTTGGTCCCGATGGCTCTGAAATATGGGCAAGCACATTTCATTCCGCCTGTGCAAGGATTCTTCGCAGATACGGTGAGCGTATAGGCTTTTCAAACCATTTTACAATTTACGATACCGATGATTCACGCAGAGCAATGAAGGAGTGTCAGCGCGCACTCAATATTGAGGAGCGTGTTATCGGCCATAAGGCGGCACTTGCAGAAATCAGCCGTGCCAAGGACAGCCTTATCAGCCCTGCTGAATTTAAGCAGAACGCAGGCAGTGATTTCAGGCTGCAGAAGATAGCCGCTCTTTATGAGCTCTATCAGCAGAATCTTCTGCGTGCCGATGCAATGGATTTTGACGATATTATTGTCAATACCGTGCGTCTGCTCGAAACCGATAAAGAAGTGCTTGAGTACTATCAGAACCGCTTCAAATACATAATGGTTGATGAATATCAGGATACTAACCACGCTCAGTACAGGCTTGTCAGCATTCTTGCCGCAAGGCACAGAAACCTCTGCGTTGTCGGTGACGATGACCAGAGTATTTATAAGTTTAGAGGCGCAACGATTGAGAATATTCTCTCTTTTGAGCAACAGTTTAATGCGCAGGTTATCCGCCTTGAGCAGAACTACCGCTCAACCCAGACTATTCTCGATGCCGCAAATGCCGTTATTGCAAACAATTCTCAGCGTAAGGGCAAAAACCTCTGGACAGATAACGGTGAGGGCGAGAAAGTAATTCTCAATACCTCTTACGATGAGCAGTCAGAGGCGAGATATATTGCCGATACCGTTCTTGACGGTATTGCGGCAGGGCAGAGGTTCAGCGATTTTGCCATTCTTTACAGAGCCAACGCCCAGTCAAACGCGGTTGAAAATGCATTTGTGCGAATGGGTGTGCCTTATTCAATTTTCGGCGGTCACAAATTCTACGACCGTAAGGAAATACGTGACGCTATCGCGTACCTTACCGTTATAAATAACACTGCGGACGATATACGCCTCAGACGAATTATTAACGAGCCCAAGAGGGGAATAGGCGATACAACGGTTTCTCACGCTGCCGATATTGCAAATTCTCTGGGTGTCAGTCTGTTTGAGGTTATTTCAAATGCTGAGGATTATCCTCAGCTCAAGCGTGCTGCAGCTAAGCTCAAAGAGTTTTCGGATATGATAAGCTCGTTTGTGCTTAAAGCTGAGGAGCTTTCACTTAAAGATTTGTTTGATACCTGCATGAAAGAGAGCGGCTATGTAGACTCACTTGCTCTCGATGCTGAAACCTACACCGACAGGCTCGCCAATATAAACGAGCTTTCAAACAACCTCCAGCGCTATACCGAGGAAAATGATGAGCCGTCGCTCACAGGCTTCCTTGAGGAGGTTGCTCTTATGACAGACCTTGATAACCTCGATGAGGATGCACAGAGAGTTGTTATGATGACGCTCCACTCGGCAAAGGGTCTTGAGTTCAACAATGTGTTCATCGTCGGTATGGAGGAGGGCGTTTTCCCGGGTATGCAGGCGGTTTACAACCCTGCAGAAATCGAGGAGGAGCGCCGTCTTGCCTATGTCGGAATAACAAGAGCAAAGAAAAAGCTGTATCTGACAAAGGCACGTACAAGAATGCTTTACGGCTCCACTACCCACAACAGAGTGTCACGCTTTGTTGACGAAATTCCTGTTACGCTTATCAAAAATACAGGCGTTGTTTCCCAACCGCCGTCATTTGGCGGAGGAATGGGCGGTCAGCGTACAGGTGCGGCTGTTACCAATCCTTATGCAACTCAGTTCAAGAGGGCAACATCTGCGACTCAGCCGGTTGCTTCAAGGCCTGCGGACAAGCCACTTGAGAATTTCGGCGTAGGTGACAGCGTTTCACACGCTGCATTCGGTGTCGGCGTGGTGCTTTCGGCAAAACCGATGGGCAACGATGTTCTTCTCGAAATTGCCTTTGATAAGGCAGGCACAAAAAAACTTATGGCAAAGTTTGCCAAGCTGAAAAAGCTTTAATATAAAAACGGAGGGCTAAAAAATGATTAAAACAATCCCTAACGGTGTTTACCCGACTATGGTAACTCCTTATACAGCAGATAACAAGGTTGATTACAATGCTGTTGAGCAGATTATTGAATGGTATTCTGAGCGCGGAATTGACGGAATTTTCGCAATCTGCCAGTCGAGTGAAATCTTCTTCCTCTCTTTTGAGGAGAGATATGAGCTGCTCAAGTTTATTATTGAGCATTCACCAAAGAATATTTCCATTGTCGCTTCCGGCCACACCGCTGATGATATTGATACCCAGATTGATGAGGCAAAGCGCTTTATTGAGCTCGGTATTGACGGATATGTTTTCATTTCAAACCGCCTTGCAAAGCAGGACGAGAGCGATGATGTTTTTCTTCGCAATGTAGACACCTTTCTCAATGAAATTCCCGATGTGCCTTTCGGTGTATATGAGTGTCCTTATCCCTATAAGCGTCTGCTTACACCCGAAACTCTCGGCAAGCTTGCCCGTACAGGCCGTTTCACTTTCCTCAAGGATACCTGCTGTGACCCTGCGCAGATTCAGGCAAAGCTTGATGCGGTAAAGGGTACAGGTCTCAAAATTTATAATGCAAACTCTGCAACCCTGCTCGAAACGCTTAAAATGGGCTGTGCAGGCTTCTCAGGCGTAATGGCAAACTTCCACCCCGAACTTTATTCATGGCTTTGCAAAAACTTTGATAAAGAGCCCGAAAAGGCACAGCTTGTTCAGGATATAGTCGGCTTCTTCTCTGTTGTTGAGCGCCAGCTTTATCCCGTAAATGCAAAGTACTACCTCACACTTGACGGACTTGATATGGGCATCACCTCAAGAGCACGCAATGTTGATGAATTCAGCGTTAACTGCCGCAGAGAGATTGAGGAAATGCATAGACTTACTCAGTTTGTAAAAGCTCAGATAGGCATTAAGTAATCTTAATCTTATTAAAGAGGGGAGCTGTCTTTATGAAAAAAATTTATAAGGCTGCGCTTTGTGTAATTATGTCACTTACCCTTGTCTTCGGCTGTACTTCCGTTGCTTTTGCTGACAGCGGTTGTGACTGCGGTAAAACTCCCGTTGTTTTTGTTAACGGTATTGGCGGTATGATTTATTCTACCGATGAAAACGGTAACGAGTATCCGATTTTTCCGATTGAAAGCGATGTTATGACAAACGAAATACTGTCGTTTGTTCCTACTCTGATTATCGGTGGAATTTTCGGCGGCTGGGATTTTGCTGCAGAGGCGCTTGATACTATGCTTTGCAGAATGTTTGCAGGTATGGATTGTGATAATGAGGGTAACTCAGTGCTTCCTGCTTATCCCGATGATTGCGACGCAGTTACAATGGATGAGCATCTTTATGACAATGAGTTTAATTTCCTCTATGATTGGCGACTTGATCCTTACGAAACCGCCGCAAAGCTCGAGGCGTATATTGATGAGATAATCGAGGTTACGGGTCACGATAAAGTAATAATCAATGCCTTCAGCGAGGGCGGAGAAATTGCTCTTGCATATTTCGATGAGTACGGCGGCGATAAGGTTGAGATGTATATTTCCCAGTGCTCAGCTTTTCAGGGGCTTACTCTTATCGGCAAGGTTTTCACTAAGGAATGTTCGGTTGATGCTGATCAGATAGTCAACTTCCTTGCAACTATGCTCCCAATATCAAATGTTGATAAAGGATTGACAGATTTCCTTGTAGCCTTGAAATATACGGGTATTTACCACTTGGCGGAAAAGCTTATAAACACTATTCTCGATGAGTGCTTCGATACGGTTTATGACGGCTTTGCAAAGGAAGTATTCGGCTGTATGCCGGGTGTTTTCAATTTCGTTCCTGCTGAGTATTTTGATAAGGCGATTGAGATGCTCTTCGGAAATGACCTTAACTATTCCGTTCTTGTCGGCAAACTGAAAAGGTATCATAACGCTCAGGTTAATGCCGAGAAGATTCTCAAGGACCTTCAGGCAAAGGGTATGGCAGTAGCTTTTGTTTCTCATTACGGCTGCTATACCATACCTCTTACGGGCGATACGGTGTATCAGTCCGATGCTCTTATTGATTCGGCAAATACATCGGGCGGTGCAACCTTTGCACCAATGGGTGAAACCTTTGCGGATTCTTATAAGCAGAAGGTAAATGACGGACACAACCATATTTCTCCCGACAAAAAGGTTGATGCTTCAACCTGTATGTTCCCCGAAAGCACTTGGCTTGTTTACGGCTTCAGCCATTGGAACGTTTCGGAAAATCTTGTTGAATGGCTTGAATCATACGACGGTCAGCCCACGGTTTACGATAATCCTGAATTTCCGCAGTTCCTTGTAGGCAATTCTGCTGAAAATACTGTCAGCGCATGGTAATCGGTTATTAAAATTAAAACGCTTGCACATTTTTGGTGTGCAAGCGTTTTTTATGTGTTTTTTTACTTTTTCTGTCTGTACATTACAGCGCCGTGTTCATTGATTGCGGATTTAACTGTTTTATCAGCCGTAAAGTTTTCTTTTGTCCAGAGCTCTGCTATCTCTGCTCCTGCTTCGAAGCCGAGCTTGTCAAGTTCGGTTTCAACATCAGCCTTTTTATCGCCTGTATTGAAAACCGCAGCATAGAGGTATTTGTCGCTCTCGCCCGTCCAGCATATAATATCGCCGTTTTTGAAGCTGAGCTGAGATTTTGTTATTGTCTGGTTTGCCTCAAGCACATCAGCGTTGGTTATAAGCTCAAGGGTTTCCTCATCGTTGTCGGGCAGGTTGCAGCCGAGCATAAGCGGTGAGCGGAAAATTGACCAGAGTGTCAGCATAGTGATGTTTTCGTTGCGTGTGAAGCGTGACATTCTCGGGCCGTCGGGCATATGAATGCAAAGCATACCTATGGGGAGCATATCACAGTCGGGCCATGTGCCGGGAGCAACGTGTGGCTGCCAGGTTTCACAGCGCTCAAACATTGCGTAGAGCTTTTCCCATTCGTCCCAGAAATCGCCTGTCATTCTCCAGAGGTTAGCGTTCTGTGCGAGATGCTCTGCGTTTGCAACTGGTGCAGGTCCGGGAGAAAGGCTGAGCACGATGTTGCGGCCGCATTTGTCAATAGCTTTGCGGAGCATTTCAATTTCTTTTTCTGCTGAATACGGCTCGTGCGGCTTGAACTCTGTGTTTGCAATATCGTCGCACTTAATGTAGTCAACCTCCCAGGAGGCGTAAAGCTCAAGCAGAGAATCGTAATATTCTTGTGCGCCCTTTTGTGTGCAGTCAATTCCGTACATATCTGTGTTCCACGGGCAGACGGAGTACTGGTGAGCAAGGTCTCTTGCAGTAACACCGGGTGTTACTGTTGCCGTGTTACGGTGGGCGGCCTGTCTGGGGATACCTCTCATTATATGTATACCGAATTTGAGTCCCATTGCGTGAATCTTGTCAGCAATCGGCTTGAAGCCTTTTCCGCCTGCGGCAGAGGGGAAACGGTTCACGGCAGGCATAAGGCGTGAGTACTCGTCCATTTCAAGCTCTGTGAACTTTGCATACTGCTGTCCGTGAGCGGTAGGCTGATACCACTGAATGTCACATACGACATATTCCCAGCCGTACTGCTTGAGGTGTTTTGCCATATATTCTGCATTGGCAAGCAGATTCTCTTCATCTACGCTTGCGCCAAAGCAGTTCCAGCTGTTCCAGCCCATAGGCGGAACAGGAGCAAATTTTCTGAAATCCATTGTTTTTCCTCCTTGGTAAATAATATATCAATCTTATCACACTTTCATTATGACATCAATAATAATTATTTTTTTCTTGATTTTCCGACCTGTTTTTTGCTTTCTTTCGTGTAAGATTCAAATTAAGGGCGGTGAATTGATTTTTGAAGCAGGTAGTTTATGTTGATGTGCTGTTTGCGCTGAATATGCTTGTTAGCTTTATGCTGATTAAATCTGCCGTGTGTCTGTGCTGTGAAAAATCACTCACTTGGCGTGTGCTTGCAGGAAGTCTGCTCGGCGGCATCTATTCGATGTGCATATTCTTGCCGCCGCTCAACCCTGTATTTACATTTGCAGCAAGGGTTGTGTTCCTGCTTGCGGTGTGCTTTTGTGTGTTCGGCTTTGGCAGAGCAAGGCGTTTTTTTAGGTGCTTTGCCGTGCTGTGCGCGGTTACTTTGCTTTTTGCAGGTGCGATAGTCGGTGTGTATCTGTTTGTCGGTCCGCAGGCGATTTATCTCAATAACGGCGCTTTCTATGCCGATATCAGCTTTCTTTCGCTCGTGCTCGGATGTGCGTCGCTGTACGCCGTTGTCCGCCTTTTCTCAGCGTTTCTTTCAAGAAAAAACCGTGAGTCAAGTGAGGTTTTGGTAATGCTGAGCTATAACGGTAAAACGGTCAGGGCAAAGGGTATAATCGATACAGGCAACAGATTGCATGACAGCTTTACGGGAAAGCCTGTCAGTGTTATCGATCGCACGCTTGCGCTTTCGCTTATGCCTGTTGAATATGCTGCTGCGGCAATGAATCCGTCAGGAATTAATCTGCCGCTCGGTATGCACCTGATAGTGTCAGAAACTGTCGGTGGAAAAACGCTGATGACCGCCTTTGATGTTGATGAAATGAGAATTATAATGCCGGAGACTGAATTTGTGCTGAAGAAAGCAAGCGTAGCCGTCAGCACAAGTACAGATTTCGGTACGGGATGTTCCGTTTTGCTGAGCGCAGATATTCTTGATAATATTTCGGGAGGAAGAGAATATGGTAAAAAGCATTTTCAAAAAACTCAGAAATCTGTTAGCGAGGCTGAAGGGGAGAGGCGTTCACTACATAAACGGCCCCGAAACCCTGCCTGCACCGCTGAACGCCGACGAGGAACGAGATGCGATGGAGAGAATTGCAAACGGTGATATAACCGCAAGGGAACTGCTTATTGTACATAATCTTCGCCTTGTAGTTTATATTGCCAGAAAGTTTGAAAATTCAGGTGTCGGAATAGAGGATCTCATCTCAATCGGCACAATAGGTCTTATAAAAGCCGTAAATACCTTTTGTCCTACACGTAACATAAAGCTTGCCACCTATGCTTCGCGCTGCATTGAGAACGAAATTTTAATGCACCTTAGAAAAATATCAAACATCCGCACCGAAATTTCAATTGACGAGCCGCTGAATGTTGATTGGGACGGCAATGAGCTTTTGCTCTCGGATATTCTCGGAAGTGATTCCGATTCGGTGAATGCCGATATTGAACTTGAGGACGAATCCAATATGCTGCTTGCAATTGTAAGTACGCTTAATGAGCGTGAGCAGACAATTATGCGCCTGCGCTTCGGAATAGGAAGTGAGCGTGAGCATACGCAAAAAGAGGTTGCGGATATGCTCGGTATTTCACAGAGCTATATTTCCCGTCTTGAAAAAAGAATTATCGAATATATCAAAATAGAAATGGAAACAGTCTTGAATTAGTTGTAAAAATAGTATAATATAAAGGCAGGTTACTGAATCTGCCTATTTTTTATTGTGTGGTGAAAACGATGAGAGTTGCGGCTGTTGTTGCCGAATACAATCCGTTTCATTGCGGACACGGATATCAGCTTGAAATGACACGGCGTGCAGGTGCAACCCATATTGTTGCGGTTATGAGCGGCAACTTTGTCCAGAGGGGTGAAGCGGCTGTTTACGATAAGTTTCTGCGTGCCGAAGCCGCAGTAAAAAACGGCGCAGATCTGGTTGTTGAGCTTCCTTTGCCCTGGGCAATGAGCGGTGCACAGACATTTGCTCGCGGTGCAATAGGTATTGCAGGTGCGCTCGGCTGTGTTGATATGCTTTCCTTCGGCTGCGAGAGCGGTTCCTGTTCAAAGCTCGAATCGGTTGCGGATATTATCAGCTCGTCTTCGTTTGAAGAGCATCTCGGCAGGGTTTTGCCGCACAGCGTGTCTTATGCTGCTGCACGTCAGCAGGCGCTGTCTGAGCTTGCAGGAGAAGAATCTGCTTCGGTTCTGGCTTCGCCGAACAATATTCTTGCTGTCGAATATATATCTGCGGCAAAACAGATGGGTGTTGATTTTGAATATAACGCTGTGAGCAGAAGCGGTGACGGATATAATGATTCAGCGCCTTCCGGCAAAGGCTTTGCTTCTGCAAGCGCTGTCAGAGGGCTTATACGCAGCGGTGAGGATTATTCGGGCTTTGTTCCTGAGTCTGCAGCGAAAATGTATTCGCCCGACTATGCTGATGAAAAGCGTGTTGAGTCGGCGGTGCTTTATGCTTTGCGCAGGCTGAGCGTTGATGATATCTTGCTTGTGCCCGATATATCGGAAGGACTTGAAAATCGTATATATTCGGCAATAAGAGAAGCGGTGAGCGTAGAAGACTTGCTTGAGAGAATAAAGACTAAGCGCTATCCCACCGCAAGGCTCAGACGAATCATCATGAGCCTGTTTCTCGGCGTAAAGGCGACTGATTCCGCAGGCATTCCGCCGTATATACGAATCCTTGCGTGCAACGAAAAGGGAAAGGAAATACTTTCGGTATCAGGTTCCGTTTTGCCTATTGTCGGCAGAGCTTCTCAAATTAAAAATCTTGGCGGCAGAGCAGGGGGTATATTTTCTCTCGAATGTGCTGCGGACGATATATATGCGCTTTGCTTTTCTCCTGTGAGAGAATGCGGCGCTGATTTCAAAGCAAAAGTTTTTTAGCGGAGGATGATTTTTATGCATCTTGGAATTATCAACGGTTGGTCTGACGGCTGTATTAAAGCCGTACACGAAAAAGGTCTTGAGTGGGTTGAGTTTTGCGTTAACTACAATTATGACAGCGCTGAGGTACTCGCTCAGGCGGATGAAATCAGACAGAGCTGTGAAAGATATGGTGTGAAGGTAGGCTCAATCGGCCGCTGGGGTATGGAGCGAGTTGATGAAAACGGCGTTGTTATTCCCGAAGCGCTTCAACACGACAAAAACTGTATTGACCTTGCCTCAAAGCTCGGCTGTCCTGTTTTCAACTGCGGCTGCAACTATGTTGAGAGCAAAAGCTTTATGGAAAACTGCGACATTGCTGTTGCATATCTCGCCGATATTATATCCTATGCAAAAGAGAGAAATGTCAAGGTTGCAGTTTATAACTGTGATTGGGAAAACTTCGTTGTAGAAGACAATGCGTGGTCAGTTGTTCTCGGCAGACTTCCTGAGCTTGGTATAAAGTACGATACATCACACTGTATTAACCGTGGCGGTGACTACCTTGCCGAAATGGAAAAGTGGGGCGACAGATTCTATCATTTCCACATCAAGGGTACGCTTTATATCAAGGGCGAGCATTATGACGATCCTCCTGCAGGTCTTGACGATGTTAAGTGGGGTCCCGTGTTTGCATTGCTCTATGTGAAGAATTACAACGGCATGCTTTCAATTGAACCCCATTCAAGCAAGTGGCACGGAGCCAAGGGTCAGTGGGGCGTTGATTTCACAATCAACTTCATCAAGCCTTATATTATGCCTGAAAATTATTCATACAGCGATAATCCTTATATGCCGTAATAACTAAAATCAAAAGGATGTTTTATATGAGCTACAATGTACTTGTTTTGAGTGCAGGCAGACGTGTTGAATTGATTCAACGCTTCAAAAAGGCTGCTGAAAAACTCGGTATCGACAGTCTGGTTATTGCAGTCGATATTTCCGATAGTGCACCTGCGCTGTATTTTGCTGACAGATTCTCTCTTGTGTCAAGGGTTGATTCTGATACTTATATTGACGATATTATTTCTGTATGCAGGTCAAACGATGTAAAACTGATTGTTCCTACTATTGATACCGAGCTTTATATGCTTGCTCATTATCGCAGCTATATTGAGGCGCATACCGATGCCAAGGTTTTGGTTTCTGATGAGAGAGTTGTTGATATATGTTCTGACAAAAATCTTTCTCAACGTTTTTTTGAGGAAAACGGATTTGATGTACCGACACAGCTTTCTGTTGAAGAGGCAATGAGCGGCAACGAAGAGTTTCCTTTGTTTATCAAGCCTTGTGACGGCAGTTCAAGTGTAAATACATTCAAACTTAATAACGTAAAAGAATTAGAGTTTTTTGCAGAGTATATTCCCAATCCTATTATTCAACGCTTTGTAACGGGTGTTGAGTATTCTATTGATGCATTCTGCGATTTTAATTCTGCTCCGATTACAGTTGTGCCGAGAATAAGACTTGCGATGCGCAGCGGTGAGATACTCAAGGGCAGAATCTGCAAGGACAGAGCCGTTATAAATGAAATATTGACGCTGCTGAATGTGCTCAAGCCTATCGGTCCGATTACAGTTCAATGCATAAAAGACGAAAACAGCATAAAGTTTATCGAAATAAATCCCCGTTTTGGCGGCGGTGTGCCGATGAGTATTGATGCAGGCGCCGATTCATGTGAGAATCTTTACCGTTTGCTTATGGGAGAAAAGCTTGAATATAACGAGGATTACAGCGACGGTCATACATTTATAAGGTTTGATTCAAGTATTGAGCT
The DNA here is from genome assembly GCA_045544055.1 of Acutalibacteraceae bacterium. Taxonomy (GTDB): domain Bacteria; phylum Bacillota; class Clostridia; order Oscillospirales; family Acutalibacteraceae; genus UBA8612. The sequence continues at coordinate 26,106 of JAZPYF010000007.1, read as the reverse complement.
TAATGAGAATATGGAGTCGATAAAGCATGATTAAAGCTGTTGTGTTTGATCTTGATGATACTCTGATACCGGAGTTGGAATATGTTAAAAGCGGATTTCGGGCGATTGCTAAGCATTTTGTGAAACCTGATCTGTACGATAAAATGCTTGAGCTTTTCTTTGAGAACAAAAGTGATGTTTTCTCGCGTGCAGGTTTATCAGCAGAAGAGTGTGCTCAAGCTGTTGCTGTTTATAGGAGCCATAATCCGGATATACGACTTGCGCATGAAACAGAAACCGTTTTGAATGCGCTTAAACAAAAAGGCTTGAAAATAGGTATAATTACTGACGGACGTCCGGATGGACAGCGGAATAAGATTGAAGCCTTGGGGCTTGACTCGGCTGCTGATTGCATAATCGTAACTGATGAACTCGGCGGAACAGAATTCCGAAAGCCGTGTAAGGTTGCCTATGAGCTTATTTCCGAAAATCTGAATGTCGCTTTTGACGAGATGATTTATGTAGGTGATAATCCGGCTAAGGATTTTTACATAGGTGCAGTCCTGCCGATTAAAACGGTCAGACTTGTAGGCTCGACGGCAACTGTTTATTCGCATGAAGATTATTTACACGGTGTAAAAGAGCATTACCGTATCAGCAGTCTGTCTGAGATTTTGGATCTTGTATTAAAAATTTGATAAAACCGTCCTTGTGGCGGTTTTTGTTTTTTTGAAAAAATTGAAAAAAAGGTTGCATATTTTTTGATAAGATGTTAAAATAGCATATATTTTATCTCTGCAACGCTTTAATTTATTAAAGTGAAGCTGAGAAAGGAGAGTAATTTATGTCTGGTGCAAACATTCAGCACCTTGTCGCAATGATCGCTTATATGCTGGTTGTTGTAGGCATTGGTGTGTTCTTTGCAAAACGCGCAAACAAAAATGCTGAAAACTATTTCCTCGGTGGCCGTTCACTCGGTCCGTGGGTTGCTGCTTTCAGTGCAGAGGCTTCCGATATGTCAGGTTGGCTTCTTATGGGTCTTCCCGGTCTTGCTTATTGGACCGGCCTTGCTGATGCAGGCTGGACTGCAATCGGTCTTTTTGTCGGTACATATTTTAACTGGCTTGTTGTTTCAAAGCGTCTTCGCCGTTACAGCGAACGTGTTGATGCCATTACAATTCCCGGTTATTTTTCAAGCCGTTTCCGCGAAAAGAAGAATGTTATTCTTATAATTGCTTCTCTTTTCATCATTGTATTCTTCTCGGTTTATGTCGGTCAGTGCCTTGCAACCTGCGGTAAGCTGTTCGCTAACCTCTTTGAGCTTGAATATCATCAGATGATGATTATAGCAGCTATCTTTGTTCTTCTTTACACATTCCTTGGCGGTTTCCTTGCAGAGAGCGCATCTGACTTCATGCAGGCTGTCGTCATGGTTGTAGCTCTTGTTTCTATTCTTGTTCTCTCAGTTCACCATGCAGGCGGTATCGGTGAGGTTATCGAGAATGCAAAGAACTTCGACGGATATCTTTCTCTGTTCTATACCTCAAACCCGTCTTCAACAGAAATCAACGGCTTCGGTGAGGGCTCAAAGTTCAGCGCACTTTCAATCGCATCTGCTTTTGCATGGGGTCTCGGTTACTTCGGTATGCCGCAGGTTCTTCTCCGCTTTATGGGCATCCGCTCAGAGAAAGAACTCACCCGTTCACGCCGCGTAGCTTGCATCTGGCTCTTCATCGCTATGGGTGCAGCACTCTTCATCGGTGTTGTCGGTCGTAGTGTTCCCGGTATCGACTACCTCAACGGCACAGATGCAGAGGCAGTATTTATGGATACTGCCGTCAAGTTCCTTCCTCCTATTCTGGCAGGTCTTGCTTGCGCAGGTATTCTGGCTGCAGCTATCAGCTCGTCTGACTCGTATCTTCTTATCTCAACATCTGCACTTGCTGAGAATATCTTCCACGGCGTTATCAAAAAGAACGCAAGCGACAAGCAGGTTATGTGGGTAACACGTATCGCAATGACTGTTATCACAATTTTCGCAATGGTAATCGCATGGGATCAGGACAGCACGATTTTCGGTATCACATCATTTGCATGGGCAGGCTTCGGTGCAACCTTCGGTCCGCTCCTTATCTTCTCTCTTTTCTGGAAGAGAGTAAACTTTGCCGGTGCCGTTGCAGGTATGCTCAGCGGCGGCGGTATGGTATTCATCTGGAAGCTTCTGCTTAAGCCCCTCGGCGGTGTGTTCGGAATTTACGAGCTTCTTCCTGCTTTCATCGTATCAAGCGTTGTTATCGTCGTTGTTTCGCTTCTTACAAAGAAGCCGTCACAGCAGATTCTTGATGATTTTGATGCAGTAAAGAGCGGTAAATAAGATTAACTTGCAAAAAAAATTAAGCCGTACGGTTTTTTACCGTACGGCTTTTGCTTATTTTATTGTTCGCTCACTTTCTTTCTTAGCGCTTCCATTCTCAGATCAAGTGCGGCACTCTGCTCGGCACAGAGCTTGAGCTCATCTGCCATTTCTTTAGTGAATACGAAATCTTTTTTGTACCTGAGCTGATGCTCAAGGCTTGCCCAGAAGTCCATTGCAAGTGTGCGGAGCTGAATTTCAACCTTCATCAGCCTTTTTTCGTGTGCAAGGTAAATCGGCACTGCAACAATAAGGTGAAGACTTCTGTAACCGTTTTTCTTTGGTTCGGCTATGTAATCCTTACGCTTGATAAGCATAATGTCATCCTGCTTGAGAAGTGCGTCTGCGAGCAGATATACATCTTCGGGGAAAGTGCATATTACGCGGATACCTGCAACATCGTTGATGTAGTTTTCAACCGAGTCAACATCAAAGCTCAGGTCTTTGCGCTCGAGCTTTTCCGTAATGCTGTCGAATGATTTAATTCTGCTTTTGATAGAGCTTATCGGGTTTCTGTCGTGCTCAAGTGAAAACTCCTCGTTAAGTACTTTGAACTTGGTTTCAATTTCCATCATGGCGCATCTGTAATATGCCATTAACAGGTCGAAATCCTTCATCTTCTTCTGTACCCATTCAATCATATCCGAATCAATAGATTGAATTAGTTTGACCGCTTTTTTAGCTTTGCTCTTCTGTTCCATTGTCGGTTTCCTCACTTGATTTTTTTATGTCGAAAGTAAAGGTTACGCCACCCTCAACATTTTCTGCTGAATAGGGCATTTCGTGAAGTTCCTGAATCGCCTTGACGATAGAAAGACCTATTCCGAATCTGCCTTCAGCACGTGAATGAGCCTTGTCGGAACGGTAGAAGCTGAGCCATATTTTATTCAGGTCATCGTCAGCAATATGATCACCCGTGTTGAAAACGCTGATTCTTATTGCATCTTCTGTTTCAGCTGCGGACAGGCGAATCAGCTTTTCACCCTTTGCGTGAGAAAGTGCATTAGAAACATAGTTGTGAATAACCATTTCTAACTTTAACGGATCTCCGTAGCCGGTAAGTCCATCGGGAATATCCTGCACAATCCTTATACCGCTTTCACGTGCAAGTATATCATATGTGTCAATACTGTCGCTGATAAACTTTTTGATATCAAAGCTGCACGGCTCGAGCTGATATGCACCCGATTCGTACTTTGAAAGCTCAAGCATTTCGCAAACAAGGCGGTTCATTTTGTGCGTTTCTTCAATTATTATATCGCAGTATTCGTCACTGCTTGCTGAGTGAGATTTGATTCCGAGCTTGAGACCTTCTGCATATCCCTGAATAATAGCAATCGGAGTTTTAAGCTCGTGAGAGGCGTTGGATACGAATTCCTTTCGCATCTGCTCAACCCGTCTTTCGTGTTCAATATCTGCCTCGAGTCGGTCGTTCTTTTCTTTCAGGTCTTTAAGTGTGCGGTCAAGTGACTCTGAGAGTGAGTTTATGCTCTGACCGAGCTCACCGATCTCGTTATTGCTGTATGGCGGACACTTGTGCGAAAAATCCATTTTCGCCATATCTCTTGTGATTCTGTTCATTTCAACAAGCGGCTTGGTGAAATGGTGAAGATAGATATAGAGCGAAATCATAATCAGCGCGAATGTTGCAATTGCAACAAAACTGACATACCTCGTGGTTGCATTTGAGGCGGTTTCAAGGTAGTTGAGCTGTGCGTATATTTTCAGCATTCCGTTGTTGCCCAGCGGATTGGCGTACATCATGTACTGAAGCTGAGTTTTTTCGTCAACCAGCTGTTCGAGGTAAGCTCCGTTGCCGAAATCCTTGTGTGAGGTTGGTTTGAGCTTTCGGGTTCTTAGTACATCGAGCAGATCAACCCTTTCACCCTCGCCCCAATCCTGGATTAAACGGCTGACAGCCGAATCATAGACCAGCTTTTGTTCGGCATTGTAAATCTCAACGTCGATATTGTTGCTTTCCTCAATATAAGCCATGTCGTTATAAAAATCGTCGCTTTCGTAAATCAGCTTTTCAACCTGCATGCTGAGGTCTCTGAGGTAGTAGCTTTCTCTGAGAGTGTAAATCAGCGGTATGAGCTGTGTGTTTGCAATCAGAATTGCAAAGCTGCCTATGCAGATGAAGAATGCAGCAATTCCGAAAAGCTGAGTCCGCACAGAATAGCGGCGGTTTATCAGGAAGTTCGGGAAAATTTTTCTGAAAAGTTTCATTTATCAATCAGCCTCAATTTTATATCCTATTCCGTAAACAGTCTTAAGGTGAGCGTTGCCCCAATCACCGAGCTTTGTGCGCAGCCTTGCAACGTGGCTGTCAACGGTGCGGATATCACCCGTATAGTCATAGCCCCAGATATCGTCAAGAAGCTGCTCGCGCGAGAAAACTCTGCCTACTGAGGAGAGAAGCTTGAGGAGAATATTGTACTCTTTGAGTGTAAGCTCAAGAGCTTTGTCACCAAGTACTACAACGTGTGCAACCTCGTCAACCGAAAGTCCGTCAAGTACAAGCGTTTCCTGCGGCTCATCGGCTGCGTTGCCGCTTCTTTTGAGCAGGGCGGCAATGCGCTTCATAAGTACGCTGGGGCTGAAAGGCTTTGTAACATAATCATCCGCACCTGCTTCAAATCCCATAAGTTCATCAAATTCTTCGCTTCTGGCGGTGAGCATAAGAATCGGTACATTGGATATTTTTCTGATTCTTCTGCAGGTTTCCCAGCCGTCGAGGTTTGGCATCATGACGTCGAGTATAAGAGCGGCTGTGTCGCTGTGCTTTTTGAAAAGCTCAAGCGCAACGTCGCCGTCATTTGCTTCAAGCGGCTCATAGCCTTCGCTTGCGAGAAAATCACATACAAGTCTGCGGATTCTTGCTTCATCATCCGCTACAATAATCTTTGCCATATTTTCATTCCGTCCTTTTCCTTTAGTAGTGATTCTATTTTACCATAAGCGTTTTTCTGCCGCAACAGTTTTAATAATCAGTTTACAAATTTGCAACAGCTTGATGTGATATTAGACAACTTGATTACATAAATATTTACTCAGTAGTAAATACATAATATGAGGAGGGTGCGCCTTGGGCAGCTTTGATGAAAATGCTGTTGATGCACGCGAAAAAAAGAAGAACAAAAAGAAAAATGACCGCAGTAAAGATTGGCTGGTCGCTCTTTCATCGGTGCAGCTTATTCTTGCTTGCATCTGTATTGCGGTGCTGTTGCTGATTTCTCGTATAAGTCCTGTCGGCTTTTCTGTACTGAAAGATGAGTTCGCAAGAATAATGCAGACGGATATGAGCGTCAGCGAGGTTATGGGGCGCATACATTCAGCATTCGAGCCTCAGGTTAAGCAAAACTACGAAACGCAGGAAACATCAAACGTGGCAAGCGGAGGCGAGGATACAGCACTGTATGCCGCAACGCAGAACGTATGCTTTGCACCCTTTGATGTTACGGTTGAACCGATTCTGCCTGTGCAGGGTGAGGTGACTTCACGCTTTGGTTACAGAACTCACCCGATAACTAAAAAGTTCGGTATACATAACGGTACGGATATTGCCGCACCTGAGGGCACTCCGATTGCCGCTGCACTCAACGGTAGGGTAGAGGAAACAGGCTTTAACAACGTCAGAGGAAACTATATCCTGCTTTCTCACGGCACAAATACGCAGACGCTTTATCTTCATTGCAGTGAGATCGTTGCACAGGAGGGTGCGGTTGTCAGACAGGGCGAGATAATAGCTCGTGTCGGAAACACAGGCTGGTCAACCGGACCGCATCTGCATTTTTCTGTTCTGATTGGCGGAAAGTACTGCAATCCGGAGTGGATTTTTGATGACCTTTAATGTGCGCGGCAGTACTGTCAGCGTGAGCTTTTTCTTTTTTGTTGCCGTTTGTGTGGCACTTGTTCTCGATGCAACGAATACGGCGGTGCTGGCTCTTTGTGCTGCGGCTGTGCATGAGGGCGGTCATCTGCTGTGTATGCTCTTTTTCGGTGAGCGTCCGTCACGCGTTTTTGTTGCACCGTTCGGGTTCAGCATAACCCGCTTTGCCTGCGGCAGCTATCGGCGAGAAATTTTTATTGCTCTTGCAGGTCCTGCGGCAAATATATTGGTTGCGGCTGTGCTTGGTGTGATAATGTTGCTTTGCCATGTGCCGCAATTGCTGAAAGCGATAGCCGTCAACCTGTCGCTTGCCGCGTTTAATCTTCTTCCGATCGAACCTCTCGATTGCGGCAGAGCGGTCAAATGCAGGCTGATGTGCGGAATGAACAGCGTAAAGGCGGAAAGAACGGTTTTTATTATCGGCGTAGTTTTTCTTATTCCTCTTTGTGCGGCAGGCTTTATTGTGCTGATTAAGAGCAAATACAACATAACTCTGCTACTTGCAAGCGTTTATTTGTCATGTATGCTCTTGAAAAGAAAGGAATAATCCTATATAATAGATCTATCTATTGTTTTGGGAGGAAATTATGCTTTCCGATAAGCTTGAAAGAATACTTCCGCTCGTGCAGAAGCCCGGCAGATATACCGGCGGCGAGCTGAACAGCGTTGTAAAAAATCCCGCAGAGGTTGATATCCGCTATGCCTTCTGCTTCCCCGATACCTATGAGGTAGGTATGTCTCACCTGGGCATCAAAATACTCTATTCTCTTGTCAATGAGCGTGAGGATTCCTGGTGCGAGCGTGTTTTTGCACCGTGGGTTGATATGGAAGAAAAAATGCGTGAAAACTCAATCCCGCTTTACGGTCTTGAGAGTGGCGATCCTATCAAGGATTTTGATCTGGTCGGTTTCACTCTCCAGTATGAGATGAGCTATTCAAATGTGCTCAATATGCTTGACCTTGCAGGCATTCCGCTCTATTCAAAAGACCGCCACGACCTCACACCCATTGTTATAGCAGGCGGTCCCTGCGTCTGTAATGCCGAGCCTATGGCGGACTTTTTCGATATTATGCTTCCGGGCGAGGGTGAAGAGGTTACAAATGACCTTATCGACCTGTTAAAGCTCCACAAGGCTAAGGGCTCCACAAAGCAGGAGTTTTTGCTTGAAGCAGCAAAAATTAAGGGAATATACGTTCCGTCACTTTATGATGTTCAATATAATGAGGATAATACCGTCAAGTCAATAACACCGCTTGAAACCGCTCCGCAAAGAGTGGAGAAAAGAATAGTAAGCGATCTTGATAAGGTTTATTTCCCTGATAAATTCATCGTTCCGTCGGTTGAAATTATCCATGACAGAGCTGTTGCTGAAATTTTCAGAGGCTGTATCCGCGGCTGCCGTTTCTGTCAGGCGGGCTATATCTATCGCCCGATTCGTGAGAAGCAGGCAGACACCGTCAACCGCGATTGCAGAAACATCTGTGATTCAACAGGCTATGATGAGGTTTCTCTCTGCTCACTCAGCACGAGTGACTATACAAATCTCGAGGAGCTGCTCAATAAGCTGCTTGATTGGACGGAAAAAGACAAGGTCAATGTTTCACTTCCGTCGCTCAGAGCAGATAATTTCTCTAAAGAGCTGTCCGAGCGTCTTGCTTCCGTGCGCAGGAGCGGTCTTACGTTTGCACCAGAGGCAGGCACTCAGCGTATGCGTGATGTAATCAATAAAAATATCACCGAGGAAGAGATTCTTTCTGCCGCACGCAAAGCCTTTGACGGCGGCTGGACAAGCGTCAAGCTCTACTTTATGCTTGGCTTGCCTACGGAAACCGATGATGATATAGTTGCCATTGCTCAGCTTGCCCAGAAGGTTGTTGATGAGTTTTACCGCAACCCGAATAAGCCCAAGGGCAAAGGTGTAAACGTCAGCATAAGTGTTGCTCCTTTTGTTCCCAAACCTTTCACACCATTTCAGTGGGAGGGTCAGAACTCAAAGGAAGAGCTTCTGCGCAAGCAGCAGCTTGTTATCAGCAGCCTGACAAGCCGTAAGATTTCACTTACTCGCCACAATACCGATATGAGCTTCCTTGAGGGCGTTTTTGCAAGGGGTGACCGCAGACTTTCTGCTGTTATCGAAACTGCGTGGCGCAGGGGATGCAAGCTCGACGGCTGGGAGGAGTGCTTCAGGCTTGAGGATTGGATGGCAAGCTTTGAGGATTGCGGCATTTCACCCGAGTTTTATGCTAACCGTGAGCGTGCGCTCGATGAAGTCTTGCCGTGGGATCATCTTGATTACGGCGTGACAAAGGCTCATCTTCTCAGAGAGCACGAAAAGGCTCACAACAATACAACAACACCGCACTGCCGAGAAAAATGTGCAGGCTGCGGAGCAAACAAAATGAACGGAGGCGAATGTGATGCGTTGCGTGAGAGTGCTGCTTGCAAAAAAAGGCAGAGCTAAATATACTTCTCATCTTGATATGCAGCGGTGTATGATGCGTGCCGTAAGGCGTGCAGGGATAGAACTTTGGTACACCGAAGGCTTCAATCCTCACCCTTATGTTACCTTTGCGCTTCCGTTGCCGCTGGGTGTTGAGAGCGAGGGCGAACCGGTGGATATCCGCCTTGAGGGCGATATGACAAACGAACAGGTGCGTGACAGACTCAATGCAACAATGCCTGAGGGCATTGAGGTTGTGAGCGTTGACGATGCCGTACACAAGCCTGCTCAAATTGCTTTTGCCAAATATAAAATTGAGCTTTACGGTAAGGCAGGGCTTGCTGGCAAAATTAAAGCAGCGCTTGAAAGCGGAAATCTTCCTGCTGAAAAAATGAGCAAGGCAGGCCGCAAAAAGGTAGCTAAGCAGATTAATGTGGCAGAGCTTATGGGCCCGTATACGGTTGAGGAGTACGAAGATACGGTTGAAATTGATATAATTCTCGCTGCAGGAAGTCAGAAGAATGCAAGCCCGTTTATACTGCTTGAGGCGGTTGGTGCAGTGATAGGGGAGAGCCTTGAGTACAAAAAAATCACCCGTAAAGGACTTTTACTTGCAAACTTTGAAAAATTTTGAAAAAACACTTGCATTTTCTGAATATATGTGTTAATATATCCAAGCGTTTGTTCCGTCGTATCCGCGACGGGTATTAATGCAAATACATTAAGGCTGGCGGTCCTCTTTCGCAACTGATTCGATACGAACGCCTGAAAATTTATGGAGGAAATTAAAATGGACGCATTGAAACTCATTGCACAGGACAGCATCAAGGCTGAGAAGCCCGTAGCAGAAGTCGGCGACACAGTAAGAGTCGACGTCAGAATCCGCGAGGGTGACAGAGAGAGAATCCAGGCTTTCGAAGGTATCGTTATCGCTCATAAGGGCAGCGGTGTTTCCGAAACATTCACAGTACGCCGTGTTTCCTACGGTGTTGGTATTGAGAGAGTATTCCCTGTTCACTCCCCCAACGTTGCAAATGTTACCACAATCAGAAAAGGTAAGGTTCGCAGAGCAAAGCTCTACTACCTTCGTGACAGAGTTGGTAAGGCAGCAAGAGTTAAGCAGGATATCAAATAAGATATCAAATAATTTGAAAATTGCCTAAGAAATTAAAGAACAAGTCTTGTGCTTGTTCTTTTTTTTTGATATAATTTAATATGAGCGATTATTTTTGCTTTTATTTCAGCAGTATTAGCAGGTGACGAATTGAAAATTACCGAATACAACAAAATATACAGCAGTCCTGCTCCTGCACAGCCCGCAGAAAAGCCGCAGACGAAAAAACCGGCCAAGAGCGGTTCTTCTCTGTTTGATTGGATGTCGTCGTTTGTGATTGCGGTCATATTCCTTGCACTTATCTTTACGTTTGTCGCAAGGCCTGTCCGTGTTGACGGCAACTCAATGCTTCCCACTTTGCAGCACGGTAACTGGCTTATTGTTTCCGCTTTTGATAAAAATCCCGAATACGGTGAAATAGTTATCGTTACTCAGCCGAACAAGACCTCGAGCGGCGGTCCTGTTGTTAAAAGGGTTATTGCTGTCGGCGGTCAGACTGTGGATATCGATTTTAACCGTGGCGAGGTTTATGTTGACGGAGTTCTGCTTGACGAGCCGTATATTCTTGAAAAAACCTATCGCAGCTTTGATATACAGTTTCCGCTTACGGTGCCCGAGGGTTTTCTCTTTGTAATGGGCGATAACAGAAACGATTCTCTTGATAGCCGTTCCACCAGAATAGGACTTATTGATAAGCGTTACATTCTCGGAAGCAGTCTTTTCAGGGCTTATCCGTTTGGTGCTGTTGAGAGTGAAAAGGAGAGCAGTTAAATGAGCGAAGAAAGAAAACTTACAGATATTTTGGAAGAGGCAGTCAAGGATGTTCCTGATCAGCCTGATGAACCGACAGAGAAAAGATCTTTTTCAAGGCTTGCAGTCGAGCTTGTTTCAATAATTGCGAGCGCAATTGTCGCAATTATGATAATCTTTACTTTCGTGTTCCGCATTGTCGGTGTCAGCGGACCGTCTATGATGAATACTCTTATTGACGGCGACTGGCTTATGGTTTCGGCTTTTATTTCCGAGCCTGAACGCGGCGATATAGTAATCGTCACTCAGCCCAACGCTTTCCACGAGCCGATCGTAAAGCGTGTTATCGCAATTGAGGGCGATACAATTGATATTGATTTTGAAACTGCAACCGTAAAGGTCAACGGCAAGGTTATTAATGAGCCTTATCTCGGCTCTCCCACCACAACTGATGATGGTGCATGGCAGTATCCTCTTACTCTTAAGGAGAATCAGGTGTTTGTTATGGGTGATAACCGTGAGCACTCTTCTGACAGCCGTTCGCCCGATATCGGTCTTATCGATGAAAACTATATTCTCGGCCAGGTTATGCTGAGGTTTTCGCCGATTGGTAGCTTTAAGTTTTTTGGTGATTACGATTATGAATGATACACAAAAGCAGGTTGTCCAGTGGTTTCCGGGCCATATGGCAAAAACACGCAGGCTGATTAAAGAAAGCCTGTCTATGGTTGATGCCGTAACCGAGCTTCTCGATGCAAGAGTACCTTTGAGCAGCAGAAATCCTGAGCTGGACGAAATGACGGGTAAAAAGCCGCGCATTGTTTTGCTCAATAAGTGCGATGTTGCCGATGAGCGTGCAACTCAGCAGTGGATAAACTATTTTAACTCAAACGGTGCTCACGCAATCGCAGTTGATTGCCGCAGCGGTAAGGGTTTGCAGAATTACCGCCCGCTCGTACAAAAGGTGCTTGCCGATAAAATCCGTTCTAACGAAGAAAAGGGCATGGCAGGAAAACCTCTGCGCGTTATGGTTGTGGGTATTCCCAATACCGGCAAGTCCTCTTTTATAAACCGTATGGTCGGCTCGAATAAGGCTAAGGTTGCCGACAAGCCGGGCGTCACCAAGCACAACCAATGGTTTAATATCGGCGGCGGAATCGAGCTGCTCGATACACCCGGTGTCCTCTGGCCGAAGTTTGATGATCCCAAGGTCGGTGACAGACTCTCATTTATCGGCTCGGTAAAGGATGAGGTTGTCGATGTTGAAACAATGGCTGTACGACTGATTGAGGTTCTCGCAAGAGACTATACCGATATGCTTATTGAGCGGTATAAGCTCGGCAGCATAGACGGGCTTGAGGATTATGAAATTCTTGAGCTTATCGGTCGCAAGAGGGGAATGCTTATCAGCGGCGGCGAAATTGATACAGAGAGAGCGGCAAATACGTTGCTTGATGAATACCGTGGAGGCAAGCTCGGCAGGATTACACTTGAAAGGCCGTGAAATAAATGCCGGATTATGAATATGAACTGAAGGCTCAGGCGGGCGGATATAAATATATCTGCGGTGTTGATGAGGCCGGCAGAGGTCCGCTTGCAGGTCCTGTCTATGCGGCTGCCGTAATTTTACCGCAGGGGCTTGTTATTGACGGGCTGAACGATTCCAAAAAGCTCAGCGAAAAAAAGCGTGAGCAGCTTTACGATAAGGTTATCGAAAACGCTGTTGCCTGGTCTGTCGGTGTTGCCGATGAAAAGGAAATTGACGAGCTTAATATTCTACAGGCAACTTATCTTGCAATGCGACGTGCAGTAGAGGGCTTGAGCGTTAGTGCAGACTATGCTCTTATTGACGGCAACCGTTTACCGCCGCTTGTAATAGACGGTGAAACCGTAATCAAGGGCGATTCGCTCTCTATGAGCATTGCTGCCGCTTCGATTATCGCAAAGGTTACAAGGGACAGATTTATGCTTGAGCTCGATAAAGAATATCCCGAATACCGGTTTGCAAAGCATAAGGGCTACGGCACTGCGCTGCATTATGAAATGCTCGAAAAGTACGGAATTTCTAAGGTGCACAGACGCAGCTTCTTAAAGAAAATATTATGAATATCAAACGTTTAATCGGTGATGCAGGCGAGAGCTATACCGCAAAATGGCTTAAAAAGCATCGCTATAAAATAGTGGAAAACAACTATTCCTGCCGCTTTGGCGAAATCGACATCATAGCACAGAATAAACAGTATATCTGTTTTGTTGAGGTCAAGACGAGGGCGCAAACCGCTATTGACCGACCTGCAAGTGCTGTCGGCTATGCCAAGCAGCGCAGGATTATCACAACGGCATATCATTACCTCAACGAAAATCCCGTTGACCTTCAGCCGCGCTTTGATGTAGCTGAGGTTATTACAAACGGTGACAGGGTAGAGGATTTTAATTATATCGAAAATGCATTCGGAGAATAATTTAAAGGTGGTCTTTAATTTGATGTACACAAGCACACGAGACAATTCCGTTCGTGTTTCTGCCGCTCAGGCAATCGCAAACGGTATCTCAAAGGATGGCGGACTTTTTGTCCCCACACAGATTCCCGTTCTTTCGTCAGACGAGCTGAAAGAGCTTGTCGGTAAGGATTATCAGGGCAGAGCAGTTGCTGTTCTTTCCAAGTACCTTACTGATTTTACCGAGCAGGAGGTTGCTGACTGTGTAAGCGGCGCATACGGCGGCGGTAAGTTCAGCAGCGATAAAACTGCTCCCGTAGTAAAGCTCGATTCCTCTGCATATATTCAGGAGCTCTGGCACGGTCCTACCTGTGCTTTCAAGGATATGGCTCTCCAGATTCTTCCTCACCTTCTCACCAGAGCGGCAAGCAAAACCGTAGGTGATAAGCAGATCGTTATTCTTGTTGCAACTTCGGGTGACACAGGCAAGGCTGCTCTCGAGGGCTTCAAGGATGTTCCCAATACAAAAATACTTGTTTTCTATCCCTCTGACGGTGTCAGCGCAATGCAGAAGCTCCAGATGATAACTCAGGAGGGTAACAATGTCGGCGTAAGCGCTATCAAGGGCAATTTTGACGATGCTCAGAGCGGCGTAAAGGCGATCTTTACCGACCCTGATGTAGCAGAGCTTCTTGATAAAAACGGTATGCAGTTCTCCTCTGCAAACTCAATCAACTGGGGCAGACTTGCACCGCAGATTGTTTACTATATTTCTGCTTACTGCGATATGGTTGAGCAGGGTGCAATTTCTCTCGGAGATAAGATCAATGTCTGTGTTCCCACGGGTAACTTCGGCAATATCCTTGCCGCTTACTATGCTAAGGAAATGGGCCTCCCGATTGATAAGCTGATCTGTGCTTCAAACGCTAACAATGTTCTGACAGATTTCCTTTCAAGCGGTACTTATGACCGTAACCGTAATTTCTATGCTACAATCTCTCCCTCAATGGATATTCTTATTTCGTCCAACCTTGAGCGTCTTCTCTATATCCTCAGCGGCGGTGACGATAAGAAGGTCAGCGGCTATATGGCTGAGCTTTCAAAGACAGGTAAATATACTGTTGATGATGAAATTCTTGCAAAGATAAAGTCTCTCTTTGCCGCAGGCTGCTGTGACGATGCGCAGACAAAGCAGACAATCGGCTCTGTATATAATGAAAAGAAGTATCTTTGCGATACTCATACAGCTGTTGCAGTTAAGGTTTATGACGAATACCGTGCCGCAACAGGTGACAGCAAGCCTACTGTTATCGCTTCTACCGCAAGCCCGTTCAAGTTTACGGCAAGCGTGCTTTCCGCTGTTGATGCTTCTCTCGTCAAGGGCGAGGAGTATGAGATGACTAAAACTCTTTCCGAGGCAACCGGTGTTGAGTGTCCCGTGCAGCTTACAGGCCTTGAAAATAAGGCTGTACGCTTCAGCGAGGTTATCGATAAGACAGATATGCGCAAGGCTGTTTATGCAATGCTCGGCATTGAATAATATAATTACGTGAGGCTGAACGAAATGTCGTTATTTGCAATCGGTGATACACATCTTTCATTCGGCGCAGAAAAGCCGATGGATGTTTTTCACGGCTGGAATGATTACGAAAAACGTCTTGAAGATAATTGGCGCAGTATAGTCAAGGATGACGATACCGTTCTTATCTGCGGCGATATATCCTGGGGCATGAAGTTTCATGAGGCTTTGCCGGATTTTCGCTTTCTCGATTCTTTGCCGGGTAAAAAACTGCTGATGAAAGGCAACCATGATTATTGGTGGGAAACCAAGGCGAAGATGAAGCGTCTGCTCGATGAGAGTTCAATCACTTCAATTGACTTTTTGTTCAACAATGCGGTAAAGGTCGGAAGCATAGCTGTTGCAGGCACAAAGGGCTGGTTTTACGACAGCGGAGCTGAAGATGAGGCGAAGGCACTTAACAGAGAGCTGTGCAGACTTAGGCTCTCTTTGCAGGAGGCTGCCAAGCTCAGCGGTGAAACTGTTGCTTTCCTCCACTATCCTCCGATAAGCAACAGGGCGGCGTGTGAGGAGATCATTGACCTGCTGTGTGAGTTCGGAGTGAGGCGCTGCTACTATGCCCATCTTCACGGCGGATCAATCAAAAACGCTTTCGTCGGCGATTATAAAAACATAAGATTTTCTTTGATTTCAGGTGACAGCCTCGGTTTTTGCCCGAAATTAGTGGAAAAATTTTGAAAAAAACTTAAATAAATTTGTAAAAGTATAGCCTTTTTTGAATTTACATGATATAATATCTTGGTTTTATAAATAGGAGGATTTTGAAATGAGCTTAAAATCAGTAAAAGAAGTAGAAGCTAACGTACATGAACTGACCGTTACTATCGATGCGCAGACCTTCAAGGCTGCAACAGTAAAGGTCTACAACAGACAGAAGAAGGATATTTCTGTTCCCGGTTTCCGTAAGGGCAAGGTTCCGATGCAGATGATCGAGAAGCTCTACGGCAAGGCAGTTTTCTATGAGGATGCTCTCAACGATCTTTTCCCTGCAGTTGTCGATGAGGCTGTTGCAGAGTCAGGTCTTACACCTGCAGCTGCTCCTTATGATGCAAACGTTGTCGAAATCGGTGATGACGGTGTTGAGCTTACAGTTAAGGTTGCAACAAAGCCTGCTGTTGAGGTTGGCGAATATAAGGGTCTTTCCGCAGAGAAGACACCTGTAGAGGTTACAGACGATGAGGTCGCTCACGAGCTTGAGCATCTTCGCGAGCAGGCATCAAGACTTGTCAGCGTTGAAGACAGAGCAGCTCAGGATGGCGACATCGTAACAATTGATTTTGAAGGCTTTGTTGACGGCGCAGCATTCGACGGCGGCAAGGCAGAAGGCTATGAGCTCACTCTCGGCTCCGGTGCATTCATTCCCGGCTTTGAGGAGCAGATTGTCGGCAAGAAGATTGACGAGGAGTTTGATGTAAACGTTACATTCCCCGCAGAATACACACCCGAGCTTGCTTCCAAGGAAGCAGTTTTCAAGTGCAAGCTTCACAAGATTTCCGTTAAGGAGCTTCCCGAGCTTGATGATGAGTTTGCTAAGGACCTTGGCGAGTACGATACTCTCGACGAGCTCAAGGCAGGCATCAAGAAGGATATCGCAGAACGCAAGCAGGAGAGCGCTGACAGTGCTTTTGAGAATGCACTTCGTGAGCTTCTTGTTGAAAACCTTAAGGCTGACATCCCTGCAGTTATCATCGATGAGGCTGCTCAGCAGAATAAGGACAGCTTTATCCAGCGTTTCGAGTCTCAGGGCATCAGCTTCCAGCAGTACCTTGCATACACAGGTATGGATGAAAAGGTTCTTGATGAGCAGATCAGAGCAGAGGCTGAGAAGCAGGTAAAACTCCGCTATGCACTCGAAAGGATTGCAGAGCTTGAGGGCTTCGAGGCAACAGAAGAGGATATCGCCGCAGAGTATGATAAGATTGCTACAACATACGGCATCGATATCGAAACAGTCAAGAAGGTAGCTCCCGTTGACGGCATTAAGGCGGACATCGTTGTTCAGAAGGCAATGAAGTTTGTTGTTGACAATGCAAAGGCTGCAAAGAAGAAGGCTGCTCCCAAGAAGAAGGCAGCTCCCAAGGCTGCTGAGGGTGAAGCTGAGGAGAAATCCGCTCCCAAGAAGAAGGCTGCTCCCAAGAAGAAGGCTGCCGAGAAAAAGACAGAAGATGCTGAATAATTCAGCTATATAAACGTCTATAATATTTTCAGCAACAAGACCGGCAGATCCTTCTTTAGTGAGAGTCTGCCGGTCATAAAACAATTATAGGAAGGAAGAAGTATTTATGAGTTTAGTACCGTACGTTGTCGAACAGACAAGCAGGGGAGAAAGACAGTTCGATATTTTCTCCAGACTTTTGAATGACCGTATTATTGTCCTCTCTGATGAGGTCAACGATGCAACGGCAAGCCTTGTTGTTGCTCAGCTCCTTTTCCTTGAGGGACAGGACAGCGAAAAGGATATTAGCCTTTATATCAACAGCCCGGGCGGCTCTGTTTCCGCAGGTCTTGCAATTTACGATACAATGCAGTACATCAAGTGTGATGTTTCTACAATCTGCATGGGTATGGCTGCAAGCATGGGTGCTTTCCTGCTCTCATCCGGTGCAAAGGGCAAGCGTTTCGCTCTTCCCAACAGCGAAATTATGATCCACCAGCCTCTTGGCGGCACAAAGGGTCAGGCTTCCGATATTCAGATTGAAGCAGAGCATATAATCAAAATCAAGAACAACCTTAACCGAATCCTCGCAGAAAACACAGGCAAGTCTGTCGAAACAATTGCATTTGATACAGACAGAAACAACTGGATGAGCGCTGAGGAAGCTGCCGCTTACGGCCTGGTTGATAAGGTTCTTTACAAGAGATAATTTTTCGAGGAGACTTAAAATGTCCAGAGACGGTGAAAACAGAGAAAAGCCTGTTCGCTGTTCGTTCTGCAATAAACCCCAGAGCCAGGTTGATAAATTGATCGCAGGCCCAGGTGTGTTTATCTGCAACGAATGTGTCGAGCTTTGCTGCAGCATTATAGAAGATCAGGAAATCTCCGAGTCGAAGACAAAATCTGTAGGCAAGGGCAGCTTCACACTTCCAAAGCCTATGGAAATCAAGCAGAAGCTTGATGAATATGTCATTGGCCAGGATGAGGCTAAGGTAGTACTGAGTGTTGCGGTTTATAATCATTATAAGCGTATTTTCTTCGGCGCTGATTCCGATGCCGAAATCCAGAAATCAAACATCCTTATGCTCGGCCCTACGGGTGTCGGCAAAACAATGCTTGCACAGACTCTTGCAAAAACGCTTGATGTTCCGTTTGCAATTGCCGATGCTACAACATTGACCGAGGCAGGCTATGTTGGTGAAGACGTTGAGAATATTCTTCTGCGTCTTATCCAGGCTGCGGATTTTGATATTGAGCGTGCTGAGCGCGGAATTATCTATGTTGATGAAATTGACAAGATTGCACGCAAGTCCGAAAGCACATCTATCACCCGTGATGTAAGCGGTGAGGGTGTACAGCAGGCACTGCTCAAGATTATTGAGGGTACTGTTTCAAATGTTCCGCCCGGAGGCGGCAGAAAGCATCCTCAGCAGGAATTTATCCAGATAAACACAGAGAATATTCTCTTTATCTGTGCAGGTGCTTTTGACGGTATAGATAAAATAATCGAAAAGCGTATCGGCGGCTCGGCTCTCGGCTTTGAAGCTGAAATCAGAGATAAAAGCCAGCTTGATACAGATTATATTATGGGTCAGGCAATTCATCAGGACCTTGTAAAGTTCGGCCTTATTCCCGAGCTTGTCGGCCGTATGCCTGTGCTGACCGCTCTTCATGAGCTTGACCGTGATGCCCTTGTCAGTATTCTCAGTCAGCCTAAAAATTCAATCGTCAAGCAGTATACACAGCTTGTTGGTATGGATGATGTTGAGCTTGTCTTCGAGCAGGAAGCACTTGAGGCAATTGCCGATAAAACTCTTGAGAAAAAGACAGGCGCAAGAGGTCTGCGCTCAATCATGGAGCAGACTCTTATTCCGATAATGTTCAAGGTTCCGTCAGAGCCTACAATTGCAAAGGTTATCATTACGGCAGATTGTGTCAAAAACGGCGCAGCTCCCAAGGTCGAGCGTGATGAAAGCCGCACCGAGCGCAAGCTCACTACCGTGCAGGATTTCTCCGTAGACAAATCAAAGAAAAAGAGAACAGCTCACTAAAAAACAGCCTCAATGCAACGTGCATTGAGGCTGACTTTTGTTTCGTATGAGATTTTATTCGGGCTTATTTTCAAAACTTGCTTTGGGCAGACTCCAATGGAAGTGTGCGGCAAGGAGTCTGAGTACAAGCACAACGGCGGCGCCGCTGATAAAGGCGATTTGCTGACCGGCAATCCGCCAGAGAATAATGCAGGTCAGCGCACCGAAAAACGAAGCGCAGGCGTAAAAATGCTTTTTGAATATGTACGGAGTGTGCTTTGAAAGCACGTCGCGGAATACACCGCCGCCGATACCTGTTACCATACCAACAAAAATCAGCAGGAATATATTTTTGTCATTGCCGCTGAGAATTGCTGTCTGAATACCCGTAACGGTGAAAATTCCAAGACCGACCGAATCCATTATCAGCATTATCAGTTCATATATGCGGTAATTCTTAAACAGGAAACGGTGTACGGCAGGTATGAAGATTATAACCGATACCGTAAGCGCTACAATGGCATAAATCGGGTTGCTGAAGGTTGCCGGAGGAGTGATGCCGAGTATGATGTCGCGTATAACACCGCCGCCGACTGCTGTTACGATGCCGAGCGTTGCTACGCCGAGGATATCCATTTTTTTCGTTATTCCGGTAATTGCGCCCGAAGCGGCAAAAGCTACCGTACCTATAAGCTCAAAAATCAAAAGCATTGTTTCTGACATATTTTCGCTTCCTGTTTCATTTATTTTCGATTCTGGATTATATCATACAGTACATGCTTTTTCAACATAAAATTTATTGCAATACAAATTTTGTTAATGTTTTATTCACAGACTATTGACATTTTCAGAGGGAAAGTTATAATTAAGAATATTAAATTAAAAAGGGGAAAATATAATGAGTTTTATGAGTATTCTCTTGCTGCTGAAAAATGCTTACTATACGGTAACATCCGTTGTAATGCTGATTCCGATTCTGCTCACAATGGGTGCCGATGATAAGCCGGGCACAGAGGTTATTGCCAACGAAAACGCAACAAACGCTTATATCAACGAATACGGCAATCCCGATATTTCGGCTCACCGCTCAGGCGCGGGTGTTGCACCGCAGAACACACTTATGGCTTTTGAAAAAATGCTTGAAAATGCGGAAGAGTTCGGTGTTGATACATTTGAGTTTGACGTACAGCTTACAAAAGACGGCGAGCTGATTCTTCTTCACGACCTTACTTTTGATGCTACTTCAGACGCTGTCGAGAAGTACGGCAGAAAGAACGTGCTTGCTTCATCTCTTACTTTTGCAGAGGCACACGAGCTTAACCTCGGCGAAAATTTTGAAATTGACGGCAAGTATCCTTACAGAGGTCTCAGAGGCGACGATATCCCCGAAAACCTCCGTGTTGCAACCTGTGCTGAGGTTATCGACCTTATCGAAGCGAACAGCAACGGTAAAAAGTACAGATACATTATCGAAATCAAGAGCATGAACTTCCAGGGCTATGAGGCTGCCGACAAGCTCTATGAGATAGTCAGTGAAAGAGGTCTTAAGGACAGAGTAATCTGGGCAACATTCCAGCCCGATGTTTCCGAATATATGGAAAGAACATATCCTGATATGCCCCGTTCAGCCGATGTTATCGAGGCAATTCAGTTCTACATTTTCTCACGTATGAATTGGGACCTTGACGATGCGGGCGTTTCCTATGTCGCTCTTCAGTTGCCTTACGGCAGCAGCGCAGGTAACCTTATCAATACCGGCACACGCAGCTTTATCAACTACGCTCATAAGTACGATATTGCCGTTCAGTACTGGACAATAAACGACAAGGCTGAGGCAGAGTACCTTATCAATAACGGTGCCGATACAATTATGTCTGACTATCCTGATATGGTTCTTGATCTTGTAGAAGCATTCTGAAACTGAACAAAACTAAAAATCCGGTTTATCAGTTGAGATAAACCGGATTTTTTATGCGTATTTTATTTGAGATATTTCTTTGTGTGAATACCGCTCCATGCGATGATTATTAAGAACGATGCAACAACAAGGAGGTTGTGTACCATTGTAATGCTTGAGTAGTTCTGGTAGTCGGGTGAGCAAATGAATACGTAACACGCAAAAATCAGCGCCATAAAGAGTGGAAGCAGGGTAGAGGATATCTTTACCGTATTTGTCTTTTCCGCGGCAAATCCCCACTTTTTTGCGAGTATTGCAACAAGCGCAACGGCAACAAGAACAGCGATTACAACATAGAGGATCTGCAGCTTGCTCTCGTCAAAGCGTTCCAGTACGGGACGGACTATATTAACGCCTATGAGGAATATGTATCCGAGCAGGAAGGTGAGAATATTGCCTACCTTTGACGGCACTTTTTCAAATGCAAGGTCGTTTACATCTTTACTGTCTTTGATTGAAAGCATATATGCTGTTATGATTCCGCCGGCGATAAAGCCTGTGAAGTATTCCCAGCAGCTCCAGGGAGCAACGCTGCTGCCGAAGTAGTTTTCGTTGAGCATATGGTAGCCGCCGTTGCCGAAATAGAAGAACAGGTCGGCAAGCGTGATTGAAAAAGCAAACGCACCGCAGACGACAAATCCTGTTGTTGCCGCACGCTTGTCTTTTATGATGAAGCGTGTTGTTATAAGCACTGCAACGGATTTGATTGCGTAGGAAATCATCTCAACAGACTGGAAATAGTTTCTGCCGCCGATTATCTTTTTTGCCCAGGAAACATCGTCAAAATGCTGCATATATACGTTCCAGGCGCTGCCTTCAATTCCCTGCAGCTTGCATCCTGCCTCAAAAACCTCAACGGCCTGCGGCTGAATTAGTGACAGAATAAGGTGGGGGATTGTTGCCTTTGCTATGAGGTCTGTTGCGAAGAAAACGGCAAGCAGAATTACATAATCCTTGATTTTCCAAGGCTTTTCGCTAAAGCTCTGACCGAGGAATATGCCGAAAAGTGAAGCAAGACCAAAGCCGAGCGAAAGCATTATGTAGAGAGCCGAGGGGACTGAGCAGTAGACATCGTTTGCATAAGCGCTGTTGAGCGGAATCAGGTCAACAATGTCTTCGGCTTCGAATATAACGCCTGTAATCTGCCCGAGCAGAGTGCCCCAGGCAGGTGTGGTTAGCATAAATACAAGCCCGATAATCGCCATCCAGCCGAAGCTGAGCTTTTTGCGCTCGCCCTTGACCATTGTAATGAACATCGTGAACATAAAGCCTGCGGCGAGCAGACCCCAGGAGGAGCCCCAGCCGTGAGTGCCGCGCACACGCCACATGAAGCCCATCAGAAGTGCGCCGATGAATACCGTGAAAATCTGATAGGGGATTGAGTATTTGGTTGATTTTACCATTGTTATCACCTCTTGGTTTCATATTAGCATAATATTTTTCTTAATTCAACAATTAAATTGAGCAAAATCACACTTGATTGATCTGCATATGCGTGATATAATATTTTGGTAATTTTATGAACAAACGGAGATGTGAAAAAATGAAAGATATCTTAACCGCAAAGTTTGTCAAGGAAATGCAGGCAACAACCGCCAATATGTACCGCCTCGGCTGGGACGAGCGTAACGGCGGCAACATCAGCTATATGCTTGACGAGGCAGAGGTAGCTGAGTATCTTGACCTCAATAACGTAATCCGCACAATTCCTACAGGCTTCGATGCAACTGAGCTTATAGGCAAAATTTTCATCGTTACCGGTACAGGCAAGTATTTCAAGAATGTCGAGTCCGACCCTGAGAACAACCTCGGCATTATCCGTATTGCAAAGGACGGCACAACAGCAGAGCTTCTCTGGGGCTATGCTGACGGCGGCAAGTTCACTTCCGAGCTTCCTGCTCACCTTATGAGCCATATGGCACGCCTTCGTGTTGACCCTGAAAACCGTGTAGTTATGCACTCCCACCCCACAAATACACTTGCTATGAACTATATTCATGAGCTTGATGAGAAAAAGTTCACACATACCCTTTGGGAGATGTGCACCGAGTGTATCGTTGTATTCCCCGACGGTGTAGGCGTTCTTCCGTGGATGCTCTGCGGCACTAACGAAATCGGCGAGGCTACTGCAAAGAAGATGGAGGAATTCCGCCTTGTTGTCTGGGGTATGCACGGCATTTACGGTGCAGGCAAGACAATGGACGAAACCTTCGGCCTTATCGAAACCGTTGAAAAAGCCGCACAGATTTATATGCTCACCGCACATATGCCCAGAGTAAACACAATCAAGGACAGCGAAATGGTAGAGCTTGCTGAGTTCTTCGGCGTTAAGTACCGTAAGGATTTCCTCAACCTTTAATTTTTCGTACTGACTTAAAAAACCGCTTGTGTCTGACGGATGCAGGCGGTTTTTTGGTTTATTTGTCCATTTTCGGTTTCTGATTTTTGGTAATTATACGCTTTATTTCTATCGGTTGATATGTTATAATACTTTTTATATTTAAGTGCATTCTTTATTGGTTTGAGGAGGCAATTGTTATGCGAGCATACAAAAGGATTATGGCGACAGTACTCTGTGTGGTTATGGTTCTGTCTTCAGCACCGCTCGGCGGCTTCGTCGGGCTTGATTTGCCGAGCTTGTTTGATTTCAAAGCCGAGGCGGCGACATATTCAGGCACCTGCGGCGATAATCTGAATTGGTCATTTGATACCGAAACAGGTCTGCTTGAAATCACAGGCACAGGTGCAATGCCGAATTGGAGTTCAGATTCAAATGTACCGTGGAATTCTTACAACAGCAGTATCAAAACTGTCAATATTGCAAACGGTGTTACAAGCATAGGTGATTTTGCGTTTGCCTATTGCGAGACCCTTACGAGCATAACAATCCCCGACAGCGTAACAAGCATAGGCGAGTATGCGTTTTATTATTGCACGAGCCTTACGAGCGTAACAATCCCCGACAGCGTAACAAGTATAGGATGGGTGGCGTTTGCTTGTTGCGACAGCCTTACGAGCCTTACAATCGGTAACAGCGTCACAAGTATTGGCGTTAATGCGTTTTCAAGTTGTACGAGCCTTACGAGCGTCACAATACCCGACAGCGTAACAAGCATAGGCGATTTCGCTTTTTATGAATGCACGAGCCTTACGAGCATAACAATCCCCGACAGCGTAACAACTATCGGTGAGGGTGCGTTTCATTATTGCACGAGCCTTACGAGCGTAACAATCCCCGACAGCGTAACAACAATCGGTAATTCTGCGTTCGATTATTGCAGCAGCCTTACAAATGTTTATTATACTGGTGACATTGCAGGTTGGTGTTCAATCGGTTTTAATTCTTCTGATTCGAATCCAATGTGCGGTGGTGCTGAGCTGTATTTTGGTGATAAGCTTGTTACCGAGGTTGTAATCCCGGACAGCGTAAAAAACATCGCTCCTTATGTTTTCTTCGGATGCAAAAGCCTTATGAGCGTCACAATCCCCGACAGCGTAACAAGCATAGGCGATTCTGCGTTTTATTATTGCACGAGCCTTACGAGCGTAACAATCCCCGACAGCGTAACAAGCATAGGCTTTTGTGCTTTTTGGGGTTGCACGAGCCTTACGAGCGTAACAATCCCTGATAGCGTAACAAGTATCGGCGATTATACGTTCTATGAATGCACAAACATTACGGATGTATACTACAGTGGCACGGAAGTGGACTGGAACAAAATCACAATCGGTTCGAATAACGATCCGCTGACCTCCGCTACAATTCACTTCACCGAGCCGACAATCGCTTCAGGTGCCTGCGGCGATAACCTCACCTGGACTCTGTACGAGAGCGGTCTGCTCGAAATCACAGGCACAGGTGCAATGACGGATTATTCATCTTCGTCAAATGTACCTTGGTATTCACACAGTAGCAGTATCAAAACTGTCAATATTGGTAACGGTGTAACAAGTATCGGTAGTGAAGCGTTTTCTTATTGCTCCAGCCTTACAAGCATAACAATCCCCGACAGTATAAGAACAATCGGTTTGTGGGCATTTAGCGGTTGTACCGCTCTTGAAAGCGTAACAATCCCCGAAAACGTAACAAATATTGGTACGCATGCGTTTTTAGATTGTACTGCACTTGAAAGCATAACTGTTGATGAAAATAACAATTATTATTCAAGCGATGAAAACGGCGTACTGTTCAACAAGGATAAAACGGAGCTTATACAGTATCCTGCAGGCAACGAAAGAACAAGTTATACTATTCCCGACAGCGTAAAACAAATATGGCTTATGGCATTTTATAAATGCGCCGGGCTTGAAAGCATAACAATACCCGACAGCGTAACAGCTATCAATGAAAGGTCATTCGGTGCCTGTATCAACCTTGAAAGCGTCGCAATACCTGACAGCGTAACAACTATCGGATTTTTTGCGTTTGAGGGTTGCTCAAGTCTTGCAAGCGTAACAATCCCGAACAGTGTGACAACTATCTGCGGATGGGCGTTTGGTGCTTGTCCCAAGCTTGCAAGTGTGACAATTCCCAACAGCGTAAAAGAAATCGGTATAGGAGCGTTCAGCAGTTGCACCGAACTTGCAGAAGTATCAATCCCTAACAGCGTGACAGAAATCGCTGAAGGAACTTTTTCTGATTGTGACGGACTAACAAGCATCACAATCCCGGACAGCGTAACAAGCATAGGTAATGATGCTTTTTTTGATTGCAACAGCCTCACAAGCGTAATAATCGGTAACGGCGTAACAAGCATAGGCGATAATGCGTTCGCTTATTGCGACAGCCTTACCGACGTATACTACGGCTCAACCGAGGAGGATTGGAACAAAATCACAATCGGTTCGAATAACGATCCGCTGACTTCTGCAACGATTCACTTTACTGAGCCTGAGCCGACAATCGCTTCAGGCACCTGTGGCGATAACCTCACCTGGACTCTGTACGAAAGCGGCCTGCTTGAAATTACAGGCACAGGTGCGATGTATGATTGGATTTATTATGATTATGTAGACTATGCACCGTGGTATTCTTACCGTGCCAGTATCAAATCCGTTAATATTTCAAGCGGTGTAACAAGCATAGGCGATTATGCGTTTAGAGATTGCACGAGACTTGCGAGCGTAACAATCGGCAACAGCGTAACAAGTATAGGTGAGTGGGCGTTTCGTGAATGCTACAGACTAGAACGCATAACCATTCCGAACAGCGTGACTTCCTTGGGTTCCAATCCTTTCGTATCTTGCAGCAAACTGACAACGATCAATGTTTCCCCCGACCATCCCATGCTGACAACCATTGACGGCGTGCTGATTGACAAGACAGAAAAGAAGCTGATATGCTATCCCATGGCATTC
>JAZPYF010000006.1:0-15523 GCA_045544055.1 Acutalibacteraceae bacterium | reverse complement strand
TAAGACCGCTTTGGCCTCCGACTTGGTGAGGCAGGCTGGGGCTACGGTGAAACCCCCAGGACCGAGGAAGAAGCTGTTGAGCGTATATGCGGACTTACAAAGGCAATTCTTGATTGTGACCAGTGCTGTGCCTACTGCTACACTCAGCTCACAAACATCGAGCAGGAGCAGAACGGTATTTATTATTACGACCGTACTATGAAATTCAGCGAAGAGAATTTTGCTAAAATCCGCGCAGCATTCTCCGCTCCGGCTGCAATTGAGTCATAAAATCCAAGTATATTATTAATTACATAAATATAATAGTAACCCCCCGGCTTAGCCGGGGGGTTACTATTTATCTGTCGATTATATCGATGTAGCCTTTGATAATATCAACACACTCGTCGTATGACAGGCGGCTTGTATCAAGGCAGAGGTTGTAGTTCTTTGCGTTTTCCCAGTCAAGACCTGTGTAGAACCTGAAGTATTCGCTGCGCTCCTTGTCGGTCTTTTCTATCAGCTTGCGTGCTTCTCTCTCACTAACGCCGTACATATCAACAACGTTTTTGATTGCTGTGGGCATATCAGAGTAGATGAAAACGCGTATAACGTCATCACGGTCACGCAGAATATAGTCTGCACAGCGTCCTACGATAATTGCAGGCTCCTTGTCTGCAAGCTGCTTGATGATTTTAGCCTGATAGTTGAAAAGGTTCTGATCAGAAGTGAAGTCCGAGCTGTCGGGGCTGATAAGGTCGCCCTTGTAAACTCCGCCCTTGCGAAGAAATGAGCCCTTGAGCTTTTCATCAACTCTGCCGAAGAAGCTCTCGTTGATTCCGCTCTCTTCACTTGCAAGTCTGATAAGGTCTTTGTCGTAGTATTTTATGCCGAGGTCCTCAGAAAGCATTTTGCCGATTGTGCGGCCGCCGCTGCCGAAGCCTCTTGAAATTGTAATAATTCTTGCCATTTGCTGAAAACCTCCTTATTCACCCAAGTAAGCTTTCTTGATGGATTCGTCGTTGATAAGCTCGGAAGCCTTGCCAGAAAGAACGATGTTTCCTGTTTCAAGAACATAGGCTCTGTCAGCTATTGAAAGTGCCTTTTTAGCGTTCTGCTCAACAAGGAGAACCGTCGTGCCGTCCTTACGGATTGATGTGATGATGTCGAAAATCTCACTTACAAGAATAGGGGAAAGACCCATTGAGGGTTCATCCATAACAACGATTTTGGGGTTGGACATAAGTGCTCTGCCCATTGCAAGCATCTGCTGTTCACCGCCGGAAAGTGTGCCTGCAATCTGTGTTTTACGCTCTGCAAGTCTGGGGAAACGCTCATAGACCATCTGCAGGTCTCTGTCGATGTTTGCTTTGTCCTTGCGTGTGAAAGCACCGAGCTTGAGGTTGTCAAGAACGCTGAGCTGCTGGAAAATGCGGCGTCCCTCAGGGACGTGAGCCATACCCATTTCAACAATTTTGTGTGCAGGGATTTTTGTAAGCTCTTTGCCAGCGAGCTTGATTGAACCTGACTTTGCAGGGATAAGACCTGTGACAGCGTGGAGAGTGGTTGTCTTACCTGCGCCGTTTGCACCGATGAGGGCGATGACCTCACCCTCGTTAACCTCAAAGGAAATACCCTTGAGGGCGGATATCATACCGTAGTTTACGTAAAGGTCGTTAATTTCAAGTAATGCCATTTTGATTTTCCCCCTTATTCACCGAGATAAGCCGTGATAACTTCGGGGTTGGAGAGGACATCACTTGTTTCACCCTCGCAAAGAAGGCGACCGAAGTTGAGAACGGAGAGTTTTTCACAGATTACGGAAACAAGGCTCATATCGTGTTCGATAAGAAGAATTGTCATATCGAAGTTATCTCTTACAAAGCGGATTGTTTCCATAAGCTCTGCTGTTTCGTGCGGGTTCATACCGGCTGCAGGCTCGTCAAGAAGAAGGAGCTTGGGGCTTGTTGCAAGTGCACGTGCAATCTCGAGCTTACGCTGCTTACCGTAGGGGAGATTGGATGCCTTAGTGGAGGCTTCGCCGTCAAGATCAAAAACCTTGAGAAGCTCAAGTGCCTTTTCATCCATTTCCTTCTCTTTTTTGAAGTAGCGCGGCAGACGGAATATGCCCTCTGCAGTAGAATAGTTGTAGTGGTTGTGAAGACCTGCCTTGACGTTGTCAAGTACAGAAAGGTCTTTGAAAAGACGGATGTTCTGGAACGTTCTTGCTATACCTGCACGGTTGATTTCGATTGTGTTTTTGCCTGTAATGTTCTGTCCGTCAAGCATTATTGTGCCTGATGTGGGCTTGTAAACACCTGTCAGCAAGTTGAAAAACGTAGTTTTACCTGCACCGTTGGGGCCGATAAGACCGTAAAGCTCACCTTTTTCAATTTTAATGCTGAACTCGTCAACGGCACGAAGACCGCCGAATGAGATAGAGAGGCTTTTAACTTCAAGCATTGCCATTGTTTACCTCTCCTTTCTTGTCCTTGATAACAAGGGCTTTGATTTTATCGGTGTAAGCAGTGAGTCTGCTCTTAATTTTTGCATTGGATGTGATAAGCATCATAGCAATAAGGATTACTGCATAGATAAGCATACGGTATTCGCCGATTGTGTCACGAAGAAGCTCGGGGATAAGAGTAAGCACAACTGCGGCAATAACGCTGCCTCTGATTGAGCCGATACCGCCGAGAACGACGAAAACAAGAATGAGAATTGAACGGTTGTAGTCGTAGGTGTTTGCGGCTGTAGCCTGAAGGGATGAGAAGTTGTGTGAGTAGAGAACACCTGCAACACCTGCGAGGAATGCCGTAAGACCGAAGGTAATGAGCTTGTATTTTGTGATGTTCAGACCGATTGATTCAGCAGCAATTCTGTTATCGCGTATTGACATAACGGCTCTGCCTGTGCGGGAGTTTACAAAGTTGTAGGCAATAACTACCGTGATGAAGAGGAGAACGAATGCTACCGTGAAGTTTGAATCCTTCGGAATACCGCTCATACCGAGCGCACCGTCAATGATTGTTTCACCGTCAGCGGCAAGGTTCATATCGCTTGCGCTCTTGAATGAAATGTGAAAGCCCTCTGCATCTCTGCCCAGATAAATTGAACCAAAAATGTTTTTGATAATTTCACCGAAAGCAAGGGTAACGATTGCGAGGTAGTCACCGCGCAGACGAAGAACGGGAACACCGACGAGAACGCCGAAGATTGCGGCAACGACACCGCCGAGGATAAGCGCAATCGGGAAACGGACAAAGCTGTTGGGAATTACATCAACCATAAGTGTTGAGAAAAGGGTGCCCGAATATGCACCGACGCACATAAAGCCTGCCTGACCGAGGCTGAGCTCACCGAGAATACCAACCGTAAGGTTGAGGGAAACAGCAAGCATACCGTAAACACACAGCGGAACAAGGAGACCCTTGATCATTCTGGGCATACCTACGGTTGCGAGAATAACCTGAACTGCGACAAAGACAACGATAAGCATTACATAAGTGATAAGGCTTTGCTTTGTTGTCGGTTTGATGAGTTTTGATTTTGTTTTCATATCGTCTTACCTGCTCCTTTCCTTAAACCTTTTCGCTTATCTTCTTGCCGAGGATACCTGTGGGCTTGAACATAAGAACGAGAATAAGAACACCGAAAACAATTGCATCAGCAAGCTGAGTGGAGATGTATGCCTTGCCGAGGTTTTCGATAACGCCGATAAGAATACCGCCGATCATAGCGCCGGGGATTGAGCCGATGCCGCCGAAAACAGCAGCAACGAAAGCCTTGATACCGGGCATAGCGCCTGTTGTGTTTGAAAGAACAGGGTAAGCGGAACAGTAGAGAGCGCCTGCAACTGCTGCAAGTGCTGAACCGATTGCGAATGTGAGCGAGATTGTGCGGTTGACGTTGACGCCCATAAGCTGAGCAGCGCCTTTATCCTCGCTGACTGCAAGCATTGCTTTGCCGCTCTTTGTCTTTTTGATAAAGAGTGAAAGACCGATAACGATAATTACGGAAACGATAACTGCGGTTGATGTTTCGCCCGCAATAACTATTTGACCGTCAAACAGCTTGATAGCCGGTACATTGATTACGGATTTGAATGTTATGGGGTTGGCGCCGAAAATGACCAACGCAATATTCTGCAAGAAGTAGCTGACGCCGATTGCCGTAATAAGAACGGCAAGTGAGGTTGACTGACGCAGCGGCTTGTAAGCGATTTTTTCAATCGTCACGCCGAGCACCGTACACGCAACCATTGCGATCAGTATTGAAAGAATCGGTGAAATCCCTGCTTTCATCGCTGTCAGGTAAACGACGTATCCGCCAATCATGATAACGTCGCCGTGTGCGAAATTGAGCATTTTTGCAATGCCGTAAACCATGGTATAGCCCAGAGCAATAACCGCATAAATACTGCCGAGGCTGATACCGTCGATAAGGTTACTTAAAAAACCCATTGTGTAACATCCCTTCTGTATCCGACCTAAGGAAAATCCCTTAAGTTTGGATAAAATCTAAAGTATTATATCACACATAGAGAATAAAAACAATATAAAATATAAAATAAATAATAAGAAAAAGCCGACAGTAATTGAATACTGTCGGCTTTGGGGTTAGTAATTAAGAATTAAAGTGACTTGTATGCGCCGTTCTCAATGATAACAGCAGCGGGATCCTTGGAAACAGCACCGCTTGCATCCCATGTGAGGGGAGCACCAGCACCTGTGATACCCATGTATCTGAAGCCATCTGCGCAGATAGCAACCTTGAGCTTATCGCAGATCTCGGAAGCTGTCATGTCAGCTGTGATGCCTTCCTGCTTGAGGAGCTCAGCGATGATGTAAACACCGTCATAAGCGTCAGCAGCGAACTGGTTGGGAATCTCGTTGTTGTACTTTGCCTTGTAAGCTGAAACAAACTTCTGAGTTGCATTGTCAGCAGCGTCAGCAGCGAAGGGAGTAAGGAGCATTACGCCTTCAGCGAGAGAAGCATCGAAACCGTCGATACCGAGGATACCGTCGAGACCGTCGCAGCCGAAGAACTTGGGCTCATAACCGATGGAGTTAGCCTTGTCGAGGATGAGAGAAGCTTCTGTGTAGTAGATGGGAAGGAAAACAAGCTCTGCGCCGGCAGCCTTACAAGCCTGAACCTGAGCGGAGAAGTCCTTGTTACCTGTCTGGAAAGCCTGCTCAGCAACAAGCTCAAGACCTCTGTTTGCAGCCTCAGCCTTGAAGTTGTTGTAGATACCTGTTGAGTAAGCGTCAGCTGAGTCGTAGATAACAGCAACCTTTGTTGCAAGACCGTTCTCAGCGATGTACTGAGCTGAACGTGAACCCTGGTTGGAGTCTGTGAAGCAGATCTGGAAGCAGTTGTCACCGGACTCGATGATCTTGTCGCCGGAAGCGGAGGGAGTAAGCTGGAAGATGTTGTCCTCTGCTGTGAGGGGAACGATGTCAAGACCTGCGCCTGTTGTAACGGTGCCGAGGAAGATCTGCATACCGTTGTCAACGAGGTTGTTGTAAGCGTTTACAGCGATGTCGCCGGGTGTTGCCTGGTCATCAGCTGTGATAACCTCAAGCTTTGTGCCGTTGATGCCGCCTGCTGCGTTGATTTCTTCAACTGCGAGCTTAGCTGCGTTTGCAACTGCGATACCGTACTGTGCAGCGCCGCCTGTAAGGGGACCCTGTACGCCGATTTTGATTGTCTTAGCGTCGTCATTGTTTTCGGGTGTTTCGTTACCGCCGCAAGCTGCAAAGCAAGCAACGATCATAAGAGTTGCGAGAACAAGTGCGAGAATTTTCTTTACACTTTTCATGGTTTGTACCTCCTGTTATTTTTCCATTTTGGACAAAAATGGATTTGGGATGCAAATAATATAACATCTTTATTTGAAAGTGTCAATAATAATTTTAGAATTTAACACTTTAACCGACTAATATTCTTCGTTTTTTGCAACTGCAGCACTTCATTCTTGACGAACGGTTGATGTTACAATATAATTGTATAGATTAATATGTAGTTTTTATAGGAGGCGGATACAGTGCTGAAAAAAACACTTGTAGCAAAAAACGATGCTGTTGCCGATAAATCTCAGATCATTACGGGCAATGGCTGGCGCATTACCGTGCTGACTCCTCGTCTGGTCAGATTTGAAACAGGCTGTGTTACCGATTTGCCGAGCACTGCCGTGTGGTTCAGGCGTTTTCCTGATATCAATATGAAGGTTTCCGAAAACGGCAATGTGATTACGGTTGAAACAGACGAGGCCGTGTTTACCGTCAAAAACCTTAAACCTTACAGCGTTTATTTCAAGGATACAAAGAACACAGAGCTTTTTGCCAAGCAGAAGAATTTCAAGGGTACCTGCCGTACGCTCGATATGACAAACGGCAAGGCTAAGCTCTCTGACGGATTTATCACCGAAAGCGGAGCCTATCTTTTTGATGACAGCTCGTCTTTGCTGTTTGATGAAAACGGCAGATTCACTAAGCGTTCCGGTAAGGGTAAGGACCTGTACATGTTCGCTTACGGAAAGAATTACCGTGAAACTGTGAACGCTTTTTATAAAATTTCTTCTCCTGTTCCGTTGATTCCGCGATTTGCTCTCGGTGTATGGTGGAGCAGATACCACGCCTACACTCAGCAGGAATACCTTGACCTTATGGTAAGATTCAAAAAAGAGGGTATTCCGCTCACTGTTGCAACAGTCGATATGGACTGGCACTGGGTGAAAATCAAAAAGAAGTTCGGCCTGGATTACAACGGCTGGACAGGATATACATGGAATACAGATCTGTTTCCCGATTATAAAGCTTTCCTCAAAGAGCTTCACGATATGAACCTTTCCGTTACTCTCAATCTTCACCCTGCTGACGGATTCCGTGAGTTTGAGGCTATGTATGAAGATATGGCAAGGGCAACTGGCATTGACCCTGAAAGTAAAAAGCCCGTAGAGTTTAGCTGCGGAAACGATGATTTCTGGAATGCCTATTTTGACATAGGACATAAGCCGTACGAGCGTGACGGTGTCGATTTCTGGTGGATTGACTGGCAGCAGGGCACAAAGAGCGATGCTCAGGGGCTTGACCCGCTTCAGGCGCTTAACCATTATCATTTTCTCGATATTGCCGAAAACGGCAAGCTGCCGCTGATTCTTTCGCGTTACAGCGGCGCAGGCTCACACCGATATCCGCTCGGCTTCTCAGGTGATACGCTGATAAGCTGGAAGTCGCTTGATTTTCAGCCGTATTTCACGGCAAATGCGGCAAATGCGGCTTATACATGGTGGAGCCACGATATCGGCGGACATATGTTTGGCACAAGGGACGATGAGCTTTATATCCGCTGGCTCCAGTTCGGTACTTTTTCACCGATTCTGCGTCTTCATTCAAGCAATATGCTTGCCCTGGGCAAAGAGCCGTGGAAATACAGCGGTGAGGTTTGTCGAGCTGCAAAATACTGGCTCAACCTGCGCCACAGGCTGATTCCGTACATTTATACAATGAACCATCGCACACATTCTGACGGTGTTGCACTCTGTGAACCGATATACTATTCCTACCCCGAGTGTAAACAGGCGTATGAAGTGCCTAACCAGTATATGTTCGGCTCAGAGCTTATGGTCTGCCCGATTACAAGCCCGAACAGCAAAAAACTGCTTATGGGCAGTACAAAGGCGTGGATTCCACAGGGCAGATGGACGGATATATTTACGCTCAAATCATATACGGGCGAAAAAATGCTTGAGCTTTTCCGTGAGACGGAAACAATACCCGTTCTTGCAAAAGAGGGCGCAATCATACCGATGTCTGCACAGGAGGGCAACTCATCCTCAAACCCCGAAGCCTTTGAAATATGGGCGTTTTCGGGTAACGGCTCGTTTGAGCTTAAAGAGGACGACGGAACTGTTGATTTTGCAGCTCATACGGCGGTTACAAGGTTTGAGATCGAATATGAAAACGGCAAGGTTACTTTTACTGTCAATGCTGTTCAGGGCGATGCTTCGGTTGTTCCGCAAAAGCGAAGCTATACCGTAAGAGTGCGTGACCTGACCGTTGACGGCGATGAGCTTGTTTTTGAAATTAAAGATGCCGCCGTCAATGAAACACATACTGTCTGTGCGGAGAATACAAGCCGCATTACAGGTGAGAACAAGCACGAGCGTGCAATACGAATATTCTCACGCTGGCAGGGCTTCTCCCTCAAAAAAGAAATTTGCTGCAGGCTTCTCGGTGCTGACGGTGACATTATGAAAAAACTTGACAGAATGCCGCTGCCCAAAGCTGTGAGAGCGGCAATTAACGAAGAATTGGAATGTGAATAATAATGAAAGAAAATCAGACTAAGCCAAGCCGCCTCAAGCTGCTTGTAAGCCTGTTTGTATCGTTTGCCAAAATCGGTGTTATGACTTTCGGCGGCGGTCTTGCAATGCTGCCTATGCTTGAACGTGAGCTTGTTGAAAACAAAAAATGGGTAAAGAGTGAAGAAATACTCGATTATTACGCTGTCGGTCAGTGCACACCCGGTATTATTGCGATCAATACCGCAACCTTTGTCGGCTACAAGCAGTCTAAGCTGCTCGGTGCAATTTTCTCTACGGCAGGTATGGTGTTCCCCTCGCTTGTTATTGTTTCGGTAATCGCCGCCGTGCTGTCGAACTTTGCTGATATTCCTGCTGTTCAGCATGCTTTTGCAGGCATACGTATTGCGGTTTGTGCGCTAATTGCATCTGCGGTTATAAAGCTCGCAAAGAGCAATGTAAAAAGCCTTGTGCAGATTATAATTGCCGTTGCCGCTTTTGTTATAATTGCGGTTTTCGGTGCAAGCCCTGTTGTGGTTGTAATCGGCTCAGCCGTTGCAGGTCTTGTGCTCGGCAGATTCGGGCTTATCGGTAAGAAGAAGGAGGGCGAAAAGAAATGAGCCTTTTAACTACTCTTCTCACCCTCTGCTATGAGTTTTTCAAAACGGGTCTGCTCGCTGTCGGCGGCGGACTTGCAACCCTGCCTTTCCTGTCGGAAATGGCTAATAAATATCCGCATTGGTTTACTCACGCACAGCTTGCCGATATGATTGCCGTTTCGGAATCCACACCGGGTCCTGTGGGCATAAATATGGCAACCTATGTAGGATTCCGCGTTATGGGGGCATACGGTGCGGTGTGGAGCGTTCCCGGCGCAATTCTCGCAACGGTTTCCCTCGTGCTGCCCTCGCTCATTATTATTGTCATCGTTGCAAAAATGATGAACAAGTATATGGAGAATAAGTATGTTCAGTGGGCTTTCGGCGGACTCCGCCCCGCAGTAACGGGTCTTATTGCGGCGGCAGGCTGGAGCGTTGTTGAGCTCGCTCTGCTTGACCTGACGGATTTTGATATCACACGCTTCTGGGAGGCAATAAACATTCCGGCGGTGATAATTTTTGCCGTTGTGCTTTTCCTTGCACAGTTCAAGAAAACCAAAAAGCTGCATCCGATTGTTTTCATCGGAGCATGCGCCGTGCTGGGCGTGCTGCTTAAGCTGTAATTAATATTTGTAGTCTGAACGGCATAGCTTCGGCTGTGTCGTTTTTCCGTTTGTGCCGTATGGTGAAATAAGTAACTGTGTTTGTCATTCCGGGCATTTAGTGAAGAATCCTTGTGTAATGATGATATTCCAAATATTTTTCTTGTTTTGCTGTGAGGTTTTGCCTTTTTGTTTCGTCTAATGGGTGAAAGGGGGGATAAGTGATGGACAACGGCGCTGAAAAATATCGCCTTTTCTTGCAGGGTGATGACGAAGCCTTTGTTGAGATAATCAGAGACTATAAGGACGGATTGATTTTATATCTCAACGGTTTTGTGAATAATGTATTGACCGCTGAAGAATTAACGGAAGATGTGTTTTTTAAGATCGTGGCAAAAAAACCGAGATTTAGCGGGAGATCCTCGTTCAAAACATGGCTTTATGCAATCGGCAGAAATACGGCGGTTGATTATCTTCGCCGAAATTCAAGGAGAGATGAAGTATCAGCAGAAGAAATAAGAGAAATTGAAGATGAACGGTTAAGCATAGAACATGCTTATATTAAAGAAGAGAAATTGCTGTACATACATAGGTGTATGGAAAGGCTGAAGACCGAATACAGACAGGTGTTGTGGCTTGTGTATTTTGATGATTTCAGTCGGAAAGAAACTGCAAAAATTATGAGAAGAACCGTTCATTCGGTTGAAACTCTTGTTTACCGTGCACGTCTTGCACTTAAAGCAGAACTTGAAAAGGAAGGTTTTATATATGAAGACTTATAGTCAAATGGCAGAGGATGTTTTTATCCGCAGAGACAAATATGAGGAGAGCCAGAGGAAAAAGAAAACGGCTGCGAAGCGCGTAGCAATAAGTGCTTGTTGCTGTCTGGTTGCCGCTGTCTGCGTTGGTGTATATCATACTAATCTTAAAACTCCGCTTAATTTAGGGAACGGCGTATTATCTGACGTTACAACTCAACCGACAAAAGAGGACGTAGTTACACCTGATAACGAAAAAGAAACAACGGTGATTCAAGGTGCATTACCTGTTGGGCCGAATGTTACAAAAAACAATGCTATCTCAGAAAAAACCACAATAAGCCTGTTGACGGAGAAGCATAGCGGGCTGGATGAGGACGGCAGGCTTTTTTGCTATTTGAATAAAATCAGCGGAACTGTGGCGGCACATCCTTTGTACCTTGACCCGGATTTGCATTATACCGAAAGGTACAGTGATGAGGAATCTGCCGAGTATTACGGCTTAGATCTTGAAAAATTAGCTGCTTCTATGCCGGAAGATATGAACATAAAAGAAGGTGTGCACAGAAAAACCTTTGAAAATAACGGTACGCTTGTTCAGGAAAGCTCGGAGTTCGTGTTCAAGGGTGATGGTTCAAGGGCAGTCTATATAAGAGCAAACCGTCTCGGTGCAGTAAGCGATTGTCTATATATGAGTGACAGTGATTTGACAACTAGATTCAATACAAGAAAAAACGGTTGTGTTGAGGTGAAGTTTTTTATCGGTAACAATATGCGTGATTGCGAAACATTCTTAGTAGCAGATTTTATCGTTGACGGTGTGAATTACAGAGTAGAAACAGAAGATCTTCATTTGACAAAAGAATTAAAACCGATTTTAGAAGAAATGATCGGCTTATATTAATTAACTGAAACAGAGCAGGAGTATGCCGGAATATCGGTATGCCCCTGCTTTTGTATTGTTTATCCGGTGTAGGCAGAGGTTTGCCTCTGGCGCACCTGTGTTTGTCATTCCGGGCGTTAAGCGAAGAATCTTAAAACCCAAGGATAATTCGCTTGCGTTCAAAATGATAAGATAATATGAAATTTTATTTGATAAATAAGTTCCCGCGCAAAAGCATATCGACATATATTTACAATTTTATTTATGCAACCTGCTTTAATTTTGGCAATCATACCATTGGCAACCGTGATATTATGGTATATAATAATTAACTGTAATTTTTATTTAATTGGAGTTTGAATTTATGGAGCGCAGAGAAATCAGGAACATTGCAATTATCGCTCACGTTGACCACGGCAAGACTACGCTTGTTGATGAGCTTCTCAAGCAGAGCGGTACCTTCCGCGAGAATGAGCAGGTTGCCGACAGAGTTATGGACTCTAACGACCTTGAGCGAGAGAGAGGTATTACAATTCTTTCCAAAAATACATCCATTCACTATAAAAATACAAAAATCAATATAGTTGATACTCCCGGCCATGCCGATTTCGGTGGCGAGGTTGAGCGTATACTGATGATGGTTGACGGCGTGCTTCTTCTTGTTGATGCATTTGAGGGCTGCATGCCGCAGACCCGCTTTGTGCTCAAAAAGGCGCTCGGTCTGGGCAAAAAGGTGCTTGTTGTTGTCAATAAGATTGATCGCCCCGGTGCAAGACCCGATGAGGTGCTTGACGAGGTGCTTGACCTGTTTATTGAGCTTGGCGCAGATGATGATCAGCTTGAATTTCCCGTTGTTTATGCCAGCGGACGCGACGGCTTTTCGTCGCTTGACCCCGATGTGCGAGAGGGAGATATGCGTCCTTTGCTCGATGCTATTCTCGAAAACATAGAAGCGCCTGAGGGCGACCCCGATGCACCGCTCCAGATTCTTTTCTCATCTCTTGAGTATGATGACTATGTAGGCAGAATCGGTGTCGGCAGAGTTGAGAGGGGAACTGTAAAGAAAAATCAGACGGTTGTGCTGTGCAAAACAGACGGCTCACGCAAAAATGAGCGTGTCACAAGACTTTATCAGTTTGAGGGTCTCAAGCGTGTTGAGGTCGAGGAGGCACAGGTAGGTGACCTTATCTGTGTTTCGGGTATTCCCGATATCAATATCGGCGAAACCGCCTGTGCGGTTGACTGTGTAGAGCCGCTTCCTTTTATCAAAATTGACGAGCCTACAATTTCGATGAATTTTATCGTAAATGACAGCCCCTTTGCAGGTCAGGAGGGTAAGTTCGTAACCTCCCGTAACATCCGTGACCGTCTTTTCAAAGAGGTTGAAACGAATGTAAGTATGCGCGTTGAGGAAACGGAATCAACCGATACCTTCAAGGTCTCGGGCAGAGGCGAGCTCCACCTTTCGATCCTTATCGAAACTATGCGCCGCCAGGGCTATGAGTTCCAGGTTTCCCGCCCTAAGGTTATCCTCAAGGAGATTGACGGCGTTGTTTATGAACCGGTCGAGCTTCTTATTATCGAGGTTCCCGAGCAGTATGTGGGCGCTGTTATTGAAAAGCTCGGCTCACGCAAGGCAGAGCTTGAAAATATGGGTGTGCGTGACGGCGGCTCAACTCATCTTGAATTCAAAGTACCGTCAAGAGGCCTTATCGGCTATCGCTCAGAGTTTCTTACCGATACAAACGGTAACGGTATTATGAATCAGCTTTTCCACGGCTATGAGCCGTATGCAGGCGATATCCAGACAAGAGAGCGCGGCTCAATTGTTGTTCACGAAACAGGCGAATCCACAGGCTACGGTCTGTTCAACACTCAGGACAGAGGCAGACTTTTTATCGGCCCGGGTGTTCCTGTTTATGAGGGTATGATAGTCGGCGAATGTGCAAAGAATGAAGATATTGTATGTAATGTCTGCAAGAAGAAGCAGCTTACAAATACCCGTGCCGCAGGCAGTGACGATGCTCTGCGCCTTGTGCCCCCGACAAACCTCAGCCTTGAGCAGTGCATGGAGTTTATCAAGGATGATGAGCTTCTTGAGGTTACACCTGCTTCGTTAAGACTCCGTAAGATGATTCTCTCCAAGGAGCTTCGCCTTAAGAAACAGTTTAAGAAATAATGATAAATGTCATTCTGGGCAGAGAGCATACTACTCAGAATGACATATTTTTTTGCTGCTTATATTCCTCTGAATGATATTTTATATTGTCATAAAGACGAAAAATCTGCCTGAAATTTGTAGCTCTGCACAATAATTATTGAAAATTAAAAACGAGCAAATGATATGAAAACACGAGAAAAAACGAGAAAAACAGAGCTTGCGTTTGATAAATTAATTTTTTTGAAAATAAGTGTTGACACCGCTTGACGGTTGTGATAATATAATCGAGCGTAATGAAAACAAAGAATCTATATTTGGAGGTCAAGCTATGTCAACCTATATGCCCAAAGCAGGCGAAATCACACGCAGCTGGTATGTTCTTGACGCCGCAGGCAAACCTCTGGGTAAGGTAGCTGCACAGGCTGCAGTTCTCCTTCGCGGCAAGCACAAGCCCGTGTTTGCTCCCCATGTTGATTGCGGTGATCATGTAATCATCATAAACGCTGAAAAGGCAGTTCTTACCGGCAACAAGATCAACCAGAAAATGTACTACCATCACACAGGTTACATCGGTAACATGAAAGAGGTCAAGTACAGCACCCTTATGAAGACAAAGCCCGAGTTTGCAATGCAGCTCGCAGTCAAGGGTATGCTTCCCGATTCAACACTCGGCCGTGACGCTCTTTCCCGCCTTCGTATTTACAGAGGCGCAGAGCACAAGCACGCAGCACAGAAGCCCGAAGAGTGGGCTCTTTAATTGAAGGGAGGCAAATGAATAATGTACGATACTAATCCTTATTTCTACGGTACAGGCCGCAGAAAGAAATCAGTAGCACGAGTCCGCGTTTACGCAGGTACAGGTAAAATCATCATCAACGACCGCGAAATCGACGATTACTTCGGTCTTGATACACTTAAGCTCATTGTTCGCCAGCCCCTCGAGCTCACCGGTACAACCGAGAAGTTCGACATCGTATGCCGTGTTAACGGCGGCGGCGTAACAGGCCAGGCAGGTGCAATCCGCCACGGACTTTCCCGTGCTCTCCTTCAGTACGACGAGTCAGTTCGTCCCGTACTCAAGAAGGCAGGCTTCCTCACTCGTGACCCGAGAATGAAGGAAAGAAAGAAGTACGGTCTCAAAGGCGCACGTC
This sequence comes from Acutalibacteraceae bacterium, assembly GCA_045544055.1. GTDB lineage: Bacteria > Bacillota > Clostridia > Oscillospirales > Acutalibacteraceae > UBA8612. Next base: position 1,085 of record JAZPYF010000006.1, on the reverse strand, counting down.
GTGCACCCCAGTTCTCAAAGAGATAATTGTTTTATCAAAAAATTGGCTTGCTTACAAGGTTTGTGCCTTGTTGCAAGCCTTTTTTTGATGTCCGAATGATAAAAAAAACAGCAAAAACGATTGACTTTACGGTCAGCCGCTTTTATAAAACTTATACTGTTGCGGTATGTTATGACAAACCTGTTGCAAAGAAAAAGTGTTATGGTATAATATTATTGTTATATAGGGCGCGTGTTTTTTTCGTGGGCTTTCGGCTTTGGGACAGAAGCTGAGAACCTTTTTGCCGAATCGGTCAAAGATGATATAAAAATCGGCTGAAACGGCTATACAAATGCAAAACTGATTTAATGGGGTGAATAAAATGCCGCTACGGATTGTCCGCCAGGATATAACAAAAATGAAGGTTGATGCCATTGTAAATACCACCAACAAAGATATTTCGGATTGCGGCGGTGCTGACCATGCTTCGGAGGGATGTCGGTATATTGTTTCGGCGAGGATTACAAAAGGCTGCCACTCTGATGCCAAGTACATAATTCACACTTCTGCACCGATATGGCAAGACGGGCTGTCAGGCGAGAGCAGAATTCTTAAATCCTGCTATATTGAATCTTTGAAGCTTGCAGTTGAAAACGGCTGTGAATCGGTTGCTTTTCCGCTTATATCAGCAGGTGCTTATGGCTGCCCGAAGGACAAGGTACTGAAGTTTGCAATAGGGGTTATAGCCGAATTTCTGCTTGAGTATGAGCTTACGGTATATCTCTGCGTTTCTGACCGCAGCTCATACGAATTCAGCAAAGAACTTTTTGACGAAATCAGCGAGTTTATTGATGACGGTTATGAGGCAAGAAAAAAATCCAAGTCAGGCTTTACGCTGAGATTTAATAAGGGTGCTCCAGCACGCAGGTGCGATATTTGCGGGAATGAAGCGGCAGAGGCAGATTTTTCCGAATGTGTGTCGGATTCTGAAATAATGTCTTGTGCTCCAATGCCCGCACCCTGCAGCAGTGTTGCAAGAGAATCGCTTGAAGAATATATGAAGGCTATGGACAAATCCTTTGCGTATAAGCTTTTTGATTATATTG
>JAZPYF010000005.1:0-13902 GCA_045544055.1 Acutalibacteraceae bacterium | reverse complement strand
CCTTCTGATTGGCTTTTTGCTCCTGCATAATTTCAAAGATGACATCCATTGTGAGTTTCTTTTCTTCACTTAACTTATGCATACGCTGTGCCTGAGAGAGTGACGGAGTGCAATCTTCACTTTCAATAGTTTCAATCAAGTTGCACTGTTCCTCTTCTGTTAAATATGAAAGTTCAACTGCAGGTATAAAAGCAATTCTTTTTTCATCCTCCATATCAAGAAGTGCAGGCTGTAAATTATTAAGACGGATATATCTCTGAATCTGCATTCGTGAGTCAGGCATTGTTTCTGCGAGCTTTTAATCACTGCGAAACTTCGTCCCAACTTGTGACGAAGTTAAATCAGTTCTTGCACCTTGCTTTTTCATTGCATCGTGTTTCATTTTATACGCACGTGCTTTTTCACTCGGCAAGATTTTTTCTCGGCTGAGATTACAGTCAACAAATTTTATTACCGCTTCTTCTTTTGAAAACTCTCTGACATAAACGGGAACAACTTGGAGATTTAATTCCTTTGCAATCTGCCATCGTCTGTGACCTGAGATAATTTCATAATCGTTATCCGACTTATTAACGATGAGTGGTGTGATAATTCCAAACTCCGTAATGCTGTCACGAAGTTCAACATATTCACTTTCATCAACACTCTGAAACGGATTATTCTCAAACGGGTGTAGTAAATCGAGATTAAGATATTCAATTTTTTCATTTGACATAAATTTGTTTTTCCTTTCTTAAGATTTTAATTTTTGATTTTTGTAAAGTCGTTTCACATTTTGCTATGTCATATTTTCACCTGCCTAATTTTTGATATAAATTTGTTTTTGTTTTAAATTTCTGCGCAACCTCTTACTTTTGTTTAGTTGTTATCATCCGTCTGTTTATTGCTTAATTTTTTTGTTTCCGATATAATATAAACATCGGTACCGAAAATAAATTAAGGAATGATTAATATGGAACTCGGTAAAAAAATTAAACAATTGAGATTGAACAAAGGTGTAACACAGGAAACACTTGCAAATGCTTTGGGGGTTACATATCAGGCTGTCTCCCGTTGGGAGAATGAAACCACCATGCCCGATATTTCTTTGCTTCCGCAGATATCAGTGTTTTTCGGTGTAAGCATTGATGAGTTGTTTGAATTCACAGAGGAATCACAGTATGAACGAATTCAGAATATGCTTAATGAAAAAGTATCGCTCACGGATACGGAATTTGAAAATGCAAAATACTTTCTTGAAAAGCAACTGAATAGAGATAATAAAAATGTCAATGCAATAAAGTTGCTTGCATGGCTTTATGCACACCGTGCAAAATCATCGAACTTTCAAGCTGTCGAGTATGCAAAAAGAGCTTTACAACTTGGTGACACAAGCAAGAGTATGAATAACATTCTGCGTGATGCTTACGGCTCACCTCATACAGATTGGAACTTCCGCAACAGACACGAACTTATTGCTTTTTACTATGAACATCTCAAATCGAATCCAGATGACATACGAGCATACCGCTATATGTTACCTGCTCTTGTTGCTGATGGCAGAACTGCTGAAGCAAGAACTCTGATTGAAGAAATCAGAAGTAGTGAAAAACCGGAATTGCTTTTTGTTTTCGATGCAATGATACTTCGCAGAGAAGGTAAAGCTAAAGAATTTGAAAATTTACTGAACGATATGACTGATCAGTTTAATAACAGTTGGTACACTTGGGCAATAATTGCAGATTTTAAAGCAGATGATTGCAATTATGATGAGGCAATTTCTTGTTATGAAAAATCTTTTGAGCTTCAAGCTGCTCCACGATACACAGATTCTCTTGAGTCAATTGCACATATAAATGAAATCAAAGGTGAATATCAAGAAGCAATTGCTACTTATCAAAGAATAATTGAACTTTTGAGAACAGATTGGAACATAACATTCGGTGCAACAATAAACAAATATCTTCAAAAAATTGACGAACTTGCAAGTAAACAAAAGTAATTATTAATTTTACTAAGGTATTCTTAAAATGATTCTCTTCACCCTGAATCGAGGAGAATCATTTTTCTTTTTATGAGAAATTTCTAAAATGTTACTTTTGTTAGTACATGTTTACATTTCTTCTGACCGCAAGTTTTTCAAATACGAGCCGAAGAAGAAATGCGTTTGTTTTATCAGTTTTTCGCATTCAGTCAATACGCCATATATACTTAAAGTTACTACTAACTAAATTAAAGAATAATTCTCTTTTCTCGGTCGGTATATATATCAGTCTTACTCTACTCAGTCTTATTACTTGCGAGTTTTACGGAGGCTCAGTGCTTATTTTCGGCACAGTTAAAACATAAAGCTTTGCAGGTTTACCTTTACCCTGATATTTACGGCGAAGCAGATTGTGTTTTTCAAGTTCACGTTGTAGCCTTGTTGCTTTGCATGACCACAGCCAAGCACTCCACTTGTTTCGGCAATGGTATAAAAGATAAACATTGATAAGTAAATTACATTCAAAATCCGTAAACTTAATTTTAGTTTTTCTTTTCATAACAAAACCTCCTGTTACTTGGTAATTACATTTTACCTTATAACAAGAGGTTAGTCGAATGTACGGATTAATTTTGGCAGCCGCTACCGAAATTATTTTTGCTTAAATATCATATATAAACAAAAAATCCGAAGCAATCGCCGATTGGCAAAAGTTTCGGATTATTTGCTTTTGGTGGAGATGGCGGTGCCCGAAGGCACAGCCTTCGGTGTGAATCGATTATTGTCCCTTTTGCTTGCGCAAAAGATGGACTATGCGCGGTTTCGAGTACCGCACTGAAAAAAGCAAAAAACAACAACCCTCTGCTCTAACAAAAGGTTGCTGTCTTTTTTGGTGGAGATGGCGGTACTCGAAACCGCGTCCGAAAACCCATTACCACAACTTTCTACGAGTGTATCCGCTCATTTAGGATTCCCCTCAGGTGGCGCCGGGCGGCAAGCTTCACCCTACGGTAGCCTTTGATTCATGGTGTCATACAAGGCTAATCTGACACGCACGTTCACCGCTAATCGACGCCGTTATCCGGGCCGCGGTACTCCCGGTAACGACGGCTGCTAAAAGTTAAGCAGCTTTAAGAACTGTTTCGTTGTCGTTTATTTTTAATAAACTGTGGCTTTTATAGCGGGTCCACACCGCTACTCGCTTATCATGACTCTGAATCCCCGTCGAAATCCTTTCATCCCCATATATCACACTTGCGAGTGAGTGAAAGTTTTGTTTTCACTCACCTGCAAGATATGCTTTAACTGATCTCTATAACTATATGCTGTCCGCTTTCGTCCGTAACATTCAGCAGTTCGCCTGTAACACCCTCGTCAATAAGATTGAAAATGCTGTCAATTTTATTGCTGTCAATTTCCGGAGTATTAACATTGAGTATTCCCGAAATACCTGTACCGAGCTTTGCGAACTTTTTAACGGTAGTGAGCGGGAAAGAAACGTTAACGGGCTTTTTGCCTTCACCGGTTACTCTAATTTTCAAGCTGAGCTTGCTGATATCAACCGACTGAGCAGTTTTTTCTTCTGCTGCTTTTGAAGCTGTTCCGCCGAGCAACTCGTCAACGCTGATTTCGAAAAGCTGTGCGATTTTTGGTAGTAGCATTATATCGGGGCAGGATAAATCGTTTTCCCACTTCGATACAGCCTGTGCAGTTACACCGAGAATCTGTGAAAACTCTTCTTGAGTGTAGCCTTTGGCTTTCCTTAATTCAGCAATTCTTGAGCCGAGAGTTTCAGCGGCATCGTTTTTTTCTCTTTTGTTGAAAAGTGTCATTTTGTTTTCTCCTTTCGGCATTGGTTCTGCCTTAATTCTATCGGAGAATGCATCAAAAATAAAGCGAACAAAGGTTGATTTGACTAAACCAACGGTTAAATTTGCCGCTTCAACCGCTCAACCAAAGGTTGTTATTGGTTTCGCAGTGACATGTTTCGCTCAATATCGCGCTGTGCGTCTTTCTTTGCGGCAACTTCACGCTTGTCATAGAGCTTTTTACCTTTGCAAAGGCCGATCTTGAGCTTTGCTCTGCCCTTTACAAAATAGATTGAGAGCGGAATTATTGAGTAACCCTGTTGCTTGCTAAGACCTAACAGGCGATTGATTTCGCGCTTGTGCATCAGCAGCCTTTTGGGGCGCAGGGGGTCACGGTTGAAGATGTTGCCCTGCTCATAGGGGCTGATGTGCATACCGTTGGCGAAAATTTCACCGTTCTTGATAGAGCACCACGAATCCTTGAGGTTTACTCTGCCCTGACGGATTGATTTTACCTCCGTGCCGAAAAGCTCAATGCCGGCTTCAGCCTCTTCAATGACAAAGTAGTCGTGATATGCCTTTTTGTTCTGGGCAACTGTTCTGCCGTTCTGGTTTTCCAAGGCTTATCACCTCCGATACTCTGTCCTTGGAAGAATAATTCTATCATAAATTTCGCTGTTGTCAAGAAAAATTTTACGACAAAATCTTTCCGATTTAATCAATTATATAATCCCTGTTTTCATCAAGCAGGTAAATTTCTGCAATTACCTCGAGGTATATGCCCTCGGGACGGTAATCTTCGCAAAGCACCTTGCCCTCGTTGCGGAAGCGTGCCGCCATAGCGGACATTGAGTAAGGCAGAAGCAGCTTTGCCTGCCTGCGTGTCGGCGGAAGTGCAGCGGCGATTTCCTGCAGGAGCTTGTCAAGTCCTGTGCCGTTTTTTGCGCTTATCATAACGCTTTTGCCGACTGTCGGCAGGTCGCCTGTCGATTCGATAAGGTCGCACTTGTTCATTACGGAAATAATCGGTTTATTCATACAGCCGAGCTCTGTAAGCAGGTCTGCCGTAACCCGCAGGTGCTCTGAACATTCGTCGGACGAAGCATCGCAAACGTTGAGAATTACGGTTGCACTTGCGGCTTCTTCAAGCGTGGATTTGAATGCTTCAACAAGGTGGTGAGGAAGTCTGCGGATAAGACCGACCGTGTCAATCAGCATTACGCGCCTGCCGTCGGGCAGGTCAAGACCTCTTGAAGTAGGATCAAGAGTTGCAAAAAGCTTATCCTCTGCAAGAACGCCTGCTTCGGTGAGCGTGTTCATCAGCGTGGATTTGCCTGCGTTTGTATAGCCGACAATCGCAACGGTCTGCACGCCGTCCTTTGCACGCCTTGAGCGCAGATTGCCTCTGCGCTTTTCAAGTCCCTCAAGCTGTTCCTCAAGAGCGGAAATCCTGCGCCTGATATGGCGTCTGTCGCTTTCGAGCTTTGTTTCACCGGGACCTCTTGTGCCAATACCGCCGCCGAGACGTGAGAGCTGAATACCCTTGCCTGTAAGTCGGGGGAGTGAGTACTTGAGCTGTGCCAGCTCAACCTGCAGCTTGCCCTCGCCCGATACTGCACGTGCGGCAAAAATATCGAGAATAAGCGTTGTGCGGTCTACAACGCGCACGCCGGTTTCGTCTTCTATATTGCGTGTTTGTGAGGGGGAAAGCTCTGCATCAAAAATCAGCAGATCAACTTCGTTATCCTCGCAGAAGCTTTTAAGCTCCTCCAGCTTGCCCGAGCCGATGTAGGTTGCGTTGTCGGGCTTGTCACGCTTTTGTATCATTCTGGCGACAACCTCGGCACCTGCTGTTTTTGCAAGCTCCTCAAGCTCGTCAAGTGAGCTGTCGGGGTCGTACTCATCAAAATCAACACAGACGAGTACGGCTACCTCAGGCTTGTCGGAATTTTCGTAAAATTCTTTCATTGTTTATTCGATACCCTTTAATGCTTCAATTTCGGCACGGTCAACCTTGATGTGTCCGTCTTTTATAATGTTGACATCTCTGCGGTGAACGCTTATCGGTGCGGCGTTGGGGTTGCGGTCAAGCGTTACCTTGAGCATGCCCGTGAGCAGGTTTACATCGGAAACAACGCCCTTACCATCCTTTGTGCTGACGATTGCACCGACCTTAGGTGTTACACGCAGCAGATGCTCATAAGCCTCCTGCTCGTATTTGAGGCAGCACATAAGTCTGCCGCAGGTGCCGCTGATTTTGACAGGGTTGAGCGAGAGACCTTGTTCCTTTGCCATTTTGATTGAAACGGGCTGAAAATCGCCCATATATGAGCTGCAGCAGAACGGTCTGCCGCATATTCCGAGACCGCCGAGCATCTTAGCCTCATCACGCACACCTATCTGTCTGAGCTCGATTCTGATACGGAATACGCTTGCAAGGTCCTTAACCAGCTCACGGAAGTCAACTCTGCCGTCAGCAGTGAAATAGAAAAGAATCTTGGAGCCGTCAAGAGTATAATCCACATCAACGAGCTTCATGTCGAGCTTGTGCTTTGCTATTTTTTCTTCACAGATTCTGAGCGCTTCAGCCTCTTTTTTTCTGTTTTCTTCAAGCTTGGCAACATCATCAGGGGTTGCCTTGCGGATGATCTTCTTAAGGGGCTTTACAATTTCGCTGTCACTTACCTCTTTGGGCTCGATTGCGATTTCGCCGCACTCAACACCTCTTACTGTTTCTACAATTACTTTTTCGCCGATTGAAAATTCAAGATCGACGGGGTCAAAATAATAGACCTTTCCGACATCCTTGAAACGTACTCCTACTACATTTGCCATGGTTTTACCTTCTTTATATTAATAGATATTATTTACCTGTTGCTCTTCTCAGCAGGCTGCAAAAGCGTGTTGTAAGAAGCGCTTTGTTTGCATTTTGTGCCGCGTTCTTTTCAAGCTCGCTTACCGCTTCCATCAGCTCTAAAAGCTGTGCGGCGGTGCATATTCGGGAAAGTGTTGTTGCCTCTTTCTCGGCACCGGAGAGGAAGACGGTATCGGCGCTCTGCTTTCTTGCAACAGCGTCTCTGAAAATCAGCCTGAGCTGTGCGAGGGTAAGCACAAGAAGCTCCTGGTCACGCTCAAATGCACCCGTTTCACGCATAAGGTCAAATTCGTTGGGCGATGTGAGTGCCATAGCAACCTTCTGTGCTTTTTCACAGGCGGCTGCATGCTTCTGGTTGAGCGAATCGCTGAGCTGCTGACCGAGATTATATACCGCTGCACGCGATATTATTGTTTCGAGCAGAACGGATGAATTGGGGCAGGTGAGGATAAAACGGACATATTCCGGCGGCTCCTCAAGAATTTTGAGCAGAGCATTCTGCGCCTGTTCATTTGCAAACTGCATATTGTGCAGAAGAAATACACGCCGTGCCGCTTCATTCGGGAAGATGAACGCATTGCTTCTTATTGTTCTTGCTGCCTCAACCTTGAGCGGTGTATTGTCATCCTGAGAGGCAAGGGATTCAGATATATCGGGGTGGAATCCGCTTGCTGACTTGATGCAGTCGGGACAGACCGAGCAGGGCTTTTCACCCGAACCTGAGCAGACGTGAACACGAGCGAGCAGACGCGCAAGGCTGAGCCTGTCTTTTTCGCTGCCGCCCTCGAGTATAATTGCGTGCGGCAGACGGTCTGCCGCTGCGGCAGTGTTCAGCAGGCTCTGAAGCTCACTGTTAATTTCAATACCGTGAAAATTCATCTTTATACCTTACAGCTTTACAAATTTGTCAACGTCAACTACAAATACTGTAGCGCCGCCTACCTTTACCTCAAACGGCATTGCAGGCACAGAGCCCTCACCCTTTGCAGGGGAGGTGACAATCTGCTTGTGGCTGTGCGCTTTCTTTCCGATAAGCTCTATAACGCTGTCAACCTGATCCTCTTCAACGCCGATGAGGAGTGTTGTGTTTCCTGCACGCATAAAACCGCCTGATGTTGAGAGCTTTGTTGCGCTGTAGCCTGCGCGAGAAATCTCTGTCAGCACAGCCTGGGCATCGTCGCTGTGTACAATTGCAATTATAAGCTTCATGCTCATTTTAATCACCTAAACCTTGTGCTTTATATTGAGTAAGTGCTTTTGCAAGCTGGTCCGGGCAGGAAGTACTCTTGAAGCCGCAGGTTATGCCCGAAAGCTTTGAAATTGCGTCATCAACCTTCATACCCTTTACGAGGGTTGAAATACCCTTGAGGTTGCCGTCACAGCCGCCCATAAAGCTGACATCGGTGATGATGTCGTTTTCAACGCTGACGGTTATGACTCTGGAGCAAGTGCCTTGTGTTCTGTATGAAAAAGTCATTTTTATACCTCATTTCTATATGATTATAACTTTATAACATTATAACCCATATTAAATAAATAATATACTAATGTGCCGTTTATGTCAAGCAAAAGCAAACAGGCGATACGGATGTGCTGCCCGTATCGCCTGTTCACAAGAATGGGTGAGGAAAATCTACCTGTTATGAAATTAAAGGAAAACCGCATTATGCGATATATTGACGGTTTGATGTGCGTCTGCGCTGAGGCTGAGAGGGAACTACATGAAGGCTGCTGCGCCTTGCTCTTGCAATTTCGTTTGCACGTGCAACACGCTGAGCGTGAAGCTTCTTTGCCTTTCTCTTTCTGTGTCTGACAATAACCTGAGCTACAAGGTAGGCGAAACGGTCAATTATTTTGTCTTCAAAAGCAATGAGCTTTTCTTCGTGCCAGATGCCGACAAGGATGAGAACAAGAGCGAGTGATAAAATAACAGTCTGTAACCAAAACATATTTGAACTTCCTTTCTTTATAGCGGCTTTTGTGCCGAACATTTTGTGAACGTTTGTTCTTTACAGTTTTGATTATAGCACATTTTCCGAACAAGTCAATACAAATGTTCGAAAAAATCCGCCGACAAAGTACCAAAAAACGGACTGAGCGCACTAAAAGTACTGCTTAATCCGTTTTTTATTTGCTGTCAATATAAAACTTTGGTTATCAAAGCAGCTTTTGCAGCCTGCTGATAGTTTGTGCCGAACATTCTTCGGTAGAGGCGAGGGGAAAATCAAGCCCTAGCTCGTTGTATTTTTGTATGCAGAGTTTGCGGAAAGGCAAAAGCTCTGTTTTTACAAGCCTTTTTACTCTTTTGGTGAGCTGAGATATTTGCCTGATGCTTTCTTCGCTGTCGGTAAGTCCGGGCACTACAACGTGACGGATGATTACATTGGCATCGGTTTTGTTGCATTCTTCTATGAATTCGAGCACCGTTTCAAGCCCTGTGCCGATATGCTCTCTGTAAAGAGCATCGGTCGGAAATTTGATGTCGCACAGTACGGTATCTGTGTTTTGGAGCACACGGTATACGGCGTCGGTGACTTTTATTCCTGCCGTGTCGAGTGCTGTGGTGATTCCTTTTTTGTGCAGAGCCTCAAAAAGCTCAGCCACAAACTCAGCCTGAATCAGCGGCTCGCCGCCTGAAACGGTGACTCCGCCCTTTTCGCCAAAGTACGGTCGGAATCTTTCTGCCTTTGCCACAAGCTCTTCAACGCTGTATTCCGTACCGCCGCTGAAAGGTCTGGTATCGGGGTTGTGGCAGTAAGGGCAACGGTATGGGCATCCCTGCAAAAAGATAACAAACCTTATGCCCGGGCCGTCAACTGCGCCGAGACTCTGAAAGGAATGTACCTTGCCTGTGATACTCATACCGTTTCTCCGTTAATTGTTATATTTTATGCGTTGGTGCAGCGGCACGCTGTGTACATAAAGTAAGTGTGTAAACTCTTTTCGGTGCTGCTGTGTAAAATGGGAAAATCGCTTTAGCCGAGGTATCGGGTGCAGCGGCACGCTGCTTATATGCAGCAGTGGAATGTTCTGGCGATAACTTCCTTCTGCTGCTCCTTGGAGAGCTTGTGGAAGTTGACGGCATAGCCCGAAACTCTGATTGTGAGGTTGGGGTACTTTTCGGGATGCTCGGAAGCATCAATGAGCATATCTCTGTCAAAAACATTGATGTTGATGTGCTGAGCCTTCTGTCCGAAATAGCCGTCGATAATTGCGCTCAGGTTTTCGTACCTTGTCTCATCGTCGCCGCCCAGTGCGTGGGGAACAATACAGAAGGTGTTTGAAATACCATCCTTGCAGACATCGTATGTGAGCTTTGCAACGGAGTTGAGAGAGGCGAGCGCACCGTTTGAATCTCTGCCGTGCATCGGGTTGGCGCCGGGAGCAAAGGGTTCACCTGCACGTCTGCCGTCGGGTGTGTTGCCTGTCTTCTTGCCGTATACTACGTTGGATGTGATAGTGAGAATTGAGAGCGTGTGCTCAGCGTTTCTGTATGTGGGAACCTTTTTGAGCTCCTCAAAGAAAAGGCCGATCTGTTCCTTTGCAATAAGGTCAGCTCTGTCATCATCGTTGCCGTACTTAGGAAAGTCACCCTCGGTTACGAAGTCTGTGATAAGTCCCGTTTCGTCGCGGATTACTCTTACCTTGGCGTGCTTGATTGCTGAAAGCGAGTCTGCAAGTACCGAAAGACCTGCAACGCCGAAAGCCATATAGCGGTGAACGTCGCTGTCGTGCAGAGCCATCTGCAGCTTTTCGTAAGCGTACTTGTCGTGCATATAGTGAATCATATTCATTGCCTTGACATAGGTTCTGGCAAGCCACGGACGGTATTCGTTCATAAGCTCAATAACAGAATCGTAGTCGAGATATTCACCCTCAAACTTTTTGCCTGCGGGAGCAACCTGCATACCGCTCTTTTCGTCACGTCCGCCGTTGAGGCTCATGAGAAGGAGCTTGACAAGGTTTGCTCTTGCACCGAAGAACTGCATATCCTTGCCGATTCGCATTGCGGAAACACAGCAGGCGATAGCGTAATCGTCGCCGTAAATCGGACGCATTACCTCGTCGTTTTCGTACTGGATCGAGTCTGTATCGCAGCTGACCTTTGCGGCAAAGCGCTTGAAAGCATGGGGGAGCTTGTCCGACCAGAGAACGGTCATGTTAGGCTCTGCAGAGGGATTGAGATTATAGAGCGTGTTGAGAATACGGAAGGATGACTTTGTGACGAGCGTTCTGCCGTCCTCACCCATACCGCCGATTGCTTCTGTAATCCACATCGGGTCGCCTGCGAAAAGCTCATTGTATTCGGGCGTGCGCAGGTGACGTGCCATACGCAGCTTCATAACGAAATCATCAACGATTTCCTGAATCTGCATTTCGGTGTATGTGCCGTTGCTGAGGTCACGCTCAAAGTAAATATCGAGGAATGTGGAAACTCTGCCAAGACTCATTGCTGCACCGTTTTGCTCTTTGATAGCGCCGAGATAAGCAAAATAAAGCCACTGAACGGCCTCTTTTGAATCCTTTGCAGGCTCGGATATATCGTAGCCGTACATCGCCGCCATTTCTTTGAGCTTGCCGAGAAAGTTGATCTGCTGATAAAGCTCCTCAAGTCTGCGTATTTCTTCTGCAGTAACATCCTGAGCGGCAAGGGCTGCCTTGTCCTTTTTCTTTTCTTCAATGAGTCTGTCAATGCCGTAAAGGGCAACTCGTCTGTAATCGCCGATTATTCTGCCTCTGCCGTAAGCATCGGGCAGACCTGTGATGATGCCTGTATGACGGGCGGCGCGAATTTCGTCGCTGTAAACACGAAAAACACCGTCGTTATGAGTTGTGCGGTAAGTGAACTCTTTTTCTATTTTGTCGCTGAGCTCGTAGCCGTAGGCCTTGCAAGCCTTTCTTGTCATATTTATGCCGCCGAAGGGGTTTACGCCGCGTCTGAGAGGAGCATCGGTCTGCAGGCCGACAATAATCTCATTATCCTTGTCGAGATAACCGGGCGCATAGGCTGTGAGTGATGTTACCGTTTCGGTATCAATATCAAGCACACCGCCGTTTTCGTGCTCCTTTTTGAGATATTCGTCAAGCTTTGCATAAACGGCCTTTGTTCTTTCGGTAGGACCGCAAAGGAAACTCTCGTCGCCCTCGTACGGCTTATAGTTAGTCTGGATGAAATTGCGAACATCAATTCTGTTCTTCCAGTTACCGCTTACAAAACCTTTCCATTGTTCAAACATAGTATTCACCTTTACCTTTCCTTGAAAAGCTGAGAAACAAAAAAGCAACATCCCGCAAAACGGAATGCTGCCCAGACGATCGACATACATAAAACCTCACTGTGGTTAGATCCACGCAGGCTAACGCCTGTTTTCGTCAGAGGCTTCACTTGATTTGCAAAATGATTGTAACACAATATATAGTGTTTAGTCAAGTGAGTTAATAGCAAAATAAGCTAAATTATTTCTTTCAATTTTTGGTAAAGATGTAGAAGGTGTGCGGCAGGGCAGGGCGGGAGAGGTTGATTTTTCAAAAAACTCTTGACAAAATAAAGAATATTGATATAATAATTCTTGCTGTGATCAACAGCTTTTTGCAATATGGCCCGGTAGTTCAGTTGGTTAGAACGCTAGCCTGTCACGCTAGAGGTCGACGGTTCGAGCCCGTTCCGGGTCGCCAAAAATGTGCCTCTGTAGCTCAGTCGGTAGAGCAGGGGACTGAAAATCCCCGTGTCGATGGTTCGATTCCGTCCGGAGGCACCAACTAAACGCGGATGTAGCTCATCTGGTAGAGCGCCACCTTGCCAAGGTGGAGGTAGCGAGTTCGAGCCTCGTCATCCGCTCCAGTTAATGCACTTAAGATTGAGCTACACACAGGTCACCTTTAAGTGCGTTTTTTTATGACTAATTATAAAAAGTACGCATCAATTAAATTTTATCGCATATGATATTAATACGGCGTCATAGCCAAGTGGTAAGGCACGAGTCTGCAAAACTCTGATTCCCCAGTTCGAATCTGGGTGACGCCTCCAGTAAAGAGCTTAGCCGTGACGGTTAAGCTCTTTTTTCTTTTTTAAAATCGTATGCGGGTGTAGCTCATCTGGTAGAGCGCCACCTTGCCAAGGTGGAGGTAGCGAGTTCGAGCCTCGTCACCCGCTCCATTTAACGCACTAATGATTGATCCACAGCAGATCACATTATGTGCGTTTTTTTATTTGATAGGACATTACAAGAAATAGTATAAAATGAATTTTGAACTTCATAAAAATACAAGTTGTGATATAACGGTAACCCCTCAATCAAATAAAACCAATTAATATTCTCTGCTCAGTTATGCCCTGCGTTCACTTAGCATCGGGTAAGCGAAACCGCACACAATTAAAAATTCAAATTAGGTGTGATATAATCAGTCAGATGAATAAGAATTAAGTGAAATGATAAAAAATTATTTGCTACCACTGGTTGCGGAATTGCATATATGTGTATATAGTGTTCTACCATCCATTTGAGTATGCTTAAAGCTAAAGGAGGAAAAAAGTTGTTATCAGAAAAACTGTTTAAGCTTCGTAAAAACAGAGGTCTTTCGCAGGAGCAACTTGCAGAACAACTGAATGTGTCGCGACAGGCAATTTCAAAATGGGAACAAGGAACAGCGGTTCCTGAGAGCGAGAAGCTAATCAGGATAAGTAATTATTTTGGTGTGACAGTGGATTATCTTTTAAAAAATGATTCAGAAGACACAACTAACACAACAGACGAGGTTGTAGAAGAAAAAACTAAAATAATGGCAGGTATTGTTATTTGTATTGCAGGTATTTTGTCAATGGTTATCTGGGGCTTGCTTTCCATATTCAGACCGGAAACATCAAACCGGATCAGTGACTCATCTATGATAACTATTGATGGGAATGGCATATTTTTGATTTTATGTGTTGTGGCAATTGTTGTGGGTGTAAGTTTACTCCTGAAAAGCAAAAAGAAATAGGAGGAAATTTAAATGAAGAGGATTAGTAATATTTTTATTGTATTGGCAATTATTCTTAGTGATGTGATGTGTGCAGTAGTTGGATATAATTATGCTACTATGCAATGGGGAAGTAAGTATGAAGGTTATAGTGCTCCTGCTAACACAGCATTCTTTTATGCCATTCCGTTTGTGGTTGGCATTATTGTGTGTGTTGTCTTGGCGATCAGATTTCGCAAGAAGTAAACCAATTCCAATTTGATGAACCCGTTTTAATTTCTGATAAAACCAAGTTG
>JAZPYF010000004.1:0-10598 GCA_045544055.1 Acutalibacteraceae bacterium | reverse complement strand
GAACAGGTAAAATGTGGCATGAGGCTACGATAAGAGGTATTCTATGCAACCTGACTTATACGGGTGTACTTCGTAGTGGTGATGCTCGTTCTGAGGTTATACCCGAACTGCAGATAATACCGCCTGAACAGTTTGAAAGAGCTATGATGATTATGAAAGAGCGTTCAGACAGAAAGAAAGACAATCCCACTGTTCCCCTTAACACAAAAGGTAAATCTCTTATCTCCGGTAAGGTTTACTGTGGGCATTGCGGCTCAAGGCTGAATCTTACAACAAGCGGTAGATACCGTAAAAGAAAAGACGGCACGGTTGATACAACAAAACGAATCAGGTATGCTTGCTACGGCAAAAGCAGAAAGCAAACGGAATGTAACGGTCAATCGGGTTACACTCTGCACATTCTTGATGATTTGATTGATGAAATTGTCCGTGATATTTTCAAGAAGATGAAAGGTGTTTCAAAAAGTGATGTTATTAAACACCGTTATGCCGATGAGCTTGAAGCGAGAAAAGCAAGGCACTCTATGTTAAAGGCAACATATAGTAAAGAATTTGAAAATCTCACTATACTGAAATCTGAGGTTATCAAAGCAATCAAGGGGGAAAGCTCTTTTTCGGCTGATACTCTTTCGGAGTTGATTGCAGAATCAGAGAAAGAGTGCAGCAGGCTTTTTGATTTAGTATCTGATGCTGAAAAGGATGTTGCAGACGGTGAAAGTGTAATCAAAACATTATCCGACAGATTTGATGAACTGATTTCCTGGGCAGAGCTTTATGATGAAGCAAGTTTTGAAAAGAAGAAAATGATTGTGAGCTGCCTGATTAAACGGGTTGAGGTTTTCAGAGGATATAAGCTGAAAGTTGAGTTTAACATTGACTTTGAGCAGTTTGTGGTGGGTATTGATAAGGTGGCCTAAAAAGGACCGAGCAGAGTTTTTCGCTCTGCTCGGTTTTTACAGTTCATTCTATTATTTTCTATAAACTTCAAAATACTTTTCAAAATCTTCGTAATACAAATCATGAGGACATATCCTTGGAGACGGCTCATAATTTTCAATATCACACACTAACTTGGCAAAACACTTTAATCGTTCTTCTTTATCTGATGTTGTATCGACAACAATATACCATTGCATTCTCCCTTTTCCATTCACATCCCACATCTGTTTCCATTTAAGCCAAGAAGTATTTCTTATTATAGTGTTGAGATTTTCAGATGCTTTTTCATGAATTTCAGCAAGAAGATACTCTTTACAGGGAGTAATCAAAACTAAGTTCATTATTAATTGACATCCTTTCAAAGCACAATCATTCGACAAATTTATTTGTTCCCCACCAATCAGGGAGCAAATCTTTTAACTTAACCGTCTTTTGTGTATCAAGGTCAAGGAGGATTTCAATATCCCCACTATCCTTATCCAACTGCATCATAAATTCACGGCAAGCGCCACAAGGTGAACCCACCTTGCCATCAGACATAACGGCAATAACTTTATCAATTTGGCTTTCACCATTGGTAATCATATTTGCTATGGCGTTTCTTTCAGCACACATTCCAAGTGTGCAAGCAGTATCTATACAAACACCAACATATATGTTTCCTTTTTTCGTAAGAATTGCAGCTGCAACAGCACCTGCGTCAATAAAAGGCGAAACTGTTCGGTTGTTTTGAACTCTAACAGCTTCATTATATAATTTATTCCAAATATTCATTGATTTTTCCACCTTATGATTCACATATTATATCAATTATTTTTATCATCGTATCTGCTCTTGAAAAAGTATCACCAACAAATAAACCCTCAAACCAACTTTCTAATGGGAACTCTAATTTGTTATAAGTATTATATACAATACTTGAGGGAGGCATAGGTTTGTTGTTTATAGCCCATACCCCTTCGAGAACTTTCCAAGTATTTGTGGATATAAGGTATGACGTTTTTAAAACATTTTCAGTTTTTATCGATGATAACAATTTAATTTTAGTTGAAGAAAGCCAATATTTTATACTCTCTTTTTCTTTTTCGGGTGTTATGTAATTATTATATATTTCATTTGCCATATCATATAATTCTACATATTTTCCATTGTCAAAAATTATTTTAGAATACAGGTACTTATAAACTTCCATAGAATTAGATTCTAACTTTTTCTTTAGTGTTTTATACTTTTGATAATGAATTTCAACTAAAACACCATTGACATATTTGCTTACAAAATTATCTTCATCACACAAAACAAGAATATCTAAATCAGAATCATCTGTAGCTAATCCGTAAGCCACAGAACCCATAAGGATAACACTATGAATATGTTTATCTTGCTTTAATAATGCAACTTCACTATTAAGAATTTCTAATTGCTTTTTCATATTAATCTCCGCAATCACAAGTTATATTGTAATTATATCATAACCACAATAACATTTCAACAAATTCACAAACAACCCTAAAAAGACAAAAATACCCACCTTAAAAGTGGGCAAAAAAATAATTACTCAGTATGCTGTTGGTGGAGGCGGAGAGGATCGAACTCTTGACCTCTTGAATGCCATTCAAGCGCTCTCCCAGCTGAGCTACGCCCCCATAAAAAGGGCACACTGAGTAATTTATTTATTAAGTTTTTTGTGGGGTGCGTTTCTGAGTGCCTTGGGCTCCCAGCTGAGCTACGCCCCCATATTTACTTTTCACGTCCTGCGTGTCAACTGAACGCTTAAATATAATACCACACTCTCCTCACAAAATCAAGTGTTATTTTTCTTGCTGATAAGAAAAATTTTCTTATTACGCAAAAATGAATGAAAACTATTGAAAAATCAGCACAAATATGTTAAATTCATATCAATATATTGCATAGTCTCAAAGAAGGATGGTGTATATATGCCGAAATTGAAAGGAAAAAAGAGCAAGGCTTTTCAGCCGAGCGTTGAGTATAAGGGTAACCGACGTTATGTCGGCAGATCAGAGACTGTTGCTTATGTTCTCAACGATGCTGCAGCTTCACTTAATATCAGCGATTTCTATGAGCGTTATATTTTTGACGTTGTAAAAATCGATTTTGACTATCTTGCTTTACATAACCTGATAGCAACTATCTGGGATATTATCAACGATACATTTATCGGCGTTATTGTTGAGCGTACGCGTACGCGTTGGGGTAAGTTCAAGCCGTATATGCTCTTTGGTCAGATTCCGCTTATGATAATCGGCTTGTTCTACTGGGTAATTCCCTTTATTTTCCCCGGTACTGCGTCAACATATCTGCCCAAGCTTCTGTTCTATTCGATTATGATGATGGTTCAGGAAACAGCAGGTACATTTACAAGCATTGCTAACACAGGCTTCATGACAACCATTACGCCCAACCCTGTTGAACGTACAAGGCTTATAACAATGGCGCATCTGCTTTCTCATATTTTTGAGGATTTGCCAAAGCAGATATTCGGTATTCTGTATGACCTTGTTATTAATAAGGCTGTCAGCTGGGAGCTGCCCAAGCTCTTTGCCGGATTCGGTCTTGTGTGTGCAATTCTTTCAACGGTATTTGTTATGTACTTCTTCACCAAGAGCCGTGAGAGAGTTCAGCAGTCTGTCGAGCGTCCGAGCGTTATTCAGGGTCTTAAGGCTATTGTCACAAACCGACCCGTTCTGATTCAGGTTATTTCTTCGTTCCTCAGCGGCTTCAGTATCGGTAAGAGCAGAACGAATTTCTATATCGACGTTATTGGTTCAATCACCTGGAAAACAATTGTCGGTATTCCTGCATTCCCTGTTAAGTTTATCAGCTATAGCTTCGTTGCTCCGCTGCGTAAGCGCTTCTCCACAAAGGCTCTGTGGATTTTTGAGGATGCATGGACGGATATGCTTTGGTTGATTGTCTTTGGTATTGGTTCAATTAACAACAACTTTATGAATAAGAAAGTTATTCTTCCTCTTATGGGTATTGAGGAAATCTTCGAAATGTGTATCTATGGCTTAAGACGAGTAATTCCCAACGAAATTGTCAATGAGTCTATGGACTACTGTGAATGGAAGAACGGCTACCGTGCAGAAGCTATGACGGGTGTTGCCCAGTCACTTATCGCTAAATTGCAGAATGCTGTTATGGGCAGTATAAATGCAATTGTAATGAAGAGAATCGGTTACGAGCAGGGTCTCGAAATCGGTACACAGACTACCAAAACAAAGTGGTGGATTTTCGCCCTTGGTACCGGTATTCCGATCATCACAAGCAGCCTTGGTATCATACCCAAGTTCTTTTATCCTCTCACCGCAGAGAAGCGTAACCAGATGTACACCGAGCTTGCCGAAAGACGCAGTAAGATGGCAGAGTTTATGAACAGCGCTTCCGCAGAAGAGGTTGAAGAAGCTGCAAAAGCAGAAATTCAGGGTAAATTCGTTAAATAAAAATTAGTGCCGCTGACGGAGTTTTTTGTCAACGGCATTATTTTTTACAAAAAATTCTTGATTGTTTTAAATTGTTGAAGTATAATTAGTTTATCAAACTTGTGCATTCAGATGTACAAAACGGAGGAATATACTATGTCTGTAAAAGTTAAAAAGTTAGTTTCCTTTATGCTCGTTTGTGCAATTCTCCTTGTTGCCGCTGTGCCTGTATTTGCTGCAGAGCAGCCGAACAAGAAGAATTACATCATCACAAACCCTTACGAAGATGTTGATTGGGATGAATGGGATGATTATAAAACCCAGCTCCACTGCCACACAAATGCAAGTGACGGTTTTCTTCCCGTTCAGCAGTTTTGCGATATGCATTATGCGCTCGACTATGAGGTTGTTGCGCTGACAGACCACGGCACGCTCAACCGTGGCTGGAACGTTGTGCCTGAAATAGTACCGCTTATGCGTGTTATCAAAAAAGAGCGTACCAATAATAACGCTCCCATAATTCCTGTCGATGAGGCAGCTTACCAAGGCTATCTCAAGGGAACAAACCCCGACAGAACATATACTGTATCAGACGGTTATGTTCTTAACCGCACCTCAACAAACGGTATGCTTGATGTTCCGCTCGGTAACGAGCAGAATATGGCAACTCCTTTTGCTGATTGCCACCTTACAAGCTATTGGGCAGAGTACGGCCAGGGCTATGCAGGCGTTTTCGGCGACTATGAAACACCCTGCCGTGAGGTTGCAAAGCTCGGCGGTATCACTTTCCTTTCCCACGTTGGTGAATATGTATATCCTGATAAGGATTCTGCAGACCATGTCGGCAAGAAGATTGACGAATATTATGTTAACAAGTTTGCAAGAATCTTCCTTGATAATCCCAAGAATTCACTCGGTATGGGTATCAACAGTGCAACTGATGCTCACACACGTTGCGACCGTATTTTGTACGATCAGATTCTTCAGAAAACAATTCCCAACGGTGTTGTTCCGTGGTGCAATACCTTTGCTGATTCCCATAACGAAACATCGCTCAACGATGCTTATACAATGAGCTGGATGCCCGAGCTTACTCTTGAAGCATTCCGCAAGTGCCTTGAAAAAGGTCAGTTCTTCTCAATCTCTCATTTCTCAAACGGCGTTGAGCTCAACGGCATGGAAGAAATGCCCGGCTTTGTTGAGCAGGATGTTTACGATACCAGGTCATACTGGCTTGATAATACTCCTCAGGTAAAGCGTATGAAGGTTGATCAGAATGCTGATACAATCACCGTTGAGGGTATCAATGCAAACATTATCACATGGGTTTCAAACGGTAACGTCATCAAGCGTGAATCAATTGAAGACGGTTCTGCAACTCTTGATCTTCACAATGATGAGCTTCTCAATACCCCCTATATGTTTGTCAGATTCTATCTCTCAGGCGATAACGGTATCTGCTATTCTCAGCCTATGGTGCTTGAGGTTGAGGGTGAAAAATTCCCCGAGGTCGATGTTCCTTTCACAATTGACCTTCCGTTCTTCCTGCGCGCTCTTGTAACAGTGCTTGATGTTGCTGTTTTCAAGTACAATCCGCTTATCTGGATATTCAAGTATTTCGGTCTGGGTTACAATCCTCTCGATCAGCTCTTTAAGCTGTTCTGATAATTAATGAAGGCATCTGATCTTTAACGGTCAGATGCCTTTTTTTATATTGTGTAGTCTTCAAACGGTGCGGAGTATGCCTTTGCCCATTGCATAACCTTTTTTCTGTTCCACCTTTTCGGAACTGCCGCACAGGCGGACATTACCTGCGCCATTTTGCCTGCGCAAACCATTACCTTTTTGAGCACAGCAGGATTTTTGCAAACCGCCTTTGCTTTGATTAAAAGGTCCTTCGGGTCGAGCTTGAACTGTGTTTTTATGCTAGTGAAGTTTGCTGTCATGGTGATGTTATCCTCGTTGAGCATTCCCGAATCAAAGCAATAATCCAGCTCATCGGGAGTAAGGCTGAGTAGCATATATTTTACACATTCAAGTGGGGCAAGCCCTGAGCCGAGCTTTTTGAAAAACTTAAACTGATATCCCCATAAAGTTTCTGCGCTGTAAGAGCAGGTGCGGTCTGCAATTACGGTATCGGCAAGCATTCTTGCGGCTTTGAGCGAATTTGCTATTCCCGAGCCGATGAGCGGTACGGTCATAAATGCGCTGTCACCTATAGCGGCATATCCGTCACCGACCATTACCGATAGGGGATGCCTTACGGGAATCTCAACAAACTGACCGCCTCTGACCTTTTTTGTGCCGAGTCGGGGAGAGCTGAGCCTGAGCATATCTGCATAGCTTTCGAGCTTTTCAAGCGTGAATTCTTCAAATCTGCCTACGAGCAGGTCAGTATGCTCGTCCTCAGATGCAACCCAGCTTATGCACTTTTCGCCGCCTGCAAAGAAATTAACTCTGAATTTAGCCTTGACGTTTTCTTCGCTTGCCTTATTATAGAAGGCACGGTATATCGTGATTTTTTCCTGCCGTCTGACATTCTTCTCAATTCCCATTGAGCTGGGGAGGTTGGTGCGTACAGGGGAGTTGATACCGCAGGCGTCGATTATAAGGTCACCGAAAAATTCACCCTTTTCAGTGTTGATTCCGATAACTCTGTTACCGAGCGTGACAGGGGAGAAAACCTCGCAGTCGTATTCTATTTTTACGCCGCAGCTCAGAGCATGACTGATGAGATGAGCGTAAATATCCTTGCGCTCCATCTTGATTTCAAGCTCATCCTGCGGTACGTGCTGGGTGAGTGATTTCTTTGCTGTCGGAGCAAAAAAGGTCATATTCTCTTTGTATTCATACTTGTCTTCGGGCGGCATGGGGATTCCTGCTATGCCGAGTGCCGCAGGGGCAAATATATCTGTCCAATCGTAGCCGAGCGTGCCTTCGCTCTTCTTTTCATAAACGGTTACGTCAAAGCCGTTTTTTGCCAGTAGGGCGGCAGCGGCTATTCCGCCGTGGCCAAGACCCGCAACAATAATTTTTCTGCCCATTTTGTTACCTCCGTAAAGCTATATAATAATTTTATCACGATTGTCCACAACATCAAGTGGGTTTTGAAAAATTTTTGGCAGAAGTTTTATTCGATACTAATTTTAACCGCACAGGTTAATTGTCACAGGTTTGACCGGAAAGAAAAAATATGCGGAATACGTCTTTTCTTAGTTTGTTATTCTATTGACAGTTTTAATTAAAAGTTATAGAATCAAATAGTAAGTTTTTGAATAGGAGTGTTTTATATGTCAGTTAAAAAGCTTCAGTATTTTGCAGGCGGCAAGTGGCTTGATTCCTCCTGCGAAAAGTATATGGATGTTTATAATCCCAGCACGGGCGAAGTTATTGCTCAGACTCCCTGCTGTACAAAGGATGAGGTTAATCACGCCGTTGCTTGTGCAAAAGAAGCGTTCAAGACCTGGTCAAACGTGCCCGTTATGAAAAGAGTTCAGATCGTTTTCAAGTTTCGTGAGCTTCTTGAGGAGCATATGGATGAGCTTACAGAAATCTGTGCAAGAGAGCACGGCAAGGTCTGGAGCGAGGCAAAGGGCGATATCCTCAAGGTAAAAGAGCCTGTTGAGCTTGCTTGCTCAGCTCCCTCTCTTCTTATGGGCGAGAGTATGAGAGATACCTCCACCGGCTACGATACCACTCTTTACAGAGAGCCTGTCGGTGTTTTTGCAGGCATCGTTCCTTTCAATTTTCCCGGTATGATTCCCATGGGCTGGATGTCTCCGCTGTGCATTGTCTGCGGTAACACAATCGTTCTCAAGGCCGCTTCAATGACTCCTATGACCTGTATGAGACTCGCTGAGCTCTGGCAGGAGGCAGGTCTTCCCGACGGTGTTATCAACATCGTTACCTGCTCAAGAAACGAAGCTGAAATATTTATGGATCATCCCGATATCAAGGGTATCACATTTGTCGGCTCAACAAGCGTAGGTCTTCACATCTATTCAAGAGCTGCCGCAAACGGCAAGCGTGTTCAGGCTCTTTGCGAGGCTAAGAACCACGGCCTTGTTCTTGAAGATGCTGCTCTTGAGAGAAGCGCAAGAGGTATTATCAATTCTTCCTTCGGCTGCGCAGGCGAGCGCTGTATGGCACTTCCTGTTATTGTTGCTCAGGAGAGCATTGCTGATGAGCTTGTCGGTTACCTTGTAAAGTTTGCAAAAGAGCTCAAGCTCGGTCCTGCATACGATAAAGAGTCCACTCTCGGTCCCGTTGTTACCGAAGCTCACAGACAGTCAATCTACAAGTGGATCGAAAAGGGAATTGAGGAGGGCGCCGAGCTTATTCTCGACGGAAGAAATCCCGTTGTTCCCGGCTATGAAAACGGCTTCTATGTAGGCCCGACAATCTTTGACCACGTCACAGAGGATATGACAGTAGGTCAGAGAGAAATCTTCGGTCCCGTTCTCTGCGTCAAGAGAGTCAAGGATTTTGAAGAGGGTCTTGCAGTAATGAATGCTAACCCCTTTGCAAACGGCTCCGTTATCTTCACCCAGAGCGGATACTATGCACGTGAGTTCGCAAAGAGAACAGACGGCGGCATGGTTGGCGTCAATGTCGGTATTCCCGTACCCGTAGGCGTGTTCCCGTTCACAGGTCACAAGCAGTCATTCTTCGGCGATCTTCATTGCCTCGGCAAGGACGGCTTCCGCTTCTACACCGAAACAAAGGCTGTCACCACTCGCTGGTTTGATGAAGAGGAAATGAAAGCAAAGTCCGTCGATACATGGGACGGCTCTGTCGGTGGCGGCGAATAATTCCGCATAACATATTAATATAAATAAAATTGCCAACTCTGATATCTGTGTGTATCAGAGTTGGCTTTGTTATATCCGTTGTTGCAATTTGGTTTTATATGTTGTAAAATAAAACTGTAAAACAAATCCTCAACAAAGGAGTGTCGGGTATGTCGCTTTCAAAAAGAGTAGTTTCGTTGATGATTGTGGCTTTAATGTTTTTTGCATTTGCTACCGTGAGTGTTTCAGCTGAAGAATATGATGATTTTGGTTATGTTATTCACAGTGCTGAATATTACTTTCAAGAAGTTGAAGAACCTCTTTGCTTTGAGAATGTAAATGGATCTGATTTTGTGTATATAGTCGTTGATAGTGAAGCTGTTCTTTTGAGTTTTACGACTAATTTCAAGGGACCTGAAATGTCTGTTTTCACTTTGCCGACTGTTCTTGGCGGTTATCCTGTCACAACAATTGGGTACGAGTATGAAAAAGGCCGAGGGTATGATGCATCTTGGTATATTCATCATGGTAAAGATTTTTTTGCTGAATATCCGGAATATACTGATTATCCTGATTGGGATCCGGGTTTGCAATATGTTTCACATTTTATTATTCCTGAAGGCTATAAAAAAATATGTGACGAATCACTCTTGGGTGTTCGTTGTCAGATATCGTTTCCTAAAAGCTTAAGAGAAATTCGAGGTTACATGTTTGAAGAGCTTTATACACATATCGGTGACAATAATGTAAAATATACAGTTTTGCCTGAATGTGAATATATAAGCACCGGCTATAAAGTACTCTATGTTGGTTTTCATGTTCATAATCCCTTATATTTTCCTTCAAGAATCACAACAAACACATCTTCTGAAATGTTGATACAAAGTTTATATCATGGAGATCTATATTTGCCGTCAAATTTCGGCAGCGATGTAATAAGGAATGCTTTATTTGTTTATGGTTCTTATCCTTATGATGAAAATGTTGTTGGTTCCGTATGGCAAGGTGATGAAGATGAAAAATACGGTAAATATACAACCATACATTGTTCACCTGATAGTGAATTTATAGAAGTTTTTAATGAGATAAAATACCGTAATTTCTATACTATTGTTACCGATGTAACACCTGCCGAATACATTCAGTTCCCCGATGAAACGGTGAATATTAACGTTGGTGATGTTGTAGACCTTGAGGCAAAAACATATCCGACTGATGCAATATGGACGGCGTGTGATTATGAGGTTAGTGACCCGAGCATAGTCAAAATTGATGAATATTCGGGCAGAATTACGGCTCTCAAAGAGGGTACTGTAACCGTCACCGCAACACATTGCGAGCGTGGATAAGTCGGAGGCCAAGCGGTCTTAGGAAGACAAAGCCCCAGGGCACCTCCTTGGCTCACAGAACGCCATGGCTACGA
>JAZPYF010000003.1:0-3656 GCA_045544055.1 Acutalibacteraceae bacterium | reverse complement strand
CAAGCTTCGACAGAAGCTTGTCGATTTTACTTGTAAGAGAAAACCACCGGCAGTGTGAAGGTGTAAGATAAAGGTAGACACATGGAAAACCACCATGTTGTCTACCTTTTCTTTATGCTAAAATATAGTTGGAGGTGGTACTAGTGAGAAAAGGGGATTGAGATAGGATAATTACCGGTGCTGAGACAATTGAGACAATCATGATAACCCATATCAAGATTACCTATGCTGCCACCACAAATACCTACAGTGCGGTGTGGCTTATATTGTTTAGATTGATAATTATACGGATTTCTTGTTGACGGCTATGAATATTTAACGTTACTAAAATGGTTTGTGCTTGTAACTCAAAAATACTTATGCTATACTTAATATATTACAAAAAACGGAGGCTTCGGATTATGGAAATTCTATCAAAAGCCAAAGGTGCAATCAGCACGGTAAAAAAATACTGGAGTGTGCCTCCAAAGGGTAATTATATACCTTATAAAGAGATTGCATACCTCAGCGGAGCAGGCTTCGGTGTTTACTGGACGCTTCTTCTCGCTTCTGCAATAGGTCTCGATGCGAACAATTTCATTGTCGGTGCAAGTATAGGCATCAAGCCGACCGATCTTTATATCATGCTGACGTCTGCCAACATTGTAGGAATACCTATGGGTATTTTCCGCGGATGGTTATATGATAACCATCATATGAAGGGCGGCAAATTTCTGCCGTTTATTCGAAGAACAGGCTTGCCGATAGTTGTCATCGCCTGTGCAATGGTCTGGCTGCCGTACGAAAATATGCAATACATAACCAAGTGCGTAGCGGTATGGATTATGTATATGCTTATGAATGTTTTTCTCTGCTTCTATAATGAAAGCTATACATATTTTCAGCAGATTATAACCCCGAACGCTCAGGAACGTGCAAACGTGATGAGTATTTCGCAGGTAATTTATTCTCTTGCTCCTACTATATCGGGCTTTGTTGTACCTACAGTTGCGGAGCTTACATGGGGTCTTGAAAATATATGGACTTACAGAATTATTTACCCGTTCTTTACTGTTACAG
Source organism: Acutalibacteraceae bacterium (assembly GCA_045544055.1). Classification (GTDB taxonomy): domain Bacteria; phylum Bacillota; class Clostridia; order Oscillospirales; family Acutalibacteraceae; genus UBA8612. Next base: position 2,597 of record JAZPYF010000003.1, on the reverse strand, counting down.
GTCTGATAATCGGAACAATATTCTTCAGCAAAGTCAAAGAAAGATTGATTCTTCCGAAGAAAAAGCCTGAGCCGGTAAGAATGCTTGACGCAATACGTGAGGTTGCAAAGAACAAATATTATTGGATTATTCAGGCAGCAGCCTGGGTGGTTTTCCTTGAATCGGGCTACGGAATAATACTGAACTGGTCGTTTGTTTACAGTAACGGCGGCAAATACGGACCGTGGCTCGGAACAGCAGCTACCATCATAAGTAACGCCGCCCTCTGGTCTATGCTGTTGGCACCGCTTGCCATTAAATTTATGGGCAAGCGGAATATGCTTATTACCGCAAACTCAATAAACATTGTAATCCTTATTATTCTTTATTTCACCTATAAAAACCTTATAGTTATTTGCATTCTCTGGTACATTAACACGTTTATAAACACATTCTGGAATATAGTTCAGCATCAGATAAGTGCAGATATGAGGGATTACCATCAATGGAAAACCGGTGTCAGAGTTGACGGTCTTTTCGGCCCCCTTGGCATAATCGGCACTTTCATAGGCTTCTTTACAGGAAGTATCTATCCTACCATATATGAAAAAATGGGATTGCTTGATGACCACAGTGTGCTTTATAATGACGCCATGCGAAACAATCTGTTTGAAGTGCTTATAGTCTGCTCAGCTTTCGGTGCTCTGCTCAACCTTATTCCGTTCTGCTTCTATGATCTGACAGAAAATAAACACAGGGCCTATGTAGATGTTCTCAGAATCCGTGCGATGTTTGAAAACCATGCACTCGGTATGCTTGAATCTGAAGAACTTATAGAGGCTATGGATATTATTCATCAGGCGGAGGCGTTTGTCGGGCAGGAAAAGGTTTCAATTATCGGAACAGCTGACAAAAAAGCCCGTAAGCAAGCGAAAGAAACCAACCTTGCGATTGAAAGAGCTCAGATTATTATACGAGATCTCAAAAAGTTCTCAGGTGAGGTCGGTATCGCAAGGCTGAATCAAGCGAGAGCCGATTACGCAAACGGATCCCTTTATTACTACGAAGATGCAGCAGAAGAAATGAAGAAAGCAAAAAGACTTCCCGGGAAAACCGCAGCAGAAAAAGAAATCCGTTCCGATGCAATCAAGAATGCACGCATAAAAAAGGAATCCGCAGCTCTTATCAGAAAATACGGCATAGAAAATATTGAAGTTCCCAATGAATCTGTCAAGGAAGAAATCATAAACAGAGAAGCGCACAGCTTCATCGAAAGCATTAGGATAAAACGCGAGTTGAACGCTTATCTTAAAATGGAATCAGTCTATTTAAGGGTTATAAAGCCTTACACAAATGCTGAGAGTCTTATCGCTCAAGCAGAGAATTACACTCATTACGAAGAGCTTGAAGAAAGATATGCATTAATTTCAGTGGAATAATTAGAGAGGAATAAGTGTTATGACTGTTTTTTTCAAACAAATCATTTCGTTTTTTACATCAATCGTGCTTGTTGTTTCGAATTTTCTGGGAATAAGTTCCGTTTCGTTTACCGAAAAGGTTGATGATTTTAGAGTCACAACCTATATCAGAGGCGAATATGTTCAGTCCGAAAGCAGTCTTTATCCCGAAGACTTTGATATCGTAACAGATGTTATACTTTTCGAGTGTGCTTCATTCAACAGCGAGGGTGAAGTCATCTGCAATGAGCCGATACTTGAAACTGCACTTGCAAATATCCGAAAGGCGATAGGCAACAGAGATGTCAGCATCACGCTCAATCTTCTCGGACCTTGGGGTAAAACAGATTCCGATGTATGGGAAGAACAGATGGAAGCGCAGAGCATTGAGCATAACAAAGCTTTTACAAGCGGAGTTCTTGAAGATAATATCATCGCCGTGCTTGATAAATATGATTTTGACGGTGTTCATTTTGACTATGAATATCCCATTTCTCTCAAAGCCTGGCATTATTACAACAGTTTCCTTGTGTCGCTTGATAAAAAGCTAGGTGACTATACTCTGGGAGTTGCGGGGAATGACTGGAATATAAAATTCACTCCTGCCGCAATCAACGCAATTGATACCTTTGAGATTATGCTTTATGATATGATTGATGAAGAAGGCAGACACGCAACGTATGACGATACGGTGAAGGCTGTTCAAAAAGTCGGAATTTACGGAATGCCGTTTGAAAAGGTCAATGTCGGTCTTGCTTTTTATTCTCGGCCCACGGACATGTCGGCATATTGGTACGGATATAACGGATGTTATGAAGGTATTGATGAAAATGGTTGGTACCATTGCAATGTAACAGATAAGGATTTCTGGTTCAACACTCCCAAGGTCATAAACGCAAAAACTGAATATGCAATCAATAACGGTTTTGGCGGAGTTATGATATGGCACTATAATTGTGACTTGCCCTCATACCACGAAGATTCGCTCCTCAGAGCAATCGGAAATGCAATTGATAATAATTATTAAAACTTATTCAGAGAAGCTCCTGACAAGAAATAGTAAAAATATTTCTTGCCGGGAGCTTTTTATACTTGTTAACAGGAAAATTAGATCGGATTGTAAATTTGTTATCGGGTATCTGCAATATATTCATACCACCT
>JAZPYF010000002.1:0-37630 GCA_045544055.1 Acutalibacteraceae bacterium | reverse complement strand
GTCATTACAGTAGACCAAAGTTACTCATAAATCGTTAGGGGTTTGTTATTTTCAACAAAACCCTGCTTATTTTTATGTAATTATTTCTACCCAATTTTTATATGGAAAAATTTATTTATTGTTTACAAATGCAAAGTTATTATGTACAATATATATAACAGTTAATACTGACTATACACAATATAAAAGCAAAGGAGATTCTTTACCGTGAATTTCACAGAGTTTGACGGCAACTTCCAGACTATACCCAACGGTCCTCTCGGAATTATTGCACTTCCCGGATGCGAAGAGCTTGCTAAAAAAATCGACTGGTATCTCACAACATGGAGATCACAGCGACTTGACGAGCACAAGACTCAGCTCCATTTCCGCGGATATGAGCGCTCCTCCTACCTTATCGATGTTCGTTTCCCCCGTTTCGGTACAGGAGAAGGCAAGGCAACTATCCATCAGACCGTTCGCGGCTTCGATCTTTTCATTCTTTGTGACTGCTTCAATTACGGCGTTACATACGAAATGTACGGCATGGATATCCCTATGAGTCCGGACGAGCATTTTGCCAATCTTAAGAGAGCGATCAGCGCTGTCGGCGGCAAGGCAAAAAGAATCACCGTAATTATGCCGATGCTTTACGAGGGCAGACAGCACAAGCGCACATCCAGAGAGTCACTCGACTGTGCAAATATGCTCCAGGAGCTTTGCCACGATATGGGCGTTGACAACATCATCACATTCGATGCTCACGATCCCAGAGTTCAGAATGCAATTCCCCTCAACGGTTTTGAAAATGTACAGCCTGTATATCAGATGATTAAGGCAATGACAAGGTCAATCGAGGATCTCCACTTTGATAAAGAACACCTCATGGTTATCTCCCCCGATGAAGGCGGTATGAGTCGCTGTATCTACTACTCAACAGTTCTCGGCGTTGAGCTCGGTATGTTCTATAAGCGCCGCGACTATACAAGAATTGTCAACGGCAGATGCCCGATCATCGCTCACGAATTCCTCGGCGCCAATGTTGAGGGCAAGGATGTTATCATTGTTGACGATATGATCTCATCCGGCGAATCAATGATTGAGGTTGCTACCAAGCTCAAAGCACTCAAGGCTAACCGCATCTTCGTATGCACAAGCTTCGGTCTATTCTGCAACGGACTTGATTCATTTGATGAAGCATATGAAAAGGGTCTTATTCATAAGGTTTTCACAACTAACCTTATATATCGTACACCCGAGCTTCTCTCCAGAGAGTGGTTTGTTGATGTTGACCTTTCCAAATATGTTTCTTATATTATTGATACTCTTAACCACGATCTCTCTGTCAGCGGTCTTCTTGATCCTGCAGACAGAATCGAAAACCTCCTTGTCAGCAAAGGTTATAAGCAGCCCAAGGATAAATAATAGTTTTATTATGATACTTCTGTTAACAGGTTTGCTACGGCAGACCTGTTAATTTTTTATTTTTTTCAAAAAAACTATTGACAACAGCACAATTTGATGTATAATAACAGTAACGATTATCGTTATTGTTTGGAGGTGATACAATGTCAATGAAATACAGCAAGCAGCGTGAAATGATTCTGAACAATCTTTGCTCCAGAACTGACCACCCTACTGCCGATGAGCTTTATCTTGACCTTAAGGAAGCTTTGCCGAGTTTAAGCTTAGGAACACTCTACCGAAACCTTGCACTTTTGTCTGACAACGGTACAATCCTCAAGTTTCATTGCGGAAATGCTGACAGGTTTGACGGCAACAACTGTTTGCATTATCATCTGATATGTGAGAGCTGCAACCGACTTTTTGACATTGAGCACTCTCCCCTGTCTGAACTTGATTCTATGTTCAGCAAAAACTTCAAAGGCAAAATCAATTCACATCTTCTCGTCTTTTACGGACTTTGCGAAAAATGCAATCAGTCCGTTTAATAAAAAAACAAAATTAAAAATTATTTTTTGGAGGAAAATTATTATGAAAAAGTTTGTATGCTCAGTTTGCGGTTATGTTCACGAAGGTGACTCAGCTCCCGAAAAGTGCCCCCAGTGCGGTGTTCCTGCTTCTAAGTTCAATGAGCAGAGCGGCGAAATGTCATGGGCTGCAGAGCACGTTGTTGGCGTAGCAGAAGGCGCTCCGGCAGAAATCATTGAGGGTCTCAGAGCGAACTATATGGGCGAGTGCACAGAGGTTGGTATGTACCTTGCTATGGCAAGAGTTGCTCACAGAGAGGGCTACCCCGAAATCGGTCTCTATTGGGAAAAGGCTGCTTATGAAGAGGCAGAGCACGCAGCAAAGTTTGCAGAGCTTCTCGGTGAGGTTGTAACAGCAAGCACAAAGAAGAACCTCGAAATGAGAGTTGAAGCTGAAAACGGAGCAACACAGGGCAAGTTCGACCTTGCAAAGATGGCTAAGGAGCTTAACCTTGACGCTATCCACGATACAGTTCACGAAATGGCTCGTGACGAAGCAAGACACGGCAAGGCATTTGCAGGTCTTCTCGCAAGATATTTTGGTTAATTTCAGTTGTTTAGGTTAAATTAATTACGGAGGTAATTGATTATGAATAAATATGTTTGTCCTTGCGGTTATGTGTACGATCCCGAAATCGGTGATCCCGAAAACGGAGTTGCTCCCGGAACCGCTTGGGAGGATGTCCCTGAGGATTGGGTCTGCCCTATCTGCTCTCTCGGCAAAGAAGTTTTTGAAAAGGAATAATTGAAAAGATTACGACAATCATAACAGCCTGCACAGGGTTTCCTACGCAGGCTGTTTTTTGTGTATGATCAATAAACTGAAAACTCTTTAATTGTTGCAAATTTTCTTGTTTTGAGAATTACAAGCTTAACACGTCTTGTGCGGATTGTGTTCTTGAATTCACAAATACGCTTTCTGCCGATAACGGTACCTTTTTCAATTTTTTTCCACTTACCTTTTATCTCGACAAAAAGCTCGAACCGCTCAATTTGCTGACCTGTTTCAATGTTCTCGCAAAGAACAACACGGTCAGCATCGTACTCATCGCCCATATCAAGAATCAGCTCGGCATTTTTCGGGTCGTTACCCGAGTGCCAGAAGCCCGGTTTATCAGGCAAAGCTCTTGACGGAGCGTGAAGATCATCGAGCTTGCAGTTGCCTTGCATTGTAGATTCAAGAGCAAGATTATCCTCATAATGAAGAGAAAGAACCGCACCGAGAGTTGCGAGAGTTTCAACATCCTTTTCTCCAATGAGTCCGTCAGGCTGTGGGGTAATACCGAGCAGAAGTGTTGCATTTCCGCCGACAGAGCTATCATAGATCTTCTGCAGCTTGGAAAGCGCTTTGATAGATAGCGACTGACCCGGCTTAAAGAACCAACTGTCACGAAGCGGAACAGTAACCTCAGCAGGATACCAAGTAAAATCGTCACAGCTTTTAATCTTGCGTCTGCTGCCGATATCAAGCTGAGTGAAATTTACAGCGCCTCCCTTTGGTACAGAAATCTTTTTGTCAGATTCAAGGTCAAAAGCCTTGTAATATGAGGGTACTACGCTCCACTCGCTGATACGGCAAACGCCAGAATTGTTACCGCACCAACGGATATCGGGGCCGCAGTTTGTAATAGCAGCATTCGGCTGAAGCTCGCGAATAAGCCTGAAATAGCCCTCCCAATCGTATGGCTGAAATTTGCCGCTGTCGCTGTCAGGCTGAGCGCCGTCAAGACTTACACAGAAAATTTCGCCGTAATTGGTAAGAAGCTCACGCAGAAGATTCTTGAAAAATTCATTATATTTTTTTCCGCTGCCAAAGCACGGTTCATGATAATCAAGAGGAGAAAGTGAAATACCAAACTTTAGACCGAACTTTCTGCAAGCATCACTTACAGCACGGACAACATCACCCTCACCGTCAAGCCAACAGCTCGATTTAACCGAATAATCAGTATATTCCGAGGGCCAGAGACAGAATCCGTCATGGTGCTTACAGTTGAGAACAAGCCCCCTCATTCCCGTACGCTTTGCAACCTTTACCCATTGTTCAGCAGAAAAAGATGTAGGATTAAAGAGGTCGGGCTCTTCAAAGCCTGTTCCCCTGTCACGGCCCGTGAACGTATTCATTCCGAAGTTTATAACACCGTTAAACTCGGTATTCATAAAATCAATCTGCCGTTTGGTCGGAACAACAGAAACGGCTTTTTCAAGAAAATCTCTTGCCATAGCTACCCTTTCAGACAAAATCTTTTTTTACAAGCGCATCAACCAAAGTAGGGTTAAACTCAAACGAAGCTACATCCCCTACCTTACAGTCAATACCGGTAACATCAATAATAAGATCGGTCAGACCAACCTTGCCGATAACCTGAGCCTTTTTGCCGCATATAACGCAGTTCAGCGTCTGGTCAGCGCCGATACGCTTAACCTTACGCAGGAGCGAATTTATCTTGTCGGATTTTGTGAAAGCAACCTCAGTCTTACTCAGACCGTAACCGTCGCAAACGCCGAGCGGAACAACAGCCGTCTTGGTTTCACGGGTAGTCTTATATGCTTCACCATAACAGACAAAATGACCTGCAGGAAGAGTTTTGATTGAGATAACCTCACACTCCATAAAGCCAACTTTTTCAAGCCCCGGCTTGTTAGCAACAGCAATTCTGCCAAGAAGTGCCGAGCCGAGACGAACAGCATCAAAATGATACTGCGGATACTTGACAGCGGCTGCAGAAGAGCAAATATGCTTTTTAAGATTTACATACCCCGCTGCCTCAAAAGCGGCAACAGCAGTATTAAATCGGCTGACCTGAAGCTCAACAGAAGAAGAATCATTCGAAAAAGCATTATAAAAATGAGAGTACACGCCCTCAAAGCTTATATTGCCGCACTCGGAAAGAGCGGTAATCGCATCCCCTTCTTCACCCGGTAAAAATCCGAAGCGTGCAAAGCCTGTGTCAAGCATAATGTGAGCTGAAACCTTTTTGCCTACTGCGGCTGAATTGAGTAACCTTGCTGTGTTAAGACTGTCAACCGTTACTGTAAGCGACAAATCAACGCAGAGCTTTGCAGAAGCTTCATCAAACGGAGGGCTGAGCAAAAGGATTGCTGTATCAATTCCGTTTTCGCGCAGAGCAACAGCCTCATCAAGCCTTGAAACAGCAAGAATCTGTACACCGTTTTCACTGAGCAGCTTTGCCATAGGAACAAGACCAAGACCGTATCCGTTGCCCTTTATTACACCGATTACCTCAGCCGTAGGACAGTAAGCACGCATTTTATTGAGATTGGAAACAATAAAATCCTTTTGAACAACGTATCTCATCGTGAAAATCAGTGACCCTTTCTAAGCTTTTTACGAAGCTTTTGAGCAAACTCCATAGCATTGTATACAAGAGGATTGTAAACAAAATAAAAATCGCCGATAAATTCGGTAATATCGGGACAGAAGCCCTTTTTGAAACGGTAAAGACCGTAGAGCGGATTGTTTTCATCGAGGTCACCCGATATGCCGCGGAAATCATAAATACGGCAACCGTTTTCAATTGACCAACGAATCATTTCCCATTGGAGAAGATAGTTTGGCATCTTATTGCGCTCTTCATTTGAAGAAGCACCGTAGAGATACCATACCTTATCACCACAGAGAATAGCCAGCGTACCTGCAATAGCCTTGCCCTCACTGTAAGCCATATAGATTCTGGCATTATCACCGTAGGCCTCAACCATTCGTTTGAAATAATCGGCAGGACGAATCGAGAAGTTATCTCTCTCGCCTGTTTCAATCATAATCTTATGAAATTCCTCGGCAGCCTCTGCACCCTTGATTACAACCTCTACATTGTTCTTTTTAGCAACACGAACCTTATATCGGTGGCGAGAGTGGAAAGAAGCAAAAACTTCATCCTCAGTTTTACCCTCAACATCAAGACGGATTACAAAGCGGGGCTGAATACCCTCAAAATTCTTGGAACGAGGGCCAACCCTGAAGCCGTAATCAACAGCAATTTTCTCATATTCGCTGTCATCAATTTTTGTATCGGTATCAACCTGAAGAACATAGCCGCCAAATTCTTTAGCCAGCTTTTTTGCAGCATCCATAAGCTCAGCAAAAACAGCCTTATCGTGCAAATCACACACAGGACCTCTGGGAGCATAGAGCATACTGAAAGGCAGACCACCGGGCAGACGGCGGACAATAACCGCCATTACGCCCTTGATGTTGCCCTGTTCATCACGGCAGATGATGCCGCGCCAAATCCAATTATTTTTAACCTTTGCCCATGCGCTCTGCTGCATAAAATGACCCTTGGGGTGACTTGCAACAAACGCATCAAATTCTCTGGCCGAATCGGCCTTAATAATCTCTGTCAAAACAATAACCTATCCTTAAAATTTATTATCCATTCACCTTAACAGCAGCGGGGAATTCTGTTGGAGCTGCACCCATAGCCATTGCAATACGGCGTGAAATCTCTTTATTCTTGATAACTTCGCCCTCTTTAATGAAATTGTCACAACCGTATACAAGGAGCGGTACATTAGCTGATGAGTGTGAACCTGATGTGAAAGTAAAGCTATCACCGTCAGCCTTAATTGCACCTGTTTCGTGGTCAGCAGTTATAACAACAAGTGTGTTGCCGTCTGCCTTGGCATACTCAATAGCAGCCTTAACAGCCATATCAAATTCAAGAGCAGCAATCTTCATCTCTTTTTCCTTATTATCGTGGGAGTGCTTGTCAATGTGAGCGCCCTCAACCATAAGGAAAAATCCGTCCTTATCGTCATCAAGCATATCAATAGCCTTAACTGTCATCTCGGAAAGATTCGGAGAATCAGCATTTGTTTCTTTGTTCCAGAGAGCACCTGCAAACTGACCGAAAGAACGTGTGCCGGGCTTTACTGCATCAAACTCAGCCTTTGTATCAAGAAGAGTCCAACCGAATTTGCTTGCATACTCATCATCGACAAGACCGCTTGATGCAGACCAGATAAGATCGAGCTTTGAAACTTCAATCTGCTGTCTTGTTATCTCTTCACCTTCATCGCGGTCATAAACGTGAGCGGAAAAACCGCCGGGAGTTGCACCGTGATTAACATCAGTAGTGACAACACCTGTCATCTTGCCGTATGACTGAGCAAGCTCAGTAAGTGTCATCGGAACATAAGCAACACCGAAAGCATCCTGCGGAAATACAGCGATTGCACCGTTATTTGTACGAACAGCACTTGAAAGTGCTGTTGCACCCGCTGCGGAATCAGTAACAGCATTGCTGGAAGATCTTGTCTTTGATTCGCCATGGAACTGAGTCATAGCAAACATATTTGCTTCCTTGATACCATACTCTTGCTCCATCCAATCGATATGATTAAATCCCATACCGTCACCAATCATAAGGATAACATTGTCATAATCGCCCGGATCAAGCTCTTCATTGCTGTTAACAAGTGAATTTACAGCAAGATTGAGAGAAAGAAGGGCAGACATAATTGCTGAAATCACCTTAATAAATGCTGTGCCTTTGATGAAATTTGCGAATTCAAACATTGTTTCAACCTCCATTAAATATATTTTTATTTATAAAGTATAGACCTAATTACATAATATGTCAACAAAATAATATAAAAATAATCAGGGTTGTATTTTTATAAAAATATGCTATACTAATATGGATATTATTAAAAAATATGGTAACAGGAGGTAAATTGCTATGTCAAAAAAGCCATATTACATCACAACAGCTATCGCTTACACATCACGTAAGCCGCACATCGGCAACTCATACGAAATTGTCTTGACCGATGCTATCGCCCGTTTCAAGCGAATGCAGGGTTATGATGTATTCTTTATGACCGGCACAGATGAACACGGTCAGAAAATAGAAGAATACGCTAAGGATGCAGGCATTTCACCCAAAGAATACGTTGATAAGGTTGCAGGAGAAATTCGTGCAATCTGCGACAGACTTAATACTACTTACGATCATTTTATCCGCACAACCGATGATTACCATGAAAAGGTTGTACAGAAAATTTTCAAAAAGCTGTATGACCAGGGTGATATCTATAAAAGCGAATATGAGGGTTGGTACTGTGTACCCTGTGAGAGCTTTTTCACAGACAGCCAGCTTGTTGACGGCAAGTGCCCTGACTGCGGCAGAGAGGTAAGAAAAGAAAAGGAAGAAACATATTTCCTTCGCCTTTCAAAATATCAGAAGCAGCTTGAGCAGTATATTGAGGATAACCCCAATTTCATCTATCCCGAAAGCCGTAAAAAGGAAATGCTCAACAACTTCATAAGACCCGGTCTTCAGGACCTTTGCGTTTCCCGTTCAACTTTCAAGTGGGGAGTACCCGTAACATTCGACGATAAGCATGTTATCTACGTATGGATTGATGCTCTTTCAAACTACATTACAGGTCTCGGCTATGACCCCGACGGCAGCAGTGAACAGTATAAAAAATATTGGCCTGCGGACGTTCACATTATCGGTAAGGACATTGTGCGTTTCCACACAATTTACTGGCCTATTATGCTTATGGCACTCGGCGAGCCGCTTCCCAAGCAGGTTTACGGTCACCCGTGGCTGATGGTCGGAGCTGACAAGATGAGCAAATCCAGAGGCAATGTTATCTATGCTGATGACCTTGCAGACCGTTTTGGTGTTGACGCAGTAAGATACTATCTTCTTGCCGAAATGCCACACGCACAGGATGGCTCTCTCACATACGAAACACTTATCGAACGCTATAACTCCGACCTTGCAAACACGCTCGGTAACCTCGTAAACCGCTGTGTAGCAATGGTTAAGAAATACTTTGACGGTGTTCTCCCCGCTCCCACAGCACCTGAGGCTATTGACGAAGAACTTAAGGCAGTTGCGCTCGAATCCGTAGGCAAATGTGCCGCTAAGATTGACAGCTACTGCATGGCTGATGCCGTCAATGAAGTAATGGCAGTTGCTAAGCGCTCCAATAAATATATTGATGAAACCATGCCATGGGCACTGGCAAAGGACGAAAAAAAGAAAGAGCGTCTCGGTACAGTTATGTATAACCTCATCGAGAGCATTCGCTTTGTCGCCGTTCAGCTCAAGCCCTTTATGCCTGAAACCGCTGATAAGATTTTCGCTCAGATCGGCTGCGGCATTGACAGCTACGAAAGCCTGAACGAATTCGGCGCAACACCTGCAGGTACTGTTATGGGTGAAGCTACTCCCCTTTTCAGCAGAATTGACGCTGAAAAAATGCTTGCAGAAATTGAAGCTGAGAATGCAGCAAAGGCAGCAGCAACCGAAGAAAAAAAACCTGCATTCGAAGAAATGCCGCAGATTCCCATTGACGATTTCGCAAAGGTTGACCTTCGCGTTGCAAAGGTTATCGATTGTAAGCCTGTCAAGAAAGCAAAGAAGCTGCTTGAGCTTACTCTTGATGACGGTACAGGCACTCCCCGTACTGTTGCAAGCGGAATTGCTCAGTATTATAAGCCCGAAGAGCTTATCGGCCACAATGTCATTGTTGTTGCTAACCTTAAGCCTGCAATACTCTGCGGAGTTGAAAGCAGAGGTATGATTCTTGCAGGCGGCGAAGACGATGTAAAGGTTGTTTTTGTTGACTTCCTTGAACCCGGCACTAAGGTAAGATAAAATGCTTGACGGAATTTTTGATACACATGCGCACTATGACGACGAAGCCTTTGACGAAGACAGAGAATCACTCTTTGATGAGGTTTTTTCGTCAGGTGTTTGCGGTATTATAAACTGTGGATGTACGGTAAAAAGCAGTAAGACAAGCATTGCGTTTGCAGAAAAATATCCGCAGATATATGCGGCTGTTGGCATTCATCCGCAGAATGCTGCCGAAGAAAGCGCTGATGCATTGACAAGAATCAAAGAGCTTGCAACGCACTCAAAGGTAGTTGCAATCGGTGAAATTGGTCTTGATTATCACTACGATTACACACCGAAAGAAATACAGGCGCAGTATTTTGAAAAGCAGATTCTGCTTGCAAAAAAGCTTGATTTGCCCGTGATCGTGCACGATCGAGAAGCACATGCTGACTGTGTTGATATGCTGCTTAAATATAAACCGCGCGGTGTTATGCATTGCTTTTCGGGCAGTGTTGAAACAGCTAAGCAGCTGACCGATATCGGCTTTTATATTGGTCTTGGCGGCAGTGTCACTTTCAAAAACGCACGCAGGCCTGCAGAAGTAGCTGCCAATATTGATCTTGACAGACTTCTTCTTGAAACTGACTGTCCTTATATGACTCCCGTACCTTTGAGAGGCAGGCGAAATAATTCAGCGTTAATTATTCATACGGCTGAAAAGATTGCTGAGCTTCGTGGGATTTCGGCTCAGGAAGTAATCGACAGATCAAGAGAAAACGCTTTCAGATTATTCAACATAAAATGATAATAAGCAGAGTTGACGTGAGAATCAACTCTGCTTATTTTTATCGCTTTAATATTCTTATTCTACCGTTACATTAGCACCGATAACGCAGTTTTCAGCAAGATTCTTATTCATAACCGTTATAGGTTTATCAGCAGAAACCGATACGACCTTGCCGTTTTCCCACTTAAATGAAAGCTGAACTCCGCCTGTAACAATATTTTCAATCTCACCATTTTTCCATTCGGGAGGAAGTGCAGGAAGAAGCTCGGATTTGCCGTTTTCGCTGTAAAGAAGGAGTGAGTTTACGCCTGCAACAAAGCCGAAGTTACCGTCAATCTGGAAAAGGAACGGAGGATGAGTATCAAAAAGGTTTGAGAACACAGAATATGTGAGCATATTGGCAATAATTTCTTGTGCAGTTTCAGGCTCATGGAGAGTACCTGCAAGGCAGATTGCCCACGCTGCAGACCAACCGATATAATGTTCCCAGTTCTTTTTACGGAAGTGGTAAAGCTTTCTCACCCACTCACGCTCTGTTTCATTCTCATAGTATTTGATTGTGTTTGAGGGATAGAGAGCATAGAGCGGTGAGAAATGTCTGTGACCGGGCTCGTGAAGCTCATAATCCTTTGACCATTCCATAATACCGTATTTGCCCTCTGTGTAGGGTCTGAGTCTTGCAAGCTTTTCTCTGATTTCGTCTGCAAGCTGACCTTCGGATTCAAAATCAAGGTAAGCGAGCAAACCCGCTTTTGCGACAGCCATGTCAAATGCTGAGCCGTAGTCAACCGCTACTGTATTACCGTTATATCTGAATTCGTTCTCAGGTGAAGTTGAGGGAGCAATAACATATTCACCGTTGTGCTCGACAAGGTAGTCATTGATAAACTCAGCCGAAGCCTTAACAGAATAGAAGATCTTATCCTTATACTCATCAAGACCGCCGTTCTTGTAATGAGTATAAACCTCATTGACAAGCCATGCGCCGCAAAGAGGAGCAAACATATAGCAAGGACCGCCGCAAACGGTTGAAGTCATTCTCCACAGGTCAGTATTGTGGTTACAGCAAGCACCCTTGCAACCGTAATTAATTCTTGCTGTTTCAGCGCCCTGATGCATAAGCTCGTATACCATATTTACAAGCGGCTCGGCACATTCAGCCATATTGCTTGAGCTGACAGGCCAGTAGTTCATCTCTGTATTGATATTAACCGTGTAGTTACTGCTCCACGGCGGACGCACTCTCGCATTCCATATACCCTGAAGATTGAGCGGCTGACCGCCCTTACGGCTACCCGCGATCATAAGATATTTACCGAAATTGTAAAAAAGCTCAACGAGCTTCGGGTCAGGTTTGCCTGCCTTAGCAGTTGCAAGAAGATTAACGGTGCAATCCTCATTAACTCCGCCTATTGAAAAGCGCTGTCTGTCAAAAATAGCCTTATAATCAGCGATATGACGCTCAAGCAGACCGTCATAATCTGTATCAGCCTTATTAAGTGCAGCTATACACTCATCGCATACTTTTTCGCGATTGGTCTCAGGCATTTTATCATAGCCGAGGAAGCCTGTTTTGGTTGTAGCATAAACAGTTACGCACTTTGCTTTTTTAACTACAAGCTTCTTACCACTCTCAACAACCTTGCCGTCAGTTATTACCTTGACAGCAAGGCAAAATGCCATTCCCCTGCCCTCATCGTACATAACCGCATTGGGAATCTTTCCGAGATAGCTGGGCTTGGCAACATCGGGTGCGTTACCGCAAAGGCAAAGAATACCGTCCTTAATAACGCTGTTATATTTCAGCTTTGACTTCACTTCAAGGGTGACATTGGTAGCCTTTTTCGAGGTCATTCTGTAAACAACAACATCATCGGGATTTGATGCGAAAGCAGTACGCACTTCATCACCGAGAGTTACGGTATGTACAGCGGTATCAATATCAAGCTCACGGCGGTAACCGCGTGTTGATTTAGGCGAAAATGCAATTTTAAGGTCGCCGAGCGGCATATAAGCCTCGCTATAACCACCGTCAAGCTTTTCCTCAACCATATCGTGAGCCTCGTCAACTTTTCCTGCAAAAATCAGTTCTCTTACTTTAGGCAGATACTCGAGACTCGTAGGATTATTCTGATTATGAGGTGAGCCGGACCAGAGTGTAACATCATTAAAGCAGAGAGTTTCTTTTTTTCTTCCGCCAAAAATCATAACACCGGTGTGGCCATTGCCGATAGGCAGAGCCTCATTCCAGATGTTTGCCTGTTTTTTGTACCATAGTTTGTTCATAGCTGTTTCTCCTGTCAATTTTTGATATTGAACGTTACTGTGAACGTAATTTTATCATCTTCTATTTCCGCAATAAAATCCGCCTTGTGCGATTTAACAATTGCATTTGCAATTGATAGTCCTATTCCGTAACCGCCTGTCTGGCGTGAGCGTGATTTCTCCGATCTGTAAAACCTGTCAAAAAGTCGGTCTGTATCAACAGCAGTACCGGGAATAAGATAGTTCGTCGTCTCAAGAACAACCTGCTTACCCTTTTGAAAGAGGCTAAGGTCAATCCTCGAATTTTCGGGGGCATATTTTACGGCGTTATCAAGAAGTATGCTCGTAAGCTCCGCGATTCTCTTTTCATTGCCCCATATTGTCAGCGTAGGCTGAACCTCGGCATAAAGGCGTTTATTTTCGGTATAAGCAAGTGCTGAAAAAGAAGCAACGGTAGCCGAAACAATGTCGCTTATTGCAACCTCTGAAAAGCCTTCCTTTTCAGACTTCTCTTCAGCCTTAGAAAGAACAAGAAGGTTTTTTATAAGGTCAGACATACGAAGTGTTTGACGTTTGATTGAAGTGAGCCATTCGTTCTCACCGTACATCATCTCAAGCACTTCTGCATTGGCAGAAATAATTGAAATCGGTGTTTTAAGCTCATGACCCGCATCTGTGATAAACTGCTTTTGTCTTATTGCGTTTTCTGCCATAGGTCGGACCGCTCTTTTAGATGCAAAACACACACAAATGAACAAAATCAACAGATTAACCAAAGCAATAAACAAAGATATCGTTATCATTGAGCCTACTGAAAGCAGTTCATTACTGATATCCATAAAATATACCGTCATTCCATATTCGGGAGAATAGGCAATATTGTATTTGTAAGCATCATGAATATATCCAGACTCTCTGCTAGATTTAACAGCTTCAATTGCATAGTTCTTTGCTGTTTCACTGTTTATTGCCGAAACATGGTCGGTATTAACAGTCAGCACTTCACCTTCCATTGTAAAACGCACATAGAAAAAACGAACCGCATGCGAAGCTTCAGGGACAAAACTATACACATCAATCAAAGGATTAAAATAGTCAAAAAAGTCAGCCTGATAATCCGAACCGACGTCTATAATCACACCATGATTGTCCGAAATACTTTTGAGCATATCGGTAGTTCGTCTGTCCATATTTACAATAACAAAAAAGTTTATGGAAACAAGTACAACGGTAAGCAAAGCAAAAGCAGACGCCATAATCGCAACAATAAATCTGCGGCGCAACTGTTTAACCATTATCAGAAACCTCTTTTACGTCGAGATAATATCCCGCATTACGTGTTGCTTTAATCTCAACATTTGCATCTAAACCTGCAAGCTTTTTGCGGAGATTGGAAATATAGACCCATACAACGCTGCTCTCAGTTTCAGTATCGTAGCCCCACACACGCTCCATAAACTGCTCAATAGATATGAGTCTGTTGGGATTTGACATAAGCATTTCAATCATCTGATACTCTTTGCCTGCAAGCCTTATTGATTCCGAGCCACATGAAAGTTCATAAGTCTGTCTGTTGAGAGAAAGCGTACCTGCGGTAATCGTATCCGGCACAAATGTTGTCTTACGCCTTGTAACTGCACGCACACGCGCAAGCAGCTCACCCATAGCAAACGGCTTTGGCAAATAATCATCCGCACCGGCATCGAGACCCGCAATCCTGTCCTCAACTTCGGACTTGGCCGTAAGAATAATAACAGGTGTATCAACACCGTTTGAACGAAGCTTAACAAGCACATCAAGGCCGTTCATTCCGGGCATCATAAGATCAAGCAGAATAGCATCATAGTTACCGGTCATACCCCAATCAAATGCGGATTTGCCGTCATAAACAGCATCAACAGAATAATTATTATGTTTTAATATCGCCGCAATGGCATTGGAAAGCTCTTTTTCATCTTCGGCAAGCAGAAGTCTCATATTGCACCGCCCTTGAATTTTACTTATCTTGAATTATAACATAAAACAAATATAAATGTATATAATTTTAACAATATTTGTAAAATAATACTATTAATTAATTATCAATTGATAAATAAAATATTGAAAAACGAAAAAAATCAGTTATAATATAATTTAGATAAAAATTAGGAGATGAATACTATGTCAAGCATTGATAAAACCGCATTATTCAAGCTCTCTTACGGGCTTTTTGTACTCACTTCAAATGACGGTAACAAAAATAACGGATGCATTGTTAACACCTGCATACAGATAGCTGATAAACCTTATCAGGTATGCGTATGTGTGAACAAAGCAAATTACACCGCCGAAACCATAAGCAAAACCAAAAAATTTACTGTCAGCACGCTTACAGAAAAAACTCCTTTCTCCGTATTTGAGCGTTTTGGCTTCTGCAGCGGCAGAGACACCGACAAATTCAGCGATTTCACAGACTTTTCTCTTGCCGATAATTCCTTGCCCTATCTTACCGCATACAGCAATTCATTTTTCAGCGCCGAAGTGATTCACGAGATAGACTGCGGCTCACACCTGATGTTTATTGCTGAGGTTACTCAGGCTGTTAAGCTAAACGATGACAAGAGCGTAACCTACGAATACTACTTTGCAAACATCAAGCCAAAACCCCAGCAGGAAAAGAAAAAAGGCTTTGTATGCAAAATCTGTGGCTATGTTCACGAGGGTGATGAGCTGCCTGCCGATTTCATATGTCCGTGGTGCAAACACGGCGCCGAGGATTTTGAATCTCTCACATAAAACAAAAACCGCTCCCAGTCGGAGCGGTTTTTTTATAAAGTAAATTAACCGAAGATTTCAGCAATAAGGTTAAGAGGAATAATACCGAGAAGGACCTTTACTGGAATATCACAAATTATTGTAGCGATAGCGCCCCAATCGAAGAAGAAGCCTCTCTCTTCAGCCTCAGGTGCACCGTCATACTCAAGTACAAAAGCCTGTGAGTATACAACACCGCCTGTGCCGTAAGCCTCTGCGCGTACATAGCTGCCGATTTTATCTGAATAGTCATCAAGGTCAATTGTATCACCAACGTGAATAACCTTACCGTCGGCAATCCAATGAATTACAAGAGCATTGTCAGCCTCAAGAGCAATTGTATCCTCTGTCTCGTTAACGGTTACATTTGTGAAAAGAGGTCTTGCAGAACCTTCGGGAGCTTCATACTTCTGGCCGTCGTCGCCGTTTTCCATCTCAGTTTTGCTCTGAGCGATAATTTCATCAAGCTTTGCAGCAAGTGCAAGAGCTTCTTCGCCGCCTACCATCTTGAGTTCGGCGCAAAGTGTGACAAGCTCATCGAAGTTACCAACATACTTACTTGCAGCAAAGAAAGCACCGCTCTGAAGGTTTGCCTTAAGGTTTTCAGAGGTATTTGACTGCATATAATGCATTGTGTAACCGGAATCGACAATTTCAAGATTGTGAGCATCTGAAGTAGCAATTGCAAAAACGTTTCTGCCTTGAGGAATGATATCCTGAAGAAGAATATCCCAGAGCTTTCTGTCAAAACGTGTTCTGCTGTCACCCTTACTGTTGATATCAATACCGATGCAGGAATCATACTTGAGAAGAAGATTCTCAAATTTATTTATCTTATAGTTGTAAGAGAAGTTATCTTTGTTATAAGCATCCGCAGTGTAAATCTCGTCACGTGCATTTGTGTACT
Organism: Acutalibacteraceae bacterium; assembly: GCA_045544055.1. GTDB lineage: Bacteria > Bacillota > Clostridia > Oscillospirales > Acutalibacteraceae > UBA8612. The sequence continues at coordinate 21,304 of JAZPYF010000002.1, read as the reverse complement.
CACCCGGATGGTTGATTACGCTCAGACCGCCCTTTTCATCAACAGCGCGAATAACAGATTCATATTCGCTTGTACCGCCGAGTCTGCCGTTGCCGTAATCAACAAACCATGTATTTACGTGTGCATTATTGAAAGAAGTACCGTTCTGCTCGTTGCCGAAAGGAACGGAGAGCATCTGATTGCCGCCTGCCTGTGAATAAAACTCGTCATTACCTACAGTAGTAACCTTATATGCGGCACCGTTTGCAGCTGTGCCCTCTTTTGCGAGAACCTCACCGCCTACAACGCCGTTCTTAATAAGACCGAGCACCTTCATTGCAGGAACATAATCATGGCTCATGTAACCGTAAGATACTGTGCTGTGGTCTGTTCTTGCATAAATATCAAAACCAAGCTCATAGTGTCTCTCAACCATCTGAGGCAGAGAATCATGACCGTCACTGAAAGTTGTATGGCTGTGAAGGTCAGCTTTGTATGCCTTGTATGTAGCAAAATCTACATCTTTATACGGATTGACAATTGTGTAATCCACATCGCTGCCTGCCGCAAAAGCAACAGAAGCAAATGAAAGAAGCAGAGCTGCACTCATTGCAAGTGATAACGATTTTTTGACAAATGTTTTGATTTTCACAGAAAATTCCTCCTTGAATTATTCTAAATCAATTAATATTTTATCATAATAAAAACTTATAGTCAAACATTTATTATGTTTGTTCAGCAGAATATTTCATAGCAACATCAACCAAAAACTCATAAAAAGGCTTGAAAGAAGCGTAAATCGGCCTGATTTTTTCAATAAAATCAGCATCGCTTAACTCGTTAAGATTTGCAAAATGAAACATAAAACAAAGACTCTTGCAGTTAAAATAAGGCTCAAGCATCGGCATAGGACAGCCCTCTTTTACCCTTTTGTAAAAATCTCCGCTGAAAACTGCTCCGCCACGCTCCGCAAGAATTACAGCATCATAAAAATCATCAGGGCGAGCGATAATTTCCTGACGAAAAAGCTCCATCATTCTCGGCGGTGCATAATATGTGCCTACTCCGCCTGAGTATCCGTTCTGTGCAACCTCAAACCACATACAAGGAAAATGAGGAAAAGCGTGCTTATCTCGGGTAAACATTATCCAGAGATTTTCACGGTAAAGACGCTTATCCTTGGTGTAGCGTGTGTCGCGCCTTACTCTTGATACCATTTTGGAGGGTATAATCGGTATATCGTCATCAATATTGATAATAGTATCAGACAAAGCGCAGATTATCTGTTGTAATGGTATTGTTATACCCTCTTTAATTCTCTTTTTATTCTCCTCATAAAAATCCCTGCTGTTGCGAAACCTGTTCTCGCTCAGAAGCATGATTATTTCGGGAGATATGCCGTCATATCTGTAAGCACTCATTTAAGCAAACCTCTTTTATAAATTTCCTGTGCCGCAAGCATTATGCCGACCTTACCGCTGTCAAAATTGAGTGAGCCCTGCATCCAAACTGCAAAAGGTTCTCTCAAAGGAGCATCGGAAGAAAGCTCGATTGAGGAGCCGCCTGTAAATGCACCGGCAGACATGATAACCTGATTATCATAGCCGGGCATATCCCAGGGCTCGGGACAGACATTTGAATCAATCGGTGCGCCCTTCTGCATACCCTGACAAAAAGCAATAAGTGTTTCACTGTTGCAAAGCTTGAGCGCCTGAATAATATCAACACGCTTTTCTGTGCTGTGTGGGGTTGTTTCATAGCCCAGCTGTTCAAAAAGACTTGCGGCAAAAACTGCAGTTTTCAGAGCCTCACCGACAATATGAGGGGCATTAAAAAGCCCCATAAACAGTCCTCTTGTCTGACCGAGAGAAGGGCCGACCTCTCTGCCGAGACCCGGAGTAGTCATTCTGTATGCGCACTTTTCAACAAGGTCTGCCCTGCCTGCAATATATCCGCCGCACTTAGCTATACCGCCGCCCGGATTCTTTATGAGTGAACCTGCAATAATATCAGCACCGTGCGAAACAGGTTCGGTTCGCTCAACAAATTCGCCGTAGCAGTTATCAACCATAATTACCGCATCGCTCTTATTACGTACTATTTCAGAAATTTTTTCTATATCATCAACGCCAAGGCTCGGACGAAGAGAATAACCGCGAGAACGCTGAATATATACCATTGCTATTTTTTCATTGAGAGCCTTTTCGATACCTTCATAGTCAACAGTACCGTCAGGCAGAAGCTCAACCTGCTTGTATGTAACACCGAAATCCCTGAGCGAACCCATTCCGCTGCCTTTGATACCGATAACCGAATGGATAGTATCATAGGGTGTACCTGTAACACAGAGCATAGTATCTCCGGGACGAAGAAGACCGAAAAGAGCTACGCCGAGTGTATGCGTTCCGCAAGTGAGGCTGTGACGGATCAGAGAATCCTCAGCACCAACGCAATCAGCAAGCACGCTGTCAAGAACATCTCTGCCTCTGTCACCGTAGCCGTAGCCCGTTGACTCGGTAAAATGGCTTTCCGTTACGCTGTTTTTTATAAACGCTGCAAGCACCTTTTCCTGATTATATGCACGTATTTCATCAATTCTCGCAAAAGAAGCTGAAGCAGCCTCAAGAGCCTTTTCGCTTGCGATTGCAATTCTTTCATCAATATTAAAAAAGCTGTTCATTTCAATTCCTTACCTTTGTTTGATTTCTGCCCATACATCAACGCATTTATATCCCAAACGCTCATAAAAAGAATTGAGCGCCGGCAGGCAGCGAAGATATACCGTATATCCGCCGAATGAATTGACAAGATTTGAGGCAAATCCTCTTCCTCTGTATGCTTTATCTGTTGCAACAGCACCGAGTACTGCTCTTTCACCTGCAATATGCAAAAGCGAAGCAGTTGAAACAATTTTTCCGTCTTTTCGGATAATTCTCATATCTGCTGTGCCGTGATTGACTCTGCGGCTGATATCGGAAAACCATTTATCAAAATCACCGTCTATTTCAAGCAGATCAAAAACCTCTCTGTAATCAGAAAGATTTTGCGGACGCTCAAAATCGTCAAATTCGCTTACTGTACTGTTTTTTCGAAGCACCTGTCCGCATCCGCAAGCAAACATTTCAAGGCTTACAACATCTCTAGCCTGACAAAATACGGTGGAATAGCCGATTGTTTCAATAAACTCTCTCAGCTCAGTAAAATCCGCCTTAAGAGTAGTGCTGAGTACAATCTCGCCCTCAAAAGCAAGTACAGCTGCTGTAAGATAATCGTCATTAATCTGAATCCAATACCGGCATATATCAAGCTCGGGAGGATAGACTTTCAGCATCGATACAATATTTATACCGAAGCTGTCAGTGCAAAATTCCTCCAGAAGCTCTGCCTCTTCTTTATTCTCTATAAGCTTAAGCATTTGCGAATTCCTCCGCTATAGATTTAACTGCAAGGCGCATTTCATCAATGTCACTTTTGCTTATTACACACGATGATGAGTGAAGATAGCGTGTTGCAAAAGAAACTGTGAGTGTTTTTACTCCACCTCTGCTGTTAGAGATTGCTCTTGCATCGTTTCCGCCTGCAACAACGGTTTTGGTCTGCATCTTAAATCCTTTTTCAACGGAGAGCTCACCTGCTCTTTTATATAGCTCGGGATTATAAACACTTCCACCATCCATAAAAGGGATTACGGCACCGTTACCGAGTTTGCAAACCTCTTTTTCACCGCTGACACCTGAAATATCGGCAGCGGTTGTCGTTTCGATTACAACAGCATAATCGGGTGCAACGGTAAATGCTGCTGCGGCAGCTCCTCTGCAACCAACTTCCTCCTGAACGGTAAATGCAAACCATGTATCGTATTCAACACCGTTGTTTATCATATCAATCATAAGAGCACAGCCAGCTCTGTCATCGAGTGCTTTTCCTTTTACAAGTGAACCGAAGCTGACAAAATCGCTTTCAAAAACAACCTTATCACCAAGAGAAACAATACCGTCAAGCTCTTCTTTTTTATCAGCACCCACATCGATATAAAGCTCGCACTTTTTCGGAAGCTTAAGCTCATCATCACCTCTGCGAAGATGAATCGGAACAACACCTATAACACCGGGAATACCGCTTTCTCCCACCTTTACCCGTTTGCCGAGAAGTGCGGCTGTTTCAATTCCGCCGACATTACTGAACTTGATAATGCCGTCATCGGTTATATAGGTCACAATCATACCGACCTCATCCATATGAGCAGCAAGCATAACCTTGTTTTTGGGCTGTTTTTTGCCTTTTACAAATACAATAAGGTTGCCCATAGCATCAACAGAGTATTCTGCCGATTCAGGGAGTTTGGAAATAATATACTCTCTTACTTTTTCTTCTCTTCCTGAGGGAGCATCAATAAGGCTGAGTTCTTTAATCATTTCAAGCATTTTTATCTGCCTCCCTCTCAAGAATGTAAGCCGCCATAAGCTGTGCCGTACTCTCAATATCATCAAGATCAATAATCTCAACAGCCGTGTGCATATTGCGCTGAGGTATGGAAAGCAAGGCTGTTTTTTTACCGCCGCGCGAAACGGCTATATCATCAGCATTAGTTCCTGTTCTCGAGCCCATAACCTCAACCTGATAGGCAATAGTACTGCGCTTTGCAACTGCTTCAAGTCTGCGTGACATTTCAAAATTGAGCGAAGGTGCATAACCTATCATTGTGCCCTTTCCGAGTAAAGCAGTAACCGAAGCATCTGTACCGGGTGCTTTGGCAAAACTGACATCAACAGCAATTGCCTCATCAGCCTCCGAGCTGAAGCCGCCAGCAACAGCACCTGCCGCACCTGTTTCTTCACATGCAGAGAACATTACTCTGACAGGAAGTGAACTGAGCCTATCACCGAGAATTTCAAGACAACGCAGGATTGCAGCACAGCCGCATCGGTCATCAAGAGCAGCACCGCAAACACGCTTACCCATAAGCTTAACAAGATCGCCGTTCATTGTAATTCTGTCACCTACAGATATTATCTTCTCAGCTTCCTCTTTGCTCATGCCGATATCAATTGCAATTTCATCAATCTTGCGTGCTTTATTATCATCTTTTGAAGCCAGATGCGGCGGAGTTGAAGTTACAACACCGTACACATCGTTTCTGCCGTGAATCGTAACCTCAGCACAGGAAAGAACAATAGGGTCGATACCACCGACACGAGCTACCTTAATAAAGCCTTTTTCATCAATTGCAGTAACCGCAAAACCGATTCTGTCAAGATGCGCATCAAGAAGAATTTTACTACCCTTTGCTCCTGTATCACCTATTACATTACCCATATTGTCGGTATGAACCGGCATAAATCTGCCAAGAAGCTCAGACGCAACCGCAACGGCAGCCGACTTTTCATCGCCGGAAGTACCGTTAGCGTGACATAGAGCGCAAAGCATATCAAACATTTCCAAAACATTCACCTCTGTAAAATCTGTTGTCATAAAAAACCTAAAGGGCGGTTGCAACCGCCCCGTTTTGTTATATTACATTCACGCCGCCGACAGGTCTGATTGAGAGAACGTAGCAGTTACCTTCACCGAAAACAAGCTCCATACGGCGTTTGAAATCAGCAAGCATATCAATCGGAACAAACGCCTGGATTGTGCCTGCAAAGCCGCCACCGTGAACACGCCAGGCACCCTTGCCGTCAAGCAGCTCCTCGCAAAGACAAAGTCCGAGAGAAACAGGCTGAGAAAGAGCATCTTTAACCGAGAAAACATTCTGATTATACATATAAGATGACTGACCGCTCTTGATAACGAGCTTTTTGAATTCACCAAACTCTTTATTCTCAAGAGCATATACTTCCTTATCAACTCTTGCATTTTCGCTGAAGAAATGCTTAGCACGAAGAATTGCTCTGTCACCTACTACACCGCGCATAAGGTCAATTGAATTGAAGAACTGAGCCTCATCAACCTCACGAAGGAAGCTGTGACCGAGACGCTGAGCAACAGAAATCATCTCGTTTTTAACGGCTGCATATTCATCTGTAAGATCGGAATGGCTGCCACCTGTGTTGACAATACAAAGAGCATGTCCGCAGGATTCAAACTCAAATTTAACAGGTTTGATAATCGGTTTTGCAGGATCGTTGAAATCCATAAAAACAAAGCCGCCGACCGAACAAGTCATCTGGTCAAGAAGACCGCAGGGCTTACCGAAAAACTCATTTTCGGCATACTGAGCAATCTGAGCGATTTCAACGGGAGAAACTTTTCCGTCATTGTAAAGGTGGTTAAGAATTGTACCGACAAGCACCTCAAATGAAGCTGAAGAAGAAAGACCTGAACCCGAAACAACATCGTTAGCTGTTGCGGCATCAAAACCGCCAATTTCGTAACCTCTTGCAACAAAGCCAGCACAAACACCGCGGATAAGACCCTTAGACTTTGAATATTCTTCTTTCTTCGGCGCAAGATCGGTTATATCAACCATATCCATATCATAGCCTTCTGACTTAAGGCGAATAACATCCTTGCCGTTTTTTGCAACTGCAGCAATAGCATCAAGATTGATAGCTGCAGCAAGAACTTTGCCGTGATTGTGGTCGGTATGGTTGCCACCTACTTCACTTCTGCCGGGAGCAGAGAAAAAAGCGATCTCACCGCTATCTCCGAAAAGCTCACCGAATGCGTTGAGAACACGAAGATAACGCGGCTTCTGTTTTGCAGCATCGTGACCGTAGAGCTGATTGAGAGCAGAATCAAATTCTACACCCTCAAGACCTTTTTTAACAACATCGTAACTGAACATAATTATGTTACACCCTTTCGAGAATATTAAACATTTCGGTTTTCATTTTTTTCAAGTTTATTTAATACGGCATTCAGTATAAGAATCGAAACGCCGGATATCACGAGAAGAATAATTATAGGCAGGAAGAACTGAAGTGACAAGGGATCGAACACATAAACACCGATAAAAGTGTAGGAAAACAGCTTAGGTATAAAGCCCCATAGTGAAATTATAAGATACAGCTTATAGTCAAAGCCCATAGCACCGTACATCTGGCTGACAGGATTTATCGGAAAACCAGGAATAAAACGGAAAATAAACAAAACCCAGGGGTTGCCCGTCCCCTTTCTTTCGAGCAGCATTCGGCTGACCGAATTTTTACACAGCAGTTTATGAGCATTGCCTCCGCCGTATTTAGCACCGAATTTGTATTTAACGGTAAGCATTATTATATAGCCGATCAGATTTACAAAAAGTGCGACAAAGGTAGGATAAACCATACCCGAAAGAACGCATAAAGCAGGAACGGTAATTATCGGAATAAAGCATTTTACAATGTATAATGCGAAAATAACAAAAAGAATAATCCAGTTGTAGCCGATAGACAGAATTGCCATATCGAGTTTATATAAAAAATCCTCATACAATGCATACCATTGGCGGATATTTTCATCTGTTGTAACAAAATACAAAGCAATCAGTACGCCGGCAAGAATAAGCAGGATTGCACCGATTAGCGAAAGAGCGGAGCTTCGTTTACGTTTTATTTTATCCAAACTCAAACCTCACCGACCCTTCTTAAACAACATGATTGCATTTTACAAAAATATATGTATAATTATATATAAAAATTAGCTTAAGGTCAACTAAAACGGAGTGATTTTTTTATGAAAGCTGTTATTTTGGACGGTTACACAACAAATCCCGGCGATTTGAGCTGGAATTGGCTCGAAGAAAAATGCGAACTGACGGTTTACGACAGAACGCCCCTTGAGGAAACGGTAAGCCGCTGTAAAGGTTACGACATCATAATCACCAACAAAACTCCTCTGGGAAGAGAAGTTCTCGAGCAGCTTCCCGAATGTAAATTCATTGCGCTGTTGAGTACGGGTTATAATATCATCGACTGCGAATTTGCTGCTTCAAGAGGTATACCCGTTTCAAATATCCCCTCTTACAGTACAAGCGCCGTTGCTCAGCTCACCTTTGCATTTATTCTTGAGCTTTGCAATAAGGTGGCCATACACAATACAGAAGTAAAAAAAGGTAAGTGGAGCGAGTGCAAGGACTTTTGTTTCTGGAGAAGTCCGCTCCAGGAACTTCTTGGTAAAACACTCGGAATAATCGGTTTCGGCAGCATCGGCTCTTCAGTTGCCAGAATCGCTTGCGCTTTTGGCATGAATGTTATTGCTCATACTGCAAATCCGGATAAATATAAAGATGTAACCGATGTGCGTTTTGTTACACTCGATGAACTTCTTGAAAAGTCAGACATCGTCAGCCTGCATTGTCCTCTCACCGCCGCAACAACAAGTATGGTAAATGCCGATTTCCTTTCAAAAATGAAAAATTCGGCATACATCATCAACACATCACGCGGCCCCGTTGTTGATGAGCAAGCCCTTGCCAATGCACTGAAAACAGGTAAAATTGCAGGTGCAGGTGTAGATGTGCTTTCATCTGAGCCTCCGTCAGCATATAATCCCTTGCTCAGCTGCGAAAACTGCCTTATCACTCCTCATATCGCATGGGCAGCCTTTGAAACAAGACAAAGGCTTATGTCAACTCTTGAAAAAAACATATCCGCATTCTTAAGCGGTGCACCGATAAACACCGTCAATATGTAAAAACAACCTCCCGTGAATCAATCGCGGGAGGTTAAATTGTTTATTGCACTTTATGCAAGCTTGAGGAACATTTCAAGAATTCTCTTAACGCAAAGCTCAAGGTCTGCTCTTGTAATTCTTCCGTCATCATAGCCTGCCTTGAGGTCTTCGGGATAACCGCAGTGCATCTTCATATCATTGCCTGCCTTAACCTCTTTAACAGGGTCATTTTTAACACCCCAGTCGGTAACAACCATTCCGTCATAACCCCACTCACCGCGAAGAATACCCGTAAGAAGCTCATAGCTTTCAGAAGTATGCTGACCGTTGATGAGATTATACGAAGACATAACAGTCCAGGGAGAAGCCTCTTTAACAGCAATTTCAAAGCCCCTGAGATAAATTTCACGCAGAGCACGCTCGGAAATACGGGAATCGGAACCCATACGGTTGGCTTCTTTATTATTGCAAGCAAAATGCTTCATTGAAACAGCAACCTTCTGTGACTGAACGCCTCTGATATTAGCAGCAGCACACTTACCTGCAAGAAGCGGATCCTCTGAATAATACTCAAAGTTCCTTCCGCAAAGAGGGTCACGGTGAATGTTGAGAGCGGGAGCAAGCCATATAGCAAGATTATTCTCTCTGACTTCTGCACCGCCACCTGCACCGACAAGGAAATTAAGCTCAGGATCCCACGAGCAGGCAAGAAGAGTTGCGCAAGGCCAGGCTGTTGTCGGGATACCTGTTTCCGTATCAAGGCGAAGACCTGCAGGTCCGTCGGCAGTAGGCATTGCAGGCACACCAAGGCGCTTGAGAGGACCGAAGCAACCGGTATTTGCAACACCCGTCGGGGGCTGCCCTCCGACAAATTCCATCAATTCCTCGAGCGTAAACTGAGCAACAAATTCATCAATCGAAATGCTTTCGCCCACCTTATCAAACATTACGGGATTCTCGGGCGCAACAGCACCGGTAGGCTTATTTTCACCGTAATAATAGCTTTCTTCACCGAGCGGAAGCTCTTCAAAGCTGCCGTCAGCCAGCATACGCTTTGCCAGCTTAAACGGTTTACACCACTGTGAAAGCTGTTCAACAACAGTATCCTGCTTTACCTCATATTCAAAGCCGAGCTTTTCTGCACTGCGGACATCTGTACCGAGATAGAAACAGTATTTACCTGCTTCAAGAACAAAAGCAGATTTGCAGATTTTGCCAAGATCATCAAAGCTCGCCATATCACTGACCTTGAATGTAAGAGCAAGAGTCTGAGCTTCACTGGGCATAAGCAGCTTTGTCTTTTGGAAAGCAACAAGCTCTCTTGCAGGCTTGCCGAGTTTGCCCTGAGGAGCAGAACAGTAAACCTGTACAACCTCTTTACCTGCTGTACCGCCGATATTCTTAACGGTAACCGCAACAACAATATTACCGGAATCTTCTCCACAAAGCTTACCGCTGAGCTCAAACTTTGTATAAGAAAGACCGAAACCGAAAGGATATCTTACACATTCTTTCTTTCCGGGCAGAGTTTCAAAATATCTGTAGCCGACGTAGATATCTTCAGAATAATCCACATGATCAAAGCACTCCCAGAAATCATCCTTACAGGGATAATAATCGTAGGATTTAGCTATTGTATCTGCAAGCTTACCTGAGGGGTTTACATCGCCGCAGATTATATCGGCAATTGCAGCACCGCCCTCAAGACCGCCCTGCCAAGAGAACAGAACTGCCTCAACAGCACTGTTTTCAGCAAAATATTCACAATCAACTGTTGCGCCGGAATTGATTACAACAATAACTTTTTTGAAGAGCTTTCCTGCTTTATCGATAAGATCTTTTTCAATATCGGAGAGGTAATAATCCCCTGCCTGAGGTCTGCGATCAACACCCTCTGCAGAAAAACGGCTTATTGTGATAATTGCCGTGTCTGCACTTGCCGCTGCAGACTCAACCAGTTCATCGGGAACAGCAGGCTCTTTGACATGCATACTAGCAAATGTATCGTATGTCATATCGTCACGCTTTGTACAGAATTCCATAGCATTGACAATATCCCATGTTGCATTAATCTGTTCCTGTGTCGGAATATGTACGCTTTCGCGTTCAACATAATCTTTATAAAAATCAATAAGCGGCATATAGATTTCGACATCCTTTTGTGAAAAGCCATCGAAAATATTGCGTATATAAGGCACGTTTACATCGCCGCTTCCACCACCGCCTTTGATATATTCAATTGTTGCTTTACCGAAAAGAGCAACTCTTTCACCCTTTGCAAGCGGCAGAGCATTATTCTCATTTTTCAGAAGAACCATACCCTCTGTTGCAGCACGCCTTGAAAGTGAAGTGTGTTTGAGAGAAGCAGTTACACAGCGACCGTCTTCCCCCAGAGGAATGCAGGGCTGATATTTGAATCGGGCAAACTTTTCCATAAACCTAACCATCCGTTTCAAAAATATTTTTACTAAATTATATCACAACTTAACAAACCGTCAAGGATAAATAAAAATTAAATAAACCGATGCATTTTTTTAAGAAAACACATCGGTTTTAACAGTAATTGTAAAAGCTTATCTGTTGTTCTGGTTCTGCTGATTGTTTTTGTTGTTCTGCTGGTTAGCCTGATTGTTCTTCTGATTCTGCTGGTTATTCTTATTATCCACTATAATCACCTCCCGATTATGATTACACGGATAGTTTACCGCACAGTACGGGAAGTATTCATATAATCACCTGTCGGAAGAATATGGAATAATCAAAGCTTTTTACCGAAAGCAATATCAGTATCAAATATTTCCAGAGCTTCAAAGCCATATTTCTTATAAAAATTATTAGCAGTAATATTACCTGTACCTGTTGTAAGCATTACACCCTTGATTCCTTTTGCTCTGAGATGATCGAAAAGTGTATTAAGGAGCTTACCTCCAAAGCCCATTCGCTGATATGCAGGAAGCAGGTCAATGTGAAGATGAGCAGGATAATCACCCTTATACTTTGCATGGAGATCATAAGCTGTTCTTGCCCATTCAAGACGATCTTTATCATGAGCAGCTCTTGTAAAATACTGTTCATCAAAAACGGTCTTAAATCGGTCAAAGTCCTCTGCACAGATGATATAGCCGACAGCCTTTCCGTCATCATCAAGGACAAAACAGTTGTGCGGCTCCTGCTCAATATAGTATTCACAGAATGTGTGCAGAACAAATTCGCTCAGCCCGGCAGACATTTCGTCATCTTCACTGTGCAAACATGCATAGCATACTCCATCATAGTCTTTTTCTTCGTATTTTCTTATTGTTAACATAATTTCATCACCTGTTAACAATAATATTACAAAATATAACTAAAAATCAAGTATAAATGTTTGAATTTTTATTCTTTTTGTGTATAATAAAATTATCTTTCCGGGAGGTGTTTTTATGAACACTGATAAATTGACAAGAAAAGCAGTTGAATTCGTTTTCAAATCAGTAATTGCAGCTATGCCCAAAAGCTATTTTACATCCGACAGTAACGCCAATAAATATATGCGTGTCGGTGATGAAAAGTTTTCAGGTGTTCCAGGTTCTCACTTCACCTGCGGCTTCGGTAAAGCAGTACTTACCCCTGAAGATGTATCATCAGGCAAATACTTCATTGCAGGATACGATTCAAACAATCCTGCAACAGGTGTGCTTGACGATATGTATGCCAGAGCGGTATATATTGACGACAACACAGGCAGAGGCGGCGTTGTTATCTGCGCTGTTGACGCTGTCGGAATCAGCCGTAAGGATATAAACGATATAAGAGCAATCGTTCTCTCATCGGGTAAAATTCCCGGAGTAAAATCAATCAGCATATGCGCAACACATTCACACTCCGCTATTGATACACAGGGTCTTTGGGGCGAAAAGCTCTACAAAAGCGGCAGAAACGAAGAATTTATGACCAAGCTGAAAAAGCGCACGGCTCAGGCAATCATCTCTGCATATGAAGCAAGAAAAGACGGCAGGCTCTACTGCGCAAGAAAGGTTACGGAAGATCTGCAGTTTGACTGCCGCACACCCGATACATACGACAGCACCCTCACAAGACTGCGCTTTGTGGCTGATGACAACAGCAGTATCTGCATAGTCAATTTTGCTTCTCACGCTGAGCTCCTCGGTGACAAAACCAAAAATGTCAGCGCAGATTTCCCTGCTTATATGATAAAGGAAATAGAAGAAGAATGCCCCAACACTGATGCGGTATTCATTAACGGTGCTATCGGCGGAATGATTTCTGCAAAAGAAATCAAAAAAATCTACCGCAACCAAATTGACTGTGAGGCATATACTAAAGCCTTCGGCAAAATGCTAGGTGAGCTGGCGGTTTCACTTGACGGTGAGGAAGAAATCGCACCGCTTATAAACATCCGCTCCGCACCCGTAAAAATCAGCGGACAAAACTCTGTTCTTATTCTCGCAAGGCTTCTTAAGGTACTCAACAACGATATCGCAAGGGGCAAAAAAAGAACAGAAGCATTTATTCATACTGAAGTCGGCTATCTCGAACTCGGCAACAGCCAGTTAGGTATGTTTATGATTCCCGGTGAGCTTTTCCCCGAGCTTTATAACGGAGAATTTTTATCTGCAGAAGAATCAGGAACAGGCAACGCCGCAAACTACAAGGTTCTTTCAAAAATGGGCAGCGCTAAGCACAACTTTGTAATCGGTCTTTGCAACGATGAACTGGGATACATAATTCCTGACAATGATTTTGTGCTCAACGAAAAACTGCCATACATCAACAAAGGTAAAGACAGATTTGACCGCGACCATTACGAGGAGACAAATTCAACCGGTCGTGAAACTGCCCGCACCCTTCTTGAAGCAATGGATAAGCTCATATCAAGTGTAAAATAAACAAGGAGTGATTCAACCATGCCAAAAAGCATCAAATCAGTAATATCAATCATTCTCGCAACACTAATGCTCTTCTCATCAGCATCAACTGTATTTGCTGCTGATACAGTACCTGCAGACAACACAGGTATCATCACAGTTACAAACATCATAACATCGGTCATGAACGGCGCTTTCAAGCTCCTAACTGCCCTTTTCCCAAAAAGCGGAATACCGACGCTTGACGAATATCTTGCGTCCGACCACGACGGCTTTATGGCAGGTAATGAAACTTTTCTTGATGAGCCTGCCGCAAACGCTGTATGGAGCCTTGGCTTTGGTGTAAAAAGCATTGTCCCTGCTGACCTTGCTGACGGCTCTAAAGAATATTTTACAGGTGGATACTTCACACAGAAGGTTAATTCAGTACACGATGACCAGCGTGTTCATGCGGTCGCTATGAATGACGGCTCACAGCGCGGCACTACTGTTTTTGCTACAATCGACGGAATCGGTGTCAGCAACGGTGACATCAGAGCAATTCGAAATCTTGTTAAAGAAAAGCTCCTTGAAAAAGGTATTTTCAGCGACATTGTTGCAATCAATATCAACTCAACTCATTGCCACACAGTTATTGACACTCAGGGCTTCGGTCTTATGCTCATACCGCAGGTCTTTCATAATATGGCGGCAAATCTTCCTTTTGTCAACACAATCCGCAGTGTTGATTCTACATTCCTCGATGTAATGATCAACGGAGCTGCCGATGCTATTGTTGAGGCATATACCAATATGGAAGCAGGCTCGCTTTATTATTTTGAAACCACCGGTATAGCCAAGAATGAAGGAAAAGGTGTTTATACATCTGACGAATATTCATATCTTTTCAACAAGAGATATGATACCGAAGGCTTCCAGAATTTTTTTGCCTGCTTTAAGTTCGTTCCCACCGACAGCACATCAGCTCCTACAATTTTTGCCAATGTCGGCGCTCACCCCACAACTATTGACCGTGCAACCTCCAAGCTTTCCGCAGACTTCCCGTCTTACATAGAAAAGAAGATTAATGATGAGGGTATGAATTTCATGTTCATCCAGGGCGCGCAGTCCCCCATCTCTGTTAATAAGAGCGGTGTAAAAACCGAAAGCGTAGTAAATGAGGTTGAGGCTGAAATCGCTGCCAACCCGAGCCTTTCCGATTACAGAGCAGCAAAATCTCTCGGCTACGAATTTGCAAGACTTATTCTCGAAGCTCAGGATAAAGCGACTGAAGTTGCCCCCTTACTCAACGTAAAAATGGCTGAGGTAACAGTTAAGCTTGACACAGGTCTTCTTCAGCTCGGTGCGGCTTCTCAGCTTCTCGGATTCACAACAGTTAAAGATTCATCAAGTGAAAGCGGATACTCCGTTATAACTGAGGTCGGATATATCGAAATCGGTGAAAGCATTGTTCTTCTTACAGTACCCGGAGAGCTTATTCCCCAGCTTGTATACGGCAATGTTGTTGATGCAAGCGAAGCATACCTCGGCAAAAACTGGGAAATCGAATGTACCGCTGACCTTATTGATGACGACAAAACAGTACTTGTAATGGGTCTTTGCAACGATGCTATCGGTTACATTATTCCCGACAACGACTATGCACCGTTTATTGCAGATTCGCTCTGGAACACTGATCTTGGCGAAAAGCTTTTCGGTGAACCTCACAGACATTACGAAGAAATGCTCTCTGCAGGCGGCTCAGCAGCCTCATCCGTAATGACCGCACTCAACGCAATTGTAAAATCAGCAAACTGACAGAACGGAGTTTTAGCTTGAAATATTATCTTGGAATTGACGGCGGCGGTACGACAACCACCGCTGCCGTATCGGATGAAAAAGGAAAAATATTATTTAAAAAAAGCGGAAAAACAATTAACTTTTATTCGGTAGGAATGGAAAAAGCCGCTGAAAATCTGGCCAATCTGATGAACTCAATATATAGTGATATTGAATTTGACAGTTTTGAAGCCGCATTTATCGGCTGTTCCGCTCTCGATTCAGAGGCAGAATCCGAAACGATAAAAGCTCTTTGCGGTTCGGTAAAAGCTGACAAAATCGCAATGAACAGCGACCTTTTTATTGCTCTCAGATCACTTGACTGTGATTTTTGCCCGTGTGTTGCAGTAAGCGGCACAGGCTCAATGGCAACGGGTGAAGATGCCGACGGAAATATTGTTATCTCAGGCGGCTGGGGTCACATCATTGGTGACGAGGGCTCAGGCTATTCAATTGCTGTTAATGCGTTAAGGCGCTGCTGCGAGCTTTGCGACGAGGGAATTGACTCCCCTCTTCTTGCAAGTGCCTGTGAATACTTTTCCGTTGATAATTTCAGAAAAGCAATTGATATAATCTATTCACCAGAAACATCAAAAGATATAATCGCTGGCTTTGCCGCAAGTGTAGGCAAGCTATGTGATACCGACGGCGATTCGAGAGCGATAGTCATTTCTGAAGCTCACCGATTTGCCGGAACGGTAATAATACTTCTTAATAAGATAAAATCATGTTCCGTACTCGGACTTTACGGCGGAATTTTTCGCCACAACAGCCTTTATACACAGGCTTTTACCGAAGCAATCAAAAACGTTTATCCGCAAATTAAGACTCAGCTTCTCAACGTTACACCGGAAGAAGGAGCGCTCAGGCTCGCGAGGAATCTCTAATGAAAAAATATCTTGAATATATTGAAACGACAAAAGCAATTATTGAAAGAATCAGTACAGACGGCGCCGCTTCAATCGAACAGGCCGCAGAGGTTATTGCAAAAACCATGACCGACGGCAAAAGACTCTTTCTCTTTGGCACAGGTCATTCTCATATGCTTGCCGAAGAACTGTTTTACAGAGCGGGCGGTCTAGTAAACATTCAGCCGATTCTTGTTGAGCCGCTTATGCTCCATATTTCAGCGAGTGAGAGCACACTTGCAGAGCGCATTGAGGGCTATGCTGAAAAAATATATGGCGAATACGGTATGAGCAATGGCGATACTGTTATCATTATCTCAAACTCCGGCAGAAACGGCGTAATAGTTGATATGGCAATTCTTTGCAAAGAGCAAGGACTCAATGTAATTGCACTAACTAATCTTGAACATACATATGCAGGTGCTTCACGCCACAAGAGCGGCAAGAGGCTTTGTGAAATTGCTGACATTGTGCTGAATAATTTCGGATGTGTTGGTGACGCCTGTGTTACCCTAGACGGAGTTGAGGGCAAAATCTGCCCCACATCAACGGTTACGGGGGCATTGATTCTAAATGCAATTATCGCTCAGGCCGTTGAAAACTGTGTTGCTGTCGGCTACTGCCCCGAGCATTTTGCAAGCTCAAATGTTGACGGCGGCGATGAAATCAACAACGCACTTATAGAAAAATATAAAAAGGAGATTAAACACCTTTGATTTATCCAATTATACAAAAGCTTTCTCTCGACGGAAAAGCAATTGATATTTCCGCCGTTAATTTTGAGGGAGATTATAAAGAAAAAGCAGAACAGGTATTTTCCGCTGCAGGAATTGATACCAACGGCACATACACTGTTGAAATTAACGTTTCAAACAGCAAAAAAACAACTTATATTGACTCGCTCTCGCGCCTTAGCGACGAAAAGTATTTTATTACCGTTTGTGAGGACAAAGCACTTATCGAGGCTTCATCCCGCAAAGGTGTTTTCAGAGCCGCCCACACATTTGCAAAGCTTATTAACAAAGGCGATGTTAAAACAGGCACAATTGAAGACTATCCTCTTTTTGAAAAGCGTGGTTATATTGAAGGATTCTACGGTACGACCTGGGAACATACAAAACGCCTTAGTGTAATAAAGCTTATGGCAAGCTACGGCATGAACACGTTTTTCTATGCACCCAAGGATGATATTTATCACCGCGAAAAATGGCGTGAGCTTTATCCGCAGGCAGATATTGATGCTCTCAAAGAGCTGTTTGACGTTGCATCCGAAAACGAGCTTGATTTTCATTGGTGCGTCGGACCGGGTCTAACATACTGTTACACATCCGATAGCGACTTTAACGCACTTATTACCAAAATTAAGAGTGTATATAAAATCGGTGTAAGAAATTTCGGACTGTTGCTTGATGATATCGCCTGGGAGTTTCAGTATGCTGAAGATGCAAGCACATTTGACAGCATTGTTGATGCACATATCAATCTTATCAACCGCACCTATACTGCACTTAAAGAATTTGACAGCAGCATAACGCTGACTGTTTGTCCCACTCAGTATTCCGGTAACGAATCAGATTACTATATAACCAAATTCGGTCAAGGCATTCCTGCCGATGTGAACATTTTCTGGACAGGCGGTGAAATCTGCTCTTCCGTACTCACCTGCCGCGATTCCGACAGCTTTCTTCGAAGCACAGGCCACAGACCGCTTTTTTGGGATAACTACCCTGTTAACGACTGTGAAATGTTCCAGGAGATGCATTTAGGCCCGATTCTCGGCCGTGACAAGGAGCTTTACAAGCACTGCGAAGGACTTATTTCAAATGTAATGGAATACGCAGAGTGCTCAAAAATCCCTCTGCTTACAATCGCCGACTATCTGTGGAATCCTTTAGCATACGACAGTGAAAAATCAATCATTAATGCACGAGCAGAAATCCTCGGAGAAAAAGCAGAGCTTTTCAGCTATATAGCTGATCACCTTGCGGTTTCATGCGTTTCAAGACACGCTTCGGAACAGATGAGCGATAAGCTCTCACATATCAACTTCTTGCTGGCAACAGGTAAGACGGAAGAAGCTCTCAGCGAATTTGCAAAGTATAAAGCACAGAACAGAGCTTGCCTGGAAATGCTTGAAGATACAAGCGTTCCGCTTTTTGCCGAGATGCAGAAATGGGTCAGAAAGTTCGGAATGTGCTGCGACCTGCTCGATGCGATTTATAACGCAGTGGTCTCCCCTACTCACGAAAATAAACAAACCCTTGCAGAGCTTCTCGAAAAGTATAATTCCGATGCTGTTATAATGACAGGCTTCTGTCTGCGCGAAGCCGCAGAAAAGGCACTTATGATGTAAGTATTAAAAGAATATTGGCTTTTCATATAATCAGCAGTTTTTACTTAATTGCGAAACGAGGTAAAAGGTTATGACACAAATACTTGCATTCTTTACTGCAATTGCTACATGGCTTACTGTGATTTTCTGCCCTGCAGCTCCTGTTGAGGGTGTTTTCAAAGATACTGATGCAACAGAAAAGATTGTTTTTGACGAGGGTGAGTTCGTTATGGGCGAATATGACATTGTTGTTTCGCCAAACGGTGATGACAACAACACAGGCTCAATCGAATCACCTGTTGCAACACTTGAAAAAGCAAAAGAGCTTGTAAAAGCAATCAAAACCGATGTACCGATTACCGTATGGTTCAGAGAAGGTACATACTTCATTGAAAACACGGTCGAATTCTCTGCAGAAGATAAACAGAACGTGCTCTACCGTTCTTATCCCGATGAAAAGGTAGAATTTACGGGTGCAAAAGCAATAACCGATTGGAGTGAAACCACAATAAACGGTGTAAATGCTTTTGTTGCGGATATTGAAATTGATTCTGAGGAAGACTACTTCCGTTCATTATTTAAGGGCAAAAAGAGGCTTTCTCGCTCACAGTACCCGAAAAATGATGTTTTCAAAATCGCCAACCCTGCTGTTGAAGAAGGAATTCCGTCAGAGTGGAATGTAGAATTTTTCACTCATTCTCTTGCTTTTTATGCTCACAAGGAAAATGTTCTTGATTTTGCCAACATCGGTGATGTAGAAGTCAAAATTATGCATTACTGGTGCGATGAGCATCTCCCCCTGCACTCTGTCGATGTTACCACGGGCAGAATAGAAACAACCAAAACAACCGCAATGACACTCAGAGTTGACGATAATTACATTTTTGAAAACGTAAAAGAAGCTCTTTCGCTCCCCGGTGAATGGTATCTTGACAGAACGGAGCAGAAGCTGTATTACATCCCCGAAGAGGGAGATACAACAGAAAACACGGTGCTTCTGGCAGGTATGACAGAGCAAATTTTCACATTCAACAATGCGGCAAATATCTCTTTCCGGGGTATTGATTTTATTAACACAGACTGGAATCCCGTTGACGGTGATTTCTTCAAAGATATTTTTGATGAAACACATCCGTTGTATAAAAACATCAAATACGGCGGCGAACATCCTCAGGCAGCATTTGAAGTACCTGCAGCAATTCTTATTTCTTCATCAAACGGTATCAACTTTACAGACTGTCTTTTTGAAAATATTTCATACACCGCAGTGAAGTTCGATAAAGCTGCGCATAACTGTAACATTTTGAGCAGCAGATTCAACGAAATCGGCGGTAATGCAGTTTTCATCCACGGTGATTTTATTGTTCCCTCTGCTACAAAGAACATAAATGTAAAAGACTGTCACATCAGTTACTACGGCAGAATTTTCAACAACGCAATCGGCATTCTGCTCACCCATGCAGTTGATTGTGAGCTTTCCAACAATGAAATTCATGACGGATGGTACACAGGCGTTTCAGTAGGCTGGAACTGGGGCTATGCAGATAATCCCACAAATAATATCAAGGTAAAAGATAACCTTATTTATAACATAGGTAACGGCTGGCTTTCTGATATGGGCGGTATTTATACGCTCGGTATTCAGCCCGACACCGTTCTTTCCGGCAACATCATTTACAACGTAGGCTGTGACGAAGGTGCTTACGGCTACGGCGGTTGGGGTATTTACCTTGACGAAGGCTCAAGCGGTATCCGCGTTGAAAACAACCTCGCTTATGATTGCTCTTCACAGACATTCCACCAGCACTACGGCAAGGACAATATTATTAAGAATAATATCTTTGCATTCGGCGGCGAAGGTCAGTTTATAGTAACGAGAAAAGAGGATCACAATTCGCTTACACTCACTAATAACATTCTCGTCGGTGACAATACAGTAATGTATAAAGACTCAGTAAATAAAGACTGGTTTGTTGATAACAGTAACCTATACTGGGACTACAAAAACGGCGGCAATGTTTATTCCGGCAATTCAACAAAACTCTTTGAAAGACATACCCTTGTAATAATGAAAATAAGAGGATATTACAATAATGCCGTCTTTGAAGATCCGCTTTTCAAAGATGCCGCAAACAGAGATTTCACGCTTGCCGAAAACAGCCCTGCTATCAAAGCAGGTTTTACGCCCTTTGCATATGATGCAGGTACAATAACACAGTTCTGACATCAATCATAACCACCAGTTAAACTGGTGGTTTGCACAGGCCCTATAAGGGCCGCCTGCTGGCTTGCCGGCTAAAAGTCGGCACTGAAGTTTGACACCGCATTACTATTTCAAGCAGCCGCTCTCGTGCGGCTGTTTGTTTTTTGCTTAGTTATTCTTGTTACCCGTAAACGGGGCTATGTATTCTTTGAGTGATATTTGGTCGTTTGCAAAATCTTCTTCCAGTTGATTTTGTATATACTTTTCTATCACTTTCTTATTTCGACCGACTGTATCCACATAGTATCCTCTGCACCAAAAGTGTCGGTTTCCGTACTTATATTTTAGATTTGCGTGTCGGTCGAAAATCATTAGTGTACTTTTCCCCTTGAGATATCCCATAAATTGTGCTACACTCAAGTACGGTGGTATTGATACTAAAAGGTGTATATGATCTTTGCACGCTTCTGCTTCGATTATTTCTACTCCTTTTTGTTCGCACAATTTCCTTATTATATCCCCGATATCTTTTTTCAGTTTTCCATATATCTCTTTTCTTCTGTACTTCGGTGCAAATACTATATGGTACTGACATCTGTAC
>JAZPYF010000001.1:0-19618 GCA_045544055.1 Acutalibacteraceae bacterium | reverse complement strand
TGGCTGTATTACCTGTTTTTTATGGAGTGAAACTTAATGGTACACCAGTATAAACTCAACGGCTACAACATCGTGCTTGATACCTGCAGCGGCTCTGTCCACGTTGTTGATGACGTTGCTTACGATATTATTGCGCTTTATAAAGAAAAAAGCGCAGATGAAATTGCTGATGAAATCAGCGCGAAATATTCTGCTGACGGTGTCACACGTCGGGACTGCCTTGATTGTATTGAGGATGTAAAAAGTCTTGAGCAGAGCAAAAAGCTCTTTACACCCGATACCTACGCCGATATGGCTTTTGACTTCAAGAACAGAAATACCGTTCTCAAGGCGATGTGTCTTCACGTTGCCCATACCTGCAACCTCAACTGTCAGTACTGCTTTGCAAGCCAGGGTAAGTATCACGGTGAGCGCGCTCTGATGAGCTTTGAGGTCGGTAAGCGTGCGCTCGATTTCCTTATTGAAAATTCGGGTACAAGGCATAACCTTGAGGTTGACTTTTTCGGCGGTGAGCCGCTAATGAACTGGGATGTTGTCAAGCAGCTTGTCGCTTATGCACGTGAGCAGGAAAAGATTCATAATAAGAACTTCCGCTTTACGCTCACCACAAACGGAATGCTGATTGATGACGATGTTATAGAATTCAGCAACAAAGAGATGAGCAACGTTGTTCTCAGCCTTGACGGACGCAAGGAGGTTCACGACCGCTTGCGCAAGGACTATACGGGCAGAGGCAGTTACGATATCATTCTCCCAAAGTTCAAGGAGTTTGTTAAGCGTAGAGGCGGCAAGAGCTACTATATGCGCGGTACATTTACCCACGCAAATACAGATTTTACCAATGATATTTTCCATATGGCAGATATGGGCTTCACAGAGCTTAGCATGGAGCCTGTTGTCTGCTCGCCCGAAGATGCGAGTGCGCTTACAGAGGCTGACCTGCCTGTTCTTTTCGAGCAGTATGAGATACTTGCCAAGGAGATGATCAAGCGCAAGCGTGAGGGCAGACCGTTTACGTTCTACCACTATATGCTTGATCTTAAGCACGGCCCTTGCATCTACAAGCGTATTTCGGGCTGCGGCTCGGGTACGGAATATGTTGCTGTTACACCTACGGGCGATATATATCCCTGCCACCAGTTTGTCGGTGACAATAAGTATCTGCTCGGCAATATTTATGACGGTATTTCCAATACCGAGGTGCAGAACGAGTTTAAGCTCTGCAACGCTTACGCCCGCAAAGAGTGTGAGGATTGTTGGGCAAAGCTCTACTGTTCCGGCGGCTGTGCCGCAAACTCTTACCACGCAACAGGAAAAATTACGGGAATCTATGAGTACGGCTGTGAGCTTTTCAAAAAACGCATTGAATGTGCCGTAATGCTCCAGATTGCCGACGAGGTATAATTTTATGAACACACCCATTGTTGATTTTGTGAAAGCCTATGCACAAAGCGGCAAGGCCCGGTTTCATATGCCGGGTCATAAGGGTGTGTCTTTTTTTGGCCCTGAGTCGCTTGATATAACGGAGATAGGCGGTGCGGATGAACTGTATGTGCCGGAGGGCATAATACTTGAAAGCGAGCGCAATGCTGCTTCACTTTTCGGCTCTGCGGCAACGTTGTATTCTGCAGGCGGTTCAACACAGAGCATACAAGCAATGCTGTTTTTGGCCTTTATGGCAGCGGATAAAAAGCACAAGCCCTATGTGCTTGCAGGCAGAAATGCCCACAAGGCTTTTGTTTATGCCGCCGCAAAGCTGGATTTTGATATAAAATGGCTTTATCCGCAAAACGCTTGCGGCATATGCAGCTGTATCATAACTGCGGCTGAGCTTGAGGCACAGCTTGGAAAATGTGAGCAAAAGCCGTTTGCTGTTTATATTACTAGCCCCGATTATCTCGGTGGAATCAGCGATATCCGTTCACTCTCGGCGGTTTGCAGGTCTTACGGTGTGCCGCTTCTCGTTGACAATGCTCACGGTGCATATCTTGCCTTTTGTGAAGAAAATCTTCATCCGATAAAGCTGGGGGCGGATATGTGCTGTGATTCCGCTCACAAAACCCTGCCTGTCCTTACGGGCGGAGGATATCTGCACATAGCGGCTGATGACAGCTACGGTTTTGCGGCAAACGCCGTGCGTGCTATGTCTGTTTTCGGCTCAACAAGTCCGTCTTACCTGATAATGCAGTCGCTTGATCTGTGCAACAGATATATTTGCGAAAAAATACAAAACGATATAAGAATCTGCTCTGCACGAGTAACCCGTGTCAGAGAGGTTATGAACAAAAACGGCATAAAGGATATATCCTGTGAACCGCTTAAAATAACGGCTGATTTCAAAAAATACTCGGCAGACGGCTTTGAGTGTTTGGCTGATTATTTCAGGAGCTATGATATCGAGCCTGAATATGCCGACAGCGATTTTGTTGTATTTATGGCTTCTCCTTTTAACAGCGAGCAGGATTTTGAGCGGCTTGAAGCAGCTTTTGAGAATATCAGACTTGCCAAATGTATAAGAAAAGAAGTCACATTTGAAATGGCTGAGCGGAAAATGTCTGTGCGTGATGCCGTTTTTGCTCTCAGCGAAGAAATTCCTGTTGAGAAGTCGGAGGGAAGAGTTTGTGCCGCACCGTCGGTTTCGTGTCCGCCTGCAATTCCGATTGCCGTCAGCGGTGAAGTGATAACCGAAAATCATATTGATATTTTACGCTGTTACGGAATTGAAAAAATTGCGGTCGTTAAAGATTAATTCGCAATTGACAATTTATATTAAGGTGTTATAATAAAATCCATAGTTACATAAGAAAGGGAAATGTATATGCTTTCAAAACTTTTTGCGCTGTTTCTTTCACTCCACTATCTTTTCACACCCTATGTCGCACCGTCGGCAGACCAGCCGATAAAGGCACTTAACGACAAAAGCGTTAAGCTCAATTATGTGCTCTGGGCAGACCCTCAGATTTCAAATTACCTTTTTGAAAGAGAGCCCTATCTTCGCGCTGCTGCTGAAGATGTTGGCAATGCCTCAAGCGATATTGATGCACTTGTGCTTGTCGGTGATGTTGCAGAAAACGGTCTTGAGTGCGAGTATGAGGTTGTTACCAACCATCTGCTCAATAAGGGTGTTGATAACTTCCTTTTTGCCGTCGGTAACCACGATGTAAGGCTTCGTCTTTACAATCAGGTTGTCAAGCGCTTTACAGGCTTCCAAAACAATCTCAACGCTGCTGCTGACAGCCCGCTTACAATTGATAAGCTGAATTATTCATATGAAATAAACGGCTACACATTCATCGTTATGGGTACAGACCGTACAGAGTTTGAAGAATCCTATTTCGGTGAGGAGCAGATGCAGTGGCTCGATAAGACTCTTGCTGAAAAGGCGAAGAACCGCAAGCCTGTTTTTGTTATTGTTCACCAGCCTCTTGCGTTGACTCACGGTCTTCCTCTTACATGGGGCAACGGTACAAATGAGCGTGCAGGTAATGTCGGTGAGCAGAGCGACGAGCTTAAGGCAATTATGAACAAGTACAAGAACGTCATAATGATAAGCGGTCACCTCCATACAGGCTTCGGTCAGTACAACTATGAAAAAATCGGCAATTTCCACAGCGTTAACGTTCCGTCAACAAGCATTGTAAACAAAGACGGTGAGTACAACAATGCAGGTATAGGCTATATGGTTGAGGTTTACTCAAACAAGGTTGTATTCAGATCAAGAGATTTTGCTAAGGGCGTTTACGTGCCTGCATATGATATAGAAATTGCACTTGTCAAATAAAAAATCAAGGCTGTTCCGTACAGAAACGGGACAGCCTTTTTAAGTTGCTGAAACAAATTGCTTTTTGATTATCGATGTGTTAGAATAAAGAAAACATTAAGAGGGGGATATACTTTGGCTGAAAATACGGTTTATGCTCAATGCGAAGCAAAGACTACGGTAAAACCGAAGCAGGCGACCTACAACAGGCGCTATGTCGGTTCTAAAGAGACACTTGCCTATGTTGTCTACGATATTTCGCAAAGCTTTAATATCAATAAGTATGCGGATATTTTTATTACCGATGTTGTTCAAATCGGTCTGAGCTTTCAGACGGTTGTCAACTTTGTAATCGGTATATGGGACGTTATAAACGATATTTTCCTTGCCGCAATCGTTGATAAAACTCGAACCCGCTTTGGCAAATTCCGTCCGTGGCTTTTTATTTGTTCTGGTCCCGGCTATCTGCTTTCGCTTATTTACTGGCTACTGCCGATAATTTTTGCCGGTACCGACCCATATCATGTTGGTAAACTGACATTTTATTTGATTTTTCAGTTGGTAAACGACCTTAACGGAACCCTTGCAAATATTTCAAGAACAGGTATGCTTTCTACAATAACGCCGAATGTTATTGAGCGAACGAGGCTTATAACACAAGCAAGCCTTTTTTCGGGCTTTATTGAAAAGTGGCCTGAAATTTTTATGGGTCTGCTGATTGACCTTATCAACCACGGTAAGCTTAAAATCCCGATGAAGGCGCTTTACATTTCAGGTGGTGTGTTCACGTCAACGGTTGTCAGCATTATGGGTCTGTTCTTTGTGTTTACTGCTAAGGAGCGAGTTGCTCAGAACATCGAAAAGCCCAGCATACTGCAGGGTATTAAATCAATCTTGAACAACAAGCCGCTTCTTATTCTTACCGTTACCGAGTTCCTTCAGGCATTCGGTATGAATTCGGGTACAAATTATTATTACATAAACGTTCTCGGCTTCGCTTCAATGACAACGGTTGTCGGTATTCCCGGTGCTTTTGTTTCACCGACAAGCTATGCCTTCGTTACAAAAGCCCGCGCGCGCTTTTCGACAAGAACGCTGTGGATTACAAGTTCGCATCTCGGTGACTTCCTTATGATTTTTGTTTATCTTGTAGGTGCGATTAATAAGAACTATAAAAAACTTTCGGTTATGATTCCTGCGTTTATGATAAGAGAAACAATCTGGATGACCTGTTGGGGTCTGATGAATGTTATACCGGAGGAAATGCGTAACGAAACCATAGACTATGGCGAGTGGAAAAACGGTTACAGAACAGAGGGTATGACCGGCGTTGCAAAGGACCTTGCAAGGAAGCTTGTAGGCACACTTGGCAATACGATCAAATCGTTGATTCTCAGCAAAATAGGCTATGTTGAGGGCGCAGGCTACGGTAACCAGTCTGCAAGAACAGAGTATCTTCTCTTTATGATGTGCACTCTGCTGCCTACGGTTACGAGCGTTTTCGGTCTGATCCCTAAGTTCTTCTACGACCTTTCGGGTGAGAAAAAAGAGAGAATGTACCGTGAGCTTGCCGAACGCCGTAAGAGCATTGTTGATAAGGCAAACGAGATTGATTCAAATATTTAACAGTAAAACAAAGGCTATCACAGGTTTTTCCTGTGATAGCCTTTATCGTTTTTGTCCTTTAGATTCTGTTAATGCTCTTGAGAGCTATTTTGCCAAGCTCAATAACGTCGATTGCCTTAACCGGGCAAGCCTCGTGGCACTTGCCGCAGCCTATGCACTTGTCATAGTCAACCTTTGCGCAGAAGTTTTCAACCTTGACTGCGTCGTATTCACAAGCCTTGACACATTTCATACAGCCTATACAGCCTGCTTTACATTCCTTGCGTGTGAGTGCGCCCTTGTCCTTGTTTGCACAAAGCACTGTTGCTTTTGCAAGGTGGAGCGGCATAAGCTCAATTATACCCTTGGGGCAGGTCTTGATACAAGCCTTACATGCACGGCAAGCAAGAGGATTGATTCTTGCAACACCGTCGCAGATGTGGATTGCATCGTAGGGACAAGCCTCTATACAGTCACCAAATCCGATACAGCCGTAGATACAGTCCTTCGGACCGCCGAAAAGCTGGTTTGCCATTTTACAGCTCTTAACGCCGCTGTAAACGAGCTTTGTTCCTGCATTGTGAGTGTTTCCCTGGCAGAGTACAACGGCTGCCTGAGGAGCAATTTCGCCCGCTTCAAGCCCTGCCAGAGCAGCGATCTTTTTAGAAACTTCAGAGCCGCCGGGAGCGCAGAGCGTTGTACAGGTTGTTTCGCCTTTTGAAAGCGCTGCGGCATAGCCGTCACAGCCTGAAAAACCGCAGGCACCGCAGTTTGCACCGGGAAGCTCTTCTCTGATTTTTTCCGCCTTTTCATCAACCGGCACCGCCATAACAATTGAAGCTACGGCAAGCATAAGTGCGGCGATGATACCTATGGCGGACACAACTATGATTGCAATTACAATAGGACTCATAATTCTATTCCGCCTTTCTTAACCGAATATTCCGTCAACAATTCCCGTAAAGCCGAGGAAAGAGATGGAAGTAAGTGATGCCGCAACAAGAGTTATCGGCAGACCCTGCATGAATTTGGGAATATCACAGCTTTCAAGTCTTTCGCGTACGCCTGCAAAAATAACCATTGCAAGCATAAAGCCGAGACCTGCACCGAGTGAATTTATCATTGATTCCGCAAAACCGTAGCCCTTGTCAACATTGAGAATAACAACACCGAGAACGGCACAGTTTGTTGTGATAAGCGGCAGGTAAATACCGAGTGCGCTGTAAAGTGCAGGGATATACTTTCTGAGAACGATTTCAACAAGCTGAACGAGGGCTGCAATAACGAGAATGAAAACAATCGTCTGCAGATACTCCATATCTTTCTTTACAAGCAGCGTGTTGATTGGGTAGGTTACCGCTGTTGAGAGCAGCATAACGAAGATAACCGCAAGTGACATACCCGAAGCGGTGTTGAGCTTTTTGGAAACACCGAGGAACGGACATATACCGAGGAACTTACTGAGCAGGAAGTTCTCCGTAAGGATTGCAGTGATAAGAATTGATAAAAATGCTTTTGTCATTTTACCGTTGCCTCCTTTACGTCACATTCTCCGCCTGTTTTGATAAGTGAGCAGCTTGCCGCCATCGGACAGCTTTCGCATCCGTGAAGCTCTGCCTTGGGCTTACCCTTGCTTTCGGCAATTTTGTTGGCAACAGCCATAAGCATACCGAATACGAAGAAACCGCCGGGAGGAAGAATGAAGATAATCATCGGGTCGATAGGCCAGCTTTCCTGAATAATCTGGAAGCCTGCAATTGAGCCTGCGCCAAGAAATTCACGAATGGCAGCCATAGCTACAAGTGCGCCTGTGAAGCCTACGCCCATACCCATACCGTCAACTGCCGAAGCGATAACGCCGTTCTTACCTGCAAATGCCTCAGCTCTGCCGAGGATGATGCAGTTAACAACGATAAGCGGCAGATAAACGCCGAGGCTTTCATCGATTGCAGGAGCGTATGCCTTGACAATCATCTGAACAATTGTAACAAATGAAGCGATAATAACGATATATGCAGGGATTCTTACCTTCGAGGGGATAATCTTGCGGAGCAGGGAAATAACAATGTTGGAGCAAATAAGAACTACCGAAGCGGCAAGACCCATACCGATTGCACCTGTAACCGAGGTGGAAACGGCAAGAGTGGGGCAGGTGCCGAGAACAAGGCGAAGAACCGGGTTTTCGGCAATCAGACCTTTGGTAAATTCTTTGCTGAGCGGTTTTTTATCAGCCATTGTCTGCACCTCCTGTAATCTGAGCATAGTAATCAAGCGCTGTGTTTACTGCTGTATTGACAGCGTTTGAAGTGATTGTTGCACCTGTGAGCGCCTTGATCTCGTTTTCGCCGGGCTCATTCTTTGTTACCGAAACACCGAGTGTTTTGCCTATAAACTGCTCAAGGAAGGTGGGCTTCTGAGCGTTCATACCAAGACCGGGAGTTTCGCTGAGTGAAAGAGTCTGTACGCCTGAAATGGTGCCGTCTGCGTTAACGCCAACCATAATGTTGACATCGCCGCCGTAGCCCTTTGCCGATGTTGTGAAAACATAGCCGATTGTTGCGCCGTCGGCAGCTTTGCCTGTGCAGTATGCGACATCGCCGAGCTTTTCATCGGTAAAGGAATCCGCCTGAGAAAGAACAATCTTTCTGGTTTTAAGCTCTGTTTCAACGGCAAGGTTATCAATAACGGGCTTTGTGAGCGAGTTTGTGTATGCCAGAAGAGCAGATGTAACCACACATATGGCGGTGAGTACGATTACCGGCTTGAGGATATCGCCAATACTGAATTTCTTCATGCCTTAGCCGCCTCCTTTTCTGCCTTTTTAGCCTCTTTCTCAGCCTTTCTGTCTTTCTTGGGAGTACCGAATGGCTTGGCTGTTGTGAGCTTTTCAATGTGGGGAACAAGGAGATTCATAAGGATAATTGAGAAGGATACACCCTCGGGCAGGCTGCCGAAAAGGCGGATAACGGTTGTGATAAGACCGCAACCGATTGCGAAGATGATCTTACCCTTGAAGCTGACAGGGCTTGTTGTGTAGTCTGTTGCCATGAAAATTGCACCGAGCAGCAGACCGCCGCCGAGAATCTGGTAAGCAACAAACTCAAAATCGCCTCTGCCTGCAATAAGCATAAGCACCGCAACAGTGCCGATGTAGCAAAGCGGAATAACGGGGGAAATTACCTTTCTTACAACAAGGTAAATACCGCCGACGATAAGCGCGAGTGAGCATACCTCACCGAAGCTGCCGCCATGAACGCCGAGGAACATTTCAAGAAGAGAGGGAAGCTCTTCTGCGGCACTTGATGATGCACTTGTTAAGGATTTTGCAACCTCAGAAGGAGCTGAAAGGTTTGCAAGGGGAGTGGCTGTTGTTGTGATGAATTTGGATTCCGTTGCCCAGTTTGCCATTTGTGAGGGGAATGACATAAGAAGAATGATACGGCTGGCAAGAGCAGGGTTTACAAAGTTCTGACCAATGCCGCCAAACATCTGCTTGACAACGACAATTGCTATTACGCTGCCCAGCGCTGCAATCCACAGCGGAATTGAAGCAGGCAGGTTGAATGCGAGAAGTAAGCCTGTTACAACTGCACTAAGGTCTGTGATCGTCTGGTGGCGCTTCATAACAATACGGCTGAGGTACTCAGCGAGCACCGCACTGCCTACGCAGACGAGCGTTACCATAAGCACTCTGTATCCGAAGATAACTACTGCCGCAATAAGCGACGGGATGAGTGCGATTATAACGTCAAGCATAATTCCCGTAACGGTGTGCGGCGAGCGCACGTGCGGAGAAGCGCTGACGGTAAGCTTTTTATTTACACTCATTTTTTAGCACCTGCCTCTCTGATAATTGATTTTGCAAGTCGCATGTGCTGAACAAGAGGAAGTCCTGCAGGGCAGACATAGGAGCAGCTGCCGCATTCCATACAGACCATAACGCCTGAATCTGTGAGCTTATCTGCTTCCTTTGATTTTGCATAGCGTGCAATAAGTGTGGGCATAAGGCTCATCGGGCAAACCTGAGCACAGCGTCCGCAACGGATGCAGTCGCGCTCCGGCTTTACCTTGAAGGTGCCTTCAGCAAACGCAAGAATTGCGTTGTTCTGCTTGAGAAGCGGAAGGTCAGTGCCGATGATTGCGGCGCCCATCATCGGGCCGCCGGAGAGAATTTTGAACGGCTCAGCCTTGAATCCGCCGCAGAAATCAATAATATCGCTGATGCTCGTGCCGATAGGTACACGGACATTCTTCGGTGTGTGTATTGCAGAGCCGTCAACGGTAACCGAACGGCTGACAAGCGGCTTGCCTGTTTCTATATATCTCTGTATAAAGGCAACGCTGGCAACGTTAATCAGCACACAGCCTACATCGGACGGCAGTTTTCCGGGCGGAATTTTGCGGCCTGTTGCGGACTGGACCATCATCTTTTCAGCGCCCTGCGGGTACTTAGACTTAAGAGCCATAATTTTGATGTTGCTGTTATCGCCTGCAAGCTCATTTACCTTGCTCTTGAGCAGGTCGATTGCCTTGGGCTTATTGTCCTCGACGGCAATGATTGCTTGCTTGAAGCCGAGGTACTTGATCATCGTCATAACGCCCTTGATAACGTTTGCGCTGTTTTCCATACATTCACGGTAGTCTACTGTAATGTAGGGCTCACATTCTGCGGCGTTGATGATGAGAGTGTCGATGTTTTCGTTGGGCATGAGCGCAAGCTTGACGTGAGTCGGGAAGCCTGCACCGCCAAGACCGACAAGACCGGATTCGCGCACAGCCTTTGTCAGGTCTGCAGCGTTTTTGATTACGGGCGGTTTAATTCCCTCGTAAACAGTCATCTCGCCGTCGGACTCGATTGTTACAGCCTTTGAGATAGAGCCGTTGGCAAGCTTGACATCGCCTATTGCGACAACCTTACCCGAAACGGAGGAATGAATCGGAGTGCTGACGAATTTGTCTGTATCGGCAATTATCTGACCGACCTTTACCTCGTCACCGATTTTTACCAGGGGCTCACAGGGTGCGCCGATGTGCTGTTGCATCGGAAGCACAACTTTTTCGGGCGGAGGCATACGGACAATTTTGCAGTCCTGAGTGTTCTTGCTGTGAGAAACGCTGACACCGCCTCTGCCTTTAACGACGGCTGAAAGCACGCCGTTTGCGGAGTATCCTTTCATAATATCATCTCCTGTTAATTTGTTTCCGTTGTGGATTTTGGGGTGGAAACAAAATATTTACTTGTTTTTATTAACAGCGGGCTTACTGCCTTAAAAACGCAGCCCGTTATTATACCTGTACATACGCCGAAAATCAGCAGGGCAGGGGCGTAGCCTGTAATTGTTATCGTGTCGGTTATAACTGCCGCCGCGATAAGCTGACCGAGGTTGTGTGCAAGTGCACAACACACGCCTGCACCGATAAGTCCGAGTTGATTCTTCTTGAAAATTCTGAATATCAGTACCATTGCCGCAAGGCTCATAAGTCCGCCGCAAAGGCTCATAATAAAAGCTGTAAAGCCTCTTGTGATTCCTGCAAAAACAGCTTTGATAAGGACTATAAAAAGAGCGTCTGTTATATTGAGCGAGCAAACTGCAAACATAGTCACAATGTTTGAGATTCCGGGCTTTGCACCGGGAGGGAGAAACGGAAAAGCCGGCAGAAGCGACTCGAGCCACGCCAGCGCAAGTGCAAGTGCGCCGAAAATGCCTGCGAGAGCAACCCTGTATGCCGTATTCTTTTTATCAGTAAACAATGGCATCAATTTCACTCTCTTTGCCGTTTTCTATTGTTACTACCGCCTTGGCAGGTAGGCACGCCGCCGTATCGCCCCTGTGCATCAGCCTACCCGTGCCGATACAGAGCTTGTCGGGACAATCTGCTTTAGTGAACGATATGCAACCTTTTTCTACAAGCAGACTTGCATCTGGTGTGCAGGGCAGGGCAAGCTCATACGCTTGCTCAACCTTTTCAAGCTCAATGCGCCTGAAAACCTCACCGTCAATATAAATAACAGCGGTTGCACCCTGAGTGCTGTGCTTTGTGTAAAGGTGAAAGCCGATTCCACCGAGCAGCATTACGGCAATCAATATTATATCAAGCGGTCTGATGAGCTTTTTCATTTGAGTTCACCAAGCCTGTATTCATCGTTTGTTACCAAAATTAAACCGGCTTCGTTTTCGCCATAGGTCGTTACAATTTCTTTATCTGTTGTGATGAAAATTGCGTGTGCATTGTATTTTTCGAGCAGAGGCAGGCTCTTTTCAATTCCGAGTACAAAGCAGGCTGTTGAAAGCGCATCGCTTACATATCCGTACTGTGTATCGACCGTAACGCTGAGCAAGCCGCTGTCAGCAGGATAACCTGTTGCAGGGTCAAAAATATGGTGGTAGCGCTTGCCGTTTTCATCTTCAAAAAATCTTTCGTAGTTGCCTGAGGTTGAAACGCATCCGGGCGCAAAATTCAGCACGGCACAGTAGTCATTTGCTTCACCCAACGGGTCACGCACACCAACCTTGAAAGCGGCATTTGGGCCTGAACCGAATTTGTAAAGCTTTACGCTGCCGCCTACAGCTATAATTGATTCTCTTAAATCGATGATATCATTGCTGATAAAATCCATTAGGATTTCATCGGCATAGTCACAGGCAATGCCCTTGCCGACTGCGCCCATATCAAGCTTTACGCCTTCTGGCAGATATACCGTGTTGCCCTCAATGCTCCATTTGCCTGCATTTTTAATTGCGGCATCTATCTCTGATTGAGAGGGGACTCTTGCTTTTTCTGTGCCGATACCCCACAAATCCGTAAGCGCACCGAGACCTGCGCAGAACGCACCGCCGCTGTCTTTTTCAATCTGCTTGAGGTCGGTAAGAATTTTTGCAAGCTCATCAGAAACCTCGGTCCTGCCGCTGTTGAGAGCGTATATTTCACTGCGGCTGTTAGTTCTTGAAAGCAGAGCTTCATCAAGACGGATTATTTCAGCTTTGATTCTTTCTGCAGCTTTTTTTGAGTTGATTCCTGTAATATCAATGCTGACCGCCGTGTTCATCGCAATAAAATTTGCGGTAAAGCTTTTGCTGAAAATAAAGTCTGCGACAAGAACCGCAACAAGAAGAACGGCACATACGGCTGAAATGACAATTGCTTTTTTCTTCATTTGTTCAGCCCTCCGTTCAGCACATTCTTTATCAGTATTGTATTATATAATAAACAGATATATAAATCAAGAGTAAAATATAGTAAAACTGACCTAAATAAATATCTTTTGTATTGTTTTTACCAATGTTTATGTGTTACAATACTTTTTAGCAAAGGAGTGTTGAAATATGGCTTACGATTTTTATATGCCGGCAAGAGTTCTGGGCGGCGAGGGTATTGTGCTTGCTCAGTCTGCATTGATGAGAAAATTCGGCACAAAATGTGTTGTTGTCACAGGTGGCAGCGGCGCGAAAAAAAGCGGTGCGCTCGCAGATGCTGTTGTCGCACTTGAAAAAGAGAAAATTGAATATAAGATTTACGATAAAATCGGTGAGAATCCGCTTGTGGAATCCTGTCGTGAGGCAGGTCTTATGGCGGCCGATTTCGGTGCGGATTTCCTTGTAGGTATCGGCGGCGGTTCGGCTCTCGATGCAGTGAAAGCGGCTGCTGTTTTTGCCGCAAATCCGTCTCTTGAGGCAGAAGAAGTTTATCGGATGCAGTATAAATTTGACCCTCTGCCAACTGTTGGAATTGGAACAACATCGGGTACGGGCAGTGAGATTTCCGCCGTCAGCGTATTGACTGATACAAAAGGCGTAAAGCGCAGTATCAAGGGCGATTTCGGCTACTTTAATCTTGTCTTTGCCGATTGGCGCTATACCTGCTCATGTCCCATGAGCGTTACTGTTTCAACTGCTCTGGATGCGTTTATGCACGCTGCCGAGGGCTGGCTCGGTCCAAAGTGCAACGAGGCCGCTTCGGCTTTTGCGGCAGAATGTCTGCCGAAGATTTACGGCTATCTCAAAAAGTTTCTTGCAGACGGTGAATTGCCTGATGATGAGGGCAGGCGGGTGCTCTACCACGCTTCGCTCAGCGCAGGTTTTACTCTGAACTATTGCGGCACGCTTTTTCCGCATCCCGTCGGCTATATTCTCACCGAGCATTACGGCATACCTCACGGCAGAGCCTGTGCGGCATTCTTTGAACCGTTGTTAAAAAAGGTAAGGTGTTTTGCGCCTGAGAAAGCAGACTCGCTTGTCAGACTTCTCGGTGACAGCGAAGAGAATATTATTCACACCATGAAAACACTTGCCGATTGCTCGCACATAGTAATTGACGAAGACCGTGCGGCTGAGCTTGTGAAGAGGTGGGGCAATGTGCCGAAGAATTTCGAGGCTACTCCGGGCGGATTTACTCATGCTGAGGCTGCACAGGCACTCGTTAATTTGTCAAAATAGGCTATTGATAGGGGCAGAATATCAAAAAAATCTCTGCCGTTTTATGGTAATTTGTGCTATGTTACAAAAGTTAGGAAAACGCTTGCATATCACCGAAAAAACGGATAAAATAGCAGAGGTATAAAAAATATTTCCAAATAAAATTTTTTCGGAGGTATGTAAAATGTCAGTTAAAGTTGCTATTAACGGTTTCGGTCGTATCGGCCGTCTCGCATTCCGCCAGATGTTCGGCGCAGAAGGTTATGATGTTGTTGCTATCAACGACCTCACAAAGCCCTCAATGCTTGCTAACCTTCTCAAGTATGACACCGCTCAGGGCGGTTACTGCGGCTACATCGGCCAGGACGCTCACACAGTTTCCGCTGATGACGAGGCAGGCACAATCACTGTAGACGGCAAGACTCTTAAGATCTATGCTATGGCTAACGCTGCTGAGCTCCCCTGGGGCGAAATCGGTGTTGACGTAGTTCTCGAGTGCACAGGCTTCTACTGCTCCAAGGCAAAGGCTCAGGCACACATCGATGCAGGCGCTAAGAAGGTTGTTATCTCTGCTCCCGCAGGCAACGATCTTCCCACAATCGTGTACAGCGTAAACGAGGGTACTCTCACAGCTGAGGATACAATCATCTCTGCTGCTTCCTGTACAACAAACTGCCTTGCTCCCATGGCAAAGGCTCTCAACGACTATGCACCCGTACAGAGCGGTATCATGACAACTGTTCACGCTTACACAGGTGACCAGATGATCCTTGACGGTCCTCACAGAAAGGGTGACCTCCGCCGTGCACGTGCAGGCGCTGCAAACATCGTTCCCAACTCAACAGGCGCTGCAAAGGCTATCGGCCTTGTTATCCCCGAGCTCAACGGCAAGCTTATCGGCTCTGCTCAGAGAGTTCCCACACCCACAGGCTCAACAACAATCCTTGTTGCTGTTGTTAAGGGTAAGGACATCACAGTTGACGGCATCAACGCTGCTATGAAGGCTGCTGCAAACGAGTCCTTCGGTTACAACGAGGAGCAGATCGTTTCCTCCGACGTTATCGGCATGCGTTACGGCTCACTCTTCGATGCAACTCAGACAATGGTTGCTAAGATCGACGATGACACATACCAGGTACAGGTTGTTTCATGGTACGACAACGAGAACAGCTACACAAGCCAGATGGTTCGTACAATCAAGTACTTCGCAGAGCTTTAATTCTCAATAACTCTTATAACAAAAGGGCACCTGCCGAAAGGCCGATGCCCTTTTCTTTTTTGCAAATATTATGTTGAAAAGTTAATAATATAATGATATGATAAATCTATATTGAAGCTATTGTGAGGTAGGGTCATGAACAAAAAGGCAATCAAAAAAATAATAGCCTTTGTCAAAATGCTCAAAGCACCGTCGCAGATGATACCGTATATCATCTCGCTGGTGATTACATTCGTGCGCAGAATTACAGAGGAAGACAAGGCTGCACTTGTCAATCTGCAGGAGCAGGGCTTTGTCTGCCGAAAGAGTCTTTCGGTGCAGGGCGGCTGCGGTTCACCTGCTGTTGCTGTGCGCTCTGACGGCGGTGTTACCGTTGTGTTCGCCTGCAGCCGTATTGTTAACGGTGCGCTTGTTTATTCTCTCTGCTGTGTTAAGAGCAGTGACCCGACTAAAATTTCAGGTGCTCCAAAACGCTTTATTTTTGATTCGCCGCTGCAACTTGGCAATGTTACAGCTACCGCAACTCCTTACGGCGTGTTACTGAGCTGGCGCAGTAAAATCCCATCAAAGCTTCATCTTCCCTCAAGAAATTACGATTCTGTTTCTGCAAGCCTGCGTGATAAAAACGCTGAGCTTTTTCGCAGTCTTAGCGACGAAGAAAAGAGCGGCGGAACATACTATGCGTTGCTTGGTGAGGATTCTCAGTCTCCTCTGAAAATAAAAAAAGCACCTTGTAACTTTACTCAGGGTGCTGTAAAGCTCTCGGATAACGAGATTTTATGGATGGGTGAGGAAAACGGCAGCGCAGTTGCGTATATCAGTACTGACAAGTGCAACTCCTTTACAAAGTGTGGCTCTGTGCCGGCAATTCCCGGCGGACGCACAGTGGCTGAAGTCAGCTGTGCTAAACTGAAAAACGGCAGGCTGATTTGCATTTTTTCTTCACTTGGTGAGCTGTTTATATCTTATTCGGACGATATGGGTGCAAGGTGGAGCTTGCCTCATCTGCTAAATGTCAGCGGCACCTCTCCGAACCTGTGTGTCAGGTCAGACGGTGTTATGGCTCTGACTTATGTTCAGCCCGATAAAAAGGTTTCTCTGCGCAGTATGATAAGCGTTGATGGGCAGTACAAATGGCTTGAGGAGCGGGCTTTGGTGGTTTCTACCGCTGATAATTGCCGCAGACCATATACTGTTGAAGTGAACGGCAGTTTTTATACTGTCAGCCGTCAGCGCTTTGCAGGCGAGAAAGAATCATCGGTTGTTTTCACATTCTGGAAGCCTCATCCCGATGATGAAAGAATAATAAAAGAAGAAACGGAAAAGAAAAATGGAAAGTAAAAAAATACTTTTAACCGGTGCTGCAGGTTTTATAGGCAGTCATCTTGCCAAACGCTTGCTTGAGAGTGGCTGTAAAGTCACAGGACTTGACAACCTTAATGATTATTATGATGTTAATCTAAAGCTTGCAAGGCTTGCCGAACTTAAAAAATACAGCGGATTCACCTTTGTCAAAGCTGATATTTCAGACAAGGCGGCTGTCGAAAATGTTTTTTGCGAATCAAAGCCCGATATTGTTGTCAACCTTGCGGCTCAGGCAGGCGTGCGTTACAGTATTGATAATCCGCAAGCATATATCGACAGCAATGTAATCGGTTTTTTCAATATTCTTGAGGCCTGCAGGGCAAATACGGTTGAGCATCTGGTTTATGCTTCTTCAAGCTCCGTTTACGGCAATAGCGAAAAAGTACCTTTTTCTGTTGATGACAGGGTGGATAATCCCGTCAGCCTTTATGCCGCCACCAAAAAGACCAATGAGCTTATGGCATATACTTACAGCCACCTTTTCGATATTCCCTGTACGGGTCTTCGCTTTTTTACTGTTTACGGTCCGTTCGGCAGACCTGATATGGCATACTTCAGCTTTACGCAAAAAATCCTTACGGGTGAACCGATAAAGCTGTTTAACTACGGCGAGCTTGAACGCGATTTTACCTATATTGACGATATTGTTGAAGGTATTATAAAAATTATCCCTTCACCGCCCCAAAAGCAGAATAACGCCAGAGCAAAGGTCTATAACATCGGCAATAACAACCCTGTGCCGCTCAAAAGCTTTGTAGAGGCGATAGAAGAGGCAATAGGCATCAAGGCTAAAATTGAGTATCTCCCGATGCAGCCCGGCGATGTTTACCGCACCTATGCCGATATATCTGAGCTTCAAAAGGATTTCGGCTTCACTCCAAAAACAGATATCCGCACGGGAATGAAAAAATTTGCCGAGTGGTATAAAGAGTATTACCGTTCAGGCAAATAATAGATGTTGTTATTGTAATTTTCAAAACCGTATGTGACAATACTAAAGGAGTGTCGGGTATGAAGAACTTATATAAAAGAATATTGTCAATTTTTATAATAGCATGTATATTCGTAGGTATAGTTTCTTTTGATACACTAGCTTCAAACCGTTCAACAAGTAATTACCATTATTATAATCTTGCTAAGTACGTCTTGCCTGAAGGTTACTGTACCGAAATAGTTGATGATACTTTATATGCATATCTTGTCGAAAATGGTGAGGCTTTCATTCTAAATATACAGACCAATATGTTCGGACCCGATAAAACAGATTTGATTTTACCAACTATGCTCGGCGGATATCCGGTAACCTCAATTGGTACACCGAATGACAATCGCTATATTTTTGAATATTTGAGTTATACGGATAGTTTGTATCCTGAAGGCTATGATGAAGCGACCGGTTTTGGATATTCTGAATGTGACCCAGGGTTAGCATATGTTTCTAGAATTATAATTCCAGAAGGATATAAAAATATTTATTCTGGCGCATTCCTTATGTGTGTAAACCTTGCTTTCAGTTTTCCTAAAAGTTTAGAAACAATGCAAGGCACAATATTTGATGAATTGTATACTGATGCACCCGGACAACTTGGTAACCAATGTGTAGTTTTACCGGATTGCAAATACTATGATTGTACTTCTTTATCATATATAAGACCGATATTTATAGATGGAAGTAATGATGCTGTTGTTTTGCCTTCAAGAGATGTAGATTTTTCTTTATCACTGACGGAAACGATAAGTTCAGAAAATTACAGTTTTTATTTACCGTCAAATTTATCTGTAGATAAATTAAAAAACGTGCTCTTTTATGAATATTATGGCAACAATGGAAAAGAATGGTATTCGAATTACAATTGTGCAACTTATCATTGTGCACCAGACAGTGAGTTCCTTTCGTTGTTTGAAGAGTATGGTCCTCATAAATATGCCACTATCATCACCGATGTAACACCTGCCGAATACATTCAGTTCCCCGATGAAACGGTGAATGTTCACGTTGGCGATGTTGTAGGCCTTGAAGCTAAAACATATCCGACTGATGCAATATGGACGGCGTGCGATTATGAGGTCAGCGACCCGAGCGTTGTCAAAATTGATGAATATTCGGGCAGAATTACGGCTCTCAAAGAGGGTACTGTAACCGTCACCGCAACACATTGCGAGCGTGGATATGTCGATACCTGTACAGTCAATGTAGTGCCCGAGCCTGTACCCGGTGTCAATGAAGTCAAACCTGCAACCGATACTCCTTATTATTCCTACGGCAACAGAGATTACAGCATTGACGTAACAGGCAGCCCGAGCAAGATTCAGGTTGTGCGTGACAACGGCGTCACAACCACAATTGACCGCCGCAGAGCAAAGGTAACTTCACACGGCGATACCGAAACCTGGGTTGTGAATATGCGAGTTGAAGCAGGCACTCACAACATCCGCGCAAAGTACGGCAACAAGTGGGATGAACGTTATACTCCGTTTACCGTAACCTATGATGTGCCGCCCACTCCAAAAGCGTATTCCTTTGATCTTACTCGCAAAAACGGAGTCGGCACATTCGAGGTTGTAACCGATCCGCAGATAATCAAAATCCGTTTCCAGCTCGATAACGGCTGTACGCTTACATATTCGCAGGGTATCAGTTATATCGGCGAGGATGGCTTGCGCCATTGGACAGTCAACCGCAATATCCCTGCCAACACACGCTATACCCTCAAAATCAAGCTCGGCTATACCTGGACAACAACCGAGCTGACAGCAATATCATAACTCCCACCACCGTTTGTCTTTGCGATAAACGGTGGTTGTTTATGTAGGGGCGATTCACGAATCGCCCGCCAAAACATTCATAGGTAATCTATCCATTGTAGGGGCGGATATCATCCGCCCGTTTTGCTGTTGCAACAGCAAAAAGCTCCTTTTGAAAGGTGATTCCCCACAGTGTGGGGAAATGTCACGAAGTGACAAAGGGGACGACTCAGTCAGAGCTGTCACGACGTGACTGAGGATTGAAAAAGCCAATACCATTTGCAATCCTCCGTCACGTCTTACGACATGCCACCTCCTTTGAAAAGGAGGTTTTATTGAATCGCCCGTCAGTACATTCTAGCGAACAGATAATAGAGAATAAAGAATAACGAATAGATAATAGATATCTATCCATTGTAGGGGCGGATATCATCCGCCTGTATTGCTGCTGAAACAGCAAAAAGCTCCTTTTGAAAGGTGATTCCCCACAGTGTGGGGAAATGTCACGAA